>JAJPJE010000010.1 GCA_021324365.1 Terriglobia bacterium | reverse complement strand
GCAGGACCGTCGATCGCAATGATCAATTTGTGTCGCGTTGCCTTGGTCATCTGCTACTTCGATCCCGGCCTTACCGGACGTGGACGGCGACGGGCGATCGGTTCATTTCGCTTCAGGGGAGATTCAGTTTTGGGAGGCATCTTGCTTCCCGTAATCTGCAGCATCGGTCTTCCGCCCACGTGAGCGTAGCTGAACTCGCGGGCAGCAACCAGGGCCTTCACCGCTTCATTCACCTTGGAACGGGCCACGATGTTCGAGAAAAAAGCTTCTATTTCAGACTGCTCTGCGGCAATCACCGAGTCGAGATACTTCGAAACCAAAGCGGACAATGCCTGCACAGCCGAAAGCTCGATTCCTTCTCGTACCGCATCTGGAGCCCAGCGGAACATCACGTCCCAGTACGCGCCCTCACCGGGGACATAATCCACCCTGGTGATACGAAGCCGCGACCACAATTCGCCCAGCGCGCGGTCGAATGCCGCATCAGAAATTGCCCCGCCAAGCAGATACCCGAGTTTTTCTTTCGAGATCGGCCCTTTCGTCTTGATCGCTTCGAAACAATCCCTGGCGAGTTGCGAGAAGTTGCGCTGCGCACCGGCTTTCGGCATTGTGCGAGGGTTCCGGTCGCCTACCAGCGCATAAAAGTAGGGGAACACCGATGCGGATAACAGAAAATTGGTATCGCCGAAGAGATTGGCCTCATATGCCGCGCGTTCACGAAGCAAGCGCACCATTAGATCAGTCGCTTCTTTCGTGCGCGAATCGGCAAAGGCATGGCGAGCTGTCGGAATGCCGTGATCCGTACCGGTAAACGCACCCATAAAGGTCGGCATCAACACGGGAACTTCGAGGGGATACATCGTGCAGAAACCCACCGATTCCAGAAATTCGCGCGCAGATTCGAGGGTGCGCACGGCAGAGCCGTCGATATGCCAGCGATGCCGGCGTGCGTCCTGGAGTTCCTGCAATTCCATCAGATCCGTTTGAATGCTTTCTGAATGTCCTTTAAAGAATACCGCAACACCACCGGACGGCCGTGTGGACAGCTCATTGGCGACTGTGTCTTAGCCAGTTCTTTCAACAGCCACTCCATCTTGCTCGATTCCAGTGGCGTATTCACCTTGATCGCTGCATGACAGGCAATCGAGGCGGCAATTCTCACGCCGATCATCTCCATGTTCAGCAACTGTTCTTCCCGGTCAAACTCTTCCAGCAGTTCATGAACCAGGTGTTCGATCTGCGTTGACTCGAGAGCGGCCGGGGCGGTTTTGATCGCGATGGTGCGCGTGCCGAACGGCTCCACCTCGAAGCCATTGCGCACCAATTCGTCCGATATTTCGATGTAAGCGGCTTGCTGACTCGGCGTAAGTTCTATGACCAGCGGCATGAGCAGCCTTTGCGCTTCCACCTTTTCCGTCTGCCGCTGACGCAACACTCTTTCGAAGAGGACGCGTTCATGCGCTACATGCTGATCAATAATCCACAATCCCTCGTGATTGACAGCCAGGATGAAAGAGTCGCGCACCTGCCCAAGCGGTTTGAGCGTCGCTAAGACTGGAGTGTCATCAGGCGCCAGTTCCTCCGGAATCGGAGTACTGCAATTGTCCTCCGCAACATGACTGCCAAACGTCTGGGGACCAAAGCGCGCTACTGGAATAGCTGCATTTGCCTCGACCGAGAACCCATCCTGAAAACCCAGTGATTGCGTAAAGGCAGGAATACTTTGCGCGTGCAACGCAAACTCCTGATTGGCCTGCGTCACCCCGAGTTCGTCGACAACCGTTGTTTCTGCGCGCTCGTCCGATTTCATCTTCGCACCCGGCGTCAAGCTGGGCGATGCTGTTGGATTCGCCCGCATCTCTGCCACGAACTGCGGAATGGGGCGAGCTTTCATCAAGGCTGCGCGAATCGAGTCGCGCACAAAGTTGTGTAGAAAACTCTGCTGACGGAATCGCACTTCCGTTTTCGACGGATGGACGTTTACATCGACCTCGGCTGTCGGCATTTCCAGGAACAAGAGCACGACCGGGAAAACCGTTGGCGGTATGATGTTCCGGTACGCCTCAGTGATCGCGTGCTGAACCAAGCGATCGCGAACGAGGCGGCCATTCACAAATACGAAAATCGAATTTCGATTCAGCTTCTGCACTTCGGGCTTCGACACGAATCCGTGCAGGCGCAGTTCTCCAGGGTCCGTCGGCCCGGTGTCCTCTTCCTCTTCATCCTCATACTTACGCGACCACGGAGGCGGCTGCGGAAGTCCGGTGCGGTCGAGCGCTATCTGCGCTGCGATCGGGAGGAGCGCATCAAGCGTCTCCTTCCCTACGATCTGGTAAATGCGCTCCGAATGACTGGCTACCGGCGGCGCAACGATGATGGCATTTACCGCGGAGTGCAATTCGAAGTGCATCTCCGGATGCGCCAACGCATAATTCGTCACCACGGATGCAATATGCGAAAGCTCCGTCGACTCAGCTTTCAGAAACTTGCGCCGCGCCGGGATATTGAAGAACAGGTCGCGAACGGCGATCGATGTTCCGAAGGGAAGCCCGGCTTCTTCGACGCGTACAATCTTCCCGCCTGCAATCTCGACGACACTCCCGCTGGCCTCTTCGGTTGCGTGCGTTTCCAGCCGCAAGCGCGAAACCGATGCTATCGACGGCAGGGCTTCTCCGCGAAAGCCCAGCGTCCCCACATTCAGAAGGTCTTCCGCAGTGCGGATTTTCGAGGTAGCATGGCGCTCGAAAGCAAGCAGCGCGTCATCCCGCGACATGCCGCAGCCATCGTCGATGATCTGGATCAACTTGCGGCCGCCGCCTTCCACGTTAATGCGAATACGCCTGGCTCCTGCATCGAGCGAGTTCTCGAGCAGTTCTTTGACCACAGACGCAGGGCGCTCCACCACCTCGCCCGCGGCGATCTTGTTAGCTACGTTTTCCGAGAGCACGTGGATGCGGCCCATGTGAGTTCATTCTAACGAATCACAGGAGATTCGGACCGCTGCGTGTCAGTTGGTCGTAAGGGAGCGTCGATGAGCGCGATTGAGCGCGTATTCGACCTGGACCGCTTCCACCTGCAACTGCTGAACCATATCGAGGATATCTGACATTTCGTCTTTTGCGAGACTTCCTGACAACAGTAGGTCCATCGCCGACGCTTGTAATTCATGAAGCGCTTCGAGGCGCTGCTTCAAGATCAACTCGCTGGGTCGCATCGGAGCCACCCCCTTTTTGAGGGATGAACTCACGATACTCTGGCGGTTCACGTGCGCCCGTGACGGCCATCACACGATCGCATGCCGCAAAACAGGATTTCGCGCCACCACGGCCTTATTCCGCAGCCTCGAACTCCACCGCGTTCTTGAATCCATCGGTCTTCCATGCACCGTAAGCGATGCCAGCGGCCAACCAGACCGTCCCGACAATTTTTGCCGTCGGACTCAAGTTCCACCAGATAAAGGCGCAGATGGCGAATCCCAACACCGGTACCAGCAGACTGGAGGCTGTTCTCTCAGCAGACCGTAAGAAGTAGCGAACGAAGGACGCGGCATTCACGCCCATAAATGCGATAAAGGCTCCGAAATTCAACGCTTCTGCCCCAATTTCGTAAGCGCCTCCGCCAGTTTTGCTCTTGAGTAACTCCAGGATTACGGCGCCGGCCAGCGCGAACACGCCAACAGCAATAATGTTATTGGCGGGAATATGCCGCTTGGGTTCAATAGCGCCGAAAAACTTCTTCGGCAACGCGTCATTGCGGCCCATCCCGTATAGCAGGCGGCCGGCGGCCAGTTGCGATCCCATGCCAGACCCGATATTCGCGATGAGAATCGTGAAATTCAGCAACTGAAAGAGGAAGAATCCCCCAGCCTGCCTGGCGACGAGAGGGAACGCCGACTCCACCTGGCTTTCCATGAATGGCTTTGATCCCCACACCAGTTGCGCCGCATACACTTCAAGTGAGGACAGTACGCCCGTGATCACGCAAACCAGCACCGTGGCGAGCATGATATTGCGCCGCGGATTTTCCACCTCTTCCGACAAGGTTGAAATGCCATCGAATCCGATGTACGTAAGGACCGCGATCGAGGTGCCGCGAAACACACCGCCCCAACTAAAGGTAGCAGGATTGTAGAACGGCTGCGTGAAAAAGCCGGTGCCGTAATGGTGCAATCCCCACACGAAGCGAATTACGAATACGAAGAAGATGAGGACGACAATGCTCATCCCCGCAGCCATCACGTCGTTAATTCGCGCCGAGGTCTTGATTCCGCGCAGATTCAGTACAGTGAAAAAAGTTGCGAAACACGCGGCCAATACGTAATAGGGAATTCCCGGCAGGATATTCTGCGTTAACTTGCTGCAAATCGCCGTGCAGATCAGCGGATTCAGGATGTAATCCATCACCATGGCCCAGCCAGTCAGGTAACCGAGGCCGGCGTGGATTTCCTTCCCTACATACGTGTACGCCGACCCCGCGCTGGGATAGGCGCGCGCCATCTTGCCGTAGCTGATGGCCGTGAAGAGCATGGCGACCATGGCGATGAGAATGGTGGTAACCACGTGCCCGCCGGCCTTGTTGCTGATGACGCCGTAAATGCCCATAGGCGCAATGGGCTGAATAATGACAATGCCAATGATGATCAGGTCCCAAAGCCCCAGAGTTCGCTTCAGGCTTGGCGCCGAAGAGGTGCCACTAGCGGGGGTGCTCGTGCTGGCCATGTGTCCGGCAATATTGCCTCAGAATGGCCATGGACCGCAAGGTTGAAACGATTTAATACAGGAACATAACCACAAAGGACACGAGGGTCGCGAAGGCAAAATGTAAACGTTCCGAAGATTCGACTGCATCACCGACGAACGCTCCTGAACTTGCCCCCTGTGTTTCTGTGATTTGGGTTTTCGCTGCGTTTTTACTGTCCTCGTGCTTAGGGGCTTACAACCGCAGCAGCATGCCCTTTTCCAGATGTCTTGTGACATGTGCGTATGAAGCCGCATGTGGATCGTGCGTCACCATTACGATGGTCTTCCCGAAATCTTCATTCAACATCTTCAGTATTTCCAGGACCTCTGTGGCCGAGTGGCTATCGAGATCGCCGGTCGGTTCATCGGCCAGCAAAATTTTTGGATCGGTGACGATCGCGCGCGCTATGGCAACGCGCTGTTCCTGGCCACCCGAGAGCTGTTTCGGCAGGTGTGTCATGCGATCTCCGAGCCCTACCAGCTTCAATGCAGTTTCGACGTGCTCGCGGCGTTGTTGCTTATTGAGGCGTGTCAGCAGCAGAGGCAGTTCCACGTTTTCTGCAGCCGTGAGAACCGGGATCAAGTTGAATGTCTGAAAAATGTAGCCGATTACCCGATTTCGCCACTGCGCGGCTTCCTGATCATTGAACGCGAAGATGTTCTCTCCCAACACGCGCATCTGTCCGTGTGTAGGACGATCGATGGCCGCAATCATATTCAGCAAACTGGTTTTGCCCGATCCAGAAGGGCCCATCAGCGCAACGAAGTCTCCTTCGTAAAAATCGATGGAAACATCATCGAGCGCGCGCACCTCAAATGTGTCCCGGCTGAAGATCTTGCTGATGTGAATAGCCTCAACTACCTTGGTTCTAACCGCTGTTTCCTGCATGAGTTCGCTCGTTGCCATTGGTTCCCTACTTCTTCACGCGAATGCGGCTGCCGTCCTTCAATTCTGCCGGGACTTCCGCAATTACCGTTTCACCGCCGTTGAGCCCGCTCACCACGTAGCCATCGCTGTGCGTCGCCAGTACCTTTACCTCACGCGCCACTGCCTTCTCATTTTCGACAAGGAAGACCTGCTTTTTGGCTCCCTGGCTTCGGAGCGCGGTGATCGGCACTAATGCCCCATGGACCTGTTGTCCGGGTTTTTCATTCGCCAGGAACTGCACATTCGCGTTCATGTCAGGGCGGAGCAGGCCATCCGGATTCTTGACCTGCACCTTCACCTGTACCGTCGCCTTCTGCCGGTTCGCCTCCGGGGAAATCTCGGCGATGTACCCCTGGTACGTGCGATCAGGATATGCATCTGTCGTAATCACCGCCCTCATATCGGAGGTCAATTTGGAAAAGTCGTCCTGTGCAATATCAAGTTCGACCTGCAAGTCTTTCAGGTCGGCAACAGCAACCACGGAGCCCTGTGGGCCGCCTTCTGCAGTGCTGGCGAACTGAGCCGTCACCAACTCACCTTTTTCGGCGGTTCGCTCGAGAATGGTTCCCGTTACAGGTGCCCGAATCTGCGTGGCCTCAAGCTGCGACTCGGCGAACGCCAACTGACCTTCAGCCTGCAACAGATTCCCTCGCGCGCGCTCGATGTCCTCCGGCCGCGGCCCGATCTTCGCGAGCGCATAGGTCTGCTGCAATGAACTGACACGCTGAACCGACGCTTCATATTTCGACATCGCGTCATCGAGCTGCGATTTCGAATCCACGCCGGCGGCAAATAGCTTCTGTGTTCGCTCCATGTTGATCTTGTCGTTCATCAGCGTAGCCTTCGCTTCGTCCAGATCATGGTTCGCTTTCTGGATTTCCTGCGGACGCGAGCCATTCACCAGAGCCGCTAACTGCGCCTTGGCACTTTCCACCGCTCCGCGTGCAGCTTCTACATTAGCTTTGAACTCCTGATCTTCAAGGCGGACGATCACTTGTCCCTCTTTCACGTGATCGCCCTTTTCCACGCCGATCCACTCAACCCTTCCGGTCACCTTGGAATTCACCGTGATCTTGTGGTGCGCGACGATGTAACCGGAGGCAGACAGTACCGTTCCAAGGTCGCCGTTCACCGGCCTGCTGCGGACCACCGAAACCTCGGTGCCCGACGAACTGCGGCTCATCGCGAGGAGGCCCAGCAGCAGGACCAAAACAACTCCCCCAATGATGTAGCGCATCGACCACCTCGCCCGCTGCGCTGTCGCACGTAACGAGTCATCAATCCTTAATGTCTTTAGGTCCTCAAGTTTGGTAGCCATGTCTTCTCTCTCGGGCGCTTCTCAGCCCGTCAATCTCGCAGGGCAGACAAAATGCTCTGCCTGGATGCATGCCATGCGGGCGCGAGCCCGCCAATAATCCCCATTACCACGGCAAACATCAGCGCGGAAACAATTACATCCGGCGTAATCTTCATTTGGAAGATCACTTCACTGAAGGTTGCCTGATTAGAAGTGCCTGTCGTCAATCCGTTGAACGGCATCATCATCATTACTGCCGAAATGGCGCCGAGGAGCGAAATCAGTAGCGACTCCAGCACGAAGCAAGTCAGAATGCTCGGTCGCGAGAATCCCAGAATGCGCAATGTGGCGATCTCGCGGGATCGGAATGCTACGGAAGCGTACATCGTGTTCATCGCAGCGAAACACGAGCCGATGGCCATGATGATCGCGATGACGGTACCGATGAACTTGATCGGCGCTCCCGAGCGTGTCTGTTTGCCGTAATAGTCGGCTTCGTGAAGCCCGTCGAGCTTCAGCCGCTGATCGTCGCTCATGCGTTTAACGAGCGCGTCGGCTGCCTGCTTGTCCACAGCGCGGATCAGGATAGAGTTGTAGATCGGGCGATCGAAGTCCGTCGCCATCAGGTTCACGTCGCCCCATATCTCCGAATCGAAGGCACTGCCGCGTCTGCTTTGGAATATGCCGACCACGTTCCAATCGCCTTTGCCGAAGTGCAGCTTGTCGCCGATTCTCGCGTGTGCGAACCGTTCGTTTACGGAACGGCTGACCACGACTTCACGCTGTCCAGGCTGAAACCATCGCCCCTCGGCAAGGGATATATCCGGTCTGAGTTCGAATCCGATCGGCGACATTCCCCTTACCGTCACATTCACCTCACCCGTTCCATCCTTGCGAGGAAGCACGATGAGGACGATCATTTCACCGGATGCGAGTGGCTGATTGTTCCTGCCTTTAGCGACTCCAGAAAGGAACTTGATCACCGGCAACGTTGGCCGGTCGATCACGCTCGTCAATTCGGTATCTGATCCCTTGCGCAGAGCCATTACATTCAGCGGATCGCCCGTCGAACTGAAGGCCTGCCGCAACCCAGCCAGCAAGGCCATGATGAAGATGGCAATCGCAACTGTCAGCGCAATACCCAGCGCCGTCATCACCGTGGCGCCTAGCCGCATGCGGAGGTTGCGAACGTTGTATGTGATCGGTATTGCCATCTTCCCTACCCCAAGTGCCGCAGTCCTTCTGCAATGCCCAGATCCGACGCCCGGTATGCGGGCACGAATGCGCTAACCAGCCCAACAAAAGCGGCAACGGTAAGCGCAACCACGAGCGTGCCGGGAGTGACGCTCAGGCCGCGCATCATGCCGCCCGCCGGAGAATTGGCAACGCCATGGACGAGCACATTCGCCAGTGCCACCCCGGCTAATCCGCCGATGAGCGACACCGCTACGCCTTCGCCTATGAATAGCGTCAACACGTCTCGACGCGTGAAGCCCATCGTCTTCAGCACGGCGACTTCGCGGATGCGTTCGCGAATCGACATGGCCATGGTGTTGCCGGATACGAGCAGAATCGCAAATACCACCGCCATGGAAATTCCGAGAATGAATGCCTTCACATTGCCCATCATGGCAATGAAACCGAGTTGAAACGCTTTCTCGGACTCGGTCTTCGTTGGGGTCGGAGAATTGCGAAACATGTCATCAATCGCCTTGGACACAACTGGAACGTCGTCTGCCGAGTCGACCCGCACCGCGAACATGCCGTCCTGTCCTTTGGCCCAGCCCACGGCTTCTTCCACATAGCTGTAGTTGAAGTAGAGCGCGTCGGCGGCGTCATCTGCGTCCGTAATCGCGCGGATTGTGAGATTCAGATCAACGGGAAAAATCGTTCCCTTCAGAATGATCTTGTCGCCAATTTTCCAGCCATGTTTCTCGGCGAGTTTTTTGCCGACCAGCGCTCCCGCACGATCGCGGATCCAGGCCTGCTGCTGTTCCGGAGGAATATTCCACTCACCGTACACCTTGACCGCTTCCGCTGGATCAGTTCCAAATTGCGCGAAGAAATTTTCCGGCTTGTCGTCCTTATACTGTCCACCAAACCAGGACATGGGCACGACGTTCACAACTCCAGGAACACTGCGAATCTTATTACGATAGGAACCGGGCAGGAAAAAAGCCAGCGAGACGCGATGACGCGTAACCACTCGCAGCGCAGCCTCGGGCGC
Source organism: Terriglobia bacterium (assembly GCA_021324365.1). Taxonomy (GTDB): domain Bacteria; phylum Acidobacteriota; class Terriglobia; order Terriglobales; family Acidobacteriaceae; genus JAJPJE01. The sequence goes on along the minus strand of JAJPJE010000010.1, from coordinate 10,931 downwards.
ACCCTGATCGATATAGAAGGCGCGCCACACTGTCATCATCAGCGTAAGTAGCAACAGCGAAACGCCAATGCTGATGATAGTCATGCCGGTACGCCGCTTGTTGCGAAAGGCCTGCTTGGCGACGAATTGCGTCAGCGTCACGGCTGCTGCTCCTGTCCTGAGGAACTGCGCGGGTACGGCGACCCTGCCCTATAAGTAAATGTGAATTCACATTTACATTCTTGTCAAGTAGAAAACCAGTCCGAGCTGCATTTTTCAAAGCCACAGATATGCTGAACGAATCGCCAGGATTCGATTAGTGCGATTCATCATCGGCCGGGAGTGACAAATGTCATCCGCGGGTACGCGGCTCTTGCCGACGGCGTTTAGTGGGAGCTTTAGTCTTGTTACTTTTACGCGCGGGAAATTTGAACTCGTGTTGGCTCATGCAGACTCGTGTTCCGGAAAAACGCACACCTTCGAATTCAAGGCGCATGCGCTGTTCCATGCCGCTGGCCGCGGGAAGCGCGATGCGTCCCCCGGCAGCGACCACGCGGTGCCAGGGCAGACCGGAAGTCGCTCGCAAAGCCCACACCACCTGGCGCGCGGCGCCGGGATAACCTGCCGCCCTGGCAACACTTCCGTATGTCGCCACTTTGCCTGCCGGAATTTCTCGTACAGCGCGCCAGATCGCTTCAAACACAGTTCTACCTTACTGGAAACGTTTCTCCACGTCGCGAACGGTGTCATCCAGTTGCAACGCAAGAGCAAAGATCGCGGCTCGCCTTGAATAGGTGATCGCTTTCATCGCAGTGAAAGCTACGACGACGTCCTACCACATACGTTGCGCATCGTATTGAGAGATGTTGTACATCTTTTCTTCAGCACACCGTTTATTATGGAATGAGGGATGAGCGAAGCGCGATGCAAAACGTGCGGGACTCCGGTTGCTGCTGGTTCTTCAGTATGTGCGAACTGCAGCTCCCAGATGCCCGACTGGCGCCGGCAAATCACACTGATTCTCACGCTTCTGGGCATCACAATTGTGCTGTTCGCAGCCGCGTGGTTCCTGAACCACTCCTTTTCAGTCCGGCGCGATGCACTGGCTGAGCAGTGGTTTAATGATGGCCAGCGCGACCTTGCAAACAACGACCCGAAAGGGGCGGTGGCCGCCTATCGTTCTGCGCTCTTTTATCGTGACAGTGACTTATACCGTCTTCGGCTCGCCGAAGCGTTGGCCTCTGCGAATTATACTGACCAGGCAAAGGCATACCTGCTGAATTTATGGGAAGAGCGCCCCGGCAGCGGAAATATCAATCTTGAGCTGGCACGCATCGCCGTGCGGCAAAACGACATTCCCTCGGCCATTCGCTTCTATCACGGTGCGATTTACGGTCTCTGGGACACCGACGCCATCCAGCATCGGTTGCAGACACGCCTTGAATTGATTCATTTCCTGCTGGAGCATAATGAGAAAGAAAATGCTTATGCGGAGATCACGGCGCTTGCAGCGGGCGCTCCCTCCAACGACGCCCGGTTGCAGGCGACCATCGGCGAGCTTTTTCAGCAGACTGGGGACATTGGAAGCGCTCTCGCCCAGTTCGAAGCCGCACTAAAGATCGATCGCAACCTTTTTCCTGCCCTGAGGGGCGCGGCCACAACCTCATTCCAGAGTGGTGACTTTTACCGTGCCCGGCGCTATTTGGAGCAGGCACTCCGCGAACAGCCGGAGGATCCACAACTTCGCGAGATGTTTCAACAAACGGGACTCGTCCTGAAGTCCGATCCATTTGAGCGACACCTTCCGCAACAACAGAGGATCCAGCGAACACTCACCGCTTTCGAGCAGGCCGGAAAACGGTTGCAGCAGTGCGGAGCGGCACCTGTAACACCTGAACAGACACGGCTGACCGCCAGCAAGCAGCGGGAGCTCGCGGGAAATTCCGCTCCTGCCAATGCGCCCACGGCGGCAACCACTCCGGCTGCTAACCTTCAGATGCTTGCAAAATCGTGGAGCGACTTGCGCCCGAATATCAATGCCCGTTCCCTCTCCCGAAACTCTGATCTCATTGACGCCGCCATGGATCTCGTTTTTCGCATCGAGCAAGCGACGGTGAAGACTTGTGGAGCTCCCACTGGCGAAGACTGGGCGCTCCTGCAACTCAGTAATCAAAGTTCGGAGCTCGAACGCTGATGGCCGACCAGGTGCAAGGTTCGCGAGTTCAGGAGGAGGCCCTTCCCGCATCCCTGGAGGTGCCACCACCATCACCGGAAGAAGCCGCAAAGACTGGAGAGGTTACTCACCTGGAAGAGCGTTTCTTTCTGGTCCTCTCCATCTTCATTGGAGTACTGTCCGGGCTGGCTGTTGTCTGCTTTCGCATTTGCATTGAGTGGACGCGAATCCTGATTCTCGGCTCAGGCCTGGAGGTTACGGGAATTCGCTTGATCCTTGCACCGGCACTTGTCGGCCTGGTGATTGCCTTTCTTGTGCTGCATGTTTTCCCGAGCGTTCGCGGCAGCGGCGTCAATCAGACAAAAGCAGCGCTGTACATCTACGACGGATATATTCCGTTCCGCACTGCGGTGGGAAAGTTTCTTCTTTCAGCATTGGCCATTGGCTCGGGCCACTCTCTTGGTCCGGAAGACCCGTCTTTGCAGATTGGAGCCGCATTAGCGTCTGCACTGGGACGCAGGCTTCGGCTTTCCCGTGAAAAGCTGCGGCTGGTCGCACCGATTGGCGCCGCGGCAGGACTCGCTGCAGCCTTCAACGCTCCTATCTCTGCTGTTCTGTTCGTAATTGAGGAAGTGATTGGCCGCTGGACGGCGGGCATTCTTGGATCGGTAGTGCTCTCGGCGGTTTCGAGCGTAGTGATCGCCCGCTGGTTTCTGGGATCCGAGCCAATGTTCCGCGTCCCGCCAGTATCATTCGTTCATCCGACAGAATTGCTGGCATACGCGGTCTTAGGCGTGTTCGGAGGCCTCGCATCGCTGGTCTTCGCCAAAGCGATTGAGATCTTCCGCCCACGACTGAAGGACTTGGGACGTTCCACTCAATATTTCCAGCCGGCCATTGCCGGACTGATCATCGGTCTGATCGGCTTCATTGGATTCCCTCAGGTAATGGGTGCCGGATATGAGTACATCGATCAGGCGATCCATAATCAGTTCACCTGGGAAGTTCTTGGGATACTCGCGGGCCTGAAGATTCTCGCGACCACGCTCTCATTTGTAAGCGGGACTCCCGGTGGCATGTTTGCTCCCACACTGTTCATCGGAGCGATGCTGGGTGCATTTGTGGGAGGGGTGGAGCACATCCTGGTGCCGCGCGTCATCGGCTCCACCGCCACCTATGCGCTGGTTGGAATGGGAGTGCTTTTTGCCGGCTTCCTGCGTGCTCCGCTCACCTCGGTGTTCATGGTGCTCGAGGTAAGTGGCAACTACTCGATCATTCTTCCGGTGATCGTAGGCAATACGATCGCGTACCTTATCTCGCGAAGTTTCCAGCCGGTACCCATCTTCGACTTGCTCACCCGCCAGGATGGACTCGAACTACCCTCGATGGAGGAGGAGCGTGAAGAGCACATCTTGCATGTTGAAGATGTGATGCGTCCTTATGCGGCGCCCGTACTGGAGTTCGACGAATTGCAATCAGAAGCTGCCGCGCGAGTGGCGCGTTCGGCCGAACCTGTTTTACTCGCGCGCAACACGGAGGGTTTTTGGGCAGAAATCGGTTTGCACGATCTTTCCAAGAGCGCTCTTACTGAGGCCGGCGAGCCTGTTGCTAAACTCGTGGCAGATAAGATCGTCCCGACCTTGCATCCGGACTTGACCCTGGAATCAGCTCTCCGCAAATTCGGCGCGTTGCCGTTGCTTCCCGTTGTACATCGTGCCGATCCTCGCCGCTTGCTGGGTGTGGTCTCGGTAGAGTTGATTCTGAAGAGCTATCGCGATCTCTCGCAGTCAGCCGAATAGAGATCGACTTCATGCGGTTCGCACGACCTGAGAGCGCTCTGACCTCTCGTGCTCCTGCTCCACGCTCAACTCACGATCTTCATGTTCGTGTTGCTGCACATTCCATCCCGGCAATCTTGTCGATCCCGTAATCAGTCGCGCGGACCTCTGGTATGTCAGATATGACCAAGCCCACTCCAGCATCACCAGCACACGATTCCGAAAGCCAACCAGAAACATGATGTGCACGAAGAGCCACATCACCCACGCGATGAAACCGCTAACATGCAGCTTTCCAATTTGCGCTATGGCAGCAGCACGGCCGATGGTCGCCATCGTTCCTTTATCAAGGTAGCGAAATGGCTCGCGCGATTTGGATGCGAGATCAAGGCCGATGTTCCTCGCCGCGTGATGCCCTTCCTGCATTGCCACGGGGGCAAGTCCCGGAAGTATCTGTCCGGTCTTGGCATCCTTAACGTCGGCTAAATCGCCAACCACGAAAACCTCCGGATGTCCCGGCACGCTCAGGTCAGGAGAAACCACCACGCGTCCTACACGATCGAGTTCCACGCCCATTTTCCTGCCCAGGCTCGAAGCTCGTACGCCCGCCGCCCACAACGTCACAGAAGCAGGCAGAACTTCATCGCCAACGCGAACTTGGCCAGGCTCGACCGATGTTACTTGGGCATTCGTCCGAACCTGCACGCCCAGATGTTCGAGCTGCTTCTTTGCACTCTCAGAAAGATCGGGCGCATAGGCCGGAAGAATACGCGGGCCACCCTCTAACAGCAGAATTCGTGTCGTACTGGGATCGATATGGCGAAAGTTTCTGGAGAGGGCCTTCCGCGCTACCTCGGCGAGCGTGCCCGCCAACTCCACGCCCGTGGGCCCGCCGCCCACAACCACGAAGTGGACCGGTTCGGCATGTCCGCTGATGTGCGCCTGCCGCTCTGCGAGCTCGAACGCAAGCAGTACGCGCCTGCGAATCTCGGTCGCATCTTCCACCGTCTTCAACCCGGGCGCCAGTTCCTGCCAGTCATCATGGCCAAAATAAGAGTGGGTAGCTCCTGAAGCCACAATCAAGTAGTCGTACGAAAGCTCGCTGCCATCCCGCAGTCCAACTTTGCGCCGATCAAGGTCGAAGCTCTGTACCTCGCCCAGCAACACTTCCACGTTGGAGTATTTGCGCAGGACGCCACGGATCGGCGCAGCAATTTCTCCCGGAGACAGCCCTGCTGTTGCCACCTGGTACAAAAGCGGCTGAAAGGTGTGGTGGTTCCGGCGATCGACAGCGGTGATGGCGAGGTTGTACTTCGCCGCCTCCACCGCTGCTTTCAGTCCGGCAAAGCCTGCCCCTATGATCAGTAGCTTCGGAACGGAGTTTTTTGAAGTCCTCATATTCTCCTCTCAGCTCCCGATGATCCCTATCTTTAGGATGACCATGACCAGTTCGCAGGTGCTTTTTTCGATGTCACCAAGGATTTCCTTTGCAATGCTTGAGCACTGGCGCACCGAATGTTATGTTCAGGAATGATTTACCTGCATAATCGATCCCGGCGCATCCGGACTGCCATATGCTGACGCTCGACCCGTCAATCATCACCGAGATGAAGACGATCGTCGTTTCCACTGATTTCTCTCCGGCATCGGAGACAGCCCTGCTCTATGCGCTTGCGATTGCCAAGCGAAACGGATCGCGCGTGCTGATTACGCACGTGGTGACCGAGAATTACCAGCTGATCTCTGACGAAGCGCAGAAGCGCGCGATCGATGAAGCCTGGCGAGACGCCCAAGCATTGGTAACCGAGCAGTTCATTGCTGGACGCTTGGACGACGTGCCGTACCAGCTTCGAATCGAGCGGGGAGATGTTTGGGATCGGCTTTCCGATCTCATCACCAAAGAAACAGTTGACCTGCTGGTAATCGGAACGAGCGGCCATCGCCGGCTAGGAAAACTGCTGCTCGGATCCACCGCGGAAAAGATCTTCCGCCAGGCCTCTTGCCCGGTTCTGTCGGTTGGTCCACGCGCACGCAAAAATGTGCCTCCGGGCGGCCCGCGCAAAATCCTGTTCTGTACCGGATTCAGCCATCACTCTCTGATGGCGGGTGCTCGAGCAATTTGGATGGCACAGAGACTGCAGGCCTCTCTCATCCTGCTGAACGTCGTTGCCGATGCGAAAAGACGTTCTGCCGAGCAGCGGAAAGATTTGATTCAGAGCAATCAGCGCCGTCTGCGCGAACTGGTGCCCGCCGACGCCGGACTCGCTGCGCAACCGGAAGTCCTGGTTGAGTTCGGCAATGCGGGCGAATGCATCCTCGAAACCGCCACCAAGCACAAGGTCGACCTCATTGTTCTTGGAGTTCGGCAGTCCGCCGGCTTTTATCAGCGACTGCGTGGCGCCACTGCTTCCCGGGTTGTCACTGGTGCATCCTGTCCGGTACTGACTGTGCGTACCCCCGCGACGGAAGCGTAAGCTCTTCTGAAATGACGACCTGCATACAGTGTGGACGGGAAGTCCCCGAGCAGTTTGCCGGGCGCCCCTGCCCGGCCTGCATCTACCAAGCGAGGGAGAGCGCCCGAAAACAACAACTACGCGGTTACCTGATTCAGACCTTTTCCTCTTATACCGGGATCCTGATTGCCGCGAACGTGCTCGTCTACTTAGCGATGGTATTGCGCGGCGTCTCGCCGACCGAGCCTTCGGTGGAGCAGATCCTGCATTGGGGAGCGAATTTCGGTCCATTCACGCTCGATCATCAGTGGTGGCGTTTGTTCACCTGTATGTTTTTGCACATTGGGATCGTCCACCTGCTGCTGAACATGTGGGCGCTGTTCAATGTGGGTCCACTCGCGGAAGCGCTCTATGGCCGCGCGAACTTCCTCGTCATGTACTTGATTTGCGGACTCGCAGGCAGTATTGCCAGTCCGCTATGGAATCCTGTGGTGACGAGCGCCGGAGCCTCCGGAGCGATCTTCGGAGTCATTGGCGCTCTCATCGCGACCTTGTATTTCGACAGAGTTCGCATTCCGAGACACGTTTCCGGCCCCATCCTGACTAGTCTTATCGCCTCCGCGATTGCGGTGCTGATCTATGGGTTCTATAAGCCCGGAATCGATAATGGCGCACACCTCGGGGGCCTCATTGCCGGCCTCATACTCGGAACGGCGGTCGGGCGCAACATTGAACGCAATGAAGCTGCCCGGCGCGCTCGCAAGATTATCTTCGCAATTTCAGCCGTCGTGCTGGTCGCGAGTGCCGTCGTCCTCTGGAAGCTGAATCACTACGTGGTTCCGTTAAATAAAGCTGAAAATGCATTATCTCAAGGCAAATCTGCTGATGCACTACGTTTTGCCGACGAGGCAGTCCGCGAGAAGCCGGGCAGTGCAAGAGTTCACCTCTATCGTGGAACATTGCTGATGCGCATCAATCAACCGCTGCAGGCGGAGCAGGAGTTTCAACGTGTACTGCAACTCCATCCCAAACAAGAAGGGGCGTGGGATTCGCTTGGGAGCGCCTACGCCCGGCAAGATAAGTGGACGGATGCCGCGTTAGCATTCACGAAAGCGACCGAACTGCAGCCACGCAACGCTGAAAGCTGGTACAACCTCGGCGTAACCATGCAGAAGTTGAATCGCTCACAAGATGCAGTGTCCGCGTTTAAACATGCGGTTCAGTTGCGCCCATCTTTTCCCGAATTCTCCTTCACGCTAGGCTTGGCCGCAATGAATGCCAAAGATTACGACGAGGCCATTGCTGCCTTTCAGCAAACAGCAAAACTGGCTCCGAACGAACCGGATCCCGTTGTATGGCTGGCCAATGCATATTCTGCTAAGGGCATGCAAACAGAAGCCGATGCGGCCTATGCTCGAGCGCGACAACTAACGCGAGCCAAACCCGTACAGCGGAAATAGCGAACCTACACGACTCCTTCGGCCACGATCTCCCCGTCACGCATGTGAATCGAACGATCCGCATACGCAGCGGCTTCGGGATTGTGCGTGATCATCAGCACCGTTTGCCCAAGGTCCTTATTCGATTGCCGCAACAGGCTCAATACGGCGTCTGAGTTCTTGGTGTCCAGATTTCCCGTGGGCTCGTCCGCGAGCACAATCGCCGGCTTATTGATCAGTGCCCGCGCAAGCGCAACCCGCTGCTGCTCGCCTCCGGAGAGTTCCGAAGGCCGGTGCTGCAATCGCTTGGCAATCCCAAGCAGCGAAGTAATTCGCTCGAAGTATTCGGAATCGTGGTTGTTGTTTCCGGCAATATTCTGAGCAATCTGGATGTTGGTTTGCGCATCGAGCGTGGGTAGGAGGTTGAACTTCTGAAATACGAAACCGATTTTCGTCTTTCGCAGTCGCGTTCGTTCTGCATCGGACATCGCCGAAAAATCCTCGCCATCCACCAGCAGGCGTCCCTTATCTGCGTGCGTCAGGCCGCCGAGAACATAAAACAATGTTGATTTCCCGCTCCCCGATGGTCCCAGCACAGCGACGAACTCGCCGCGTTCGACTGTGAACGACACATTCCGGAGTGCCGGCACGTCGATTTTTCCTATGTGATACGACTTGCTTACGTTCTGAACTTCAATGATTGCAGACATTCCCTGTCGAGTTTACACGATGGGCTCCCCCGGACTTCTCCCCGGCTTTTCAGATCGGGCCGGATCGCCGCGACTTCAAAATAAAAGGCGCAACTATCGCGCCCCTCGGAGTCCACAGAAATTGCGAATTGCGACGGCAGTAATCTTTACCAGTAATACAGGGTCACTTTATCCAGCCACGCTTGCAGCGCATCCTGGTGTTCGTCACCATCCAACTGGAAAGCCACGTTGATCTCCTGCGCATTCACGGGTTTCGCGTAGAAGTACTTATCAATTGGCTGTCGATAACCATTCAGCGTCACTGCGATGAAGTGCGTCTGGTTGCCGACGCGCTCCTCTTCCCACGTCAAGTGATTCCAGGTGTTGGGCTGAACCGTACAGGTCGCGCCTGTTGAAACCCATCCGGCATTCGCGGTGTCCCAAATGCGCCATCCGCCGTTTGTGCGCGCATCGCACTCGGTGCCGAAAATGTACTTCAAACCGTTCACGGACTGGTTGACATCGAATTCCAGCCCTTGCGCAAGGCTCGGATTGGAAACCCAGAAATAGAGATCGTACACAAAGTGGCTGGCATTCGGATTTGGACCAAGTTGGTTCCACCAAAGCGCATCGCCGTATGGTACCGTGCCCCCCACCCAAAACGTTGCTGAGGCGCCATCCATCGATGGATTCGCAATTCCCTGCGTCATGGAATACGGATCGGAAGGGCCGCTCCCGCCGAGTCCGGCGCAGGTATTGCAATTTTGCCATCCCGGCATCTGATCGATGTTCCCGATCGCAGTCGCATTCGAAGGCACATTTACCTGATCGGTCACATTCACTGCGGCTGTATCCTGCACCACAACAGGTGCCGGGGTAGATACGTTCAGAGGAAACGAATAGACCGCGCCTGATGCGTCCCACGCCTGCAGTACGAGTAGGTGTCCACCGGGTGCAAGGTTTACCTGCGTGTTAATGGTGCCTCCCATCGTCTGATACACGCTGTTTCCATTGTCGTAAATCTGCATGGCAGTGATGCTTGCCGCTGAAGCCGCTGAAGCCACCACTGGCGTGGTCCCTTGGACCGTGCTCGCTGGTCCAGGCGTGCCAACGAAGATGCCGGTACCGGTTCCATTGAAACTCGCCTGCTGTGTCGACTGTCCACCGGCGCTATCCCATGCTTTTACTGCGATGACATGCGCGCCTGCAGGAGCGTTGATGTAAGTGTCGACTGTGTTCGACGCCGCCTGGTAGGCGATCTGTCCATCCAGATATATCTGGATCATGGCAATGGGAGCGGCACCATCTGGGATCGCCTGAGCGGCCACATGCACCGGAGAAATAGTCGCCGATCCGTCAGCAGGAGCCGTCATGTTGACGGCCGCAAAGCCGGGCAGGGAGAGCGCCAACAGGCCAAGTGCGGCGCGAATTGCAAACTTCAAAACTGACCTCCGAGAATTGTTCACGGAGGCGAGAGTAGAGGCGCATCAACTTACGCTACATTCAGCACTGACCTGAGCCGGCCGTAGTTTCCCACCTGATGCCGAACCTCAAGAAACACCTAGATCGTCATACGAAATGCGCATCTCTTCGTCTGAAAACCCTAATCCAACTGGATAAGACACAGTTTCTAAACGAATTGCTGGAGCTCCAATCGCGAGCACACTTAGCACAGGACCGATCGCATAAATGGAAAAGCAGCGGTAGCAAACTCAGCAGGTACTTAGAAGACTTATCTCACCACAACCCTACAAAGCGGTTTGTGCTGCTGTGACTAAGAAAGGGCTAAGCACCTAAATCAATAGTGAAAATCGACTTAGGGGAAGAGCCCGAGGTTGTTTTGAAAGGACAACCTCGCTTGCGCCTTCGTTTCACCGTTACAAAGCGCCCTCCCAGAAGTTTTCCATCGCGTGGTACAGATGAATCTGCGCCGGCTTGTCCGTGAATCCATGCTTGCGCATCGGATAAATCTCGTCGTGATACGGCTTGCCTGCGGCGATTAATGCATTCATGAACGCCTGTTCGTTCTGCGGATGCACGTTGTCGTCGTATGTCCCATAGATAAGCAGGAGATCGCCGGTCAGATCGGCTGCCCTCGGGATCAGCGACGTGTTCCGATACCCTTCCGGATTTGACTGTGGCGTCTTCATGAATGATTCTGACCACTTTGTATCGTAGTAGCGCCAGTCGGTAACCGGCGCTCCGGCAATTCCAGCCTTGAACTCCTTGGAGCGCGTCATCAGGTTCAGCGTCATGTTTCCGCCGCCGCTCCATCCAAAAACCCCGAATCTCTTCGAGTCGATCCACGGCTGCTTCTTCAGCCAACGCACACCGTCCACAAGGTCAGCCGTCTCACCGGCAGCGGGATTCTTCCCAATCAGATCTTCCAATGTCTTGCTGATCGCCGTGGCCGATCGGTT
>JAJPJE010000061.1 GCA_021324365.1 Terriglobia bacterium | reverse complement strand
CTTCAGCTCAACCCAGTCTGTCAGCTAACGGAATGATAAAAGGATGAGAGGTGAGGCACACGGCACCCGGTGTTCTATTCCTGGCGCAACTCAAGGAGAAGCCGGAGCGTTCCCGGTCAAATGATGACTCGCTCTGATCCGGGCAGCCGCATAGCACCATCACCAGGACGGCGAACACTAAAGCGGTCGTTCGCGTCATCAGGCGTGCTTTCGCGAGATATCACCGCGAACAAATCTGTCGTCGATCCGCTCGATGATTTCGTCTCGAACGCGTCGAAAAACGGCGAGGCGCTCATCATGCGTGCCCGCCGCAGCCGCCGGATCTTCAAAGCTCCAGTGCAGAAACTCCCAAGTTCCAGGGAAGATCGGACATCGTTCTTTGGCGTTGTCGCACACGGTGACGACGAAGGGGACATGCTGGCCGAGTAAGCTCACGACGTCTTTAGAAGTCTGCTTCGAGATGTCGATTCCAATCTCTGCCATTGCCTCGGTCGCTAACGGGTTGAGCCCCTTTGGCTCGATCCCGGCGCTCAGGGGCTCGAACTGGTTACCAGCAACGTGGCGTAGATACCCTTCGGCCATCTGGCTGCGGGCTGAGTTGCCTGTGCAGAGAAACAGCACCTTAGGCTTCATGCGATCCTCACCGCAGGTCACGATCGGGTGTGTCCTGCGTCACAGCGCGAATCCTATCATACAACTATACGGGTATGTGAATATACGTGAATACTGGTAGACTATTCGCATAGGAGTTGCGAATGAGAGATTTGGAACAATTGTTCAAGGGGCTGGCTGACCAAACTCGCCTCCGTATCCTTAACCTTCTGATTCATGGAGAGTTATGTGTCTGCGACATCCAGTACGTTCTTGAATCCTCGCAGCCGAACGTGTCCCGGCACCTGACCTATCTGAAGAATTCAGGACTCGTCCTCGACCGGCGTGAAGGAGCGAGGATGTACTACAAACTGGCCGATGCCAACCAGGGGATCAACAAACTCCTGTTCGCGTTCCTGCGCGACGTGTTCAGAAGTTCCGAGACGCTGGCGGAAGATGTGCAACGGCTGAAGAAAGCCATCGAAAACGGCTCTTGTACGCTTAGTGAGTGGCGGCCATATTCGGCTCTGGTGCGATCCAAAATCCACGTTTCTGCAAGGGTATAAGCATTATGTCTAGCCAAGTATCATCTCGCCTGAGTTTCCTCGACCGGTATCTGACGGCCTGGATCTTCACCGCCATGGCAGCAGGCGTTTTTGCCGGGTGGTTGGCGCCAGGAATCGTGCCGTTTTTGAATCGCTTCAACGTAGGCACGACCTCCCTTCCAATTGCGGTGGGCCTGATTGTAATGATGTACCCGCCGTTCACGAAGGTCCGCTACGAGGAACTGCACGAGGTCTTCCGCAATAAGCGCATTCTCGGCTTGTCGCTGGTGCAGAACTGGGTAATCGGGCCCATTCTGATGTTCGTGCTCGCCATTGTGTTTCTACGTGGCTATCCGGAATATATGGCGGGACTGATCATGATCGGCCTCGCGCGCTGCATAGCGATGGTGATCGTGTGGAATGAACTGGCTAAGGGAGACGCCGAATATGCCGCTGGCCTGGTCGCCTTCAATTCGCTGTTCCAGGTTTTCTTCTATTCGGTTTATGCGTGGGTGTTCATCACTGTACTTCCACCCCTGCTTGGCCTGCACGGCGCAGTCGTGAACGTATCGATTGGGGAGATCGCCAAGAGCGTATTCATCTATTTGGGGATTCCGTTTCTCGCGGGCTACCTCACGCGAACGGTTCTTGTCCGCGCTAAGGGACGAATCTGGTACGACCACAACTTCGTGCCTCGCGTAAGTCCTCTGACGCTTATCGCGTTGCTCTTCACGATCGTGATCATGTTCTCGCTGAAAGGCGAGTACATCGTGCGACTTCCGCTGGACGTCGTGCGCATCGCGATTCCGCTGCTGATCTACTTTGTGGTCATGTTCCTGGTCTCCTTCTACATGGGGAGGAAGCTCGGCGCCGATTATTCAAAGACCACGACGTTGTCGTTCACGGCAGCTTCGAACAATTTTGAACTGGCAATTGCGGTTGCGGTCGCGGTGTTCGGAATCAACTCGGGTGCGGCGTTCGCGGCTGTGATCGGGCCGCTTGTAGAAGTGCCGGTGATGATCGGCTTGGTAAACGTCGCCTTCTATTTTCAGAAGAAGTACTTCGCCGGTGATGTATCAGGCGTCCGACCGGTTCCGATCTGTGACCCCTATGGAAAGAGTGTTCGATGAGCAGGCAGCGCGTCCTAATTCTCTGTACCGGTAATTCCGCAAGAAGCCAGATGGCGGAAGGGCTGTTGCGTCATCTGGCCGGAGACCGTTTTGAAGCTTTCAGCGCAGGCACAAAACCTGTGGGCCTAAACCCGAATGCGATAAAAGCGATGTCTGAAGTTGGAATCGACATTTCCAGGCATCGTTCGAAGTCGGTGGATGAGTTCGCCGGACAGCAGTTTGATTACGTGATCACCGTTTGCGACAACGCGAAGGAGTCTTGCCCGTTCTTTCCGGGCGGTGGAGAACGCATCCATCACAGCTTTGAAGATCCTGCGGCAGCGTCGAAGGAACAACAATTGGACGCCTTCCGTCGTGTGCGTGACCAAATTTCCAGTTGGCTGAGTGAGTTTGTTCGTAACAACAAGGCTTGATATTGCATTTGTTCTAGTGGACCGAGAGAAGACAGACCATGGCAGCAAACGGGAGCTTAGTTCAGATTGAAACCGTGGGAGAGGCCCGCAAGGTAAAGACGTCACTTTGGCGGATTGTGACTCCGATAGCGGCCGGTACCATTCTGTGGTGGTTGATCTACAGCCATTTGCTTCCCGTCGCGAAGTGGGTCACATATTCAGTTCTGCGGCTTGACTCTGCCACTCACCTGGGCTCAGCCGTTGAGTTCTTCATTTTTGAAGTCCCTAAAGTAATCATGTTGCTTACGCTGATCGTCTTCGGCGTGGGTATCCTCAGATCGTTCTTCACCCCGGAAAAGACCCGCGCCATTCTCGCCGGAAAGAGCGAATCCGCTGGAAACGTGCTGGCTTCACTGTTGGGCGTCGTGACGCCGTTCTGCTCATGTTCTGCTGTGCCATTGTTCATTGGTTTTGTGACAACGGGAGTTCCGCTTGGCGTTACATTCTCTTTTTTGATTGCCGCACCGATGATCAACGAAGTCGCACTCGTGCTCTTGTTCGGCCTCTTCGGCTGGCGGGTCGCTGCAATCTACGCTGGGACGGGATTGTTCATTGCCATCGTGGCCGGATGGATCATCGGACGCTTGAAGCTTGAAGGCTTTGTCGAGCCCTGGGTCTACCAGATGGACTCAGGGCCGAACTCGACTCCGGACGCCCGGCTAAGCTGGTCGGAACGGGCCAAGCTTGGCCGAGAAGCGGTGCGCGACATCGTCGGCAAGGTTTGGCTATACGTGGTGTTGGGTATCGCGGTTGGCGCTGGCATTCATGGATATGTTCCCGAGAACTTCATGGCTCACATCATGGGCAAAGGCGCCTGGTGGTCGGTGCCACTGGCTGTGATGATCGGCGTTCCCATGTACTCGAATGCGGCGGGAATCATTCCCATCGTGCAGGCACTGCTCGGAAAAGGAGCGGCACTTGGCACTGTGTTGGCCTTCATGATGTCGGTGATTGGGTTGTCGCTGCCGGAGACAATCATTCTTCGGAAAGTACTCCGGCCCCAGCTGATTGCCGCGTTTGTAGGAGTCGTTGCCGTAGGGATTCTCCTGGTCGGCTACTTGTTCAACTTCATCATGTGACGGAGATCACTGATCGACCGTCTGGTTGTGTCCTAAGATATTGGCAGGTTGGCCAAATAGCCAAATAAAATCTAACCATGAACATTTGCAGAAAAACTCGAGACGTTTTTCGTCAACAGGCCAAAGTTCTTCGGGCGCTCGCCAACGAGTCACGGCTGATGATCGTGGACCGGCTCAATCGGGGTGAATGTTCGGTTGGCGAGCTTACCGAAATGGTTGGCAGCGATGTGTCAACTGTCTCCAAACACTTGGCGCTATTGCGTGCGCATGGAATCGTCGAGGACCGGCGCGAGGGAAATCTTGTCTACTACCGGTTATTGACGCCATGTGTCTGCAATTTCTTCACCTGCGCTACGCAGGTTCTTAAGGAGAGATCGAGGTAAATGGGCGTTTTGTAACGGCAGAGACCGGTATCGGCTCGGTGAGTGGAGAACTTGGAATGGACCTGAAGAACACAGTTAAGAAGAAATACGGCGAGGCGGCGCTTCGCGCTGTCGAGGGTGACAACCCTTGCTGCTGCGGGTCGAAACTGCCAACGGGAATTGCGCAGACCAACCGCATGTCGCACGAGATCTATCAGGAAGGTGACACCGCCGGAATCCCGGCCGCAGCGATAGCCGCCTCACTTGGATGTGGAAATCCATCGGCACTGGCGCAGTTGCGCTCCGGCGAGACGGTGCTTGACCTCGGCTCGGGCGGAGGCATTGACGTTTTTCTCTCGGCGCGGCGAGTGGCGCCGTCCGGCAAGGTGTACGGACTCGATATGACGGACGAGATGCTGGCGCTGGCCCGAAGGAATCAGCAGGAGGCCGGTGTAGAGAACGTCGAATTCCTCAAGGGTGAAATCGAGAATATTCCCTTACCGGACAACTGCGTTGACGTGGTGATCTCCAACTGCGTGCTCAATCTCTCGACCGACAAGAAGCGTGTGCTGCGAGAGGCGTTTCGTGTTCTGAGACCCGCTGGCCGATTCGCGGTTTCCGACGTCGTGCTGTGCGGCGAGATTCCAGCCACGCTGCGGAGCAATCCGGAGTTATGGGCGGGATGCGTCGCCGGTGCGATGCAGGAATCCGAATACAAATCCGAACTGGCGGCCGTAGGCTTCCTTGACGTCGCGATTGAGCCAACGAGGGTCTTTCACGCGGCCGACGTTCGGGAGTTTCTTTCCGCCGCCGGAGCGGAAGCCGTCTCTGTTGCCGACCAGGTGGACGGAAAAATCATGAGCGCATTTGTTCGTGCTGCGAAGCCTGCTGCGGGCGGCGCGAATTCAACGAAAGGAAAAGCGATGCCGAAAATTCAAATATTAGGTACGGGCTGTGCCCGCTGCAAAACTCTCACTGCCAACGCCGAGAAAGCCGTTCAGGAACTGGGACTTCAGACGGAAGTCGAAAAGGTGACCGAGATCAAGGACATCATGAAATTTCAGATCCTGATGACTCCCGGCCTGGTGATCGACGGAAAAGTCAAGACGGCGGGGCGCATTCCGTCTCCGGAAGAGATCAAGCAAATGCTCGTGGAAGCTGGAGGTAACTAGATGTCAGAGCAACGGCCTGGCCTTGTGATGTGTGTCTGTACCGGCAAGTGCCCGGGGTTCTCCCAGATGGATATCTGGGATTTCATCAACCGTGCGCGCGTGGAACTGCCGGTCGAGTTCGGCGTGATTCATCCCCAATTGTGCGAGCAGGACGGTGACCGCTTCCTGGCCGACTTTCTCGAAGCGAAACGGCCGCTGGTCGTCGCGGCCTGTGCGCCGAATATGCAATACAAGATGTTCCGCGACGCCTTCGCCGAAAAAGGGATGGATGTGAAGCGCGACATGACCCCGCTGGACATTCGCGACATGTCGACCGACGCGGCCATCGAGAAAGTTGCCACGGCGCTTCGTGAGATGGGGGTAAAAGAAGATGTCTGAAACAACCTTCATGGGAGTGCCCCGAGACAAGATACCTTGGTTCCCGACCATCGATTACGACAAATGTAACTTCTGCATGGAGTGTGACACGTTCTGCCCGCACAAAGTTTTCGAGCGGCGGGAGGGCGATCGGAAGCTGGTAGTCGCCAATCCCGACAATTGCGTCGTGTTTTGCCGCGCCTGCTCGAAGACCTGCGGCCCAGATGCGCTCTCGTTTCCTAACAAGCCGGAGATCATCGCACTCATCAAGCAGATTCGCGATGAGGAGGCGGCCAAATGAAGCGCGCAATTCTCTCCTGCAATGGCTTGGACAAACCCGAGGGATCGGTGGCGCGCGAGTTGGCGATCCGAGCAGCCGAAGCAATTTCGGGAGAAATCATCTGTCCGGTACTGCTGAACCGCGCCCCCGCCCGCTACAAGAAGGCGCTCGGCGAGAACTCGCTGATCGTGGTCGATGGCTGCTCGACGCGCTGTGCCTCGAAACTCGCTGCCGGTCTCGAAGCCAGAGTGGACCGCAAAGTTCTCATCTCGGATGTGGTAAAGGCCTCCGGACATAAACTGCCGTCCACGCTCACCCTCGGGCCTGACGGACTAACGATGGCGCAGACGATTGTTGATGAACTGGTGCGCAATCTGAATGCGCCCGCAGCCGCGTCCGAGTCGACAAGCATTTTTGAAGCACCGACGGAATTTCTGACGGTTATGCACGATAAGTTTGAATTCCGCATCCCGGTGGTGGACTACCTGTTCAACGAGAACGATGTCTGGGTGCGCGCAGCGGATGGCGTGGCTCGCGTGGGTATTTCCGACTACATGCAGCAGAAGCTGACCGATATCAGCTTCTTCGACTTCCCTAAGGGCGACAGCACGGTTGAGCAGTTCGGCGAACTGGGCAGTCTTGAGTCAACCAAAGCTGTGTTCGAGATTATTTCACCTGCCACCGGCACGGTTGCCAGCGCCAATTCAGCAGTAATCGCTAATCCCGCACTTATCAATGAAGATCCTTCCGGTGCTGGCTGGCTGGTCGAATTGAAGTTAACCAATTGGCCGCAAGATCAAGAAATGCTGATCGATGCGTCGGCGTACGCCGAGATCGTTAAGCGCAAAGCGGCGGAGGAGTAATAGACGAAATGAGAAACGAACTTGCAGAGAATCCCGCGCTGGTCATCCCGTGCAGCGGGATCGGCAAAGTGCACGGCTTGATCAGTCGCGAGGCAGCCTATCTGGTCACCGATGAGCTGGCTCCGAAGAAGACGGCCACGCTATGCCTGGCGCTGCTGGTCAAGGGCGATGATGAGGCGGTCAGCGCAGTGCAAAGCCACGCTTGTATCACGATTGACGGCTGCGCCAAAGCGTGCGCGCAAAAGAACGTTGAGATGGCTGGCGGACGCGTCGCCAAGGCCATTCAGGTGGCGGAAGCTTTCAAGAACTTCCGTGGAGCGAAGCCGGGCAACGCCAGCTTTCTGACCGAAGAAGGTTGGCCATTACCCGCGACATCGCCGGCAACGTGGCCTGCGAGGCGGCGGTTTTGCATGACGGGGAGGAGAATCGATGAGCGCGGAAGTCACCAAGGTTGGCATCATCTCGTGCAGTGGCGAAGCCATTCCTGAAGGAACTATTTCACGCCTGGCGACACGTCGCGTGCTGGAACTGCTGCGTCCGGACACGACGGTAACGCTGTGCCTGCCGTTGTTTCTGGCGGGCAATGAGGCGGAACGCAATTTCGCACGCACCCATCCGACCGTCACCATCGACGGGTGTTCGAAGCAATGCGCCAGGTGGGGGACGGAAAAACACAGCGGCCCGGTCAATGCCGCGCTGGTTGTGTCGGACATTCTGGGAACGGAAAGCACCGGCTGTCATCGTTCTGCCCGCGATGCTTGGCAGGTGAACAAAGAAGCTGTCTGGGCAGTAGCCGAGCGCATCGCCGCAAAGGTGGATAGCGTTCTCGCGGAAGCGGCACCCGGCGGTGTCGCCGCGGCGCAAGCCAGCGCGGGGCAGTGCGCCTGCTCCAGCCCTCTTCCCGGTGGCAAGATCACGATCAAAGGCAAGGCCGTTACCATAACTGGCTTGCCGTTGATCTTCGAGCAGTGTGCGGAACGCGGCGTCCCGGCCAGTGAGGGGGACGGCGCGGCCCTGCTCGACGTCGTGAAAATCTACCACTCAATTGCGCCCGAGGACGAGGCGGAATACCGAAGCGCTCTGGTGCAGTACCAAGCGTTCAGGAGCGGCATCGCGCCGGCAAAGTGATGGACGTACTGTGCTGGTCGGCACCGACGGTGGCTGAGAACCTCGCGTTCGACGAGGCTCTGGCCAGGTCGGCGTCGGCCAGCGGACGGCACGTGCTGCGCTTTTGGTGGGGAGGACCGCCCGCGGCGGTAATGGGGTCGAATGAGCGTGCCGAACAGGTGGTCGATCCCGTAGCCTGCGCCCGGCTCGGAGTTGATGTTCGCAAGCGCTGCACGGGCGGAGGTACGGTGCTTCAGACCAGCGATGTACTGAACTATTCGCTGGTGAGACCGGCTCCCGATCGCATAAATCTGAAGGCCGGTTTTCGCCAGGGCTTAGATCTGGTTTGCGCAATTCTTGCAGCGTTTGGTGTAAGCGGACGACAGCAAGGCACCTCGGATGTGGCCGTTGGCGACCAGAAGATTTCAGGCAATGCACAAGCGCGGCGATGGCGGGCGATGCTGGTGCACGGCACGCTGCTGGTGGATTTTGATTTTGATTTGGCCGAAAGCGTGTTGCTACATCCGCCGCGTGAACCGGAGTATCGGGGAGGGCGCAGGCATCGCGACTTTCTCATAACGCTACGCGAGCTCGGAATTCAGACAGATCGCGGACGGATTGAGAGGGTGGCAATTGAGGCGGCGAAGCAGGTATTTGGCCCAGTCACGTCCTGTTCCTTGGATGAATTCGATATCTCGGGCGCCGCCTTGCGGCTTCGATCCGAATCGTCGCCATTGCCGTAAGGCGACGAACGGAATGTCTTCAAATTTATTAGAAGAGTGTCCTGAGGACGGAATCATGAAACGCAGAATCGTAATCGCAGTCGCAGGTCGGTAATCGCCAGTCCCCCTGAGACAAATATTGCAAGAAAGGAACCCGTGTATGACCTCTGATCAGAAACCCACCGTTGATCAGGTATTTGGCATGATGCGCAAGAACATGGGCTCAGTCCCATCGGCCATTGAGAAGGCAACCGAAGTGGACGAAGAAATCCTGTACGAGCATTTGCGCTCCAGGGCTTACGCGATGCCGCCGGAAGCAGCGCTGGATGAAGAGACGCGGACGCTGGTCTATCTCGCTTCCGCTCTGTCGGCCAGCAGCAAAGCCTGCATTCAGGCGATGGCCAACAAAGCCAAAATGCAGGGGATTTCGTCAGAGAAGGTGCTGGAAACGGTACGCATTGTGCGCTTCGCCCTTGCGACCAAGGTGATCGGCGATGCCGAGCCGGTATTCGAGTCCCTTCAGAATCGCCGATAGGCAAATGGTTTTAGGCGAAGCGAAAGAGAGGGCGCCTATGAAGAGAGTTTTGAGGAAGTATTTAAAGTGGGGCCTCCCGATTCAGCTCATCATTTTCATGATGGTCTGGCTGAGTGGTACCTTTCACCGGGGCATCATTCTTCCCGGGAAAGTGGAGGCAGCCGAGAGCAGCGCCGCAGGCGTGCCGTTCTACACGGTTTCTTCGCTCATGGCTCCGCAGGTGGCGGAGGCGGTTGGGACCGTGCAGCCGCAGTTGAAGACGACAGTTTCGGCACGCGTTACCGCGAACGTTGTTGAACTGCCGCTTTCTGCTGGCCAGCATGTACGCAAGGGTCAGTTGCTTGTCCGGCTGGACGATCGCGACCTGCAAGCCAAAGTGCAACAGGCATCTGAAGCCTTGCGGCGCGCGGAAGCCACCAGAGATCTGGCGCAGGCGGACTACGAGCGTGACAAAGGACTGTACGAAAAGGCTGTTATACCGAAGTCCGAATTCGATGTAACCAACATGCGGTTGAAGACCTCGACCGCCGACGTCGCCGCGCTTCAACAAGCCTTGCACGATGCCGAAGTGACACTCGGTTACACGGTAATTCGTAGTCCTTACGATGGTGTCATTGTCGACAAGCTCTCCGACGTGGGCGACCTGGCCGCACCCGGCAAGCCCTTGCTCAACCTCTACGAGAACGGTCGGCTGTGGCTGGAAGCAGCTGTACCGGAAGAACAAGCTGGAGACATCCACATCGGAAAGAGCTACCAGGTTCGCCTGGATTCAGTCGACAAGGAAATGTCAGGGCGCCTGGTAGAGATCGTGCCTTCGGCCGATTCCTCCAGCAGAACGATCACCGCGCGCGTCACGATTCCTCAGGCGGAGAACGTATTCCCCGGTTTGTTTGGCCGGATGCTAATTCCCGTCGGCGAACGTCAGCGCGTGATGGTTCCGCAGTCGGCCATTTTGCGCGTCGGACAGCTCACCATGGTGGACGTTGACGAATCCGGCACGTTGCGCCGCCGCTCGGTGCAGGTAGGGCATCAGATCGGCGACCAGGTCGAAATCCTCAGCGGACTTGTTCTTGGCGAAAAGGTTTCACTGGCTCCCCGCAAGGAATTGGACCGGTGAAACACGACGGCGAAGGCGTGACGATACGTATCGTTCGCACATTCCTGGAATCGCACCTTTCGATTGTGTTGATCCTGCTGGCGCTGATCGCCGGTGGTGCGGCGCTGCTGGTAACCCCGCGTGAGGAAGAACCGCAGATTGTGGTTCCGAATGCCGACATCTTCCTTTCTTATCCAGGCCATTCTGCCGAGGAAGTCGAAAAGATCGTTTCATCTCCCATCGAGCGCTATTTGTATCAGATCGATGGTGTGGAGTATGTCTATTCGCGCTCGATGCCCGGCCAGAGTATCGTCACCGTCCGTTTTTATGTCGGGCAGGACCGCGAACGTAGCCTGGTCAAGCTCAACAAATGGCTCTCACAGAACGCGGACGAGATCCCGGCGGGCGTTACTGGTTACGTCGTTAAGCCCCGCGAAACCGACGACGTCCCCATTGTTACGTTCACCCTGACCAGCCCCAAGCGCGACGACTACGAACTGCGGCGCATCGCCGAGGAAGTGCAGAACCGGTTGCAATCGGTGCCAGACACCGGCATCAGTTTCATTACCGGCGGTCGACCCCGCGAGATTCTCGTGCGTTTGAGCCCAGAGCGGATGGCGGGCTTCCACATCGCTCCGCTGGATGTCTATCGCGCATTGGCGGGAGCGGACAGCAACCTACAGTCGGGTTCCATCACCCGCGACGATCGCGATATCCGAGTGGAAACCGGGCGCTTCTTTACCAGCAAGTCGGATATAGAGGCGCTCGTAGTCGGAGCGTCCGGTGAGCGGCCAGTCTACCTGCGCGACGTGGCAGATGTTTCGGACGGTCCCGGCGAAGTAACAGACTATGTTCGCTTCAACCAAGGAGCGGCATGGGACCTGAACAAGCATGCTGGCTCAGCAGGCACTTGGATTGGTGGCGCGAATCATCCGAAGCATCCGCTGCTCTTTGAACAGCCTGCCGTCACAATCGCCATTGCCAAGCAGAAGGGCACAAACAACGTCACGGTGGCGCGGGCGGTGCTGGCCCGCATGGAGCAGATCAAACGTGAGGTTCTGCCCGAGGACGTGCAGGTAGCGGTCACGCGCAACTACGGCATCACCGCCGACGACAAGGTCAACGAACTTGTGGAAGGCCTGGTCGTAGGCATCATCGTCGTCATTGCGCTGCTGACGATCGGGCTCGGCTTTGCAGATGCCATGGTGGTGGCCGTCGCCGTGCCGTGCGTTTTTGGATTCACGCTCGCAGCCAACTACCTGTTCGGTTTCTCCATTAACCGGGTCACACTGTTTGCACTGACCGTCGCACTAGGCCTGCTGGTCGACGACCCTATCGTGGATGTCGAGAATATTCACCGACACTTCAAGATGGCGGGCAAGGCCACGCGGCAGATTGTCCTCGAAGCCGTCAATGAAGTGCGTCCCCCACTGATTGCCGCCACCATCGCGGTCATGATCTCTTTTTCTCCACTGTTCTTCGTTACCGAGGAAATGCACGACTACCTGCGGCCCATGGCGGTGAATGTACCGATGACCATGCTGATGTCGATGCTCGTCTCGTTCACGATCACGCCATGGCTGGCATATTTAGTGATGCGTCGGCGGTACGAACCAGGTAAGGATGGCTCGGTTGCTCGCAGAGAGCCTGCGGAAGTTGATGTCCAACAGATGTGGACATACCGCATCTTCCGACCGCTGCTGGAACCATTGCTTACGAAGCGCAGAAACACATACGTCTTCTTAGGAGTAATCGCCGTTGCATTCATCGGCAGCCTGATGCTGGTCGGTACGCGACGAGTCAAACCCAAGCAGTTGCCCTTCGATAATAAGGATGAGTTCCTTCTTGTGCTGGATATGCCCAGCGGCACCAGTCTGGAGCGGACAGATGCTGCCGCCCGCGACTTCGAAAACTATCTCCGGACGGTTCCCGAAGTCACCGACTTCGAGTCTTATGTTGGCACGTCCTCACCATTCGACTTCAACGGCATGTCACGACGCTATTTCCTGCGACAGGCTGCGAACAAGGGCGACATCCGTGTGAACCTCATTCACAAGACAGACAGAACCGCCGGCAGTCACGAAATTGCTCTGCGGCTGCGTAACGATCTCGATGCCATTGCGCAACGCGATGGAGTAAAGCTGAAGATCGTCGAGTTACCCGCAGGGCCGCCCGTGATGTCCACCGTAGTGGCCGCCGTTTACGGTCAAGCGGGCAACCGCTACGAAGATCTGATCCACGCGGCGCAGATCGTAAAGCACCGCATGCGACAGGAACCCGGCATCGTGGACCTTGATGACACGGTGGAAGAAAACCAGGAGAAGTATATCTTCACCGTGGACAAGGCAAAGGCAGCACTGAACGGCGTCGCAACCGATGACATTAATCGTACGGTGCGCCTCGCATTGTCAGGCGCGGATGCCGGCACCGTCCCGATCCCGACCGAGCGCAATCCACTTCCGATCGTCCTTTGGCCGGAGCGTGTAGATCGTTCCAGCACCGCAGACCTTTCTCGTATTTACGTACGTGGCCAAAAGGGCAACCTAGTTCCAATCTCGCAATTGGGAAGCTGGCATCAGGAAATCGAAAACAAGACTATCTATCACCGGGACCTGGATCGTGTTGTTTACGTGACGGCAGAAATGGCCGGCCGCCCACCTGTCGAAACCATACTCGATCTGCGTGCCGACCAGCGCACGCCGGAGCAGTTGGCCGCGGCAGGACATCCTGAACTGAATGCAAAGCCGCGACCGCTGGGTTCGAGGACGCTGTTTAAGAAGGGTGGCGGAATTCCATGGGCCGTGCCCGACGGCATCACGGTCAAGTGGTGGGACGAAGGCGAGATGCGCCTCACCATGCACATCTTCCGTGACCTTGGGATCGGGTTTCTGGGAGCCCTGCTGGCCATCTATATCTTGCTCAGTCAGCAGACGGGATCGTTCCGGCTGCCCATCGTCATCATGATGGCGATTCCGCTCATGGTGATCGGTGTCATGCCGGGCTTCTGGCTGCTGAATCATATCGGCACACGACAGGTTGGCGGTTTTGCCGATCCGCTCTTCTTCAGTTCGCCCGCTATGATCGGCATGATCGCTCTGGCCGGTATCGTCACCCGAAACTCAATCATCATCGTAGATTTCGTGCACATCGCGCTTGCTCGTGGGCGCACGTTAATCCAGGCATTGATCGAGAGCTGCTCAGTTCGCTTGCGGCCGATCCTGCTGACGTCCGGCGCCGCCATGCTGGGCGCGTGGCCGATTACAAAGGACTCGGTATTCGCGGGTTTGGCGTGGTCACTGATCTTCGGTCTGTTCGCCTCAACGATCTTCAGTCTATTCGTCATTCCTGTTGCTTATTACCTGATGTACGAAAAGCGCCCTGAACACGGTTTGCCCGAGAATTTCCATTTGCGGGAGATCGAATCAGTGCCAGAGACGGCAGGAGCCGCCGTAGCAAAATGAAAGTCTCAACTGTACTGATACTGCTAATCATCCTAACTGCCGGTTCACTGTTTGCGCAGCAACCTTCCGCACAAACTGAACTCACGTTACAACAAGCTGTCACCTACGCTCTGGATCACAGTCCTGACTTGAAGACGGCCATCGCGGAAACCAGTAAGCGCCAGGGCAACGTCACCACTGCAAGATCCGCGCTGTTGCCGGAACTCGATGTGGCGGGAGACTTCGGCCGCAGCCGCCTCGAACACGGTTATCCGGGAGGAACGCCGCCCTCATTGTTGCGATTCGCTCAAACCACCTATTCCGCCACGGCTGATCTGCACATGCTAGCCTGGGATTTTCAAAAGACCTCACTGGAACTTTCGGCAACGCGTCAAAGATTGACCGCGTCGCAGGTTCTGGTGGACCGGAAAAAACAAGAACTCATCTTTCAGGTTGCGCAACTCTAT
This sequence comes from Terriglobia bacterium, assembly GCA_021324365.1. Classification (GTDB taxonomy): domain Bacteria; phylum Acidobacteriota; class Terriglobia; order Terriglobales; family Acidobacteriaceae; genus JAJPJE01. Next base: position 71,011 of record JAJPJE010000061.1, on the reverse strand, counting down.
CTCCAAGCCCTGACTTATCAGGATCTGCTCCATGCGTCGGACCTCACTCGCAAGAGTTTGCGCTCGCTGCTCGATCGCACCAATGAACTGGTCAAAGCCGGCCGGGCTGTGCCCGTCGATGCGTTTAAGATCCAAACGCAGATCGCTGAGATTGACAGTAATTCCGCCACCCTTGAAGCCGGTCGCCAGGCCACTCTCAGCTCACTCGCTGCCGTTATAGGCTATGAAGGGCAATTGCCCCCGCTGGCGTACTCTCCTGCAAAAGAGGTCACGGCACCTGCCACTGCGGATCCAAAGCAACTGGTGCAAGACGCCCTAACTCAGCGACTGGATCTGAAAGCCGCCACATTCGACACGAAATCGGCGGCAGAACTTGAGCGCGCCGCACGCCGTACTTACTGGCCGCGTATTGATTTCCGTGCTTCCGCGATCCAGTACGGCGGTGACAATCCTGTGGGATTCCCGACGCTCATTGGTCGCCTATTGCCAGGGTTGCCAGTTCCCAATTTCACCACCTCCAGCGGAGTGAACGACTGGATGGTGGGGCTGCACATAGGAGTTCCTCTGTTTGACAGCGGCCGCCGCAGCGGCCAGATCAAAGCCGCTGCCGCCCAGACCGAACAGGCGCGAATGGCAGAGCAGAAAGCAAGCTTGAATGTGGCCCGCGAAGTTCAGACCTCGTATGCCGAATTGCAAAGCGCGCAGAAGCGGGTGAAAGCTATGCAGGAGGCTGTCGTGCAGGCTCAGGAGATTCTGAAGAACGAGCAGGCCAAGTACGAGGTCGGCCGCACAGTGATCAATTTTGTTTTGGAAGCTGAGGCCGGAGTACTCAACAGCCAGTCGTTGCTTTCTCAAGCGCAACGGTCGGAATCCGTTGCGACACTGGCGCTAGAGCTCAGCACGGGAAGCATTAAGCCGGATTCAGTGCCATAGAAAAGACGGGGCATGCGTTGGTGTTCTTGCTGAACACGGGCGAGTAGAAAATTCAAACACGATCGCCAACTTCTCTTCCGCGCTTCTCTGGACATTCGGCCTTCCCCATCTCGCGGGAGGAGAGGAATGCAAGGTCTGAGTCGTCCTAATGGGCCTTCGGACCGGGCGGAACAGAGTTTGCGTTTGCGTGTCGAGGCCGGTTACGACATTTGCCGGGAGGTAACTTTGTGCGAAGCTCACCAGGTAAATGTCAGGAGCGATACGCCCTCCAGGGGCTCGGTAAATGTGACCTCGACCTCGTCATGATGTGCTTGGAGCCAGCGCGGCGACTCGAACAATTGGAGTTGGCCCGCTCCTTTTAATTCCTGACGCTGCGCATCGGAGGGATTCTGGGGCGACTCCATTCTCTGCCACGCGGTGTAGGCATTGCTGTGATCGTGATCCACGCGGTCTTCGAGTAGTAGGATGGCTGCCACACTTTTTGGCAATCCTTTCAGCACGAGATGGATTTCCGTGGGCGGAGGGTCGGTTGCTTCGTCGCTGTAATTCCAGACCAGGACGTTTATTCGGCGGCTGTCGCGAGTGGCAATCACGCTTACGTCTGATTCCGATCGAACACTCGACTGCAGCACATCATTCAGATCGACCGAACCAGTACTCTCCGCGACGACACGCTCGCCGCTCATCTGGCCGAACATCCGATAGAGATTCAGCAGAGGCAAATCGATCTCGTGGGTAGTTAAGGACCGAAGCCCAGCAAAAATTGGCTGACCGGGAAATGTGAATGCCCACGCGACCGAGCCTTCCAGGTTAATGTGGTGCTTTTCGGCGAGCGCAAGGGTGTTATGAATCAGTTCAGCCTGATAACTGGCATATTGTGACGTGAGGCGATATGCATTTTGCGGATGGGAAGTCGCATCGCAGGCCGCGCAAGACTCCGGATCGGACTCGCTGAGGATCACCGGCAATCGACGCAGTGTCGGGAACTGTTCGATGATGGCAAATCCACGGTCGACGTCTCTTAGGTTTGCTCCGATATTCAACTGAACATGCCCATTCACCAAGTCTGCATTGCCCTTAGCATGGAACGAGATGAAATCGAGCGGAATGCTCCTCTTTCCCGTCGCATAGTTTTGGCCGCCGGCACAGTGCTCCAGAAAGTCGCGAAGAAACTTGGCGGCCCGCTCGTTTGCCGGACCGGTGGTAGCTGGGCCGCCTACACGGGCCACCGGCAACGCGCGCCTGACTGCGGAGACGGTGTAGTCGTAGAGCTTGAAATATTCCTGCTCGGTTCCATGCCAGTAAAAGATGTCTGGCTCGTTCCAGACCTCCCATTGCCATTTGCCGACTTCAGGCGCGCCGTAGCGATTCACCATGTGCCGGACCCATTGGTAAACAAGTTCCGACCATTCGTTGTAGTTCTTAGGAGGATAAGACCAGCCAGTTGAAAAGTCCGCCGGCCAATGATGCTGATAGGGCTCCGGATGACTGGACAGCGCCTCGGGCATAAAGCCGATTTCGACGAGCGGAGTTATACCCGTTGCTTTATAGGTGTCAAAGATCTTGTCGATGATCGTCCAGTTGTAAATCGGCTTTCCTGTCGCGTCACGAGTGAAGGCATTCGTCGAGCCCCACTTCAAAGATGGCGTGCCATCACCCGAGGTCAGGAGATTGTGCGTCCGATCGTGTACCGGATAGGGACTTGATGCGGACAGCTTCGTAAGAAGATCACGGCCTTCGTCACTGTAGGTGTAGTTCGGCTCGTCGTGCCCGACCCACGCCCACACGGGTTCGAAGCGGCCCACGTTCTGAGATGCGTCGACAGTAATAGTAACCCGCTGTTGAGCGAGCACGCCCATCGACGCGAGGATCAACGCCGCAAGTCGTAGAAAACCTGCCCCGACAAATCGTCTCGACAGTTTGCGTAAGCCTCGCACGCAGATTGACGGTGGGGCAGGCGGGACGTAGTCTCCGCGCAAAATCAACGGCACTCGAAGTTCCTGGCGTCTTCTGTGTTGCCCTGTCCTTTGTACTGAGCATGTTTCGGGTACGGACAGAGGGGCCGGCTTCGCTCTGGAAATGCCTTGCCAGTCGCAATCACGGATGTGGGCTCGGTGCCCTTTTCCACCCAGTTCACCATTGCAGTTAGAAAGTCGAAGCTATCGAAGGAACCTCCGGCACAATGGCCCATCCCGGGTATGAAATAAAACTGGCTCCACTTCAGGACCGAGTCGAGCCCGCCATTCGCTGCGGCCATGTCCTTGTAATATCCAAATGTGTCGAGTGCTGAGAACCACGGATCGCTGTCGCCGTGGTAGAAGATCAGCTTTCCTCCGCTGCCCGAAAAAGTTGTTAAATTTGTCGCCGTGGAATCGGTCAGCGGCTGGATATCTGCAAGCGCTTCTTTCGCGACGTCGACTTCCATCGCCGTTGTTGCGGGCCCGAAGATGCCTGGCCCTGGCACAAGGAGACCACGGATCGGACTCGATGCCGTGATTCCTGTATCGTAGAGAAACCCCGAATAGACTTGAACTCCCGTCGAGGTCTTCGGGCCACCGAAAGCCTTCTTGATCGCAGCGGCCTTCTTCGGTTCTAAACAAGAATCGGTTTGGCCGTCCTTGCAAACGAGCGTTTCGGGGTCAAAGTCACAGCCGAGTGGATCTGAGATCAGACCATCCGCAACTCCGTCTTTCGCGTCGCACTGTTTCAGCAGCGCGTCCTTGATCAATTTGCGGTTGGCGTCGGTTACGGCTTGAGTAATGATTGGCTTGCCTTCTGCATCTTTCGGCGCAATCTGATTAAATGCGATAGGGATCCATTTTCCAATCGCCAGGTTGGAGAGGCCAGTACGCATGGCCGGATCACCGGAGATGATGCCGTTAAATATCGTGGGATAGCGTTGTGACAGGATCATTCCTTCGCGGCCGCCGGTAGAACATCCGGAAAAATAAGAATAAGCTGCGGGCTTACCGTAGAAGTCCGCGATCAGTTGCTTCGCCAAGTTTGCCACCTTAGCGTTAGCGAGATAGGCAAAGTCGAGATATGCCTGCTGGTCTTTTGTAAAACTGAAGTCAAATCCCGGGTGATGGCTCTGGTGTCCGGTGTCCGTGCTGACCACCGCGAACCCACGCATGAGCGCGGGCTTATCTCCTGCTGCATTGAGTCCGAGCGGCGGCATCACAACACCATTGCTGCCGCCACCGCCCTGCATAAGAAAATCGCCATTCCAGTGAGCAGGCATCGCCAGTGCAAAACGGATCCCAAACTCTTCACCGCCAACTCCGGTACGGCGATCTATCACGCCTTCGACGCGGCAATACGCCGGAATGGGTGCGCTGTGTCCTGGTCCCCACGGATTCGGCTCTGTTGTTCCTCCGGCGATTGCAGATGCCTTGGTGACCTCGACGCCAGGCATCTTAAAATTCAGCAGACTTGCGCAGTTATCGCGTTGCTGGGCCCAAGTACACGAAATCAATGCGAATACTGCATAAGTAAGTGTTAGAACCGGTTGCCAACGCATTTCATTCTCATTTCTGCTTTATGATCGTGCCTGTAGAATTGCGGCAAACGTTACGCATCTTGCCACGCAATGTTTCAGATCAACCGCAACACCTTTGAGCTTAGGACTATACCTCAATAACAAGAAACTTGACGTTCCGATAGCTGTTGTTGAGGACAGACTTTTGTACTTGTTATACGATCTGTCATCAATGATGTTCGGATCACAACGCGATGTAATTTGGATTGATTGTCGCAGATACCGCAGACGGAAGGCCTAGGTCTCACTAGACGAACCTCCTCGGCAGGGCTGCGCGCGCCGCTGCACGAACGAATGAATAACCAGGGAGAGTAAGAATGAAGCAGCTCATCTTTGTAATGGTTCTGGTCTCAAGTTTTTGCCAAGCACAACAGCCGGGTGATTTCCAGCCAGCCACGACAAATGTCTGGGGCGCGCAATATCCGCGGGTAGATAACGCCGGCAGGGTGGAACTGCGGATCAAAGCTCCCGAGGCTACGAAGGTCCGTGCCAATTTCTGGAGCGGTCCGAAACTGGACATGGAGAAGCAGTCGGACGGATTCTGGACCATCACCACACCGCCCCAAGCTCCCGGATTGCATTACTACACACTGATCATCGACGGAGCCGAGGTGAGTGATACCGGCAGCCAGGCATTTTTTGGTGGAGGCAAGTTTGCGAGCGCGGTGGAGGTTCCGGAGCCGGGCTCTACCTATTATTTGCCGCAAGATGTTCCGCACGGGCAGGTTCGCGAGATCTGGTACAACTCGAAGGTGACGGGAACGTGGAGACACGCACTGGTGTATACGCCACCCGGTTATGACGTCCAGGCGAAAGTTCGTTATCCAGTGCTCTATCTGCAGCATGGAGCAGGCGAAGACGAGACCGGGTGGGTGAGGCAGGGACATGCCAACTTTATCCTCGATAACCTCATTGCCGCCAAGAGCTCCAAACCTATGATCATCGTCATGGCATATGGGTATGCGAAGCGAGCAGGCAAGCCATTGCCCGATCTGACCGGCAAACCTTTCGGCTCGCCCGAAATGATGCAAGCGATGCAGGAAATGGCATCCGCTTTCGAAGACGACCTCACGCAGGTTCTAATCCCCTACATTGATTCCAATTTCAGAACCATTCCGGACCGCGATCATCGCGCGATGGCAGGCCTTTCGATGGGCGGCATGCAGACCTTCCAGGTAACCTTCGATCACCTAGATCTTTTTTCGTACATTGGCGGATTCAGTGGTGCCGCCGGTCCATTGGTGCTTGGGAATCGATCGCTGGATGTAAAAACCGACTTTCACGGCGCCATGGCGGACCCGGCGGCATTCGCGAAGAAAGTGCATTTGCTGTTTATCGGAGTTGGGACCGAAGAGCCTGAGAGAATGCGCGCAGGACTTCTGAGACTGCATACATCGCTTCAGGATGCGAAGATTCAACACATGTTCTATGAATCGCCGGGAACGGCACACGAATGGCAGACGTGGCGTCGCGATCTGAAGGAGTTTGCTCCAAAACTGTTTCAATGAGGCTAAACAAGGTTTCTGAACGCGTGATTCGCAATTGCGTCCTTATGGTCGCAGCTGCCGTTTTGCTCCTCTCGTCCGCGGCTGGGTTTGCGCTGCAAGGTACGCCAGGGGCAACGCCGAAGCGCTTGCCGTTCGTCAGCACAATATTCGGCGACGATATGGTGCTGCAGCGCGGCAAGACAGACACGATCTGGGGATGGTCAGAACCTGGCGACAAAATCCGCGTGGAGATTGCCAAGAGGTCCGCATTCGGTTCAGCGGGTGCAGACGGGCGATGGGTCGTGCGCATCCATCCTCCGCGTGCTGGCGGGCCGTATACGGTCAGAATCGTTGGCGAGCATCAAACTCTGGAACTTCATAACGTGCTGGTTGGAGACGTGTGGCTGTGCGGCGGCCAGTCGAATATGACTGTGCCTCTCCGCTTTGCCCGCAAGGGAGAGGAGGAGGCTAAGGCCGCGAACTATCCCGAGATTCGCTTTTTCTCGGTTGCCGCTCATCCCGCTTACCACCATACCGACCTTGTCGAAGGCTCATGGAAGGTTGTTTCGCCGGACACGGCTGCCTGGATGTCAGCAGTTGCCTATTATTTCGCGCGCAGGCTTCAACAAGATATCCATGTTCCCATCGGGCTGATAGTGGATGCGCTCGGCGGAACTCCCGCCGAGGCATGGACCAGCGCGGCTGCATTGCGCCCGATGCATGACTTCGACATTCCACTCGCCGAAGTGCAGAAGCTCGCCGCCGAAAATGCGCCCGAGTACGGCAACTATGTCATGCACTGGTATGACGAGTATGACATCGGACTCAAAGAAAGGTGGGCTGCGCCGGATTTCGAAGATTCGAACTGGAAGACAGTCGATATTCCGGGCGGCTTCGCCGATCTGGGTATCACCTACGCACCCGCAGTCGCATGGTTTCGAAGAGACATCACCCTCCCGGATCCGATCCCGGCGGGGCGTGCCGCTCTATTCCTCGGTTCAATCGAGCGGATGGACACGGCATTCATTAACGGAACCGAAGTCGGAGCCAGCGCCTGGGTCGAGAATCCGCGCATGTACTTCATCCGGGACGGGGTTCTGAAGCCCGGCAAGAATGTCATTGCGATCCGCGTTCTGAAGACGAAGCCGGACGGCGGCTTTCTTGCCAAGCCGGAAGAATTACGCCTGGTGCTAGGAGATAAGACCAGCATCCCCCTCGCAGGCAAGTGGAAGGGGCTGCTCAGTGTTGATGCGCGCCCGCCGCATCCATTGCCGATTGCTTACGAGAATTGGCCTGTGATGCCAACCGTGCTGTACGAAGGCATGCTGGCGCCGCTCGCACCGCTTTCGATCACCGGAACCATCTGGTACCAGGGCGAGCAGAATTCAGAACGCGGATATCAATACAGGCGTCTTCTTCCCGTGATGATTGCGGATTGGCGAGAGCTGTTCGGGCAAGGTGAGTTTCCTTTCTACATCGTTAGCTTGCCAGCGTTCGGTCATCGAAGTGACAAGCCGGTCGATGATGCATGGGCAGAAACGCGCGAATCGCAGGCGCTAACCGCTGCGAGCGTCGCTAAGTCGTGCCTTGCAGTGACAATCGATACCGGCGATCCCGACAATCTCCACCCGAAGGATAAACAACCCGTCGGCGAACGGCTTGCACTGTGCGCGTTAGCAAAACATTATCGCAAGCGGGTAGTGTATTCCGGCCCAACGCTTGTCTCCGTGAAGCGAGTTCCTGGCGCTATCCAGTTGCGTTTTGCCCATACGAAGGGCGGATTGGTGATGAAAGGACCGAAGGTGGGAGCCTTTCAGATCGCAGGTGACGACCGGAAATGGTATTGGGCTGGTGCCCGCATTGAACACAATATGGTCGTGGTATCGTCACCATCAGCACCAAATCCGAAACAGGTCCGGTACGCATGGCAGTCGAATCCACCGGCGACTCTTTTCAATGGTGCGGGATTGCCCGCGGGCCCCTTTCGGACAGATAACTGGCCCGGAATTACACAAGCACACCGGCCGTACTAGTGAGAGATTAACGTAGTAATTGGAAACAGGAGGCGATCTTACCTTGCGTGAAAAAGCGAAGAATTCCGCTGTCATGATGCAGGTCGTATTGGCGGTATTGTTCTTCTCATCATTTGCTACAGCCCAATCTCAGCCTGTTCGCGCAACGATTGACGCATCCAAAACAGGCGCTCCCATCTCGAAGTATATCTACGGCCAATTCCTGGAGCACATCGGCGGCATCGTTAATAACAACATCTGGGCTGAAATGCTTGATGACCGGAAGTTCTATTTTCCGATCACTTCGCACCCACCGGCGGAGCCTAGCGGCCCCAGTTGGAGACGCATGACTGTTCGTCACTGGATGCCGATCGGCGCCGACGAGTTTGTAGTGATGGACACCGACCATCCATACGTCGGGGATCACACGCCGATCATCAAGCTGAGTGCTACTGAAGCGCATGGAATCCAGCAGTCTGGGTTGGCGCTGCGGAAAGGAAAGTCATACAAGGGCCGCATCGTTCTGGCGGGCACACCTGGAACCACAGTGAAGGTCAGCCTCGTCTGGGGTACCGGCGCGACCGACCGTCAGACCGCTATCGTAACGAAAGTTGGTCCTGTCTATCGAAAGGTTTACCTGGATTTCCAACCGAAAGCTGACACTGACGATGGGCGTCTGGAAATCGTGAGCACTGGCAATGGTTCATTTCATGTGGGCGCTGTTTCGTTGATGCCCGGCGACAATGTATATGGCTTTCGCGCAGAAGTAATCGCTGCACTGAAGCAGCTGCATTCGGGGGTCTATCGTTTTCCCGGAGGCAACTTCGTTTCTGGATATGAATGGCGAAATGCAGTTGGCGATCCAGACAAGCGTCCACCGATCATGGATCCCGTTTGGCATGCGGTTCAGCCTAACGACGTAGGGACGGACGAATTCCTAACGCTCTGCCGCCTGCTCGATGTCGAGCCTTATATCACGGTGAATGGAGGTTTCGGCGATGAGTGGTCCGCCGCCCAACTTGTCGAATATGTGAATGGTGCAGCAACCACGCCGATGGGGAAATGGCGTGCTGCGAATGGTCATCTGGAGCCTTACCACGTGAAGTTCTGGGGCGTTGGCAATGAACCCTGGGGCGAATGGCAGCTGGGCTTCATGCCCGTCGCACAGTGGGAACTGAAACACGATATGTTCGCGACGGCAATGAGGAAGGTCGATCCCAGCATCAAGCTCATCGCTGCCGGAGCGATGCCTGATGCGATGACCGGCTCGCTACAGGCAAAGCGCCTCAATGGGCAGATCGTACCGGACTACCTTTCTGCAGGCGACTGGAGCGGCAATCTCCTTGCCCATTGTCTCAACAACATGGATCTGATCAGTGAGCATTTCTATTCCACCAGCAATCAGCGCTTTGATATTGCACAGGGCAAGAAGGTCAAGATTGAAAACCAACCGCTGATTGAATGGGAGCGCGCACCCGCCACCCAGGTTCGTGTGAAGTACGAGCATTATCAGGAATATCTGAAACGAATTCCGGCGCTCAGAGCAAAGCCGGTGCCTATCAGTCTGGATGAATGGGCCTATATCGGTGCTCCACCGAATTCGTACAAAGTTGTTCCGGCATACGCGTGGGCGTTTCATGAGATGTTTCGTCATTCCGACCTGTACCAACTGGGCGCGTTTACATTCGCAACGGCTATGATGAGCGAGAATCGGACAGATGCGGTTCTGAATCCGACGGGACTGCTGTTCAAGATGTATCGCGATCATTTCGGCACGATTCCGGTGCAAGTATCTGGAAATTCGCCTCAGCCCAAGCCGATTTACCCTGCTGGAGGAGATCAGCCCGCTGTTAATCCCGGTAGCGATACCTATCCGCTGGATGTAAGCGCAGCTTTGAGCGACGATCGCAGGAGCTTGACGTTCGCAGTGCTCAATCCATCGGATTCTGAGCAGAATCTGAAGCTCGCGATCGCGGGCACTACTCTCTCCAACCAGGGGCACCTCTGGCGTATGGCGCCCGCGAGTGTTGACGCGACCATCACGGTAGGACAGAAGCCAGGAGTTGAAGTGCAGGAACAGGACCTGACAACAGTGCCGGACTCAATGTCGGTCCCACCGTTCAGTGTCAGCATTTATTCATTTCCGCTTCAATAGATTCGACTCTGAAGCGTGCCGCAAGCCAGCCCTGCGCGACCATTTGGGAGGAGAACATTGCTGCATCGACAAATGCCTTCGCGGGTGAGTTTCATCGTCATTCTGATTGCTGGAACTGCATTGAACGCGGCTAGTGGCGCCTCCGGCTCCGATCTCAAACTCACCTACGACAAACCCGCGACGAAATGGACGGAGGCTCTCCCACTGGGGAACGGACGTATCGGTGCAATGGTTTTCGGCGGAACCGAAGATGAACGCCTGCAGATCAATGAGGACACGTTGTGGGGAGGCGGTCCGCATGACTATACAAACGCCGATGCCTATGCTCACCTTGATGAGATCCGGCGACTGATCTTTGAAGGCAAGATCGATGAGGCTGAGAAGGTTTCAGAAAGCATGATGGGCAAACCAAAGCTGCTCATGCCCTATCAGCCTTTTTGCGATCTGCGATTGCATTTCTTGGAACACCGCGAAGTCACGGGCTACCATCGCGAACTCCGACTGGACGACGCAATCGCCGAAACAAAATACAAAGCGGGCGCTGTAACTTTTCAGCGCGAAGCATTCATATCGTACCCCGACCAGGTACTCGTGATGCGGGTGACGGCGAGCCAGCACGGGCAGATCACCTTCACGCTCGGCATGGATTCTCCGCAGGAGGGAACCAAAGTTGAAAGCGCCGGAAAGGACAGCTTACTGTTGACCGGCCAGATTCAACCGCGCAAGAATCCGCCGTTTTCCTGGACGGGCTCGTGGAATCAGCCTGGGATGCGTTTCGCGGCGGTGCTGAAGGTGTTGCCGGATGGCGGTTCCGTTCGTGCCGAGGACGGACATCTGGAAATCAGCGGCGCAAATTCTGTTACCATCCTTTTCAGTAACGCAACCAGCTTCAGGGATTATCACGACATCAGTGGCGATGCTTTTGCCACTGCAAGAGAATACCTGCAACGAGCCTCGAGGCACTCGTATGACGATTTGCGGCTGAGGCATGTCGAGGATTTCAACCGGCTGTTCTCGCGGGTGCAGCTCAACCTTGGCGAAAATCGTTCCACTGAGAGCACAGATCTGCGCATCAAGAGTTTTGCCGCGAACGATGATCCCAGCCTGCTCGCCCTCTACTATGAATTCGGGCGCTATCTGCTGATCTCTTCCTCCCGTCCGGGCGGTCAGCCCGCTAACCTTCAGGGAATTTGGAATGAGGACCTGCGTCCCGCCTGGAGCAGTAAATGGACGACAAACATCAACCTGGAAATGAATTACTGGCAAGCGGACGCCGGAAACCTTTGGGAAACCGAAGAACCCCTCTGGGATTTAATTCGCGATCTGCGCGTGACCGGTGCCGAAACAGCTCGCGTGTATTACCACAGCAACGGATGGGTCTTGCACCACAATACGGATATCTGGCGTGCTACTACGCCGGTTGATGGCCCATGGGGTATCTGGCCGATGGGAGGCGTATGGCTGGCCAACCAGATGTGGGACCACTACAGCTTCAGCGGAGATCAGCAGTTCCTACGGCAACAAGCGTATCCCGCGATGAAGGAAGCTGCACAATTTGTACTCGGCTTTCTCGTAACGGCACCTACCGGAACGCCGGTTGGCGGTCGCTCAGTCACCAATCCTTCAACTTCTCCGGAAAATCAATACCTCCTGAATGGCGGGAAACATAATCTGACCTACGCGCCCACAATGGATATCGAGCTTATTCGCGAGCTCTTCCAGAACTGCAGAGACGCTGCCGAAATCCTTGGAATCGACGCTGATTTCCGCTCGGAATTGGCTCGCACTGAGCAACGCTTGCCTCCACTGCAGGTCGGCAAGCGCGGGCAACTGCAAGAATGGATTCAGGACTACACCGAAGTCGAACCAAATCACAGGCATGTGTCGCACCTGTACTCACTCTATCCGGGACATGACATCAGCCTTGAGCGCACTCCCGAACTCGCCGCCGCCGCAAAGAAAAGCCTCGAACTGCGGGGGGATGGTGGTACCGGCTGGTCCACTGTATGGAGGATTGCGCTCTGGGCGCGTCTTCAAAATCCTGAGCACGCATATAACAACCTCAAGATTTTGATAAACACCAGCACGTTGCCCAACATGTTCGATCTCTGCCCGCCTTTTCAGATTGACGGAAACCTGGGTGGTCCTGCCGCGATTACGGAGATGCTGATCCAGAGTACTCCCGATGAAATCCTGGTGCTGCCTGCGCTCCCGCGGCAATGGCCCAGCGGCAGCCTGAAAGGAGTGCGCGTGCGTGGCGGAGCCAAAGTCGACATCGTTTGGGAGGGCGGACGCCTTACTGAGATTAAGCTGCAATCGGCTGTCACAAAGAAATATCGGATTACGTATGCAGGTGCGTCGACTGAAGCCGAGATCATGCCAGGCCAGGCCCTGGTGCTCGATCAACGGTTAAAGACAAGTCCTGGTCACTTTCATCGCTACGAATGATGTAAACGTCCCAGGGTCATATCTGGTCGCGATATTGTTCGAGCGCAATGCGGACCAACTGGCTTCTTGTTCTCACGCCGGTTTTGGAAAAGAGCTGTTGCAGGGCAGCTTTAACGGAACTTTCGGAAATGTTCAGCTTGTCCGCGATTTCCTTATTGGCGAGTCCTTCGAACACCAGCGACAGAACCTGGCGCTCCCGCTCAGTAAATTTCCGATTATGACTCTCCGCGGTGCGCGCGCTCCGCATCGCTTTCTGAATGAAATCCTGTTCAAACCATACTTTCCCGGCGGCGACCTCACGAAGGCCCTGAACTAGCAACACCGGAGAATTGTGCTTCATGAATACTCCGGCAACGCCAGCCTTCAGGAGTTCGGCTGCTTGCGCATAGCTGACTCCGCCGGTCACCAGCAGAACCTTGCCTTGAAAGCCAGCGGCGTGCGCGCGATCCATGAATTGCTTGCCATTTTCCTCGCCCAGATCCCAGTCGAGTAGAACAATGTCGATCTCATACGAGCGCAGCGCCTGCAGCGCTTCGTCAATCGTACCGACATTGCCAACGACCTCGAAGTCGGGTTCCGAGTGCAGGAGTCGAACCACGCCCTCACGGAATAGAGTGTGATCGTCAATGAGCAGGAGTCGTATGTTCACCGGCAGCGCTCCGCTCATGTAGTTCGTCGTCACTTGGCACTCGAGCGAGGGTTACCGCAAAGCAGCAACCACGCTCTCGCGGTTCGAAAGAAATGTCTCCGCGATAGCTCCTCAGGATTGCCCTAGAAACGTAGAGTCCAAGACCTGCTGCTTTTGCGTCTCGTTGAAAAGGACGGAACAGATTTTCGGCAGAACGAATTCCGGTTCCCGAATCCTCGAAACGTATCACGACTCGGTCGGGCTCAACTTGGGTGCTGATGGTCAGCACCTTTTCCTGAACGGTTTGCATAGCTCTCTGGCTGTTACGAGTGACATTCAGAAACACTTGCTGCAGCCCATACCGCTCCCCGAAGACGAGTGGAAGATCATTCTCCACATGCCAATTCGTTCGAATCCCGTCGTCCTGATAGGCGGGCTCAATGAGAATACGCAATTCGTCCAATACCGACGATATCTCCAACGTCCTAAGTTGCTCGGCCCCAGCAGGTTGCAGTTCCATTGAAGACAGTTTCTCAAGACCTGCTATGAGCGTCCCCAGCGCGGCGAAATCCTCGTTGTTCTGCAAAGCTGGCAGCTTTGCCAGGTTTTTGCTGACCACCATCACAGCCCCGCACAAGTTTCGAATCTCGTGTGACACCGCGGACATAAGAATGCGCGCATTCTTCAGCAGGTAATCGAGACTAAGATCCTCGCGATCGCGCAAGTCTTCCGATAAATCCACAATGATGGCGGCCAGCCGCGGACCGAGCATCGTCTGGTACGTGGAGAACCAGGCTGCCGCAAGAAACACTTCGCCGTTGGCACGTCTTCCGCGGCATTGCAAAGCGGTTCGGAAGTGCCTTGGATGTTGCGCTTGAACCACCCCCTGCAGGGCGGGAAGGAACTCTGAGATATCGAGGCTCACGACCGTCTTCGCGCCCGGAGCGAGCAATTGTTGTGCGGCTTCGTTTGCGAGCAGGATCTGCCCCGAAGCATCGATAGTCACAATCGCCGCGGGACTGCTTTCCACCAGGATACGCAGTTGTTCCTCAGCTTCCTGCCGCAGCTTAATCTGGCTTTCAACCTCCTCAACATGTTCCAGCGCAATCTGCCGTTTGCGGATAATCTCTGAGACGAAGAGGCCCGTCCCGATGAAACCGATCGACGCCATGAAAAGACGCGTAATGGCTTCCGATGGTGGAAGATTGCTGAAGCTCTCCTGCAACGCGGAGCATACCAGCGCAACACCCACTATCTGAGGCCGCGTCAGAAAACCGCCGACGATGATCATCGGGAACAGATAAAGGAAACCGAGGGAAAGGTACGGCTTTGTTACCCAGTCGATCACCGCAACCAAGGCGATGAACGCACCCGCGAGCAGCAGCATGCGCATGCGGTTCTTCGGGGCGTAGATGGACATCAGGTCCGGCATAAAGCTGCGAAAGCGGTTGCAGTAGTGTCGCACTCCTTCTCGCGATCGGGCCGTGTTCTGTCCAAAAGATAGGTCCAAAGTAGCTCCCGAAACCGGTCTGTACCTTAATTTTAAAGAAGTGTCCGCAATTTGCGTTAGCGGCCCTCTTGGCGGGGATGGGATATTAACCGAACCCCGCGCCTGGAGCGGCATTTTCCGGATTTTCGAAACTCGATCGGTTTAAGAACCGCGCCAGTGCATCGCCGCATGCCACAAAGGGCTCTTCGGGTCTTAGCCAAAAGATAGGTTATTCCTCCATCAAAAGATTTCCACTGCTGGTCTGGAAGATAGAAAACGAGTGAGCAGTGTAGCCAATATAGTTGAAGGTACTTTTCGTTTCGGCTCTCAAGCAATTGGGTGCGACTGCTTCATTCTGTCGGTTTTACCCTGCATTGCCTGAAAGCGAGTACATGAATACTTTGTCGCGACTGGGACAACTTGCGGCATTACAACAAGACTTGGCGGTATTTATCGCGAGCATAGATTTGAATCAATCCATCGAACGGAATGTTTACATGCTTTTCATGCCCGCCTGCTGACGCGACAGGCAAATTGCCGTCAGAGACTGCCGGATAAATCACCTGATCGATAAGAAATGAACGCAAGGTACTCATCCAGAGAAGTTCTGCCATTGCCGGTTCGGATGGCGCTGTTTATCGTTGCCGCCGCTTTGGCGGCGTGCGTAGGGGTTCCCAGTGCCGCGGCGCAGCAGGTGTATACGTGGCAGCAACTTCGTGACAAGTTCGAAGCTTCCAACCCGACCCTTCTTGCGGATCAGTTGAACGTCGACGAGTCGAAGGCAAACGAGATCACGGCCTATCTTCGTCCTAATCCGCAATTCAGCTTCACGGTGGACGGAACGCAAATCGCGCGGGACCAGGGCGTCTGGAAGCCATTTGCAGGTACTTTCGAGTCCCCCGGGATCAGTTATCTGGTTGAAAGACGCCGTAAACGGCCATTGCGACTCGAGTCGGCGAAAAACGCTACGCTGATTGCCGAATCCACCCACGCCGACATGGAGCGAACCATGCTGTTCAACTTGCGCAGCGCGTTCGTTTCCACCTTGCAGGCGAAAGCTGTGCTGCAGCTGGCAAAAGATAACCTAGCTTATTGGGACCATGTGTTGCAGATCAGCAGAGACCGTTTTCAGGCCGGTGACATCGCGCAAATCGATCTCGATCGCCTGGAACTGCAGCGCGTGCAGTACCAGTCGGATGTGCAGACCGCGGAAGTCAATCTCCGAACGGCAAAGATCCAACTCCGTACGCTTCTGAATGATCGCACACCGGTCGACCAGTTCGATGTAACCGGGACCTATGACTTCAACGAACAGCTTGCGCCGCGTGAGGAGTTCCGCAACATTGCCATGGATACCAGGCCGGATCTGAAGGCCGCAGTTGAGGCGGTGCAAAAGGCTCAATCCGATCACAAGCTGGCGGTGGCGAATGGATCCACCGATCCGACCCTCAGCGCGTGGTACACCCACAATTCTTCTAACAACAATCCGTTTGGCATCAACACACTCGGGTTTAGCGTTGGCATACCGGTGCGCATTTTCGATCGCAACCAGGGCGAGAAGTTGCGTACGCAACTCGACATTACCCGTAACGAGAAATTGCGCGACGCAACCGAAGCTGCGGTCCTCAGCGATGTCGATTCCAGCTACGCTGCCGTTTCCAGCAATCTGCAGCTGCTTCTGCCATACAAGCAGAAGTATCTGCAACTGGCGACCCGCGTTCACGACACCATTTTCTTTTCTTACCAGCATGGCGGAGCGTCGTTGCTCGATCTGCTTAGTGCTGAAAGCGATTATCGCAGCGTGCAGTTGAGCTATGTGAATCTCGTAGGCGCCTATCTCACGGCAGCAGCACAGCTCAATATGGCAGTTGGCAGGGAAGTGATCCCATGAAGATAAAAAACACCTTTTTCGTTTCGGCGGTGTTCGCGGCATTCGCCGCGCCCGTGACGATTTTGTTCCTCGTGTCGTGCAGCGAAGGCAAGGCCGATCCCAAGGCCGAAGCGCCGCCTCAGGCAAAGGTGCGCGCCGAGTTGGACTCGAATGATTTTAAGGTAGAACACCCCGATCAATTCCCGTTAGCAGTCGCCAGGGAGTACAAGGCTGTTCCTGCGCTGAATGTTACCGGTGTCGTCCAGCCTGATATCTCGCGGGCAGTGCCCGTCGTCTCTTTGGCGTCCGGAAGAGTCGTCGAGATTCACGCACGTCTCGGCGATGTGGTCAAGAAAGGGCAGCTCTTGCTCAGAGTGCAGAGCAATGATGCATCGGGCGCGTACCAGACATATCTGAAGGCGGAAAATGATGAACGGCTGGCACAGATTCAACTGGATCGCACTCAGCTTCTGTATAGCAAAGGAGCAGTAGCGAAGAGCCAGCTTGAAGCAACCGAGACGACCGAAAAAGATGCGAAGGTCGACTTGAACGCGGCATTAGAACAACTGCATCTACTCGGTATGGACAAGAGTCACCCGACGCCCATCGTCAATGTGGTGGCTCCAATCTCCGGCGTCATTACCGAGCAGCAGGTAACCAATTCGTCCGGCGTACAGGGGCTTTCGGGTGCGAACCCGTTTACCATCTCCGATCTTTCTTATGTCTGGATCGTCTGCGACGTCTATGAAAACGATCTGGATGCTGTACACGTCGGAGAATACGCCGACATTCACCTTGCCGCCTATCCCGAGCAGGTGTTCAAAGGGCGGATCGATAACATATTGCCGATTCTCGATCCGAGTATACATACAGCGAAGGTCCGCATCGAAGTTCCAAATCCTGGGCTGATGCGGATCGGGATGTTCGTTACGGCAACGTTCTATGGCCGCCAAGCCGAGACCCATGCGGCGGTTCCCGCTGCTGCAATTCTGCATTTGCATGATCGCGATTGGGTGTACGCACCCATCGCATCGGGGCACTTCAAACGGTTGGAAGTGGTCACAGGCAACATGCTGCCGAACGGTATGCAGGAAATAGTCTCAGGTGTGAAGCCAGGGGATCAGGTCGTCTCGAACGCTCTGCCCATGCAGAACACGGTGGAGCAATAGATACGTGATCCGGAGAGTCGTCGATTTTGCGCTCACGAACCGCCTGATGGTGCTAGCCCTGGGGCTGCTCCTGTTTGCCTGGGGCATCGTGTCGTTCATACGGCTGCCGATCGAGGCTTATCCCGACGTCGCCGACAACTACGTCGAGGTTATTACTCAGTGGCCCGGGATCTCTGCCGAGCAGATTGAGCAGCAGGTGACTATCCCACTGGAGAATGCCATGAATGGTATTCCTCAAGTAGTTCATCTGCGTTCGTTCTCGCTGTTTGGCCTCTCCGATCTGAAGCTGATATTCGAAGACGACTCCGACGATGCGTGGAACCGTGAACGCGTGCTCGAGCGCCTGAACCAGGTAACGTTACCGCCCGGCGTCACACCACAGATGGGCACCGACTGGAGTCCCGTCGGTCAAATCTATTTCTTCACGCTGCACAGCACGAATCCGGCTTACGATCCGATGGAGCTGAAATCCCTTGAGGATTGGGTCGTAGAAAAGAACCTGAAGCAGGTCCCCAACGTTGTGGATGTTGCTAGTTTTGGTGGCCCGACGCGTGAATATCAGGTTCGTGTCGATCCCAACAAGCTCGTTGCTTATGGCCTCAGCCTGTCTCAGATAGAGCAGCAGTTGGCCAATAACAATACAAATGCGGGTGGAAGTTTCATTCAAGCAGGATTGCAGCAGATCAATGTCCGTGAAGTCGGCCTTGTGGATCACGTTCACGACATAGAGCAGACGGTCGTCCTCAGTAAGAATGGAACGCCCGTACGTGTGAAAGATATTGCTGTTGTTGCGCAGGGGCCGAAAATCCGGCTAGGCCAGTTTGCACGAGCGACGCACCTTCAGGATGGCAGTATCGTCGACAATGACGATGTCGTTTCCGGAATCGTTTTGCTACGGAAAGGTGCGCCTGCGGACGACACCTTGAGGGCGCTTCACGCGAAAGTTGACGAGATGAACAAGTACATCTTGCCGGCAGGCGTAAAGATTGTCCCGTTCATCGACCGCAGCGATCTGGTCCACTTCACCTCGCATACCGTACTGCACAATCTGACAGAAGGCATGATCCTCGTATCGATTGTGCTATTCCTATTTCTTGGCAATGTTCGCGGTGCCCTCATTGTTGCCGCTACGATTCCGTTTTCGCTGCTGTTTGCCTCCATCTGTCTTGACTTGAATAAGATTCCGGCAAACCTGTTATCCCTCGGCGCACTGGACTTCGGTATGGTCGTCGATGGCGCGGTGGTAATGATCGAAAACATCGTCCGCCATCTCCATCATGGCAACGGTGATCAGAAAACGATTGCAGAGCGTATCAGCGATGCCTCGCACGAGGTGCAGCGGCCGGTTTTCTACGCCATCGCCATCATCATTACTGCCTATCTCCCGATCTTCACGTTAGAACGTGTGGAGGGCCGCCTCTTCCATCCTATGGCGTGGACGGTTGCGTTCGCGCTTCTGGGAGCGCTGATCTTCTCCATCGTGCTGGCTCCGGTGCTGGCGAGCTTCGCGTTCGCAAAAGGAGCACACGAATGGCGCAATCCCGCAATGGAGTTTCTCATTGATCGCTATCGGGTTTCGCTCCGTTGGGCCATTCGACACCGCTTGGTGGTAGTGGGGGTTGCGGGTACGGGAGTCGCTTTGGCTGCTTTCCTCACGTTCAGTGGTGTGATTGGATCGGAGTTTCTGCCGCATCTGGACGAAGGGGCTCTCTGGGTACGTGGCACGCTTGCACCGAGCACTGGTCCGGCCGAAGGCATCCGTGTGGCGAACCAGGCGCGAATCGTTCTGTGTTCATTTCCAGAAGTTCCACAGTGCACCAGCCAGGTGGGACGGCCGGACGATGGTACCGACACGACAGGCTTTTTCAACACGGAATACTTTGTCGATCTGAAACCGAAAGAGCAGTGGCGGCCTATTTTCCACCAAAACAAAGATGAGCTCATTGCGGCCATGGATCGCGAACTGGAGAAGATCCCCGGCGTAGTCTGGGGATTTTCACAGCCGATCGAAGACAACATGGAAGAGGCGGTTAGCGGTGTGAAGGGCGCCCTGGCAACGAAGATTTACGGTGATGATCTGAAAATCCTGGAAGAAAAAGCCGACCAGATCGTCGGCATCATGAACGGCGTTCGCGGCGTCGAGGATCTTGGCGTCTTTCGCGTGCTCGGACAGCCGAATCTGAACATCACCGTTGATCGCGCCCAGGCTGCTCGTTACCAGATCAACGTTTCTGACATACAAGATGCGATCCAAACTGCGGTTGGCGGAAATGCTGTCAGCCAGGTGCTGCAGGGGGAAGCACGCTACGACCTGGTTGTGCGCTATCTTCCTCAGTATCGCGACACTAAACAGGCGATCGAGAATATTCGCCTGCTCGCGCCTTCCGGCGAGCGTGTCTCTCTCGCACAGCTATGCAAAATCGACGTAGTCGACGGAGGATCCGAAATCTATCGCGAAGGGAATCGCCGGTATATTGCCATCAAGTACAGCGTGCGCGGACGTGATCTAGGAAGCACCGTTGAAGAAGCGATGAGGAAAGTGAATGAGCAGGTCAAACTTCCTCAGGGATACCGCATCGAGTGGGAAGGCGAGTACGCGAGCCAGAAACGCGCCAATGCGCGATTGTTGATTGTGCTCCCGATTACGATCCTGATCATCTTCATCATTCTGTACACCATGTTTAAGTCGATCAAGTGGTCGGCGCTCATCATAGTAACGATCGTGGTTGCTCCCATCGGCGGATTGCTCGCGCTCCTCATGACAGGAACCAATTTCAGTGTTTCGTCGGGTGTGGGTTTTCTGGCACTGTTCGGGGTTTGCGTGCAGACGGGCGTGATCATGTTGGAATACATCAATCAGCTGCGCGCACGTCGCTATTCGATCGAAGATGCCGCCGTGGAAGGGGCGGTGCTCCGGTTGCGGCCGATCATGATGACCATGCTGGTGGCGACCCTGGGACTGCTGCCGGCTGCGGTGTCGCACGCCATCGGCTCCGACTCGCAACGTCCTTTTGCGATTGTGATCGTTGGCGGACTGATTGCCGCCCTGGCCCTTAGTATCTTCCTCCTGCCAACGTTGTACGTCTGGTTCGCCCGTGAACGAGACGTTCTACCTCACGACCACGGCAGCTTTGAAGAGGGTGAGCATGTCGATTAGCCGATCGTTCAGCCCTAAAATGGCCATATAAGAAATGCACGAAGTGGCTATTGCTTAAGAGCCAATCAGCAATAGTTTATACAGAGTGCGTTATGCCGAATCGTCGCGATGATGGGTATGCGGCGCGGGCTCACACGCAAACAGGGAATCCGATGGCCAGCTTCTGTTTCAGTTTCTTCTGCCTATCGTTGGCCTTGGCTGTATTTTTGATGCCAGGCTCGGTGTTTTGGCCCTACTTTGCCGGCATGGCGATCCTAGACGTCGGACTCGCCGTGAAAGTAAAGAAGGGATCGCAACGGGTAAAGAGATTGGATCGTATTGTGCAATTCGGTCCGGTGTTTGTTGCGATAGCCATGGCGATTTTCGGTGCCGATCATCTCACAGCGGCCAAATTTGTCGCGATGATTGTGCCCTCCTGGATGCCCGGCAAATTGTTCTGGGCTTATTTTGTCGGATTCGCATTGCTCGCTGCCGCCCTAAGCCTCGTAACCGGCGTCAAGCAGCGCCTGGCCGCATCGTTGTTGGGGAGCATGATCTTTATTTTCGTTCTGACGATTCATATCCCTGTCCTCGCGGGGCACCCATTCGATTCGACCCGGCTGACGATTCTTCTCAGGGATACCCTGCTGAGCGCCTCCATACTTGCGTTTGCTGCTTCAGATTCCTGGTCAACAGCACAAAGTTCCGAGGGCGTGTTCTCGTCTGTCACACGCTCAATTCGCCCAAAGGTGGTATCAGCGGCTCGGTTCATCGTTGCCGGCGTGATGTCAGCATTCGCGGTAAGTCATTTCATTCATCCGATGTTTGCGCCCGGGATCCCGCAGGAAAATGTGGCATTTTTCGTTACGATGCCTTCTTGGATACCGGGACATGCCTTCTGGGCTTACCTGGTTGGCACCATCTTTCTCGGCTGCGCTGTGGGTCTGCTTCTTCCGAAAAGAGCACGTCTGGCGTCGGTAGTTCTTGGACTGACGTTTCTAACCCTGACGCTTGTCGTCTATCTCCCACTGACGATTTCCAAAGCTGCGGATATCGCGGATGGACTCAATTACCTGGCCATTCATTTTGCTTTCGCTGGCGCCGCGCTGATGCTCGCGGCCGGATTGCCTGCTTCTTCCTCTCTGGCTGAGTCCATCGGAGAAAAAAGAGGTAATGAGCCCTCGCATGCGGAGGCAGTTGTAACGCTGCAGTCGAGTGCAACGAACCGCAAAGGTGCGACAGGACGAACGGCGTGGATCGTCAGAAGAATTTCGAAAAATCATAGCCACTCTTGCCGAGCCTGAATGATTTCCACCGCACCTCCAAGAGTTCTTCCACCAGAGACGTCAATTCACGCGTAATAGCTTTTTCAGTCGGCGTACCGAGGCGGGGATTTCTTCCGCGGGAGTGCTCGCAAATCCCAGGATAAAGCCCGCACGGGCGCCTTGCCCCAGATAACATGGTGACAGCGGCCATAACCACAACCGCTGCGATGCAGCCTGTTCCGACAAACGCTTGTCATTGATCTTTCCTTTGAACGTGACCACCAGGTGCATTCCCGCCTCCGACCCCAAAACATCCACAGAGGAACCAAACTCCTCCTGCAGGCTCGCGACGAGCACATTCCGACGTTCTGAATAGAGCGTGCGCATTCGCCGGATGTGTCGCGAGAAATGACCTTCCCGTATAAAGTCTGCGAGCACCGACTGCAGGAAAGTTGGGGAGCCAAGGTCAAACGAGCGTCGAACAGTGAGGAACTCCGCAATCAGATCGGGTGGAATCACCACGTAACCTAGTCGCAAGGAAGGGAACAGCACCTTACTAAAAGTTCCGACATAAATGACACGGAAATTGGAGTCGAGGCCCTGCAGAGAGGCGACGGGCTTGCTCTCATATCGATATTCGCTGTCGTAATCGTCTTCGATAATCCACGAACCCGCCTCTTGTGCCCAGTTCAATAGCTCAAACCGTCTTGACGCCGTCATCGTCACGCCGAGTGGATACTGATGTGACGGGGTGACGAACGCGGCCCTGGCCTCACGGCAATCCCGCATACCGGCGGCGACATCAAGCCCCTGGCGGTCGACGGGAACCGGTATCAGGCGGCAACCAGCCAGAGCAAATACATGGCGCGCAAGGGGGTACCCTGGTTCTTCCATCCACACCTTGCTGCCGCGGTCCAGTATGACGCGAGCAGATAGCTCAAGCGCGTGCTGGGAGCCACTGACAATCATCACCTGGCTGGGATCGCATCGCACGCCACGCGCCACCGCCAAGTAAGAACTGATCGCCTCGCGAAGCTCCCGCGAGCCCATTGCGTCACCGTAGTGCAGAGATGTAGGGCCAACTCGCCTTGCATGGCGCACCGTGAGGCGCGACCATAACGCGAACGGAAAGGCATCGAACGCAATCTGACCAACTCCGAATGCGCCCTTCTGTCTTGACCACGGTTCAAGGGCAACTTTCGGCAGTCCATTAAACCTGCGGGAAGTGTTCCGCGCTTTCGGTTCAGGCCTGGTTATCCGCTGTTTACGCTCCCGCGGAAATCCGAACTGATCAGGGAGAGATCGCGCCACCACGGTTCCCGAACCAACACGGCTCTCGAAGTAACCTTCTGCCAGCAGTTGCGCGTATGCGTTCAGCACCGGGATTCGTGAGACTCCAAGCTCACCAGCCAGCACGCGCGAAGAAGCGACACGCTGACCCGAGCGCAAACGCCGCTCTACGATCGCCGAACGATACCCGTCATAGATCTGCTTCTGTAGTGTTTGGGGGGCATTTCGGTCAAGTGAGATAATGGGCGCGATTCCGGAGGGCACTTTGCGCATATCAGTCGCAGAATAGTGGCTATATAGAAACAGCGTCAAGTTGCCAGTCGCTACTTCCACTCCGGCAGTTTTTCGCGTGCTTGCCGTGCTGTTGCCGATCACACTTTGGAGCGCTTGATATCGAAACCTATGGCCGGGTCTGAGATATCTTCACGTTCAGCTATTTCGGGCGCCAGAACCGGCTGGATTCTCTTCCCTGGACTCGCAACTTTTCGCGACAGCACGGTTTTGCGAATCGGGATTGGCTGAACCTTCCGCAGCATGCCGTGCGGACCCACTCGGACCATCCGCACCTTCGGCCTACCAGTTTCGGCGAGGAGAGCGATAAGAAATCGAACCATGAAGGCTACTGCCAACAAACAGATGACCATCATAGCCGTGATGTCGGAGAACGGTGCGAACTGGACAGCAACGGCCATTGTCTTCCACTTAATTAGAAAGATGGTTATGTAAAGTTTCAGTAAGGAGTCCATAAAAAATGCGTAAGAGCTACGGGCATTGAGTGCTTGAGAATGGAGGAGGCCGAGGACCTACCGAGGCGTGCGGTTTATTGTTTGCGAGCCTTCTGCAGCATCTTTTTTCGTGATACATGGCTCTCGTAAAGGTAGTACGCGCCGATTACGAGGACGAGCGCACCGGCTGTAGCGATCATCGCGGGATAGTTCCGGTTGGATGCCTGCGCCCCCAGCATGATGCTTGCCAACAACGCAGGGCAGCGTCCCAACCCTGAAATCAGGCAGAATTCAACCAGGCCCAAATTCGAAAATCCAGCGCCGTAGCAAAGCGCGTCTTTTGGAGTGCCGGGAATCAGGAACAGAATGAATAATGCTGACTTTCCCTTCGCTCCGCCGAGCAAGGCGTCAACTCTCTCCATCGTGGAACGAGAGACCAGTTTCTCGATGACGGGACGTCCGACGATTCTTGCAAAATAGAAGTTGAACCCGGAGCCGAGGATGATTCCGATTACCGAGTAAAGAAATCCCTTCCAGACTCCAAAAACATATCCAGCGGCCAATTGCGTAATTTCGCCGGGGATAATGAAGATAACCACCTGCACGAACTGCACGCCAATACACAGCAAGGGTCCTTCGGGTCCGGCGCTACGCAGAGAATCAATCAATTGGCGGCGATCGGCGATTCGTGCTAGCAATCCCGAGTGCCACAAGTACACGATCCCCGCCCCGAGTATCGCGATGAATGCGAGAGCCGCAACCAGCCGCGACTTCGTCGCGATACTTTGTCTCGTGTTTTTCGAGGATTCAACGTCTCGTGGTTGGATTCCAGGATGCATTCGCAGCGCTCGCCTGAAAATTGTAACGAGAATGAGGTCAGATACGTCGGTTGCCGTCACACCTGATTGCGTCGCGCGTCACCAGCGATATACGAATCGCCAAGGCAAACGAACTGGAGATGAAGACTGTACGGCAGAGGCTAGTTAGCGTGGGAGCTGTGCACTGCGCACTCAGATACGCTGATTAAAGTCGGCAAGACGTCAGAAAGATTGCCATTGCCGCTTTCCCCAAGCGCAAAATAGAGCTTCTTGAAAAGAGGATACGTCTGACGGTAGACCGCCTGGGCGCTCGGTTCTGGCTCATACGTCCGGTACGGGGGGCAGATCTTGTCCTGTGCTTCCTCAATCGTCTTAAAAACGCCCGCCGCCAGAAAGGCGAAGATGGCCGAACCCAGGCTCACTACGCTCTTGCTGGGAACCAGTACTGGCCGCTCGAGCACGTTTGCATAAACCTGGTTCAGAACTTCGTTTCGTTGAGGGATGCCGCCGGCATTGATGATCCGCTTGATGGTGACGCCGTGTTCTGCCATGCGATCGAGGATCACGCGCGTATGCAGAGCCGTTCCTTCGATTGCGGCGAACAACTCATCTTGCGCAGTGGTCTGCAGATTCCATCCGAGGGTAATCCCGCGCACGTTTGGGTTCACCAGCACCGTGCGATCGCCGTTGTCCCAAGTGAGCCGAAGGAGTCCAGTCTGGCCGGCCCGATAATGCTCCAATCCCTGGCTGAGCGCTTTTACATCGGTTCCTGCACGAGCGGCTATGGCATTGAAAATGTCACCGACCGCCGACAGCCCAGCTTCGATTCCAGTCCGGTGCGGATGAACACTGCCTTCGACTACGCCACATACGCCGGGTACGAGTTGCACAGATGGAGTGATCCCGATGATGCAGGTCGAGGTGCCGACCACATTCACCATGTCATTTGTGCGGCACCCGGCGCCGATGGCATCCCAGTGGGCGTCAAAAGCACCGACAGGAACGGGAATGCCTGCGCGCAATCCAAGCCGTTCGGCCCAATAAGGCGAGAGTGTTCCGGCGATCTGTTCTGACGTGCAGAACTCGCCCTCGAGCTTCGTCCGCACGCCGCGTAACAGGGGGTCTACTTTGACCAGAAACTCCTCGGGCGGCAGGCCTCCGAGATTTCGGTTCCATAACCACTTATGCCCCATTGCACAGGTGCTGCGCTTAACCTTACGTGGATCGGTGATCCCGCACAGCGTAGCTGCTGCCATGTCGCAATGTTCGAAGGCAGAGGCGAATCGTTCGCGCTTTTCCGGATTGTGACGAAGCCAGTGAAGGAGCTTTGAGAATCCCCATTCGCTGGAGTACACACCGCCACACCAGTTGATCGCTTCCAGTCCCTCGCGATGGGCGGTCTCGGTGATCTCCGCGGCTTCGCCCTTTGCGCGATGATCACACCACAAATAGTATTCATCGAGCGGTGCGAGCTTGTCGTCCACCGGAATTACAGAAGAGCCTGTGGTATCGATCGCAATTGCCGCTACCTGATCGCCCGCAACGCCAGTCTTCTTCAGAACGCTGCGGCATGCCTCGGCGAGAGCGCGCATGTGGTCTTCATGCGATTGGGTCGCGTATTCCGGGTCTTCGCGTTTTCTGTGCAGAGGATACTCGGCAATTCCCGAATCGAGCAATCCGCGTTCGCTGTCGACGAGCGACACGCGCACGCTCAGGGTTCCAAAATCCACACCGGCAACAATCGCCACATTCTGCTCCGTTTAGTTCTGGTGCCAGTACATGTTCCAGCCGAGATAGCGAATCGCCGCTTCATGAACCGCCGACGAAACCGTCGAGAGATTCGCCGCGACGTGGTGTTCGAATCCGTTCTCGCAGATGTAATGCAGCAACTTCTGCATGTGTGGGATCTCCACCACGCCGGCTCCGCCGAAGGTGTTCAGCGGATCATCGGTAAACGCGCCTTCTCCCACATAACCGCGAACCTTGCCGCTGGTATCGTCGGTAGAGAAACGCGCGTAGCTCATTTTTCCTGGCTTTACCACGCCTACGCAGGTTCCAAATGTATTTTCTTTGCCAACCGTTCCCGCAATGATGGCCTGGTAATCCATCTTCACTTCACGGAAGAAATGCTTCGGAAGATTGGAGCAGTGGAAGCACACAGCCTTGTTCGGATCGGAACCGTAGTTATTGTTCCAGTCCAGGAGCGCCGACGGCGTACCGGAAGCCAGTCTCAAAGCATGCATGCCCAGCACCCCGCAGATATCCACTTCGCAGGCGCTGGAGAGCAGTTCGTTGCTCATCATGCTCATTACCGTGCACGGGACTACACCGAGGTTCTCCTCCAGCGACGTCCAGCACTGCACGGCGCTGATGCCAACTTCCGTTGCCGCCATCCATTGATCGATAACAGCGCCCAGTTTCGCCATCTTCAGCAGAGCAGGAGCAGGCACATTGCTGGAATCGGCATATTGCTTGATGGCGGCCAGCTTCGCCTGCGCAACGTCATCGTTGTCTTTCATGCGGGCAATGCGTCCGAGCACTTCGGAGAGGTCCAGCGTCTCAATTGAGATGCCGTTTGCCTCCAGAATTTTTTCGCTATAGCGCACCGTATTGAACGCTGCCGGGCGCGCGCCAATCGCACCAACCCGCAAATTGCGGAAGCCCTTAACCACCCGGCACACGGCGGAAAACCACTCCAGATCGCGAGCAAACTCCGGCGAATCCGGGCTCTCTGTGTGAAGCGTCGTGATGGAGTAAGGAATTCCGTACTGCTTCAGGTTGTTGCACGCCGACATCTTGCCGCAGAAACTGTCTCGTCGCGCCGCAATCGACATCTTCGCCGGTTCATCGGGAGTCGCTTGAATGAGGACCGGCACTCGCAGATCGGCCAACCGCAGCGTATCGGCAATCGCCCGTTCTTCGCCGAAGTTCGGTAGAGTGACGATGACTCCATCGATTCGCTCGCGATTCTTCTTGAACAATTCGGCACACCGGCGCGATTCCTCGCGCGTCTCCACCGCTCCATACTTACTCTGGTCCGGGGTGAGAGACACAACGTCCACGCCGGCGCTTTCGAGAACGCGCAACATCTCTTCGCGTCCAGTTTTGGCCAGATGGTCGGGGAAGAACCCGCGGTTTCCGACAATCAAGCCCATAGTCATCTTCTGTTTAGTCATGAGTGCGTCCAAAGCTGCAAATTAGAAAGCATTTACTTGTTGGGCTGCCCGTAGTACGCCTGTTTTCCATGTTTTCTCAGGTAGTGCCGATCGTGTAGATCGCGTCCGATGGCTAGCGAGTCCGCGTTAATCTGCAGTGTCAAGTAGGCCGTGTGCGCGATCTCTTCCAGGATAACTGCATTATGCGCCGCATCACCGGCTGTTTTCCCCCAGGCGAATGGTCCATGATTCGCTACTAAAGCTGCCGGAACGGCTTGATAGTCAATCTTTTGGAAAGCACGAACGATTGCTGTTCCCGTATTCGCTTCATAATCGCCCTGAATATCACCGCGGCCGAGTGGATCGGTGACCGGAACTGATCCGTGAAAGTAGTCGGCGTGCGTCGTACCGAAGCAGGGGATGGCTTTACAAGCTTGCGCCCACGCTGTGGCGTAACGGGAGTGCGTGTGGCATACGCCACCCATCTCCGGGAAGGCTTTGTATAACACCACGTGAGTAGGCAAATCCGACGACGGCCGCAGATTTCCTTCAAGCACTTTGCCCTCGCGGTCTGTGATGACCAGGTCACCGGGCGTCATTTTCTCGTACGGGACGCCACTTGGCTTGATAACAATGAGCCCTTCTTCACGGCTGATGCCGCTGGCGTTGCCGAATGTGTATAGAACGAGGCCCCGGCGCACCAGTTCGAGATTGGCCTCCAGAACCTCTTCGCGCAGACGCTGCAGCCGCATGAGCCTCCGGAATACAATAAAAATCTGCTTAAACGTTTCTTCCGGCAAAATAGATGCTGCCGACCCGGTTTGTCAATTTCTGGAAACGCTTACTGCCAACATCTTCTCGACGTGAAGGCTTCAATGCCGTACTTTGTAGGCAATGAAGCGAAGCAAGCGACCGGAAACCGAATCGGTGAAGAACGATCTTCCCAGTCGTCCCACCCTGAAGATGCTGGCCAAACATCTTGGCCTGTCTACTACGACCGTATCTGTGGTTATCAGTGGCTCGCCAATGGCGTCCACCATTACCCAGGCAACGAAAGACCGCATTTGGGAGGCAGTGGAAAAATTCGGGTATCGGCCTAATGTCTTTGCTCGCTACCTCCACACCAAGCGAACTTACAGCGTGGCCGTTCTTGTTCCTGATATTGGAGACGAGTATTCTGCCTCGCTGGTCAGTGGCATCGAATCGCGATTGGCCCGCGGCGGCTACTTCTTCTTCGTCGTAAGTCATCGCGGCGCTCCTGACCTGATCGAGAACTCGCCGAACACTCTGCTCGACCGTGCCGTCGAAGGTCTCATCTTCATTAACACGCCTTTAAGGCGCTCTCTTCCGGTCCCGGTAGTCGCAATTTCGGACATCACCAATGCCCCCGGCGTTACCCGTATTGTCATCGATAACGGCCGAGCCGCGACCATGATTCTCAGCCATCTTACGCAGTTAGGCCATAAGCGCATTGCGTTCTTCAAAGGCCCTGAAGGCAATGGCGATACTCAAGATCGATGGGAGAACATCTGCCGTGTTGCCACGGAAATCGGCGTAAAAATTCGCCCTGAGCTGACCATTCAGCTCGGATCGAGTGATGACAATCGCGCGTCCATGTCCGACAGCGGTTACGAGTGTGCGAAGAAACTCCTCGATAGCAATCGTGAGTTCACGGCACTGGTTGCTTTTAATGATGTTTCCGCCATCGGCGCGATGCGAGCTGTCAATGACGCCGGCCTTCGCGTCCCCCGCGATATTTCTGTCACCGGCTTCGATGATATTCTTCCGGCGACTTTCAGTGTTCCGCGACTGACCACGATCCGCCAGCCGCTCCACTACATGGGCGAGTTAGCTGCCACCACCCTGCTGGAGAGCATCACATCCGGAAAAAAATACCCGGAAGAGATACTCATCTACCCCGAACTGATCACTCGCGAATCCACCGCTGCCGCGAAGAAGTCGAGCAAGTGAGACGGGTCTACTAACCAATTCGAATCTGCGGGAAGGAAATCTCGGTTGGCGATTGACCCGAGTCCAGGACGTCTATCCACCTTCGGATGTCGTTAGAGAGCCTGTTTGTATCGATTCCTGCGAACGATAGCCCAGAATGCTCCATTGTGCCGAGCGCTCGCCGCAACAGTGAGGTGGCTCCCTTAGGATTCCCACGTTGATAATGATAGAACGCAGCACTCATCTGGATCAGCGCCTGCAAGAATGATTTTTCAGGTTCGGCCAGTTTCAGCCACACAGACTCCCAGTGTTCGTGCGCTGCAAAGAATTTGCGATTTTGATAACAACACAAGCCTTCGGCAAGCGCCCCTTCGGCCCAATTAAGGTTCCCACCTTTGTTTTGGTATCCGCTGCAAGTCTTGACCGGCAGCCTGGGATACTTTGGAAATTCAGGACAAGAAGACGAGAGCCGGCAAAGCAAGAACATAGAACCACGGTCTGAAATAATGGTTCGGGCGTGTTCGCATAGAGAACACAGTCCTGCGGTTTCGAATGGGCCGCTCATCCTGTTTCCATGCTAAACGCCGCAACCAGGAGTACGGCATATCCCGATAAGCAGCTTGCCATCATGCGACTCCGTGCGCTGAGTCCTTGCAAAATTTTCCGCGTCCAAGTAAGTATTCACTTACATCTAACGTCGTGTGCTGGGTGGGCAAGGTCTATCCACGCGCGCCATTACGGATTTCAAGCTGGATTCCGCAAGTCATTCGCCGGAAGCATCGTTCCAGCCTCATAGTTGCTCTGATAGGGAAGTCTGTTTGCTGGCAATTCAGTTTACCTGGGCAGCCGCTTCAGTTGCGCAGTGATGAGGATAGAAAGTGACTCGCATTCTTCGGTGTAATGGGTCCCGGAAATCAAGCTGTGGGCTGCAGAGCATTCTTGCGGCTGCAATTTGCCTGATCCTGCTTGCCGAAATGGGGATCGCGCAGGAGTCGATCTCTACGGCAACTCCGGCTTCACCATCCGCGGCCGCTGGCGCAATGCAAGTGACGACGACATTGCCGGCGCTTGGATCGCAGAATCCATTTCAGGGTAGTATCCCCCAGGGCAAAGTCGTCCCAGGCAGTATTCCTCTAACGCTACTCGACGCCCTTGATCACGGTCTTAAGTACAACCTCGGGCTGTTTGAGAGCGAGCAGGGAAGTGCCTCGGCTCGCGCTGTACGCTTGCAGGCGCTCAGTCGCTTGTTGCCGAATCTCGCGGCAGGCGTCAGCGATACACAGGAACAAATTAACTTGGCAGCGCTCGGATTTCCTCCGCATGCATTTCCAGGTGTGCCGTCGATTATTGGCCCGTTCAATGTTTTCGACGCGCGCGCAAACCTCTCGGCCCCCATTATCGACATTGGCGCCCTGAACAGCCTGCGCGCCAGTACGGAGAATACCCGGGGAGCAATCTCGAGCTACAAAAACGCGCGAGAACTTGTGGTGGTGGCGGTAGGTGTCGCCTATGTGCAATCGCTTTCCGCGCAGGCTCGGGTCGCTGCCATCCAGGCACAACTGGATACGGCCCAGAGCCTCTTTCAGCTTGCCACCGATCAAAACAAAGCGGGAGTTGCCCCTTCCATCGATGTTTTGCGCTCGCAAGTGGAATTGCAGTCCGATCAGCAGCGCCTGGTAGCCGCCCGCAACGAACTGGACAAGCAGAAGCTGCAACTGGCGCGCACCATCGGAATGCCGACCGGGCAGGAGTTCACGCTGGCTCAGGAAATTCCCTACACACCCGCTCCGCCCTTGACTTTGGAAGCGGCGATAGACGAGGCTCTGCACAATCGTCCTGACTACGCCAGTGCGCTCTCTGCGGTGCGTGCAGCGGAACTTCGCACAAGGTCCGCGCATCAGGAGCGCTGGCCGATTCTTCGGTTCGACGGCAACTACGGGGTGATAGGCAACTATCCCGATCAGTCGCATGGAACGTTTACCGCGGCAGGTTCGGTACAGGTGCCCATTTTCTCCGGCGGCAGGATTCGCAGCGACATTCAACAGTCGGAGATCGCGCTCAAGCAGCGCCAGGCCGAAGCTGAAGACCTTCGCGGTCGCATCGAATATGAAGTTCGCGCCGCATTTCTCGACTTGAAAGCTGCCGCCGACCAGGTGGACGTCGCGCGCAGTACTCTGAACCTGGCACAGCAAACCCTTGCTCAGGGCCAGGATCGTTTTCGGGCCGGTGTGACCAACAATATTGAAGTCATCCAGGCGCAGGAATCGGTAGCCAGCGCCAATGAGGTTCTAATTAACAGCACGCTCCAGTTCAATCTCGCCAAACTTGCTTTGGCTCGATCGCTGGGCGTTGCAGAACGGGCTACAAAGGAATTCTTGGGAGGTAAACCCTAGTGGCGGACGTGCGCGAAGACGAGCCAAAACAAGCAGTCATGAACCACGAGACCGAAGCGCCTCGCGAGCCTTGGCCGGAAGAAGTCGAAGACCGGTCGAAATCCGCTAAGGCCCGCGGATATTTCCGGCAGCACCCTCGTGCCAAATGGGCCCTCATCTTCTTACTGATCATTGGGATTGCCTTCGGGATTTACATTTGGAGCTACTATTCGGCACGTGAGTCCACGGATGACGCGCAGATCGACGGCCACATCGGACCAATTTCGTCGCGCGTGCCTGGAACTGCCATCGAGGTCTACGTTGACGACAACATGGTTGTGAAGCGCGGCCAGATTCTCGTCCAACTCGATCCGAAGGACTACCAGGTAATGCTGGAGAAAGCCGAAGCCGACCTTGCCGATGCAATTGCTACTGCCCGCGCCGCGCAAACTGGCGTTCCAATCACCAGCACAACCTCGACCAGCAACATCGATGTGTCGCATGCGGCGTTGAATGCGGCTCAGCACGAAGTTTCCGCTGCGCAGGCGCAGGTCGCCGAAGCTGACGCTAATTATGTGAAGACCTCTCAGGACCTGAAGCGCTATCAGCAACTCGTCGACAAGGACGAAATTTCGAAGCAACAGTATGATGCGGCTGTAGCTGCAGAGCAGGCCGCGCGGGCCACTCTGGATGCTGCCCGCTCCGCCGTCGCCACCGCAGAAAGCCACGTCGTCCAAGCCCAGGCTAACGTTCGAGCAGCTCAAATCGCGCCGCAGCAGGTAGCGCAATTCCGCGCGCGCGCCGGAGCTGCCGAGGCTGCAGTAAAGACGCGGCAGGCCGCTGTGGATCAGGCAAAACTTAATCTGGAATACACAACGATTCACGCGCCCTTTGATGGTGTCGTCAGCAAACGCAGTGTCGAGCCGGGATCAGTCATCGCCGCCGGACAGCCCCTATTCTCCCTCGTTGACCTTGAAGACCTGTGGGTGACGGCGAACTTCAAAGAAACACAGCTCAAAGACATGAAGGTCGGCCAGCACGCCACCATTCACGTCGATGCCTTCGATCATGACTACAAAGGCTACGTTGCCAGTTTTGGAGGCGCAACCGGTGCGCGCTTCAGCCTGTTGCCTCCGGAGAACGCGACCGGCAACTACGTGAAAGTAGTCCAGCGCGTTCCCGTGCGCATTAATTTGGATAAGGGAGAAGATCCCGGACACCGGCTGCGACCGGGAATGTCGGTAGAACCGACAGTCATTACCAAGTAGCTATGGGAGAGCCCGCAGGGTGAGTAGCAATTCTGCTGCGATAACTGACCGGAACATCCCAGTCATCAATCCGTGGATCATCGCCATCTCGGTAATGTTGGGCACCTTCATGGAAGTGCTCGACACCACGGTGGTCAATGTCTCGTTGCCACACATTGCCGGCAACCTTTCCGCCAGCGTTGACGAGTCGACGTGGGTACTGACTTCTTACCTGGTGGCGAATGCGATCGTCCTTCCCATGACCGGATGGCTGGCCAATCACTTTGGCCGTAAGCGCATCCTCATGACCTCGATCGCGGGTTTCACGATCGCGTCATTTTTCTGCGGGCTTGCACCCAGCCTTCCATTCCTGATTTTCTTCCGCATCATTCAGGGCGCTTGCGGTGGCGGACTGCAGCCTCTTTCGCAGGCCATTATGCTCGAAGCGTTTCCGCCGGAAGGGCGCGGCAAAGCCATGGCATTCTGGGGACTTGGTATCGTTGTCGCTCCAATGCTGGGTCCAGTACTGGGAGGCTGGATCACCGACAGTTATAGCTGGCGCTGGGTCTTTTATATCAATCTGCCGGTCGGTATTGTCGGCCTGATCATGTCGTCGCTGTTCATCTTCGATCCAGCTTATATTTCCCGCAAGGCGCAGAGCATCGATTACTGGGGGATAGGCCTCTTGGCAGTTGGGATCGGGGCGCTGCAGATCATGCTCGATAAAGGGCAGGAAGACGACTGGCTCGCCTCGCACTTCATCTCGATTCTCCTGGTGATCACGATCATCGGATTAAGCTGGTTCGTTCTCAACGAACTGCTCGATAACCATCCCATCGTGAACTTGCGCGTTTTTAAGAACCGTACCTACGCTAGCGGTGTCTTCCTAATGACGGTGCTCGGTTTTGTCTTGTACGGAAGCACCGTTCTGATTCCGATTCTTCTGCAAACCCTTCTGGGATACCCGGCGCTCAATGCTGGCCTCGCTATGCTGCCGCGCGGACTCGGCTCGTTCATCGCCATGCCGTTGGTGGGCGTGCTGATGTCGAAAGTCGAACCGCGTAAGTTGCTGGGGATCGGCTTTTCGGTGGCGGCATTTTCCATGTGGTGGCTGGGCAAGATCAACTTGAACGCCGGATACTGGGACATCTTCTGGCCGCAATTCGTACAGGGAACCTCGCTGGGATTTCTGTTCGTGCCACTCACGACCATAACGCACGATCCTATTCCCAAAGAGCAGATGGGGAATGCCACGAGCTTGTTCAACCTGATGCGCAACATTGGTGGCAGTGTCGGAATTGCTGCGGTAACCACCATCGTCGCACGCCAGACACAGGTCAATATCAACGTACTGGGAAAGAACACCAATCCGTACAATCCCGCCGCACAAACCATCTTCCAGGGCGCGCGTGCCATGTTCATGTCCAAAGGCATGGACTTCGCCACCGCGACAAAGCAAGCCTACGGGGCTATTTACGGCATGGTCCAGCAGCAGGCGTCCATCCTCGCGTTCTTGCACTCCTTCCGGCTTCTGGGCTTTATGTTCCTGGCCGTGATGCCGCTGATCCTGCTGATGCGAGCCCCGCGCCACAAGGCCGGCCCTGGCGCGGGAATGCATTAAAACCAATAGCCAGTAGCGAGTAGTCAGAAAGTCAGTAGAACGGGTTTCATAAATGTGATTTGAAAGGGCGAGGCTTCAGCCGCGCCGTTCGGAAGAACATATGCCAGGCTTTTGCCCCGCAGCGAAAGTTGCGGTTTGAGAATTCCTCCCATTACCGGATAGCCTCCACCAGCACTAATCCTTAACATCGAAGCACTAATCACTGACGATTGACTACGGCCTACAGCTTTTCTGCTACTCTCGCAAAACAAACTTGAACACTTTCGCGCGCGGCACAGTCTTTACTTTTGGAGCCGCGCAAGAGCGCAGGTGAGAGCGGACGATGGGCAGTTCGGAGCGCGAAGTCTTGGCCAACATCACTGTCTTGCCACAGGAACTAGGCTCGGCCCCTCAGTTTTGAGCCGCAGGGCAGAAATTCAATAGCCCACGGGTAAGCCGAGGGTAATGTTAACCGTGCGAATCCGGCTGGGGAGGCACTCCTTACCCTCTCAAACATTCACAAACTTCATTCCCGGCTCCGGATAGCGCGTTCCCGCCGCCGCTCCCGCGGGAATTTGCTGATCGATCCGCGCCAGGTCCTGCGGAGTAAGACGCAGGTTCACAGCCGCGGAATTCTCTTCCAGATATTTGACGCGCTTGGTTCCGGGGATTGGAATGATGTCATCGCCCTGCGCCAACAGCCACGCGAGCGCCAGTTGTGCGGGCGTGCACGACTTCTCTCTCGCGAGCTGCTTCACAGCGTCCGCAATGGCCATGTTCTTACGGAAATTCTCATCCTGGAATCGTGGATTCTGCCGGCGCCAATCATTTTTATCCAGATCCTCTGGCCTTTGAAAACGTCCAGTCAGAAACCCTCGTCCCAGCGGACTGTAGGCAACAAATGCGATTCCCAGTTCGCGGCAGGCGGGCAGTACATCCTGCTCCGGGTCGCGCGTCCACAACGAATACTCGGTCTGCAGGGCAGAAATGGGATGCACGTCATGAGCGCGGCGGATAGTGCGTTCTGAAGCTTCCGACAGGCCCAGATAGCGCACTTTTCCTTGTTCTACCAACGTCGCCATTGCACCAACAGTCTCTTCAATCGGAACCGTGGCATCTACGCGATGCTGGTAATACAAATCAATCACCTCGATACCCAGCCGCTTCAGGCTCGCATCACACGCCCGCTTCACGTAGTCGGGATTGCCGTTTACACCGACAAAGGCGCCGCTGGCATCGCGCACATTGCCGAACTTCGTCGCCAGGAAAACTTCGTCACGTCGGCCTTTGATCGCGCGCCCGACCAATTCTTCATTCTTTCCTCTGCCGTAAACATCAGCGGTGTCGAGAAAGTTCATACCCAGATCGAGCGCGCGATGAATGGTATTGATCGACTCCTGCTCGTCGCCCGGTCCGTAGAATTCGGACATCCCCATACACCCGAGTCCGATAGCTGAGAGTTGCTCTTGCGACTGTCCAAGGCTGCGATATTCCATGATGGCGATAGGATGCGGCGGCAGGAGGAGAGGCTTCAGCGAAATCGCACACGAATAAAAATCCACATCCCCGTGATGCTACGGGGATGGGGTGCCCAACCTGATTGCTGCAACAGCATTGTTTTGACTGAAACTATTCCATCGTGACCGACTTCACCAGGTTCCGCGGCCGGTCGACATCTACTCCGCGGTGCACGGCGATGTGATACGCGAGCATCTGCAACGGAACAATCTCGAGAATTGGCGAGAGCAGTTCCGGAGCTTTCGGCACCGTAATCACGTGATGCGCAACATCTGCCACTTCGCTGTCGCCTTCGGTAGCCACCGCGATCACGCGCCCGCCGGTCTCTTTCACCTCACGCAGATTATTGATGGTTCGCTCGGCGCGAAGCACCGATTGCGGGTCGCTGAGGTCCCGTGTGGCGATGCCGACTACGGGGACCTGCTCGTCGATCAACGCATACGGCCCGTGCTTGATTTCTCCCGCTGGATACCCTTCCGCATGGATGTATGACGTCTCTTTCAATTTCAGGGCGCCATCTAGAGCGATCGGATAATGCACGTTGCGCCCGATGTAGAGAAAATCATCCATCTTGTAGTATCTCTTCGCCAGTTGCTCGCAGAGATCATTCTGGGCCAGCACTTTTTCAATCCTGTCGGGAAGAGCAAGCAGCTCTTTCACGACTTGCGAAACCTTCTCGTCGGACAGCGTCCCGCGAGTCTCCCCCAAATAGACCGCCAGCAAATAGAGTGCGACCAACTGGGCACCGAACGCTTTCGTCGAAGCGATACTGATCTCCGGCCCCGCCTGCGTGTGGATCACCGCGTCGGCTTCGCGCGCGATTGTCGAATCCAGCACATTCGTGATTGCCAGCACACGCGATCCCCGCGTTTGCGCGAGCCTTTGCGCTCCCAAAGTGTCGGCAGTCTCGCCCGACTGCGTAATTACGATCGTCAGATATTCCGGCCCAGTGATCGGATTGCCGTACTCAAACTCACTCGCGTATTCGACGTCTACCGGAATGCCCGACAATTCCTCGATCATGTAGCTGCCCGCAATTCCTGCATGCCGACTGGTTCCCGACGCGGCGATCGTTATCTTTTTGAACGTGGACGACGCGTCGCGCGGGATTCTCCTCGTAACCGCCAGTTCCACCCGGCCTGTTTTCGGCGACAAATTGTCCGTAATCGTGTCCCGCACCGCCTGCGGCTGCTCGAAGATCTCCTTGATCATGAAGTGCGGAAAGCGGCCTTTGTCGCGCATGAAGGACTCCAATGCAACAACTATATAGCACTTGGATATCGGAAAAGATGGGTGCAGGTCAAGTTTATCCGCACGACCCCATGCGATACGTCAGAGCTTCGCGGACGAGAGAGTGCGATGCAGCAGTTTGCCCGGCTTCGAACCGAGGGTGCCCCACCGTACTGCCTTCGCTTGACGTAAAGACGGAAGTACAGTTCAGTTACACGCGCCCCGCGAGAATCGTGCGTACCACCTCACCGGACGATGTAAGCACCGCGAAGTCCGCATCCGCGCCGGGAGCGATTTTGCCCTTGCGGTCGCTCACGCCAATCACCCGGGCAGGATTCAGGGTGGCCAGGCGTACAGCTTCCTGCAGTTTGCATCCGGCAAACTTCATCACGTTCCGCACTGCTCGGTCTAAGGTCAGCACGCTGCCCGCCAGCACTCCGTTCGCTTCCGCGCGCTCCCCTTTGACTTCCACTTCAAAGCTGCCCAGCATGAAACGGCCATCGCCCATTCCGGTGGCGCTGATGCCGTCCGTAATCAGCACTGCGTGGTCCAGACCTTTGGCGCGAACGAACAGTCGCACCATGTCCGGATGCACGTGAATGCCATCGGCGATGATCTCGGCCGTCATCCGTGAGTTGGAAAGCGTGGTGCCTAGAATGCCGGGCTCGTGATGATCGAGCGTCCGCATGGCATTAAAAGTATGCGTCGCGTGGCGTCCGCCGGCTTTGATCCCGGCTTCAGTTTCTTCGCAGGTCGCGTTCGAGTGGCCCAGACTAACGCAGACGCCCTTCTCCGTGGCGTCGGCGATCATTGCAGGCGCATTCTTCGTTTCCGGCGCAACGGTCATCACCTTCACGTGTCCGCGTGCCGCGTTCCAAAATTTTTCGAATAGCTCGATCGAAGGCTCTTGTATGTACTCCGGCGGATGGACGCCTTTCTTGGCATGACTTATGAATGGCCCCTCAAGGTGTAGTCCGAGTGGAACCGCGCGATCGCTCCTATCCCACGATGGATGCGTGCCCTCAATGGCGTCCGCGAGTTTCTGGAGTGAATCCACGGTACGGTCCACGGCGGCAGTCACCGTGGTGGGCAAGTAACTCGTGACACCGTGTTTCGCGAGCGAACGCTCGACCGCAGCCAGGGCGTCGGGTGTGGCTTCCATGATGTCGTGTCCACCGTTTCCGTGAATGTGGATGTCCAGGAACCCGGGCACCAGGATCTTGTCGCCCAGGTCGACGACCTTGCCCGTGATAGTTACTTCCGACTGGTCGCGCGACGTGACTTCCACAATGCGGCCGTCCTCAACAATGACGATCGCCTTCTCAACAGATTCTGTGGGAGTAAAGAGCTTGGACGCTAAGAATATGGTTTTCACGATGTTAAAAAGGCAGCTGAAGAATCAGCGGGGCATCGTAGCAAAGTAGCTCGACGGTTGTCGAAAGCGGCGCTCACTGCCGGCTGTGACCGAAGCTCAACCCCTCTTTGGGCCTTGAAATACCCGGAGCCGCTGGAACGCTATAGTCGCTGCCCGCCAGTCACCGTCGGTTCGCTTTCCAAGTCGGCCAGCTTGCGTCAGAATGATAGAAGCAAGTCTGTCCTGAAACCTCGTTCTGAGATCAGAAGTTCAGGCGCCTTCCTGCTTATGAAAAGATTTTCGATACTCGCAGTTCTCATCCTCGTAGCCACATCCACTTTTGCTCAAGCTCCAACGGCAATCCCGTTTCCGCCCGCGCCGAAAGCTGAAACGAAACCTGCCGCGCCTGCGCCCGACTATTCTCAGGAGCCATTCGTGATCCAGGAATTGAAGTCGCACGTGCGCTTCGACAACGACGGTACGGGCTACCGCGAGATGGAGATGCGCGTTCTGGTGAACAGCGCGCTTGGCGTGCAACAGTGGGGACAACTGGTTGTCGGCTACAGCGAGGATAATGAGCAGGTTGACATTCCCTATGTCCGTGTCATCAAGCCCGACAAGTCGGTGATCACCGCTCCTCTCGATAACGTGCAGGACATGACCGCACCGGTTCTACGTCAGGCGCCGATGTATACCGATTATCGCCAGAAGCATATTACAGTTCCTTCGCTGATGCCCGGCGACACCCTCGAATACAAGATGATCACCAAGGTGGTGAAGGCGCTCGCTCCCAACCAGTTCTGGTTTGAGTATGACTTCGATCACGACAACATCATCTTGAACGAGGAACTAGAACTCGATGTTCCCAGGGGGCGCTCGATCGAGCTGAAGACTACGCCGGAATACAAGATTCAGCAGGTGCGGGATGAAGGCGATCGCACCATCTATACATGGACCAGTTCGAACCTCGTGCATAAGACTGCCGAGGAGTTGAAAAAAGAGCGAATCAAGAAATACAAAGAGCGCGATCTGTACACACCCGCCATCCAGTTGACTACTTTTAAAAACTGGCAGGAAGTAGGCGAGTGGTATGCGGCACTGCAGAAAGATCGTGCGCAGCCCACCCCTGAAATCCGTGCTAAGGCGCTCGAACTCACCAAAGACAAGAAGACCGACGAAGAGAAAATCCGGGCCATCTATAACTACGTTGCCCCGGAATATCGTTATGTGAGTCTTTCATTCGGTGTGGGCCGATACCAGCCACACACTGCCAGCGAAATCTTTGCCAATAAGTACGGTGACTGCAAAGACAAGCACACATTACTCGAAGCAATGCTCGCCTCCATCGGAATCGAAGCCGACCCTGTACTGATCAATTCGTGGCGCAAGCTGGACGAAGAGGTTCCGTCTCCGTCGCAATTCGATCACGTCATCAGTTATGTCGAGCCAAAGACCATGAAATTGTGGCTCGACACCACCCCTGAGGTTGCGCCCTTCGGATTGCTGAGCTACCAGATCCGCGGCAAGAAAGCGTTATGGGTTTCCCTCAAGGGCAAGCCGCAGATTATCGAAACACCGGCCAATGCTCCGGTGCCGAACCAGCAGTTCGCCGACATCGATGCGAAGATCAACGATGTAGGCACGCTGGTTGAGAAGGTCCACTACACCGCTCGTGGCGATTCCGAGTTGCTCTTCCGCTCGGCATTTCGTAACACTCCGGAGACACGCTGGAAAGACATGATGAGCGAATTTGGCGGGCTCCACGGAGATGTGTCTGACCTGGTTGCCGACAAGCCCTCCGATACGAGCAAGCCGTTTGAAGTCAGCTTCACGCTTACCGTTCAGAACTACATGGCTTGGTCGAGCAACAATCCGACATTCAAGGTGCCGGTC
Source organism: Terriglobia bacterium (assembly GCA_021324365.1). Taxonomy (GTDB): domain Bacteria; phylum Acidobacteriota; class Terriglobia; order Terriglobales; family Acidobacteriaceae; genus JAJPJE01. Next base: position 29,729 of record JAJPJE010000061.1, on the reverse strand, counting down.
CCGCGGCTGTCGATTCCGGCGGTCAGCGACGATGATGATAGCGAGGAAGCGGTGGAAGATCCGGTGCTCCTGCAGGGCGCCCCATTTACTGGAGATTTCAAGATCAAGCTCGAAATCCCGGCAAAATACAAGATCAGCCTACCCCTGCCGACGTCTGTCAAACGCGATTACGGCGATTACGCAGTCTCCTATAACGCCGACAAAAACGTCATTACGGCAGAACGTCGAGTCGATCTGCGGATTCGAGAGATTGCACGCGCGCGAGTCGACGACTACATGGCCTTCCGGCGAGTGGTCGACTCCGACCAAGAGCAGCTAATTGCGCTCGACACCAACAACATCAATGGCCCGAAGCTGCCGCAGGACTTGAAGGCTGATGATCTTGTTGCCGCAGGTCAAGCCGCGCTTCAGAACCACAACAATCAGGCTGCCCTGGAAGCGTTTCAGCGAGCTACTCAGGTCGATCCGAAAAACAAATATGCCTGGAACGGCCTCGGCGCAGCCTATATGGGCCTGCAGCGTAATGCCGATGCGATCGCGGCTTTCAAAAAGCAGCTCGATCTTAATCCGTATGATTCCTACGCCAACGGTGGTATCGGATTCGCTTACGCCATGGATCGCAAATGGCCGGAAGCGGCTGCCGCATTCCAGAAGCAATTGGATGTGAATCCCCTTGATCCGAATGCGCACGCGGCTTTGGCCAATGCTTTGATGGAGCAACGCAAGTTTGCGGAAGCTCTTCCGGAGTTGGAGAAGTCCGTGTCGCTGCAGCCACGCAATGGCGGACTGCTCACGCAGTTGGGCCGCGTGTACCTGGAACTTGGTCAAAACGATAAAGGTATGGCTGCTTTCGACAAGGCGGTCGAGCTAAGCAACACTCCCGAAGTCTGGAACAATGTGGCTTACGAACTGGCGCGCCACAAGGTGCAACTGGATCGCGCGCAGCAGTACGCGGAATCCGCCGTGGCTGAGATCGCCGCTCAGCTACGCAACATCGATCCGGATCACCTGAAGATCGAAGACTATGGCCGAGTCTCAGAGATTAGTTCGTATTGGGATACGTTAGGCTGGGTTCACTTCGCGAAAGGAAACATGCAACTCGCGGAAAAATATGTCGACGCCGCCTGGCAACTCAACCACTACGGCGAATGTGGAGATCACCTCGGCCAGATTTACGAGAAGACTGGGCGGTCCGACAAGGCGGCGCAGCTTTATGCAATGGCAGTGGTTACGCAGCACTCTTACCCTGAGGCGCGCGAGCATCTCGATGCGTTGCTCAAGAACAAAAAGAAGGAAGAAGAGGCGCTGAAGCAGGCCACGACGGAACTGGCGTCGATTACCGACATCAATGTAGGCGCTCTTGGACCCGATAAGATGCAGGGAAACATTGCGCTCGTCTTTTCACCTGGCCCGAAGGTGGATGCTGTTAAGGTCCTCAGCGGTGACGATAAGGTTCGTGAGGCGGCAAAAAGGCTTTCTAGTGAAAAATACGGTGTACTTTTTCCCGACGATACCCCGACGAAGCTGGTGCGCCGTGGCACTGTTTCATGCAAGACGAGCGGTTGTGTCGTTGAGTTGATGTCGCCGGAACTCGTGACTTCCGCTGAATAAAGCGCCGACAGCACGGATGGTCCCCAAGGGCTTGTGGCAACTGGACACGGCAGTGGTTCTCCTTTGTGCAATGACGCCGTCCACGGCTCGGCTTATCATGATGGCGCACGTAATGTGAATCTGATCTGAACGAGGTGGCCGAGATGGCACCGACTCTCATCACTGCGCCAACCCGCATCCAGGCGAGCGGCAATCTGCCAAAGGTAATCGACGAATACGTTGGCCATGTCAACACCGGAACCACGGCCGTGAGCGTCGCTCACATGAAAAGCCCGGAAGGCTGGAGTGAGCCTGGACAAACACCGAAGTTCAAAGAGTTCACTATCGTGTTAAAGGGCGTTTTGCACGTCGAACACAAAGAGGGCGCAGTTGACGTCGCGGCTGGGCAGGCGATCATCTCCCATCCCGGCGAATGGGTGCGCTATTCCACGCCGAAGAAAGGAGGCGCTGAATACATCGCTGTCTGCGTGCCGGCGTTCTCGCCGGATACGGTCAACCGCGATCTGAAGTAAAACTCAGAACTGAAGCCTCAACGCGAGCTTACTCTAGCGCAATTTAGCGCAGAATCGCGTTTGCCATCTCCATCCAGCGCGGCGGGGCAGCCAGGTATGCGTACATGGTGATGATTTGCACGGCAACGAGTGCCGGAACCGCGTATCGATATACAGGATGCACTGTGCGGGTCACCAGAAGATCTCGCGCGATGGCCATCACGAGCAGGAAATCCACTCCCGCATAGAACCAGTGGTCCGAGAACGCGGAAAACGGAAACCGCCCAAAACCGGCATCCGTCAGGCAGCAGCAGGTGATCAACATCAGACGGCGATGATACTCGGGCTTCTTTCGCCAATAGATTGCCAGCGAGAACAAGATGGCGAAGATTGCCATGTCGCTTAATGGAATGGCGAGGAACTGCGTCGCATCGCTGAAACGCTGGTGAAGGATGTTGTAGCGCGTCATCGTGATTGCGGTGCCGGTTCCGACAATCACGATGGCAATGCCCATAGCCACTCCAAACCAGCCTAGCGTGCGATGGACGCGCACATTGTGCGTGCGCACCAATATTGATTGAAGAATAAAGAAGAGTAGCCAGCCGAAGAACAGCGATCCGTGAAGCCAGAGAATCCATGGTCGCGCAAGGCTCGGATGCACTGGGTGAAAGAGATTGCCGTTAACGGTGTGGCTGAAGCCGTAGATCACGATGGCCGTGATCACCAGCGACATGCCGAGATAGAAATATTGGCCCCCAAAACGCGCTTGCCTGGTCTGCATAGGACCTCAAATGGGGAGGTTGGAATGGGTGGACGGATTGTAGCAGAGAGTATCTGGAAGCGGTTGCGTAAATGTGAGAGAACAGTCCTCCCGCATCACCAGATACCGGGTACCAGGCGGCACCTGGTCGTTTCTGAGGCGAATTTGTCGTACCCCGCAAGCTTGTTGCGTAGCATTTTGTCTTCGAGCGAAGTGCGAATGATCAGGAGAATGATCATGAGTGCTGCGATTACCAGGGCCCATCGCGAGCCGAGCATGAGCGCGGTGGCCGGGTACATCAGCATGGACCCGACATACATCGGATGCCGGACGAAGCGGTACGGCCGACAAGTGACAACCGCATGACCGCGATCGGATTGAATGCGAACTGACTGTTCCGCGTGCGGGTTTACGGACAGTGTCCAGGCGACGAGCGCGATTCCGAAGAGATAGATCAAGATTCCCGGATAAACAGTCCAGAGCGGCATATGAGACCAGCCGAAGCGAACCGCATCCAGTCCTGCCACGATGACCTGAACGAAAGTAAGTGGGACGAAGAGGATGAGAAAGAGTTTGTCGAAAGATGCAGTGTCGGCCCGTGCGAATTTCGACCGTGCTTGCATCAGATCGTGATTGAAGTGGTGTACCAACATCCCGGTGATCGTCATTGTGATGAAATAGACACCGGCACAAATCCAGCCGCGCGTCGAGCGAATCGTGCCGGCAGAAACAAAGAGCAAGACAATCCAGAGGACCATCTGTCCGAGGCCCTTCAGCAGGTTGGCAATGCGACTAGCTGAGGCTCGCCGTACTATGTCTGTTTGCGCCATTTCCGACATAAACTCTCCAGGAGCTACGTAAGGCGCGCAGCGTACCGCAAATCCAAGTTGTCTTTCAGTGATAAGCGTGGGCCGGTGGGGGCTCTGTGTGGTCGGGCATATGACCCTTGCCCAAACCCGGCAACTTACGCGATAATAACGGTTTGCACCCTGAAGCCCGAGGGCTTTGGTGTGTGCCGGATTGTTCTGATCGGCCCATAGTCACGGGCATGAGATTTCATCCGAGCGTGGTTTGGGCTTGTCGTTCGAACCGCCGTACAACTCACAGAAAAGGAATCAGTTAACGTGCTGATGATTCGACTGGCGCGCGTTGGTGCGCGCAAGCAACCCTACTATCGTGTGGTCGTGATTGAAAAAGAACGTGCCCGCAATGGCCGTGCCCTGGAAGTGGTAGGCCAGTACAATCCGCGTACCACGCCCGGAACCATCAACCTCGTCCGCGATCGCATCGACTACTGGGTCAGCAAGGGTGCGCAGGTATCCGATCGCGTCAAGAAGTTGCTCGAGAAGACTCCGGCAGCGACCACTGCGGCGTAATCGCTGATCACTACTCGTGCCCTGAGTGGCCTACACGGTCGCCTTCGGTTGGCGAAGGATTGGGGACGAAGAACAAGGAGACGCACAGATGAGCGAACCCTCGGCGATTGCTGCCAAGGCTGATCCGAAGGCGTTGGTCGAGCAGATTGCAAAGGCGCTGGTCAGCGATCCGGAAGAAGTCTCGGTGGAGAGCTTCGAGGAGGATGGCGAGACGGTGCTAGAGTTGCGCGTGTCTCCGCAGAGCGTGGGCAAGATCATCGGCCGCTCGGGGCGAACCGTGCGCGCGATGCGCGCCCTGGTCGCAGCAGTGAGTGAGAAGCTGGACCATCGCTATACACTCGAAGTCATTGAGTAAAGGACTTGAATCCGCCGGCAAGCCCGAGTGAATCTGGCGGTTTCGTCACTCTCGCGCGGGTGGCGAAGACGCAAGGACGGCACGGCGAGGTCGCGGCGGATTTGCTAACGGATTTTCCCGAGCGATTCGACGAGCGACATCGACTGTTCGCGCTGAATGAGCGTGGTGAGCGGCGGCAATTGGAATTGGAAGGCTTTTGGCCGCATAAGGGACGCGTCGTTCTGAAGTTCGTGGGAGTGGATTCGATCAGCGACGCGGAAGCACTCATTAGCAGTGAGATACAGATTCCGGCCAGTGAGCGCGCTGAACTGGAAGAGGGCGCGAATTATATTTCCGATCTCGTGGGCTGCATGGTGCTTGCGAGCGTCGCGGGCACGGAAGGCGAGCGGGAGTTAGGTCCACTGCATGACGTGCAGTTTGGAGCCGGCGAAGCGGCGCTGCTGGTAATTGGCGAAGGCCGCAACGAGATTTTGATTCCGTACGCGACGGAATACGTGAAGCACGTTGATGTTGAGCGCAGGCGGATTGAACTGTTGCTGCCCGAGGGGATGCTCGAGATCAACGCGCCTCTGACGGACGAAGAGAAGAAGAGCGGTCGATAGTCGCTGGTCCGTAATGAGCTACGCGCGAGACGCGCTCAGGACAGCCGGCGAGATGCTGGCGTTACAAAATGAAGTTCGAGATTCTGACGATCTTTCCGGATTTTTTCCGTGGGCCGCTGGATTACGGGATCGTGCGGCGGGCACGAGAATCGGGTATTGTCAACGTTGGTATTCACGACCTGCGGTCGTTTACGAGAGACAAGCACCGCACCGTGGATGACCGCCCATTTGGCGGCGGCGAGGGCATGGTGCTCAAGCCGGAACCGATCTTTGAATGCGTGGAATCGCTTGGAGTCGCGCAACGCGAGCATCGCGTCAGTGGCGAGGCGAAAGAAACGGTGATCCTGCTTTCACCGCAGGGCCGCATGTTTGACCAGTCGATCGCGGCCGAACTGGCGTCGCTCGATCAAGTTGTCTTGATCTGCGGGCGTTATGAAGGCGTAGATGAGCGGGTGGCTGAGCATCTCGCGGACCGTGAAGTTTCCGTAGGGAACTTCGTGCTGAGCGGCGGCGAACTGGGAGCGGCATTGATCGTGGATGCGGTCACGCGACTGGTTCCGGGAGCGTTGGGCAACGAGGCATCGTCCAAGCAGGAGTCGTTTACGTCGGCCGTGGCGGAACTCGATCCGGGGCTGCCGAACTCGACATGCAGCTCCGGCGGATTGCTGGATTATCCGCATTACACGCGTCCGGCAGAGTATCGCGGGATGGCGGTGCCTGAGGAAGTTGTTTCCGGCAACCATGAACAGATTCGCCGCTGGCGCAGGCAGAAGGCGCTCGCAAAGACGTTGCACAATCGGCCCGACCTGCTGGAGCGAGGCGAGTTGAGTGCGGAAGACAGGAAGTTGCTGGCGCAGATGCAGCGCGAGCAGAAGGAAACCTCAGGGGCTAAAGCCCCTGGATATGTCAAGCGAGGAACGGCGCGGCTGGAGCCGCGCCCCTTCAAAGCGGCAGAGTGAAATGAAGTTGTTAGGGCGCAGCACAAAGTGCGCCGCGCGGGTGTAAGTCCCCGCACAAATCAGATTGGAAGGAAACGAATATGTCGACATCGCCGATTATCCAGAAATTGCTTGCAAAAGCGCAGCGTACCGATGTGCCGAGCTTCAAGCCGGGCGATACCGTCCGCGTGCACGTCAAGATCAAGGAAGGTGACAAAGAACGCTTGCAGGCTTTCGAAGGCATCGTGATCAAGAAGAGCGCCGGCCTTCAGCCCAGTTTTACCGTACGCAAGATAAGCTTCGGCCAGGGGGTCGAGCGTATTTTCCCCGTCCACTCCAAGGTGGTCGATCGTGTGGAAGTAGTTCGTTCTGCGAAGGTGCGAAGGGCGAAGCTCTATTACCTTCGAGGGCTGCGCGGCAAAGCTGCTCGCCTCAAAGAACTCGATACCCGCACCGCCGCCGTTCAGTAGCCTGCAAGCGGTCCCATTATTCTTCGCCCCGCGCACATCGCTCAGTGTGCTCGGGGCGTGGTGTTTTCGGCAATCGTCTTCAAAGCTTTCCCATTTTGAAGAAACACTCGTGTTACTAACGTCACCATTCAGGTAACTTCTCCAGCAGCTTCCAATCAGAGCAGGCCATAAAATTTAAGCCTCGTTGCGCGAGGCGCAGATGAAGCACTGGTTCATAATCGTTCTTCTTTTTAGTTGGATTCTTGCCGCAGAGGCGCAAAACGGGTCCGGGTGGCAGACGGCCAAAGTCGTTAGCTTCGACTCCCGCGAGTGGTCTGTTCAATCCAGTTCGGGAGAGGGCAGGCAGACGCGGCTCACCTGCCGCCTAGTGCTGAACGGCGGAAGCATTACCTACGTCCTGCAGCGGGACAGCCCTCGCGAGAAGCCTCCCAAATTCACCGTCGACTCCACTGCTAAATATGTCTTCGACCACGACGACATCATCGTTCGTGATGAGAGTGGACGTGAGTTTCGCATGCGAGTGATAAAGCAGGGGACTGGTTCCGAGGTCCAGAGTACGCAAGCGAACGCTGACGGGACCACGCCGACAGCTATTCCGGCGAAAGATGATCAGGTCTTACTGCAGGTCACTTCGAATGTGGACGGCGCCGAGATCTATCTGGACAATAAACTCGTCGGACATACTCCATGTCGAATCGCGGTGCCGAAGGGTAACTATCTTTTATCGGTGCGGCAGCAGGACTATTTGGGATGGCAGCGCAACGTAATGGTGCTCGATAACAAAGTAAGTTTCTATGCCGAGCTGACTCCACAGGACGTGGTCCTGTCAGAACCCCGGGGCGGCTCGGTTGCCGACGCTGCCCGAGCGACGAGAAAGCAACAGTAGATCCTATTGCGGTACATGCCCGGATTCCACTCTAGCCTGTGTCCCACCGGTGTTTGTTCGTAATGGCCACAGTAGAGATGATGGAGGCTGGCGAGGTATGCAATGAGCCGACACCCTGCCATCCTCTTCATCTTCCTTGCTGCACTCGCTGCGTGTGGTGGCGGAGGTGCATCGACGAGCAGCAACTCCACTGCGCCGCCAGGTACTTCGCCAACTCCGACGACACCTGCGGTCCCGCCTTCAGCACCAAGCCAAACTGCGTGCTCTGTGATGAGCACAGGGCAATTATCGAATCTGAATGGCTTTCGGCCGTTTGCGTCGGACAGTCCGTGGAATACTGACATTTCGCAAATGCCAGTCGATCCGAATTCGGCAGCCATCATTAGTTACATTGGATCGTCAGTTGGGCTGCATCCGGATTTTGGCTCCGGTACCTACAACGGATCGTATATGGGCATCCCGTACCAGGTGGTGGATGGCACTCAAGCTGGCGTAAATATCACGGCGCAGTATTCCGACGAGAGCGACCCGGGACCGATGCCGATTCCGTCCAACGCGCTTATCGAAGGCTATCCTAATCCTGGAACTGGCGACCGCCATGTCCTTGTCCTTGATACTGCTAATTGTTTTCTGTACGAGCTTTACAGCTCTTATCCGAACGGCGACGGCACTTGGACCACCGGTTCAGCCGCCGCTTGGGATCTGCTGAGCAACGAGCAGCGCCCGTGGACATGGACTTCCGCCGACGCGGCCGGATTACCAATTTTCCCTGGCCTTGTACGTTATGACGAAGTAGCTGCCGGGCAGATTGAGCACGCCATCCGTTTCACCCTGCAGAATAGCCGTGCCGCATTCGTGCCTCCAGCTTCGCACTGGGCGGCGACTACCAGCAACGTGAACGCCGCTCCCATGGGCATGCGCATGCGTCTGAAAGCCGGTTTTGATGTCTCTGGGTTTTCCGCGACGAACCAGGTGATCCTCAATGCTATGAAGAAATATGGGATCATTATGGCCGACAACGGCAGTTCGATGTACATCAGCGGGGCACCCGACTCGCGTTGGGATAATAACGATCTTCACAATCTCGGCAGTGTCACCGCAGGCGACTTTGAAGTGGTGCAGATGAACCCCGTCTACACGGCGTCGAATGTTCCTCAAGGCTCAGCTCCCACTATCAGCACCTTTTCCGCTTCATCAACAACAGTGAGAGCAGGCACGCAAGTGATACTAAACTGGTCAGTTTCCAACGCTTCCTATCTGATCATTTCGCCGCAAGTCGGTGCAGTGCGCGGAAACAGTGTGCCCGTCGTACCCAACTCCACCACAACCTACACGCTGTGCGCGACCAATCAGTACGGCCGAACTACCGCGGTTGTGACGGTCGCCGTGCAGTAATGGGATTTCGCTCTGCACAAGAGAGACCCCCGGTCGTCAATTCGAAGTAGCATTGCGTCTCTCACCCTGTATCATGTTTGCGCGAAAGCCGGAGGGCTCGGCAAAAGGCAACTTCGGATTCCAAGGAGTTTCATGATCCAGCAGGCATCTGCTGTGCGGCTCGTCATTGTTCTCTTCTTTTCTTTAGTAGTATTCCTCAACATCACGGTAGAAGCGCAGACCCCGGCGACCAACAACCCGCCGTTTTACGGCCCCTACAATGCGGCATTCCTCGCCGACGGCGATGGCCTTTCCAAGCAGCTCATGAAAGATGACACGGTGCTGCGCGCCGATTCGCCATGGTCTCTTTACGCTTGGGTACAGAGCGATGAACCAATTACGCAGATGACGCTGCTGGTGGGAATGGGCGAGCCTACGGAGGAATATCCGCGCTTCCTTGCCTACGATGGCCGCAAGCTCTCTTTGTGGATGGGAAACGACAACAACCTTGGCGGGCCCGCGTCGCTTGTGGCAGGCCAGTGGCATCTCGTGGCTGCAACCTTCGATGGCAGCGAATTCCATCTCTATGCGGACGCATCGCAGATAGCGGCTGGCAAGCTCGAACTTGGCAGCGTGAGCCCGGTTCTGACAATGGCTCCTCCTATGCTGCCCATGCCGATCGCCGTTCCACCCTCTCTCCTCGCGCTGATGCCACGCTCGGCACAAGCATCGATGGGCGCTCCGCCGGTATCTCCCGGGATAACATGGCAGCACTTCGGCGGCAGGATCGCCGGCCTGATCATTTTGCGCCGAATGCTCAGCGCTGATGAGATCAAACAAATCTACGAAAAGCCCGAGGACTTTTCGCTGCTCGTTTTCGAGGACGGATCGAAGCCGTGGCCGGTGCAAACCCGTGGCCAGGCGGGATACCGTGCACCACAGGATCCCGATACTTTTCCACGCAGCAAAGCACCGTTCTCCAAGCCCGTCGCAGTTAGGCCACCGTCTTTACCCGCGTTGCAAGAAACGTCCCCCCACAACTGGACCGTCAATGGCTGGACCCTCACGGAAGCGCCGAAAGTCATGGCGGATGGCGCCGAAATCAGCAAACCGTCGTTCAGCACGCGAGACTGGATGATCGCTACGGTTCCCGGCACGGTGCTCACCACCATGATCGATCGTGGAGTCTACCCGGATCCCGATTACGGGCTGAATAATCTTGCCATCCCCGAAAGCCTGAACAAGCAGGACTACTGGTACCGCAGTGAATTCAGAGCTCCGAAATTCGGCAGCGGCCAACACCTCACGCTCACTTTCGAAGGCATCAACTACAAAGCTGATATCTGGCTCAACGGCCAGGAACTGGGAACGATCACTGGCGCATTCATTCGCGGCGTATTCGACGTTAGCAAGGTTCTGAAATCCGGCGAAATCAACGTGCTCGCAGTGCGCATCTCTCCCCCTCCGCACCCTGGAATTCCAAACGAGCAGTCGGTGAAGGGCGGACCGGGCGAGAATGGCGGCATCATGTGTCTGGACGGCCCCACCTTCATCGCGACCGAAGGGTGGGACTGGGTACCTGCGGTTCGTGATCGCGACAGCGGTCTTTGGCAACCTGTAACCTTGACCGCGACCGGCACAGTGAAGATTGGCGATCCCCAGATCGTCACCTCCCTGCCGCTGCCTGATACCAGTAAAGCCGATGTAGAAATCACTATCCCGTTTGACAACACGGGTGACACGCCGGTCATCGGAACGCTGACCGCATCCTTCGATAAGACCATCGTCACGAAGAATGTGACAGTCGCTCCACATGGCAGCACCGTGAAGCTCACTTCAGCCGAGTTCTCGCAACTCACCGTCCAGCACCCGCGCCTGTGGTGGCCCAATGGCTACGGCAAGCAGGAGCTCTACACTCTGAATCTTTCGTTTGCAGAGAACGGGCACGAATCAGACACCAGGAGTGTGCGCTTCGGGATTCGCGAGATTACCTACGAGTTGAGCCTGTTCGACAAATTCGGCCATCTCCGCCGCGTAGATTTCTCCCCGACTACGGCGCGCGCTCTGGACCAGCAGGTCGTGAACGTCACTCATGCTGGCATGCGCGAGATGCCATCGAGGGATCCAATACCGCCTGGAATTCCCGATGAATATAAGCAGTACTTCAAATCCTGGGCGGCTTCGCTGATGGCGAAAGGAGAATCATCGCCAGCTTTAAAACCCGGCAGCGACCCAGATGCCGCGCCTTATCTGATAATCAAAGTCAATGGCGTGAAAATCGCCTGTCGCGGCGGCAATTGGGGTATGGACGACTCACGCAAGCGTGTCTCGCGCGAGAAATTGGAGCCGTACTTCCGGCTTCACCATGATGCCAACCTGAACATCATCCGCAACTGGGAGGGGCAGAATACCGAAGAAACCTTCTACGACCTGGCTGACGAATACGGAATGCTCGTCTGGAATGATTTCTGGGAAGCGACAGAGAATTACAATGTGGAAGCAGAAGATCCGGCGCTCTTCCTGGAGAATGCTCGCGATACGATTCTCCGCTTTCGCAATCATCCCTCTATCGTGATCTGGTGCGGCCGCAACGAAGGCGTGCCACAGCCGGTCATCAACGAGGGGCTGGCAAAGCTCACGCGCGAGCTCGACGGCACCCGCTACTACTCTCCCAGTTCAAACCAGGTAAATTTGCAGAACAGCGGTCCTTACCGCTATATGGATCCGGAGCTTTATTACACGGTATTGAATCACGGCTTTTCCGTAGAGACCGGTACGCCTTCCATGTCCACGCTGGAGTCATTCAAGGCGTGGATTCCCGAGCCCGACCAGTGGCCGATCAGCGATGACTGGGCCTACCACGACTGGCATCAGAGCGGCAACGGCGACGTGATGCCTTTCATGCAACAGATTCAATCCGAATTCGGCGCGGCCACCGGCCTCGAAGACTTCGAACGCAAGGCGCAGATGCTCAACTACGTTCAGCACCGTGCCATCTTCGAAGGCATGAATGCGCACCTCTGGGCTCCCAACAGCGGAAGGCTGTTGTGGATGACCCATCCAGCCTGGCCGAGCAACATGTGGGAGATCTATAGCTCGGATTACGATACGCAGGCGTCGTTCTATGGCACGAAGAAGGCATGCGAGCCGCTGCACGTTCAGCTCGATCTCTCGAACAACAACGTCGATGTAGTGAACACCACAACACAGGCTCAGTCAGGCCTGACCGTCGCTGCCAACGTATATTCCTTGGACAATAAAGCCCTGCTGCATCAGGAAGAAAAGAGGGACCTGCCTGCCGATGCTGTGGCCCACGTGTTCCATCTAGACCTGGCGCCGTATCTGCAGGCTGGAGTAGTCATCATTAAGCTGGAATTGCGAAACAGCAGCGGCCAGCTCATTTCGGACAACCTGTACTGGCTCGCCGGCACGAGCTCGCATTACCGGCAATTGAACCATCTACGCGCAGCAACGCTCGCCGCAACTGCTACTTCAAGTCGCGTAGATCAGACTGTGCACATACGAGTTCAGCTAAAGAATACCGGCACTGATGTGGCCCTGGAGAACAAGCTCACGCTGCTTAACAGCGATGGATCGCGCATCCTTCCCGCGTACTACGGCGACAACTACGTGTCACTGCTCCCGGGCGAGTCGAAGGACATCGACATCGAATACCCCGCTGCGGCTGCAAAAGGGCCGGCCCACGTGACGTTGAGAGGATGGAACCTGTCGCCAAGGTCTCTCGCTATACAGTAGTCACTTGGCCACTCCGTGCTGTTTGAGGTAACCTGGGGTGCGCGTGACCGAAGTACGTATCAACACGCGTTTCCGGCTAGTACTGCCGTTTCTTTCATTGTTACTTCACCTTTCAGCATCTCCGGGATAATCTTCTGGCAACAAGGCTGGTGACCTCTTCCCCAACCGCACCGCCGGCTTTTGGGGTCTTGACTTAAATTCAGAATTCACGCACGCGCAGTGTGCTGCCATGAGCAGTCTCACGCATGCGACTCAACGAGCCAAGGAGGGTATCGTGAAAAGAGTTCTTTTGCTTGGAGTGACGTTGCTGTTTGTTGCTGTCTCGGCATTTGCGCAAGGGAACGCCCCGCGCGAGAAGGGTGAACCGCAACACTCGACCATTGCGGTGACGCTGAACGGGTTGAATTGCAATACTCCGGCAGGAACGGGAGCGTTTCCAGCACTCTCCTGGTCCTTCGGTGCGACGAATACGAGCACGGTTGGGAACGGGAAGGGTGTCGGCGCGGGAAAGGCGACCGTTGCTCCGCTTACGATTATGAAACGTGCGGACAGTTGCAGTCCGGCATTATTTGGAGCTGTGCTTTCCGGAAAGCATTTCAGCACGCTGACGCTAGTCCAGCAGGACACTGCCAAGGACGACGTCTTTACTCTAACATTGTCGGAAGTCGATGTGACCGCCTATCAACTGGGTGGGGATCAGTCCAGTGAAGTTCCCAGCGAGCAACTTTCGTTCACTTTCGGGAGGATTTGTGTTTCGGATACGCAAAGTGGAACGAAGTTCTGCTGGGACACTACCACTAACCGGGCTTTCTAGCCTGAAATTACAATGCCCCGCCCCGAGCGAATGTGGGTGGGGCATCGCTTCATTCAGCAGCCCAGCTTTGCTTTGAAATCCCTCGCCCTGTCTCGTGCGACCGTTAGGTCTGTTCCTTCTTGGTCGCGCAACCGTACGTTCAATCCACCACCGGGAAGAGCCGCCACCTCTTTGATCCAGGAGACATTCACTATCGTGCTGCGATGAATCCGAAGAAACTTGTTCGGATCCAGTTTCAGCTCCAAATCGGCAATTGCAAAGTCGACACAATAGCTCTTGCCTTCAGCTGCAGCATAAGTGAGCTTGTCCTCTGCGTAGAAATGCGTAATGTCCGCCAGATCGATGAACCGAAGGCGTTCGCCGAGCCGTGACGCAATTCGCTCCAGATACTCCGGTTGTTTTTTCTGCAGCGATTCTGCCAAAGACTTGACCAGCAACTCCAGGTCCTGCCCTGTCCCGCTGGTGCGCAGCCGGGCCACTTTGTTCAATGCACGCCGCAATTGTTCCGGATCTATCGGTTTCAGCAGGTAGTCGACCGAATTTACTTCAAAGGCTTTCAGCGCGTACTCGTCGTAAGCAGTGGTGAAAATAATCAGCGGCTGGACCGGCAAGCGTGAGAGCACTTCAAATCCGTTGAGGCGTGGCATCTGGATATCGAGAAACAGCAGATCGACCGAATCGGCTGCCAGCGCCGAGATCGCTTCCTCTGGTTCGGTCGCGCTGCCCAAGACTTCGACGTCATCAAATCGCGCTAAGAGTCTGCGCAACCGTTCCAGCGCAAGTGGTTCATCGTCGAGGAGATAGGCGCGTGACTTCATGAGCTTGGCAATACCATTTCTACCACGCAGCGCTCGCCGCGCCTTGTGACGTTCAAACGCGCGCGGCAGCCGAACAATGCATCGAGCCGGCTTACCAAGTTGTCGAGACCGTGGCCGGCCGGGACGGCAGCCAGATCGAATCCCGGACCGCTATCCGCCACCTCGAGATGAAGATCGCCATTTCGCGCAAACGCGGTTACTTCCACGCTGCCGCCCGATTTCTGGGGTGCGATCCCATACTTCACCGCGTTTTCCACCAGCGATTGAATCGCTAGCGGCGGGACTTTGATCTCGGCTAGTTCCGGCGGAATGGCTGTATTAGCAGCCAGCTTCGTGCCAAGCCGCGCCTTTTCGATCTCCAGATAGCTTTGCACAATCGAGAGTTCCTGCTGGAATGGAATGAGTGGCTGGTTGGTGCCATCGAGTGAAGCCCGCAGCAGCGATGCAAGTCTTCCAACAATCTCTTCCGCGCGTGCAGGATCAGCAGGGATAAGAGAACTGATCGTGTTCAGCGTGTTAAACAGAAAATGAGGATGTACGCGCGACTCCAGCCAGCGAAGCCGCGCTTCCGCTTCCAATTTCCGGGTACGCTCTTCCACCATTTCTTTTTCGTGAAGTTTCTGCTCCACCTTTTGCAGGCGTTCTCGGAGAGAACCATAAAAAAAACCTCCGAGCCCGAACACGACGGCAAACAGCACTGCGAAGCGCGCGTTGTTCAAGTACTCCTGCCAGAAAGTCTTTCGTGAACCGTGATGGAGCAAAACGATCAGATTCTGTGCGAGAAAGCATCCAGCCAGAGTAAACACGACAAAGCTTATGATCAGCAGCGGCAATATCGGCCATCTGCGCTGTAGTAGCCTGTCCACCAGCGGAGGAAGAAGCGCAACAGCAGGAATGCCGGCCGAGTTCGCGAAAATCATCGCGTACACCAGCATATTTAACAGTTCTTTCCCGCTGGAGACGCGATTCAGGGTCGCCACGAACATCACCACCAGCGCAACCGTGAGATTGATGACAGCCAGCGAGAACTTCCACCTTCGCTCTACGCGCGCCACGAACAGTGTCCTCTTACTTTCCTCTCACCGGTTCGAAGGTCCCGATGCGAAAAACATCTGTGACCTGCATCGGCTTGTCCGGCAGAGTCAGCTCGCCCAGCACATCTTCATAAAGAGTTGCGTATTCAATTTGCTTCGTAGCCAGCGATACCCAGATCATTCCCCAGTAATTGCTGCGGCCCTTCAGCACTATTCCCGCACCGTTGATATCAAGCGGATTGAAGAAAGCACGATACTCGATGACGGCACACTGTTTTCCATTTTTCTGTGAATTGCCGACCCACACGAGAGTGACATCGTGGTTGGTAAAACTTCCCAGGCCCGGCAACTTCATTTCTTCGTTGTAGGCGAACTGGTACGGCTGGTTGAGCTTCAGGTGAGCGAAGTGCTCCTGTCCGAAGACTTCAAACATTGCCGTATCCCAGACCAGGTTCTTTTCCATTGTCGCTGTAGGAGGGAATTGCCTGAAAAACTCCGGCTTCAGCATGTCCCCGGCATCGTGGTGATAGCGAAATCCTTCCATGTAGGTTTGCTTGTCGGCCGCAGGAAAGGGATCGGTCGGACTATTTACAGCGGCGTCGGTCACATTGTTCCAGACCACATCGCCGCCTGGCAGGCCTCGTGTGTATTCGCCGGTCAACCGCTGCCGGCGAACGACTTCGCCTCGGGTATTCGCCACGTTGTAGTCGACAGTGAAGCGGTAGGTTCGTGGCCCGTTATCTTTCACCGTTGTGTCCTTGGGAAGTGACCAGGTTTGTGCCATCATGCTCGTCAGCAGAAAGGGAACCGTTCCCAGGATCTGAACTGCAGTGCGAATGCTAATCATGGCTGCCTCCCGCTGACACTGTGAAATATAGAAGATCGAGAGGCACGCTTTCTGTGACGAGGGGCCTGAATATCCGACAGAACGACGCTCTGAGGCGATGAATCGGACTCTAGCACAGCGCAAAATGGTGCAATTGGCCGCTCAAGTCCATTTCGGGAGAGATCGTCCAAACTGCGCATCTACAGCGGCAAAAACGTGACCAGCGGCGCCCGAGGTCGTCTATCGTAAGACAATGAAATACTTTCGCTTCGTCATCATTCTCCTGCTTGCTGGCGCTGGCTTGGCGCAGGACGTGCCAATGTTTCGCAATAATCCGCAGCATACTGGTGTTTATGAAACGCAGCCTCTCCTGCAATTCAAACAGGTGCAATGGAAATTTCAGACACACGGCCAGGTAGTCTCTTCCCCGGCAATCGAAAAAGACACGGTGTACTTCGGGAGTTTCGACGCTAATTTCTACGCTGTCAGTCGAGTCACCGGTGCTCTCAAATGGAAGTTTCAAACCAAGAGTCGCATCGCATCATCGCCCGCTCTGGCCAACGGCATGGTTTACTTCGGCAGTTTCGACGGAAGCTTCTATGCAGTCGAGGCTGCCACTGGCCGACAAAAATGGAGATTCGACACTGCGGGCGAACGCCGCTTTGTCGGCAAGCATCTACACGGGGCGTTGCCGGCCGGAGAAGCGATGCCAGATCCATATGACTGCTACCTCTCCTCGCCCCTGGTATGGAACGGCAGGGTGTATTTCGGCAGTGGTGACGGCAATCTCTATGCGCTTGATGCCAATTCGGGCGAACTGAAGTGGAAATTCCAGACCGGCGATGTGGTGCACGCATCGCCAGCCATTGCCAATGGCATACTCTACATCGGCAGTTGGGACAGCTTTTTCTATGCACTTGATGCTGTTACTGGTAAAGAACTCTGGCGATTTAAGACCGGCGAAGATCCGGAGATTCACAACCAGGTTGGTATTCAATCATCAGCCGCAGTTGCCAATGGCATTGTCTATTTCGGGTGTCGCGACTCGAACCTCTATGCGCTCGATGCAGTCACTGGACAGAAGAAGTGGGTGTTCAACAACAAAGGCTCCTGGGTAATCGGTTCGCCAGCGGTTCGGGACGGCAAGTTATATTTTTCCACGTCCGATTCCGGGATGCTCTACGCTCTCGACGCAAAGACTGGAACCGGGATTCCGCTATTCAGTTCGAAGAAGTGGCCGATGTTTTCTTCTCCGGCAATTGCTGGCAACATGCTCTACATCGGTTCTGATGAGGGCAAGCTTTTCGCGATTGATCTCAGCAAGGAGCGCGAAGTGTGGACGTTCCAGACTGCAGCATCGAAACAAAATGGTCCGAAGTACACCAAAGCCGATGGTTCGCCCAACTATGAAGCAGCCTTCCCCAGCCCGTTTTACGACGACGTTCTTGTCGGCTATTACCACCTGATGAGCGTGGGAGCGATTCTGTCGTCGCCGGTGGTCGAAAACGGCGTTGTGTATGTCGGCAGCACCGACGGCAACCTGTACGCGCTGCGGTGAGCTTTCAATCCGCGAGCCTCAGTCGGCGGCGCTCGACGAAGCCGAGGCGGCAGCTCCGTTTTCAATGGGAAACAGCAACACGAAGACTGTTCCATGTCGCTGCGGATCATCGCAACTCCGAACCCGAATTGTGCCGCGATGTTTGCGAGTAATTTCAAGCGATACCCACAATCCAAGCCCGGTTCCAGTCGTCTCTTTCGTAGTAAAAAACGGCTCGTAAATCTGCTTCTGCGTCGCCGGGTTCATCCCCCGACCAGTGTCCGCGACCGACACCTGCACGCATTTGCCTAAACGGCTAGAGGTTACAACCTTCGTGCGAACGCGAATCCGGCCTCCGCGGGCGCTGGCGTCCACTGCGTTGCTCAGAAGGTTGGTAAGTACCTGGCGGACCTCGCTTGCGTAACACAGGAAGATGTCGTTCGGCGCGTATTCCGTCTGAATCTGCAGGGCTGCCTGTGCGATGCGGCCGCGGAAGAGCATGAGCACCGAATCCGCCAATTCGCCCGCGCTGGCCGTGGAACGATGCGAGGGCTGTCGGTGGAATCGAAGTGTCTGCTTGGCGATCTCGGTGACGCGCGACAGTTCCTGTTGAGCGACCTTGATGTACTCGTGAAGGCGATCGACATTCTGTTCGCGCTCTATGAGGAACAGCAAGTTGGTCACCGCTTCCAGTGGATTGTTAATCTCGTGCGAAACCGACGCCGCCAGCCGGCCAACTGCCGCCAGCTTTTCTGACTTCAGCAATGCCTGTTCAATACGTTTCTTCTCGGTTACATCGAAGCTTACGCCAGCCATCTGTGCGGGTTTCTCGTCTTCGTCGCTGAGTACCGAACCGAGCGCGCGCAACCAACGTATCTCCCCGTCTGGACGGACAATTCGGTGCTCAGCGTCGTAGCGTCCTGTCTCAATTGCAGAGGCAATGCTCTGCTTCACGTGCTCTAGATCCTCGGGATGAATGATATTCGCAAACACCTGGAAATGATTGAGGTCGGAAATCCCAAGAATCTCGCTGGTGTTTCCAAGATCCGTAACTTCGTCGGTTTTTAAGTCCCATACCCAGGCGCCCACTTTCGCTGCATCGAGGACCATGCGCATCTGCTGGCGATTTTCCTCAATCACGTCCGCGGCCTTCTTGCGTTCAGTAATATCAAGGCCGGTGCCCAACCACTTTAGCGTGCCTTCCTCATCTCGAAACGGCTCGCAACGCGTCAGGAACCAGCGGTAGGTGCCATCCAACTTGCGCAGCGTGCGGTGCTCGAATTCGTATGGCTTACCCATACGCATACTTTCGGTCACAATTGCCACTACACGCGCTCTGTCCTCGGGATGGAGCAGCTCTTGCGTTTTCCCGTTACGAATTTCGTCAAAACTCAGGCCGGTGAATTCCAGGAAGTGCCTGTTTACGTAGTCAATTTTCCCGCTTTGGTCAGTCGTCCAGACGTATTGCGACATTGATTCCGCAAGAAATCGGTAGCGCGTTTCGCTTGAGCGCAGTGATTCTTCTGCGTGCTTGCGTTCTGTGACATCGCGCAGAAAGACAGAAACGCCTTCTTCAGTCGGGAAACAATCAGCTTGAAGCCATGCTTTCAGTGGAGCGTAATAATGTTCATAACTCAGCGCGACCCTTTCCTGCATCACTCGATGTAAGCTGTCCCACACCACCGTGTTCTTAGTTTCAGGCGCCGCGTCCCACAGAACAGTGCCTCGAGGATCGCGGCTCAGAAGCTCGCGCGCGCGGCGATTGGCCCGGATGCAAACCCAGTGCCGATCGTAAATCAGGAATGCATCCGACATACCGTCGAGAATGGCTTCTAATTTTGCAGAATGCCGACGCTGCCTCGCGGCGAGACCGGTTACCAGTCCTGAAGCCAGCAGAAAAACTACACTGCGCACCAGGACTACTAGCCAGGAGTTGTGAGAGACGTGGAGGAAGAAAAAGTAATCGGCCAGAGCACACGATAGAGCCATGGCAAGGATTGCAGGCCCGACTCCATCGAACCACGCTGTAAACGCTACTGCCCAAAAAAAGATAATGAGCGGTACGAATGCCACGGGGCGCAGGGCCAAGCTGATGATCAGAGCTAGCGCCACCAAACCGATTGCCGTCAAATACCCCTTGGCTGGTCGAAGCATATTCGCAGACTTGATTCTGCATTCTCCTGCGCATTTCAGCAAAGCCGGGATTGTCGCAGGTTTTGCGTAGGTTGGATGCAGATTAGCTGAATTTTGTTGTCTCTAACGGTAAGGCCGCACCCGTGCGGATAACGTCAGAGCTGCACTTCGAGCCCTTCGTAGGCGGCGCG
The DNA here is from genome assembly GCA_021324365.1 of Terriglobia bacterium. Taxonomy (GTDB): domain Bacteria; phylum Acidobacteriota; class Terriglobia; order Terriglobales; family Acidobacteriaceae; genus JAJPJE01. Next base: position 9,757 of record JAJPJE010000061.1, on the reverse strand, counting down.
GACCTTTGGAAAATATTCGGCAGCATGCTTCACGATGGAATCGATGCACGCGTCTGTGTGGTCGGGATCATGATGGAACAGCACAAGCTCTTTCGCACCGCTTTCCATGGCGACGCTAACAGCTTCCCGCCAATGGCTGTGTCCCCATCCGATGCGGCTCGCTTGATATTCCTCAGGTAGATACTGTGCGTCATAAATCAGCACATCAGCGCCTTCGGCGAGCTTGCGCACATTCTTGTCGAACAGGTCGTGTCCGGGTTCGTTGTCCGTTGCATAGACGAGCACGCCCTCCGGAGTGGTGATGCGGAACCCCAGGCATCCCTGCGGATGGTGCAGCCACATCGTCTCGATCGTGCAATTGTCGAACTCCATGCGGCCTTCTTCGATTCCGAAGAATTGCCGGCGTGCGGCCATCTCGCTCATGTCGACGGGGAAATAGGGATCGGACATCTGGCCTTCAATCGCGTTTTGCAGACTGCGATTGCGGCTCGAGGAATGGAAATAGAAGGTGTTTCCGTGGTTTTCGTAAAGCGGACGGAAAAAGGGAATGCCTTGTATATGATCCCAGTGAAAGTGCGAGATGAATACGTGCGCTTCAACGGGCTGATGATTGGCGTGCGAGAGTTCGGAAAGATGTTTGCCGAGAATGCGAAATCCGGTACCGCAGTCCAAAATAAACAGACTACCGTTGATGCGCACCTCGACACACGAGGTGTTGCCACCGTACCGTAAGTTCTCGCGTTGAGGAGTAGGCGTTGACCCGCGCACTCCCCAGAATTTCACATGCATCGGACTTGCTGGATAGAAACCGGCTCAAACTCGTTAAGCCGGATCCTCCTCCAGGCTCCTCTAATTTGCACAAATTCCGTGATTTGCGGAAGTATATGTCAGTCCAGGGGGTAATTCGTCCCCCGGCAGTACGATGAACTGGTTACTAAAGTTTTCCACCCTTTCGTGTCCGTGTGGGCACAGGCCCGTCGGCTGCACGTGACGCTTGCAGCAAGCTCATTACTGCACCAACCGTTTCCGAAATGCCGCGGCAAATATTAACGAAATGGCACATCCAAATCCCCCAAACAGAAAGAGTAGTAAAAACAACGAGAGTCCATGAAAAGACCGTTCGGAACCTGCACGGTAGCTTGGACTTAACAGCACAAGGCAAGCGAATGCAAGCCCGAACGCAATCCCCGTACCCGCGGATTCCAGCAGGAGTCGCCGGGTCGAATGGATTTGCCGTGAACGCAGGTCAAGCCAGCTACCACCTACAATCCCGCCATAAAATCCGACGACGGCAAAGCATGAACTGAAGAAAAAAAGCACTGGTAACAGTGGGGCGGCAGAGGGCTGCGGATCGCGAACGAATAAGAAGAGAACGGCAAATGCCGTGCCGCCGACCATGCCGAAGCTGAAAAGCGACGCCAAGATAAATACAGGTAGACGACGGCCGCGGTGAAATCGAAAGAAACAGTACACAAAGCTTGCAACGACAGCAGGGCTGAGGACTGTCAATGTCATGGATGATCCAAACAGGTGTACGAGCGTAATCCCAACGCGACCCCGCGTTTGCCACGTCACGCGCATTGCAATGGCGAGTTGAACACTGAGAAGCGCGACGATTCCAATCACGAGTGCCACTACAGCGGCCTTGATGAGGCTTTTCATGCTCGTGCGAATTGTAGTTCGGCAGAATGCCGATTCGGCAAAACTCGAAATTATTCGGCAACAGGCGCTTCGAGCGTAGAAGGGAAGTCAGGTACAGTCCTTGAACGCACTGGGCAGCTATAATCAGTATTTTGCGGAACTCTCCATGCTCCTCCCAGATTTCAAGGAATTCGAGCGCCTGGCGCGCACTGCCACACTTGTCCCCATTTCCAAGTCGATCAGCGCCGATCTGCTTACACCCGTGTCTGCCTTCTTGATGTTCGCCGCCGACGAGCCCTATTCTTTCCTGCTCGAATCAGTGGAAGGTGGCGAGAAGATAGGACGCTACACCTTCCTGGGTGCGCGGCCATATTTACGGATTATTGCGCGCGGCGGCACAGTTGAAATCATCCGCGGTAAGAAAACAGAACGGCGCCAATCCGAACCGATCTCGATCATTCGTGAACTGCTGGGTGAGCACAAACCCGCACACATTGCCGGACTTCCACCCTTTACGGCTGGCGCGGTCGGCTTTTTTGCCTATGATATGGTGCGCCAGTTTGAGCGCCTGCCTGAAACCGCCAAGGACGACCTGAACGTTCCCGACTGCGCTCTGATGTTCTTCGACCGCGTACTTGCCTTTGATCACGTGCGCCACCAGATCCACATCATCGCCTCCGCGGATGTCTCGCGCGAGAAGCCAAAACAAGCCTACGCTCGCGCCGTTCGGGACATCGAGAGGATCGAAAGGCTCCTGAAGTCGGGCCTGAAACCTTTACAGATGAAGGCCAAACGCCACGATGGCAAACTGAAGATCAAGACGCATATCAGCAGGAAGCAGTACATGAAAGCTGTGCGAGACGGGAAGGAATATATCGCAGCCGGAGATATCTTCCAGGTCGTCCTCTCGCAACGCATGGACTTCGAGCCCAAGGCGAACCCATTCACCATCTACCGCGCACTGCGCACAGTGAATCCTTCGCCTTACATGTATTTTTTGAGTTTCGGGAAAAACAAGGTACTGGGCTCGTCTCCCGAGATGCTGGTTCGCGTTACAGGGCGGAAGATCGAATATCGCCCTATTGCCGGCACGCGTCCGCGCGGCCGCGACGAAGTCGAAGATCGGCAGATCGAGCAGGAATTGCGCGCCGACGAAAAAGAACTCGCAGAGCACGTAATGCTGGTGGATCTCGGACGTAATGACGTGGGTCGCGTGAGCGAATACGGTAGCGTGAAAGTTCGCGACCTGATGTTCGTTGAGCGCTATTCGCACGTAATGCACATCGTTTCCGCCATCGAAGGAGAGCTAAGAGAAGACCTCGACGCATTGGACGCATTCGCCGCCTGCTTCCCGGCGGGCACATTGACCGGCGCCCCTAAGGTACGCGCCATGGAAATCATCGAAGAATTGGAACCACTGCGTCGCGGCACGTATGGCGGCTCGATTTTTTACGCAGATTTCGCCGGCAATATCGACTCCTGTATCGCAATACGGACGTTATTGATGGACGGCAAGAAAGCCTATCTGCAGGCGGGCGCCGGTATCGTCGCCGACTCGGATCCCGAAAAAGAGTATGAAGAATGCCAGAACAAGGCGGGTGCAGTGCTCAGGGCCGTGGAAGCAGCACGCAGCGGGTTGTAAGCCGTTTCCGTTTCCTGTTTCGCGTTTCACGAAGAACGCAAAATCTTTAGAAATGTTTGCGCCGAAAGGTAACATCAGTGTCGTGGGGGGTGAAATCCACGGTGGCATCACTAGAAACCATCTATGTCGAGCAGTTACAAAGACCTCCGAGTATGGCAGAACACCATGGATCTGGCAGAAACTATCTATCGCTTAACTGAAGGCTTTCCCCGCGAGGAGATTTATGGGGCTTACCAGCCAACTTCGTCGCGCGGCGGTTTCGATCCCGAGCAACATTGCTGAGGGGCAGGGCAGAACCAGCAAAGGCGCATTTAGACAATATGGGAAATACGCGAGGTTCGTTGCTCAAATTGGAAACACAGTTGGTTCTGGCAAGTCGTCTCAGTTATCTGGACCTCGCAACTCCAGGGAGCATTTCTCAGCAGTGCGCCGCGGTCGGTTCGATGCTAAATGGACTACTAGGCTCGATGTCGAAAAATAATGCTGGACGCTGAATGCACTCCAATTCGTTGAAACGTGAAACGGGTTCTATGATTTTTGTTTTAGACAACTACGATTCATTTACCTACAACCTGGTCCAATATCTCGGCGAATTGGGTCAGGAGGTGGTCGTCCGCCGCAATGACCAGATCACCGTCAAGGAACTCGAGGACATGCATCCGGAACGAATTCTCGTGTCCCCCGGACCATGCACGCCGCAGGACGCCGGTATCAGCATCGACCTGATCAAACATTTCACCGGTAAGGTTCCGGTTCTCGGCGTGTGTCTCGGACACCAGGCGCTCGGAGCGGCGTTCGGCGGAGACGTAGTACGTGCGAGAACCTTGATGCATGGCAAGGTGAGCAAGGTCGAACATGATGGTCGTACGATATTTCGGGACGTCCGCTCGCCGATGTGGGCCACTCGATATCATTCTCTGATTGTGGCCGAGAAGACGCTGCCCAAACAGCTCGAAGTCAGCGCTTGGACGCATGATGCCGATGGAACACGCGTCATCATGGGACTGCGCCACAAGAGCGAGCCCGTGGAGGGTGTACAGTTTCATCCCGAAAGCGTCCTCACAAACGAAGGTCGCAAGATGCTGAAGAACTTTCTTTCGCTTTAGCCGCTTGCCAGTCCCGCACTCCCAACCATCTCCACTGCACGCGCAGACCGCGGTCTGCCTCTGTTAACCAATAAGTTACGATAAGGCTCCGTTTTACCTTTGCGCAGTTAACCTGTTGACAGCACTGTCATGTTCGCGCAATCCTAAGTGGCTCTTCCGACGGAGATCAAATGGGTATCGAGCCTCAGCAGGAACAGCGGGCAACGCGGCGGTTCGCCTTGCGGCTTCCACTCACCGTGAAGTTTCCCGATGGCGGCGAAAAAGAAGCGCAAACGCGCGACGTGAGTGCGCGAGGCATCTCGTTCTATGTCGACAGTCCTCTTGCGGAAGGCACCCCCATTGAATTTACCCTCACTTTGCCGCCCGAAATCACTCTGACGGAAAGCATCAAAGTGCATTGCAAAGGACGCGTGGTGCGTGTAGAGCCGCAATCTCCGGGACGTGTTGGCATCGCCGCGGTCATCGAACGCTACGAATTTCTGGCGGAACCCTGAGTCAGCTTCTCACACCAGCAGCAGCTTCGCTCCTGTAGTCGTTCTGCAAGCCTCAACCCCTCCGTACGCGTGCACATTCTAGAAGGATGCACATTTCGTGGCTGTGGACCTCGCAGTACCACATCGCAATCCTGGGAACGATTTTTGCGTTCGTAGCTGCCTGGCTCTCCGTCACTCTCGGCGGCAAGAGCATTGACGCGCTGCATACGAGTGACCAGAACCGGTTCCGGCTGCGGCAGGCGCTGAACACGTTCGTCCTCGTTGGCTTTGTGATTACGGTGTCATCCTCTGGGCGCGCAAACTTCAGCATACAGGCACCTTTCTTGGACTGATTGGCGCCGGACTTGCTGTCGCTCTGCGCGAACCATTGCTTTCCGTTGCGGGGCGGATTGCGATTTTCGCTGGACGAATCTACACCGTCGGCGACCGAATCCAGATTAGCGAAATGTCTGGCGACGTAATCAGCGTCGGTTTTTTCTATACACAAATGATGGAGATTGGAAACTGGATCGGCGGCGATCAGTACAGCGGCCGCATGATTCAATTTGCCAACGCCACCATCTTCGGCGTTGCGGTGATGAACTATACCCGCGATTTCGATTACATCTGGGACGAGGTGAAACTTCCCATCACTTACGAGAGCAATCTGAAGGCCGCGACCGAGATTCTGTCCGGTGTCGGCGGCCAACACACTCAGGAGTTTCTCGAAGGGGCTCAACAGCAGCTTGAACGCATGCGGCACTATTTCCTGGTGCGCCGGAGACCGATTTGAAGCCCCAAGTCTACATGAAGGTTACCTCTAACTATCTCGACCTCACCATGCGCTACGTGGTCGATCCGAAGCAAAGACGGAAGGCTAGTTCGTTCATTTATTGGAGAGTTTTCGAGCGTCTTCAACAACAGGGCGACATCCAGATTGGCAGCAGCACCATGTCTGTTACCGTTGATGCCGCCAAGGACCTTCAGTCGCTTCTCAAACGAACAGGCACGCCGCCCCGGGAGAGGAGACACAAGCTGCCTAGTGCCTGCTACGTCACAAAAACTCCTGCCATGTGCAGCTTCAATCTGCGCCCCAATTGGTCATTTTCCGCGGCAGATCCTTGGGCACAGCAAGAATGTATTTGTCCAGCAGCACTGCTATGCTGTATAAATACTTGCAAACTTGAGACTTAGGTCGTTCGCCGTGGACGGACGATCTACTAGCGAGGCGTTATGACCAAGGCGGATTTGATTGAAGAAGTTTCCCGGCTCGCAGAGCTGACGCGCAAGGACAGCGAAATTATTGTCGAAACCATTTTCGACAGCATCGTTCGCTCGTTGCGCACGGGAGACAAAATCGAGATCCGCGGCTTCGGCAGTTTCCGCACTCGCCAGCGCAAGCCGCGCGTCGGGCGCAATCCAAAAACCGGCGATCGCGTCGACGTTCCCGCCAAGAAAATCCCTTTCTTCAAGCCCAGCAAGGAGTTAAAGGACGTCGTAAACTCTGTCGCTTCGGAGGGCTCCGCTTCCGCTCCTCCTGCGAGCGGCACGTCTCCAGCCTGATTTGTAGAGATCGGTTTGCGGTTTTCAGGCCAGCGTGCCTGGCCTGCGAACTGATTTTGCTATTACCCTCTGATTCCGATCGCTGCCAGCATCCGCCCGGTCTGTCCGAACTCTGCACGATGCGAGAAGAGCACATCAGTTCGGCACGAGGTGCAAAGCTCCGACATCCAAATGTTCTTCTCCGCCAGGCCACTGTCCAGCAACTGGCGACGATTTGCTTCCACCAGATTCAGGTGCAATTTGCTGGCGGCGTCCCCATGCCCCGGAGCCCTCTGATTCAGGAAGAGCAGCGGATACTTCAAATGCAAGGAGTTGGAATCGAAGACCTCCTCGAAGAGATCGTCCGCATATGCAAACTGCGTGCGGAATTTCTCGCGGAAATCGTCGCTGACCTCGTAACAGCACGCGTGAATGCAAGGCCCAATCGCTGCGACCATATCCCCTGGGTCGCTGCCAAACTGTCGCCGCATTTCGCCCACGCCTTTCTCCACGATTCGCGCCAGCGTTCCTCGCCAGCCGGCGTGGAATGCGCCGATGACACGTTTCTTCCCATCCGCTAGCAGAACTGGAACGCAATCCGCGGTGCGAACTGTCAGTAGAAGTCCGGAAACATTGGTAATCAGTCCGTCTCCCTGCAAGGTCTTTTCCGCAACAGCGTCGACGCGGTGGATGACAGCCGAGTGAATCTGGTGCATAGGTGCGGTCGGCCACAGCTTACGCCCATTTGCGGCGCCCAGTCGTTTTAAGAAGATTTCTCGATTGCGCTCAACTGCCTCGGCTGTGTCCTGCTCGGTTACGCCGAGATTGAGGCTGTTTCCGCCATAGGCTTTGGAAACTCCGCCCGTGCGCGTGCTGAACCCGTGTATCACCCATTCCAGTTCAGTGAGTGACGCTGCTTTCAAAACCGTGAGGCCATCGGCAGCCGTTTTCCTGCGGTTGGATCTGGTTTTGACGGCGACGCGACCCATAACTTTGATTCTAGCAAGCTGCCTTCCTGATTCAGAATTGAGTCACTCAGCCATCGAGTCATTGTGGCACTAGAAAGCCCGGTCGCTTCTTCAATGACTCAATCGCACAAACTCTGAATCGGCGATCATGCAATCGTTTGCGTGATCTGCTCGCTCTCCGTTATAGTCTTAATTCTCTTATGTACGGAGACTTTCGCGTTCACGACCGCTGGACCGGAGAAGAGGTCCACTGCATTTACCAGGCGCTCATCGTCGCCATTGCCACTCGTCATGCCGACGCGGTTGACATCAAGTTTCTCGCCAACGGCCGACCGGTCTGGATTGCGCTGCCCCACCCTGCCTGGGTTGAATACAACAAGCGTACAGGCAAAGTGATCAGCGATCCTTTAGCCGTTGAGATTGCCGGTCACTACCTGAAGTGGGCCATCGAATCAGGCGAAGATGGCGGTCGCGAGATGTATTCGCTCACTGTCAAAGAAGCGCTCGATCACCTCGACGCCGTGGAGCACGAGCACCAGCAAGCGCTGGCCGCGGCACGATAGCCGTCCCTTAATTCTTCTGCGTCCTCCGTGTCATTTGTGATGAAATGGTTTCGTGTTCGCCCGCAAAATCCGCGTCGAATTTACGGAAGGTATCGAGAAGCATCCTTGTCCATTGAAGTGGCTCGATAGCTTCTCCATGCGAAATTTCACCAACGACTCCATCTTCGACGACACTCTTCCCATCGCTGACGGCGAGATGGAAATCGGCCGAAATGTGCCACTCGAAAAGCTTCGATTGGCAATGGAAGACTGGTTCCGCCGCAAGAGCTATTTGTCAAAGGACGCTCAGCTCAACGTAACTGAACAGGATTTGTAGCACCAACGTCTCTCCGGCGGATTAAGCGACGGCCTTTACTGCTCGACCAGCGGGATCTGTGAAGTTACCTGCAGATCGACCAGCATTGCCGTTCAGTTGTCTATCTGGAAAAATGTCGTTGTCTTTTCGCGGAAATGACTTTTTCAAACTCCGGAATCCATTTCAGTCGAGTCGCGATTCGATTGCTGCGTAGCAATTCAACGCTTCATCAGGCTGTCTGCTTGCGCATCAGTCAGATTGGTATGGTTCTGTGCGTACTCTTTGGTCAAAGCATAACGACATCGTAGATTTTTGAGCCTTGGTTACATGTCGTACAAGGGCCAGAACTTGGTTGCCTTAGTATCAGCAAGTTCACTGCCACGAGTTGCTTGCGCTTTGAGCGAATGTCCGGCCGCCTGAGCAGAATGTACTGGTCGTTTACCTGCTCGGCGGTCACGTTACTCTTTGGAGTGTCCTGCGAATCCGCTGCCGGTTGAAAGGTCATGAATCCCAGCAATAGGAAGCACGCGGCTGCTATCGTATTTTTCAAGGTTGATCTCCTGAGAGAATTTCAGACGAAAAGTAAACGAGACACGTGCGATGTCGTAACTAGTAGATTTTCAGCTAGACAAGAAATGCTTGCCGGGTGGCGTGGTGAGCTAGGACCTGACCTTGCGCATTTCTGGCAACACCGTTTCTACGACTTCAACGTGTGGACTGACAAGAAGCGGATCGAGAAGCTTCGGTATATGCACCGTAATCCGGTGCTGCGAGGACTGGTCACGAGCCCGGAGTTGTGGAAATGGAGCAGCTATCGTTATTACCCGAGCGGAGAAACTGTAGTTGTGCGCGTCAATGAAGGCTGGCCGAAAGCGCTTTGCAGAAGAAATCCGTTCCGGTGATCATCGTGACGTCCAAAGAGAAAGCCGACCTCGTGATAACCGGCACCGCTGAGGAAAAAAAGGCCGGGGTAGCGAAGATGATCATGTTTGGACAAATTCACAGCGATGATCAAGCCAGTATTCGCGTGGTGAACGTCCACAATGACGAACAGGTGTTCGCATACGCTGTGGACAAAAAGAATACCCTCCATGGCCAGCAGACCGCTGCAGAAGCGTGCGCCAAACATCTGAAAGAGTATTTGGAAAAGCACCGTGTAACCACAGAATAAACAGACCAAAAAATGCGCCGTGAGTTCCGGTCCTTTGCAAAACGAGCAAAGGGCCGGGCACCGGCAAGAGCTTGTGGTTTAGCTGGACGGTTTTTTGTTCCTGCGCGTGCCGCACTCGTGCGAAGCAACGAGTGGGAGCTAAGGACGGAGCTTCATCTCCGGCGGCAAGATAATTCTCAAAACCATTCATTGGTTCCAAATACACTCGCGTCTTTTGCTGATCTGCTGCAACGCAGATCCCTACCAAAAGCAGAAGAATCGTGATTAGTTTCCTCATAGTTTCCTCATAGTTTCCCCTGAAGTGTTTATCGGTCTCCGATCAAAACTATGGGATTGTAGCTTCAAGTCCGTCCGAG
>JAJPJE010000094.1 GCA_021324365.1 Terriglobia bacterium | reverse complement strand
CGGAGATTCTGGATTAGTTGCTTGCGTGGCGCGGGCATTCTTGTCCGCGCTGTGAGCGCGAAATGCGCTGCAGAAATCGCGCGGGCGAGGGCGCCCGCGCCTCGTAAGTCAGAAGAGTTTGGGAGTTAGAAATGCCTCGTGAAATTGTGCAGTTACAGTGTCCGGTCTGCAAAGAGCGGAACTATTCGACGACAAAGAATCGCAAAACGACGACGGAGCGCCTGGAGTTCAGCAAGTTCTGCAAGCGCTGCCGCAAGCATACGGACCACAAAGAAGTGAAGTAATACTTCGGAGTGGGTGAATCGCGAGAAACGCGCTGTCGCGCGTGGTCGAGCGAGAGGGCGAAGCAGCAAAGCGTTGCGGAGCCCTAGTAATAGAGGGGCGTAAGCTCAACGGCTAAACTGCCGGTCTCCAAAACCGGACTTGGGGGTTCGAATCCCTCCGCCCCTGCCAGTTCGATTTTGGCGACGAATGGCGCCGAGAAAAGTAAAGGTTGTAAAAGCACATGGCGAAGACAGCAGCAATACAAGTCGCGAATGAAGGCGGCATCGTTGGGCAGGTGAAGTCCTGGCCGCAGCGGATCAAATCCTTTTATCAGGACGTCCGCACAGAAATGAAGAAGGTGACGACGCCTTCGCGCAAGGAAGTTCAGTCGACAACGGTCGTCGTGATTATTGCGGTGTTCCTGTTCGCGCTGTACTTCTTCGTCATCGACAAGATCATTCAGACCGGCGTGAATGCGTTAATCAACTACTTTGTGAAATAGGCGCCGGCTAGAGACGCTAATGCAGGAAGATCAAAACAAACACGAAGAGAACGGCGGTCAGGGCGTTCCTTCCCCTGGCGGCGCAGAAGGTGCGCAGGACACCACGCCGTCGAATCCGAATATGAAGTGGTACATCATCCACAGTTATTCGGGATTTGAGCGCAAGGTGAAGGAGTCGCTGGAGTCGCGTATTCAGGCCTTCGGCTTACAGGGGAAGATCGGTCGCGTGCTGATCCCGACCGAGGCAGTCACCGAGGTGCGCGGCGGCAAGAAGTACACCTCCGAACGCATGTTCTATCCCGGATACGTGCTGGTGGAAATGGATCTCACCGGATTTCGTACTGGCGGAGAAGGTGACCATGTCTGGCACGTGGTGAAGTCGACTCCCCGGGTAACCGGGTTCGTCGGAACCGCGAATGATCCGACGCCGCTGTCGCAGGATGAAGTGAACCAGATCGTCTACCGCGTGGCCGAAGGCAAGGAAAAGCCGAAGCTAAAAGTTAAGTTCGAGAAGAACGAGTCCGTGCGCATCTCCGAAGGACCATTTGCCAGCTTTACTGGCGTGGTGGACGAAGTGAACGAAGATCGTGAGACGCTGAAAGTCATGGTGACGATCTTTGGCCGTTCGACGCCGGTGGAGTTGGGATTCGGACAGGTAGAGAAAGTAGTTGCGTAAGAGTTTCGATCCGGGTAGCCCAAACGAAGGGCGCACCTGGGCCACCACGTAAGAGAGCTGTGTTAATGGCCACCGAGCTAAAGGCTGTTAGCCGAAAGCGAGTCAGAGAGTAATGGCAAAGAAGGCAACAGGATTTGTGAAACTCCAAATTGCCGCGGGTAAGGCAACGCCAGCCCCGCCGGTGGGACCAGCGCTTGGTCAGGCGCAGGTCAATATCATGGAGTTTTGTAAGCAGTTCAACGCGCGTACCAGCCAGAAAGAGTTGGAAGGCCTGATCATCCCGGTCGTCATCACCGTTTATAACGACCGCTCGTTCACGTTTGTCACCAAGACGCCTCCGGCTTCGGTGTTGCTGAAGCGCGCGGCCGGTATCGCTAAAGGATCGGGCGCGCCGAACAAAGACAAGGTCGGCAAGGTCACGGAGAAGCAGGTCGAGGAGATCGCGAAACAGAAGATGCCGGATCTGAACGCTGCCTCGCTCGATGCGGCCATCAAGAGCGTCAAGGGAACTGCGCGGAGCATGGGCATCGAGATCGCGTAATCAGTTTGTGATTGGGTGATTGAAGACGGTTGTGCGCTACGCGCTCGACATTGATCCCTCGAGAGTCGCCAAAAACGGGCGCTCTCGGGATGACGAATGAAGTCAGTCGAAAACACCACGGCCTGCGATGCACTGCAGGCGGTGGGAGATGAGGTAAACAATGAGTCGTAAAGCTGGAAAAAATATCGAGAAGGCGCGTGCTGCGATCGAAAAGCACCCTTACGTGCTCAAAGATGCCGTGCCGCTCTTGCAAAAAGTCAAATTCGCCAAGTTCGACGAAACCGTGGAGCTGACGATGCGCCTAGGGGTCGATCCCAAGCACGCCGATCAGATGGTTCGCGGGACGGTCGTTCTGCCTCATGGGCTGGGCAAATCGAAGAAGGTGTTGGTCATCGCTACCGGCGACAAGGTCCGGGAGGCGGAAGCTGCTGGCGCCGACTTTGTTGGCGGTGAGGACATGGTCGAGAAGATCCAGAAGGAAAACTGGACCGACTACGATGCCGTCATCTCCACGCCCGACATGATGAAGTCGGTTGGGCGCCTGGGTAAGGTTCTTGGTCCGCGCGGTCTGATGCCGAACCCCAAGACCGGAACGGTCACCTTCGACGTGGGCAAGGCGGTACAGGAAGTAAAAGCCGGTAAGGTCGAGTTCCGTACGGACAAGACCGCACTGGTACATGTTCCTGTGGGCAAGATTTCGTTCGCTCCGGAAAAGCTGGTTGAGAACGCGACGGTCGTACTTACCAGCGTGATTAAGGCCAAGCCAGCAGTCGCCAAGGGCAAGTACCTGAAGGGTGTCACCCTGAGCTCGACGATGGGACCTGGCATTCTGATCGACACAAGTGCTGTTGAAGCCGCCGCCAAGGCGTAAAAAGAGCGGACTACGAGGATTCTGAAATGGCTGTCACAAGAGCAAAGAAGATTGAACAAGTTGAGAAGCTCACCGGCGAATTGAACGAGGTGGGTAACGTGATCGTTGGCACGTTTACGAAGCTGACGGTCTCGCAGGACTTTGAACTGCGCAAAGCGGTCCGTAGCGCGGGCGGCAAGTACCAGGTTGTCAAGAATACCCTGGCCGAGCGTGCGACCAAGGGTACCAAGATCGAAGAGGCGCTGAAGAACCTTGCTGGCGTAACCTCGATCGCTTATACGAAGAACGATCCAGTGGCGCTGGCGAAGGCGCTTTCCAAGTACGCGAAGGACAATCCGGAGTACACGTTCAAGGCCGGCGTCGTGGAAGGCCGTGCGATCTCGATCAAGGAAATCGAGACGCTGGCGAACATGCCGTCGAAGGAAGAGATTTACTCGAAACTGCTCTTCCTGATCAACGCTCCCGCACAGCGCCTGGCGACCGTAATGGGCGCGACTGGGCGCGACCTGGCAGTGGTCGTGAACCAGGGCGTGAAAGAGAACAAGTTCACGGCTGCGGAAGCTGCAGCGCAATAGGTTTTCGGGTGGCCCCGCGCCTTCTTGGGCGCAGGGTAGGGTGCCCAGGATTCGTGGGGTCGAGAGATTCCACATCAAGTTCGTTTATCAGTGGTCAGGTGTTGCGACGGCGAGTGGCACGCGTGGTCTGGACGCGAGCGGAATCGGGCGGCGCACTGGAAACCTCGGCAACGGATAACGACTAACAAAAAACTGATAACGAAAAGGTGGAGAAACAGATGGCTGACTTGCAAGCAATTGAGGATCAGATCGTTGGCCTGTCGCTGCTCGAGGCGGCAGAACTGGTAAAGAAGCTGGAATCGCGCTTAGGCGTTTCCGCGGCGGCGGCTGCACCAGTGATGGTGGCGGGCGGCGGTGCGGCGGCGGCGGGTGCAGCGCCGGCGGAAGAGAAGACCGAATTCACGGTTGTGCTTAAGGACGTGGGTGGCAACAAGATCAACGTCATTAAGGCCGTCCGCGAAGTCACCAGCCTGGGCTTGAAGGAAGCCAAGGACCTGGTTGATGGAGCTCCGAAGACCGTGAAGGAAGGTGTCTCGAAAGAAGAAGCCGAGACCATCAAGAAGAAGTTTGCGGACGCTGGGGCTACTGTCGAAGTTAAGTAGCCACTCAGGGTGACCGCATCTTCGCCAAAAGATGGCGGAGATCGGCCACCCGGGCGTAGAATCGTTCCGGGACTGGTTTTCCCGCTTGGAAGCCAGTCTTGGAATTCGCAAGTTGTGAATCGGAGTGAGAGCAGCAGCATCTAAATAGTCACAGTTTCTCTCGCCCCGGAGATAGCAGATTCACGGCGGCGGTTCCAACCGTTTTTCCCGCGGGGACTCAGGTAACGGCGGTGCCTGAGGTAGCAGGAAAGGCGGCAGGGGGCCAGAACAGACCTTCTACACTGACGCTGGAAAGCAAAATTAGAATCGTTCGAGTGCCGCGAATGGCGCCCACGGGAAATCACGTCCCTACGGGCGCATTTGTCGTTTCTTTCAGAAGCTTCGCCGATTAGCGGCAACAAGGCGGAGACCGCTTTTACCCGTCCGTTTTCCTCTCCGGATTGCGGACGTTTTGTGAACGCCGTGCGCGGGATGCACAGGCCTCTCCGGCGGACCCGAACCGGGCCGCCAGGATGTTTGATGCGCCGATTGTATGCACCCGGTGTGGTAAGTCAAGAGTTTCAGGAGTCTTTTGATGCCCAATAAGAACAGCGCCTCCCGTACCCGTTTCGACTTCTCAAAAATTCCGGCGACCATCCAGATCCCGAACCTGATCGAAGTCCAGAAGCGTTCGTACGACCGGTTCCTGCAGATGGACCGCTTGCCCAGTGAGCGCGATGATGCCGGGTTGCAGGCCGTATTCCAATCGGTCTTTCCTATTACGGACTTCCGCAACGTATCGCAGTTGGAGTTCGTGGATTACGCAATCGGCAACTGGGAATGCAAGTGCGGTCACCTGAAGGGGCTGCATCACCTTCGCACAACCTGCCGCAATTGCGGAGCGACCGTCATCACCGATCCGTTTCACCCGGGTGAAGTGCTCTGCCAGCGTTGCGGAACTTATAACGCCAACACGCCAGACTTTTGTAACAAGTGCGGCGACCCAGTCGGATTGCAGTTGAAGTACGACGTAGCTGAGTGCGAAGAGCGTGGTATGACGTACTCCGCGCCACTGAAAGTCACGATGCGGTTGACGATCTACGACAAGGATCCGGAGACGGGAAATCGCTCCATCCGCGATATCAAGGAGCAGGAAGTCTTCTTTGGCGATGTTCCGCTGATGACCGACAACGGCACGTTCATCATTAACGGCACCGAGCGCGTCATCGTCAGCCAGTTACACCGTTCGCCTGGCGTGTTCTTCGAGACCGCGAACAACCGCACCTATTTCCTTGGCAAGATCATTCCGTACCGCGGATCGTGGGTTGAGTTCGAATACGACCAGAAGAACGTCCTCTATGTCCGCATCGACCGCAAGCGTAAGTTCCTGGGAACCATCTTTTTGCGTGCGCTGGGTCTGCGTTCGAACGAAGACATTCTGCGCACCTTCTATACGGTCGACCGGATCGGCTTCCGAGACAAGAAGCCGTACTGGACGCTGGAACCGGGTGTGGATCGTCCGACCAACCTGGTTGGCATGAAACTGTCGCACCGCCTCACGAACAAGAGCGGTGATGAAATCGCTCATGCCGGACGCAAAGTCACTCCCGCGATTCTGCGTGAAATTCACAAGGCTAAGATCAGCGATATCGAGATCGAGCCCGCTGACCTGGAAGGCGCATTTGCAGCCGCCGATGTCGTGGACACCACCAGCGGCGAAGTGCTGCTCGAAGCCAACAACGAAGTAACCGCGGAAGTCCTAGCGAAGGTGTTGGATGCCGGAATCGGCGAAATCCACGTCTTCTTCCCTGAGCGCGATGACGTGGGCACTGTTATCAGCCAGACGCTGAAGCGCGATTCAGTGAAGACGCCGCAGGAAGCGCTGATCGAAATCTATCGCAAGCTGCGTCCTGGCGATCCGCCGACCCTCGACACGGCCACCGCGTTGTTCCAGGGGATGTTCTTCGACCCGCGCAAATACGACTTCTCACGCGTGGGCCGGTTGAAGTTCAACATCAAGTTGTATGAGAAGCAGGACGCCACCAATCTTGAAAGCCGCACACTGGAACCGGATGACTTCTACGCGACCATCCGCTACCTGCTGAAACTGCGCAAGAACATCGGTTCGGTGGATGACATCGATCACCTCGGCAACCGCCGCGTACGCGCAGTAGGCGAGTTGATGGAGAACCAGTTCCGCATCGGCCTCGTCCGCATGGAACGCGCTATCAAGGAAAAGATGAGCGTGTACCAGGAAATGTCCACGGCGATGCCACACGATCTCGTCAACGCCAAGCCGGTTATGGCTGCGATCCGCGAGTTCTTCGGATCTTCGCAGTTGTCGCAATTCATGGATCAGACGAACCCGCTTTCAGAGATTACGCACAAGCGTCGTCTATCGGCGCTTGGGCCGGGCGGTTTGTCGCGTGAGCGCGCCGGATTCGAAGTCCGCGACGTTCACCCGACGCACTATGGACGCATTTGCCCGATCGAAACGCCGGAAGGTCCGAACATCGGTCTGATTTCGTCGCTGAGCTGCTATGCGCGTATCAACGATTATGGATTTATCGAGTCGCCGTATCGTCGCGTGAAGGGCGGGCGCATCATTGACTACGTCGCCATCGTCAATGGTGGCGATAGCGACTACAAGGTCGGCGATCACGTCGAGAAAAGCGAAATCCTCAAGGCCAACGAAGACCTGAAATCGCGCCGGAAACGGCCGATCGACTGGGAGCCGTTCTCCTTCTACCTCTCCGCGTGGGAGGAAGACCGGCATGTCATCGCTCAGGCGAACATCGAGCTGGATGAAAAGGGCCGCATCGTTGCGGACCTGGTTAATGCTCGGAAGGCCGGCAACTTCGTGCTGATCAGTCGAGATGAAGTCGATTACGTTGACGTCAGCCCGAAGCAGCTCGTATCAGTCGCTGCCTCGCTGGTACCCTTCCTGGAGCACGACGACGCTAACCGTGCACTGATGGGTGCGAACATGCAGCGCCAATCCGTGCCTTTGTTGAAGGCGGAAGCGCCGATTGTCGGCACCGGAATGGAGGGCGTTACAGCGCGTGATTCCGGAGCCGTCGTTCTGGCACGCCGCAGCGGCATCATCGATTCAGTCGACTCCGAACGCATTATCGTCCGCGTGGAAGGCGAGCATCACCCGATGCAGCTCTCCCGCGAAGTTGGCAGCGACATCTACCAGCTGACGAAGTTCAAGCGGTCGAACCAGAACACCTGTATCAACCAGAAGCCTATCGTGAAGAAGGGCGACCGGGTTGTGAAAGGGCAGGTGATTGCTGACGGTCCTTGCACCGACAAGGGCGAACTGGCGCTCGGACGCAACGTGCTCGTGGCTTTCATGCCATGGCGCGGTTACAACTTTGAAGACGCCATCCTCGTCAGCGAGAAGCTGGTGAAAGAGGACTACTACACCAGTGTTCACATTGAGGAGTTCGAAATCGAAGCGCGTGACACCAAGCTGGGTCCGGAAGAAGTCACTCGTGACATTCCGAACGTCAGTGAGTCGGCGCTGCGCGATCTCGATGAGAGCGGCGTGATTCGCATCGGCGCGAAGGTAAAGCCGGGCGATATTCTGGTCGGCAAGGTTACGCCAAAGGGCGAAACGCAGCTGACTCCGGAAGAGAAGCTGCTGCGCGCGATCTTCGGCGAAAAAGCCGGCGACGTTCGCGATGCTTCCCTGAGCTGCCCTCCGGGAATCGAGGGCACCATCGTCGATGTGAAAATCTTCTCCCGCAAGGGGCAGGAGAAAGACGAGCGCGCCAAGCAGATTGAAGCAGCGCAAGTTGCGAAGCTCGAAAAGAACCTCTCGGACGAAATTCGAATCCTTACAGACGAGCGCCTGAAGCGACTCGAAGGCCTGCTTGGCGGAAAAGAAGTTACCGCCGACCTGCACGACGAGCGCACCAACAAGCGGTTGCTCACCAAGGGTGCGATTCTGGACCGCGAGTCGATCGAGCGTATCTCGACGCGAAACCTGAAGCGTATCAAGTACAACGACAAAGATCCTCGTGTAAACGAGCAGATCGACGAGATCGAAGAGATGACTTCGCGTCAGATCGATGTGCTCCGCAAGATCATGCGCGAGAAGATCGAAAAGCTACAGAAAGGTGATGAACTGCCACCGGGCGTGATCAAGCTGGTGAAGGTTTACATCGCCATGAAGCGCAAGCTGAGCGTCGGCGACAAGATGGCTGGCCGCCACGGTAACAAGGGCGTGATCGCGCGTGTTCTGCCGGATGAAGACATGCCGTACATGGAAGATGGGACTCCGGTGGAAATCGTGCTCAACCCCCTGGGCGTACCTTCCCGTATGAACGTGGGTCAGATTCTGGAAACTCACCTCGGATGGGCAGGCAAGGGCCTCGGAACGAAGATCGCTGAACTGATCAAGAACAACGGTCGCGCCGAGCATCTTCGTCGCGAGCTGAAAAGCATGTTCAAGAATGTAGCCTTCGGCGAAGTTTTCGATGATCTCGAAGACGAGACGTTGGAAAAGGTCGCGCAGACGATGACGAAAGGCGTCTACATCGGATCGCCGGTGTTCGACGGTGCGCGTGAAACGGAAATCAAGGCGTTGCTGGATCAGGCTGGTCTGCCGACGTCGGGCAAAACCATGCTGTACGACGGCATGACTGGCGACAAATTCGAACAGCCAGTCACAGTTGGCTACATCTACATGCTGAAGCTGTCGCACCTGGTCGACGACAAGATTCACGCACGCTCCATCGGTCCGTACTCGCTCATCACGCAGCAGCCTCTGGGTGGCAAGGCACAGTTTGGCGGACAACGCTTCGGAGAAATGGAAGTCTGGGCGCTCGAAGCTTACGGTGCCGCGTACATCCTGCAGGAACTGCTCACGGCGAAGTCTGACGACGTGTATGGCCGCACGAAGATTTACGAGGCCATCGTGAAGGGCGAAGCTGCGATTGAACCGGGTGTACCGGAGTCGTTCAACGTGCTGATTCGCGAATTGCAGTCACTGTGCCTGGACATCGAGCTGATCAAGACGGCCGAGGGGCGCCGTCCACCACAGCTCGCCACGGCAGCGGCGGATTAAGAAAAGTGGCTAGTGGTTGGTGGCTAGTGGTTATTAAACCCACTGCCACTGATCGGGCCGCACAAGTTTTGGACTCTTTGCAAGAACGAGTGCCGGCGATCAATGTTCTCGAGATTTCCGGTCATGATACTGGCCACTGATCACTAGACACTGGCCACTTTTTCGAGAGCCGTTAGCGGTCAACGACAGGATCGCACCGGAGGAAACTTTGTACCGTTCAAGCCCGTTTGACATGGCAAGCAATATCGCCGACTTCGATGCCATCCGCATCAGTCTGGCCTCGCCGGAAAAAATCCGGAGCTGGTCCCATGGCGAGGTGACGAAGCCGGAGACGATTAACTACCGGACTTTCAAACCGGAACGCGACGGCTTGTTCTGCGCACGCATTTTCGGTCCCGTCACGGACTGGGAGTGTCTCTGCGGCAAGTACAAGCGCATGAAGCACCGCGGCGTGATCTGCGACAAGTGCGGCGTGGAAGTCACGTTGTCGAAAGTTCGCCGCGAACGTCTCGGCCACATCGAGTTGGCTTCGCCCTGTTCGCACGTATGGTTCTTTAAGGGTCTGCCGAGCCGCATCGGACACCTGCTCGATATTTCGCTGCGCGATCTCGAATCCGTGTTGTACTTCGAGGCCTATGTAGTCGTCGAACCTGGCGATGCGCCGGTGAAAGAGCGCGAAGTCATTAAAGAAGAGCAGAAGTTCCGCGAGCTCGATCAGCAGTACCGCCCTGCCGGCTTCAAAGCAATGATGGGCGCGGAAGCGATCAAGGAACTACTGAAGCGAGTCGATATCGAGCTGCTCGCCACTGAACTGCGCGAGAAAATGAAGCACGAGCCTTCGCTGCAAAAGCGTCTCAAGTACGCCAAGCGGCTGAAGGTGGTCGAGGCATTCCGAAAGAGCGGAAACAAGCCACATTGGATGATCCTGGACGTGATTCCAGTTATCCCGCCGGAGTTGCGCCCGCTGGTTCCACTCGACGGCGGCCGCTTCGCTACGTCGGATCTCAACGATCTGTATCGCCGCGTAATCAACCGCAACAACCGCTTGAAGAAGCTGATGGACCTTCACGCGCCGGAAGTGATCGTGCGGAACGAGAAGCGAATGTTGCAGGAAGCTGTCGACGCCCTGTTTGACAACGGACGTCGCGGACGCGTGCTGCGCGGCGCCAACAACCGCCCGCTGAAGTCGCTTAGCGACACGCTGAAAGGCAAGCAGGGCCGTTTCCGCCAGAACCTGCTCGGCAAGCGCGTCGACTACTCGGGGCGTTCCGTGATCGTGGTTGGTCCGGAATTGAAGCTGCACCAGTGCGGTCTACCGAAGAAGATGGCGTTGGAGTTGTTCAAGCCATTTATCTATCACCGGCTGGAACAGACGGGTCACTGCACCACCATCAAGCAGGCGAAAGAAATGGTGGAAGCGCAGGAACCAATCGTTTGGGACATCCTGGAAGAAGTGATTAAGGATCACCCGGTTCTGCTGAACCGTGCTCCAACCCTGCACCGTCTTGGCATACAGGCATTCGAGCCAGTGCTGGTGGAGGGCAAAGCCATCAAGATTCACCCGTTGGTCTGCACGGCGTTTAACGCCGACTTCGACGGCGACCAGATGGCGGTGCACATTCCGCTTTCGCCAGAAGCGCAGGTGGAAGCCAGCGTTCTGATGCTGGCCTCGCACAACATTCTGTCGCCTGCCTCGGGCCATCCGATCACCGTTCCTACTCAGGACATGGTGCTTGGCTTGTATTACCTGACGAAGGCGAAGCCAGGCGCGAAGGGTGAAGGCCGTGCGTTCGCGAATATCGACGAAGTCATGCTCGCGCTCGAGATGGGCGAAGTAGAAACGCTCACGCCGATCCGGCTGCGCTATACCGGTGACGTCATCGATCTGACGACGGCGTATGACGATCAGGATGTGGTTCGCACCGAGCCGGTTCGCTTTGACCGCCAGTTCATCAACACCACGGTAGGACGCGCGATCCTAAACGACCATCTTCCGAAAGACATGCCGTACATTAACGGCCTTCTGAAGAAGAAGGGCGTAGGCTCGCTCGTCAACTATGGGTACCTGCGCTTCGGTCTGGAAACGACTGTACAGATGCTCGATGGCATCAAGCAGCTCGGATTCCTTTATGCCACTCGTGCCGGCTTGTCGATCGGTATCGACGACATGGTCATACCGGAAAGCAAGAAGAAAGTGGTGGGTGAAGCCGAGAAGCAGGTGATCTCCGTTCATCAGCAGTACCTGGACGGCGCGATTACCAACGGCGAGCGCTACAACAAGGTCGTTGAAATCTGGTCGGGCATTACGGAGCGCGTAGCTGACGAAATGTTCTCGGTGATGGAGAAGGCCGACAAGGCCGGTGCCATCAACCCGATTTACGTCATGGCCGACTCCGGCGCTCGCGGATCGAAACAGCAGATCCGTCAGCTCTCGGGTATGCGCGGCTTGATGGCGAAGCCCTCGGGCGAAATCATCGAGCAGCCGATCACGGCGAACTTTCGCGAGGGCCTTACGGTATTGGAATACTTCATCTCCACGCACGGCGCCCGCAAGGGATTGGCCGACACGGCGCTGAAGACCGCTGACTCCGGATACCTGACCCGCCGTCTCGTTGACGTGGCGCAGGACGTCATCATCAGCGAGTACGACTGCGGCACGGTGGACGGCATCTACGTCGGATCGATCGTGGAAGCCGGCGACATCATCGAGCCGATGCGCGACCGTATCGTTGGCCGCGTTTCACTCGAGAAGATCAAGGACTTCGAAGGCAACGTCATTGTCGAGGTGAACCAGGAAGTCACGGAGGAGCTGGCGAACGCCATTTCGGCGGCTGGACTCGAGCGGGTGAAGATTCGCTCGGTGCTGACCTGCGAAGCGAAGCGCGGCGTCTGCGCCCTCTGCTACGGACGCAACTTGGCTTCTGGACGCATGGTGGAACTCGGCGAAGCGACGGGCGTTATTGCCGCTCAGTCGATCGGCGAACCCGGAACGCAGCTCACGATGCGTACGTTCCACATCGGTGGTACGGCGTCGCGAGTTTCCGAGCAGTCTCGCCTCGAGGCGAAGAATGCTGGTGCGGCACGCTTCATCAACCTGCAGACGGTTCGCTCGAAGGCGGGAGACCTGGTTGCGATGAATCGCAACGGATCGATCGCCATCATCGACGAGAAGGGCCGCGAAAAGGAACGCTACGCGGTCGTTTACGGGGCCAAGCTGAAGGCGGAAGACGGTCAGCAGGTGCAGATGGGACAGTCGCTGGTCGAGTGGGATCCGTACACTTTCTCCATCCTCACAGAGATCGGCGGCACGGCTCAGTACAAGGACCTGCACGAAGGTCTCACGCTGCACGAAGAAGTGGACGAAGTCACCGGCCTCTCGCGACTGGTTGTAGCGGAGTCGCCGGACGAGAAGCATCAGCCGGCCATCGTTATCAAGGGGACGGGCAAAGTTGGCAGCAAGCGTTACCTGTTGCCCTCGCGTGCTCACCTCATGGTGCAAGATGGCGACGAGGTCTTCCCGGGCGATGTGCTGGCGAAGATCCCGCGCGAAACAACGAAGACCAAGGACATAACCGGGGGTCTGCCGCGCGTGGTGGAACTGTTCGAAGCGCGCAAGCCGCACGAGCCGGCCGTGATCACCGAAATCGACGGTGTGGTGAAGTTCGGCGAAGTCAGCAAGGGTCACCGCAAGGTGTACGTCACAGCCGACAACGGCACCGAAAAGGAATACCAGGTGCCGCGTGGCTCGCACATCAATGTGCAGGAAGGCGAGCGCGTCCGCGCTGGCGAACCGCTGATGGATGGTCCGCTCAACCCGCACGACATCCTAGCCGTGCTGGGCGAAAAGGAGCTGCAGGGATACCTGGTGAACGAAATCCAGGAAGTCTATCGTCTGCAGGGCGTGAACATCAGCGACAAGCACATCGAAGTAATCGTGCGCCAGATGATGCGCTGGGTGAAGGTCGAAGACGTGGGCGATACTCAGTTCCTGCTCGAGCAGCAGGTCGACAAGTTCCGCTTCCGCGAGGAAAACGAACGGGTCATCAAGCAGGGCGGACGCCCGGCAACTGGCCGTCCATTGCTGCTCGGTATCACCAAGGCTTCGCTCTCGACCGATTCGTTCATCTCGGCCGCTTCGTTCCAGGAGACCACGCGTGTCCTGACCGAGGCCGCCATCCAGGGCGCGGTGGATCACCTCCGCGGCCTGAAGGAGAACGTGATCGTCGGACGCCTGATCCCGGCCGGAACCGGTATGGAGTACTACCGGAACGTCAAGTTGGCTCCGGAACTCGAAGAAGCCGCCCAGAAGGTGCAGGAGGAAGTCACGGCTGCATACGAAGAGGCAGAGCGTGCGCTGGAACTCATGCGCCAGGAAGGCGAAACAGAGGAACTGGCAGCGGAATAACCACCCCAACAAGCGCAACAACGGCGCTTGTCGGGGACCCCGCCAACGCAAAGACGGGAAAGGTCAGTTGCTAGTTGTTAGAAGGGCGATCCGAAAGGGTCGCCCTTTTTGTTCTGGAGAGGCCATCTGGACAAGGCAATCAGAGACTTCCAACCGATTCGAGTTTCGGAGCTCCCGGGGAAAGAAGCGCCCGGACGTCTCGCATGGGAGGTTGGCCGAAGAAGCGGCTGTATTCCCGGTTGAACTGACTTGCGCTTTCGTAGCCAACTGCAAAGGCAGCGGTGGCGGCATCCACTCCTTCGCTGAGCATTCGTTGACGGGCAACGTTGAGTCGGATCTGTTTCTGGTATTGGATAGGACTCATCGCGGTCAGAGACCGGAAATGGTTGTGGAAGGTGGAGATTCCCATTCGCGCCAGTTCAGCCAGTTCCTCGACGCGTAGTGGCTTCGCGTAATTGTCCTTCAGCCAGGCTGCGGCCTTCGCCACTCGATTCTTTTGATCTCCTGCGGTTGCAATTGCGCGCAGATGTTTGCCTTGAGAACTCCGAAGGACGCGGTACATGATTTCGTGCTCGATAAGCCCACTAAGAAACGGAATATCGACAGGCGTGTCGAGGAGATTCATTAGCCTGGAGAATGCGTTCAGAATCTCCTCTGAGGCTACATTCACAGACATTCCTCGGGTATCTGAAGAATCGCCGGGAGAATCGAAGTCCTCTTTGCTGAGAAGTTCTCGCACGATTGTCATGTTCAATCGCAGGATCATCGCAAGCATCGGCTCCTCTTGACTCGCCTTGATCACCTGACTAACCACCGGCAAATTGACGGACGTCAGCAAAAGCGAGGAGTCGCCGCACAGGTAGGTAGTTTTGCCGACATTGATGCGTTTTTTGCCTTGAAAGAAAAGAATCAGCCCAGGCTCGTACGTAGCTGACGCACAGTAGCTCGGCACCGAACGACGAGAGAGCATGAGCTCCGGGATCGCAGTCGGATTCAGCCCTTCCGCTGACGCGTGCACAGCGATTTTGCTCACAAGCTTGGCGCGGGCTTCTGTTGCGTTGCCGATAGTTTTCGCGTTTGCGATCTTGTCTTTGACCAGGTGCATTCTGCTTCCCTACCGACTACTAGCCTACCGCGCGACACGTGGGGTGTCTGCACAAAAATAGGGGTATCGAGAGGATTAGGCAATGAATCGGTAGGAATTGGATACCGCTCTCCTGGCCGGGTCCGCTACCTTCGATGATGACGGACGGTAGGCTTCCGCCCCTTGAACAGGAGTGAAAAATGCAAATCCGCAGACTTGGCAGCAGCAACTTGGAGGTTTCAGCCATCGGGCTTGGCTGCATGGGCCTGAGCTTCGGACTCGGTCCCGCCGTTGAGAAGCAGCAGGGCATCTCGCTCATTCGTGCCGCGGTGGAGCGCGGCGTCACGTTCTTTGATACAGCGGAAATCTACGGCGCTTACACCAATGAAGAACTCGTCGGTGAGGCTCTCGCGCCGCTCCGGGAGCGAGTCGTCATCGCTACAAAGTTTGGCTTCAAAATCGACGAAAACGGGAAAGGAGCCGGGTTGGACAGCCGCCCCGAGCATATCAAACGAGTGGCGGATGCTTCGCTCAAGCGCCTCAGGACGGATGTGATCGATCTGTTCTATCAACATCGTGTTGACCCGAATGTGCCCATTGAAGATGTCGCAGGGGCCGTGAAGGACCTGATTCAGCAAGGAAAGGTGAAACACTTCGGGTTGTCGGAAGCTGGCGTTAAAACGATTCGCCGCGCTCACGCCGTATTACCGGTCACCGCGTTGCAAAGCGAATACTCGCTGTGGTGGAGAGAGCCGGAGCAAGAGATCCTGCCGACGCTGGAGGAACTCGGAATTGGCTTCGTCCCGTTCAGCCCGCTTGGCAAAGGGTTCCTCACCGGGAAGATCACGGAAGAAACCAAATTCGCCCCGGACGATTTCCGCAATACAGTGCCTCGCTTCAACGATGAAAACCGTAGAGCAAACCAGGCGCTGGTGGACCTAGTCGGCAGATTCGCGCAGCAGAAGAATGCGACACCAGCTCAGATTGCACTCGCCTGGATCCTGGCTCAAAAGCCATGGATCGTGCCGATACCGGGCACGACGAAGGTGCATCGCCTGGAAGAGAACCTCGGCGCAGTTTCGGTTGAACTAACGCGCGACGATCTCCGTCAGTTGGACGAGGCAACTTCACGAATCGCGGTGCAGGGTGCCCGCTATTCCGAGGGCGCACAGCGGCTCATCGATCGCTAACGGTCTATTTCAGCAATCTCCGAAACAGGAATTGACAGGGACATATGCAAATGAAGCACACAGCAATCAAGGCCACTGTTCTGGCTGCAATGATCGGGGCTTCGTAAGGTGCGGCCCTGGCGGATTCGCAACTCGACACCATCCAGCAGCGCCTGAAACAAGCCTCCGATGCCCGTGCCCAGGAAGCGGCGGGCGGGGAGGTTCTCTATTTCGGAGATGCGAACCTGACGGAGGAGCAAGTCGCGAAGCTCAGCTCAGAAGCTAATGGGCGACATCAACCCCAAGCCGGCGGCGTTAACAGACAACATTCTCTTTGGCGATGTCTGGGAACGTCCGGGACTGGCAAAGCGTGATCGCAGTCTCATCACGGTCGCCGCGCTGATTGCGCTGAATCGGCCGGAACAGTTGCGATCTCACATTCGGCTGGCCCGCGAGAATGGCGTAACCCAGGACGAGATTGTAGAGATGATTACGCATCTGGCGTTCTATTCCGGTTGGCCGAACGAAGTCAATGCTGTCGGTGTCGCCAGGGAAGTTTTCGGGAACAAATAAGAACCACAAATCGAGGAGGAGCCATGAAAACCTTAATGTTAGGTTTGTTTCTATCAACACTGATTGTCCAATCGTCTCACGCACAGCAATCGCCAGCGCCACCAACGGAAACAATTAAGACTGCCGCAAGTCAAACACCCGAGCAGCAAGAACTCATCAACCTCTCAAACTTGAAATGGGAATGGATGGCAGACAAGAAGGTCGATTCCTTAGAGACACTATTTGATGACAAAGCCATGTTCACTCACATGGGAGGAACCTGGGGAAAAACCCAAGAACTAGCCACCATTAAGAGCGGAGGCATCTGGTACAAAAAAGCTGTGGTTTACGCAGTCGATGCTCGCATATTCGGTAACACAGCAATCTTGCTCGAGGACATTGATTTGCGGGCGGCAGTGGGTGAGCACGAAGTCACCAATCCTTTTATGGTGACTGAGGTTTATCTCAAGGAAAACGGCAAGTGGAAGCTCGCCCAACTCACGTTCTCGCATCTGCTCAGGCCGGTCAAAGTAAATAGCAAATAGAAATCAGACAAAGACCTCGAGAGCGAGAATCTGCGACGAGATTCTGCGTGGAGTTTGTGAAGAGATGGGCCGTGCGGGAACAAGCTGTAAATCGCGGCATCATGAAGAGGACCGAGCTCTAGTCGCGGGCTCGGTCGCTTGAAGGTGCACTGGTCCGGTAACCAGAAGGCGGAAAAGACTATGAACGTGAAATCGAAATTGCCCACGCTCGGTTTGTGTCTTCTGATGAATCTGCACTGGATGTCTGCACAGGCGCCTCCCGGCAGTTCTGCCAGCGCTCCTACGCCAACCGCACCGCCTACGGTTCGTATTTCCGCTGGAGTTGTGCGCGGCGTGACTGAGGACGGGCCTCCAGTTTCAAGGGAATCCCTTTCGCGGCAGCCCCCGTCTGTCAGGGATGTGCCCGGTCTGTACCGATAGTCAACCACCCCCCCGCCTCTGCTTTCGCAATTGCCGATTCCCGTCATATCTCTGTAAGCTATGAGCGCCGAACCATTTAGCTCGCCATGCTGCGCTTCTTCAGTCTCTTCCGCAAGGCCGTATTCAGTGCTTTCGGGCACGATGCGTTCGGTATTGCCAAGGGAGCGGCATACTCGTCCATCCTGACCATGTTTCCGGCGCTCATGCTGAGCGCATCTATTTTGGTCTCGTTCGCGCGGACGGAGTCCTTCGTCGATCAAATTTCGCAGACTGCCGGCCGCATCATGCCCCCGGGCACGGCAACCACAGTACAAGCTTATTTTCACAGCGCGCATGACCGACCAATCCGAATATTGATATTGGCATCACTGATCACGTTATGGACGGCGTCGGGCGTCATGATTTCCTGGATGGAAGGCTTCCGCAGCGCCTACCGGCTGCCCAAAATCTGGGGTGTTGTCAAAGAACGGCTGATCGCCTTTGGACTAGTGGTCATGGCGGGTATTCCGATGGGCTTCGCTACAGTGCTGGTAGCGTTTGGCGATGAGATCGAACAACGGTTGGCGCAGGGAATGATGCTGCAACTGGGACATGAAGTCGAGCCTTATATCCTGACGCTCTGGACGCTTACGCGCTGGGTAATCGCCGTACTCACACTGAATGCAGTGATGGCGCTGATCTACCACCATGCCGTGCCGCGAACGCAGCGCTGGCATAGTGTGTTGCCGGGATCGGCGCTGGCGACCGCGCTGTGGTTTCCGGCGACCATCGGATTCGGCTGGTATGTGCGTCATTTTG
>JAJPJE010000032.1 GCA_021324365.1 Terriglobia bacterium | reverse complement strand
GGTTTGAAAAAGCTAGTGGCACAAGGCCTGGTGCGTAAGAATGAATCGGTCGTGCTGGTGCTAACCGGCCATGTGCTGAAGGATCCGGAGTACAGCTTGAAGTTTCATCAGGGTGAGCTGCTGAAGGATACAGGTGATCAAGCAGCAATGGAGCTACATCGGCGCCCGCCGATTGTTTTGGATGGGACGGTCGACGCAGTACTTCCAATGCTGGAGTCGGCAGGGAAAAACGAATAGGGGCAAAGCTTGGGAATGGTTCGATTGAAACTGCCGGCAAGTTCAGCAAACCTAGGAGCAGCTTTCGACGCTGCAGCCCTGGCCGTTTCCATCTACCTCGAAGTGGAAGCGGCACCTGCTGCGGAATTTCAAGTCTTTGCGACAGGCCGCGATGCAGACGCGTGCGCGCACGTGGAACGTAATTTGATTCTGGACACATATGTCGAGGCCTTGCGTGCAAATGGACAAAAGCCGGAACCGATCAGCTTGCGAGTTCACAACCAGATTCCGCTAGGAATGGGGCTCGGATCATCGGCGGCGGCACGACTGGCTGGGCTGGCAATTGCCGCGAAGATTGGTCGCCTCGGCTGGTCTGGCGACCGCGTGCTGGCTGAGTCGGCACGATTGGAGGGCCATCCGGATAATGTTGGCGCGTGCTGGCTGGGAGGACTGGTGACGGCTCGCATGGGTCACGACTGCCAGGTACAAGCAATCAAGATTGAACCGCCAGTGCTTTGGCCACTCCTGGTGGCGATTCCTCCCAAGGCCCTGTCGACGGAGGAAGCACGTGGACTGCTTCCTGCAACCTACACGCGCGCAGATGCAGTCACGAACCTGCAGAATTCCCTACTGATGTTGGGCGCATTTTCGCAGGGTCGCGGCGAGTTGCTGCAATTCGCACTGGGTGACCGCATTCATGAGCCCTTCCGGGAAAAGGCCTGCCCGTTATTGCCAGCATTGCGGGCGCAGGTCGGGCGGCACGGAATCCTGGGTTGCTCGCTTAGCGGTGCCGGACCGGGCGTTTTGATGGTGATGGAGGAGCACGCGAATTTGACGCGTGCTGCCGTTGAAATCAGCGACTATCTTGCGCAGCACGGACTCGAAGCGCAGATTCTCCCAACGCGAATCGAGAATGTCGGCGGGGTAGAGAGCTACCAGGAAGAAGCTGAATTAGCAAAGGATGCACGTCTGTAGCCATGCGCGGTTCTCAGATAACAGCTACGGGTTCCATCTGACCGGTACGCATGGAGCGGTACGCGGCATCGAGAATAATCTGATTCTGCCACCCAACTTCCCCGGGTGCGGGAAACTTCCCCCTTCCTTCCAACGCCGCAGCAAAAGAGTCGACTTGGCGCGCATAGGCGAGCTGATTATCGACTTTCTCCGAAAACGGTAGCTTGCCGTCTAGGCTAAATTCGACTGTGACAGGCTTGTCAACGGTAAGCGCGTCCTTTGCGAAGACCTCACCTGCCTCGCCGACGATCTCAAGCGGAGTTCGGTACGGCGCACGGTAGGAAACCAGTACACTTCCCAATGTTCCTGCGCGGAACTGCAGCGTGAGTACGGCTGCGGCTTCGACGTCACCGGAGTTGCTGTCGGAGAACGTACGCGCATGAACGCGAACAATTTCATCCTGCAGGATGTAACGGAGTGTGTCGATGCAGTGCACTCCGATGTCGGCAATCGGTCCCCCGCCGGCAAGTGATTTGTCGGTAAGCCACTTGCGCTGATGCAGGCGGGCATCAAACGAGAACTCGGAACGGGCGAAGACCAGCCGTCCCAGTTCTCCGGACTGGACGCGGCTCCGAATGCGTGCGGTGCTTTCGTGAAAGCGAAAAACCTGGGCTACGCCAAGGAGAAGGCGCAAACGGTGCGCAGTATCCACCATCTCTCGGCATTCGTCTGCGTCCATGCCCATCGGTTTCTCGCAAAGCACCGGTTTACCGCGGCGCAAAGCGGTCAGGACATCGAGCCGGTGGCAAGCGTTGGGAGAGGTAACCAGCACGGCGTCCACATCGGGACAGCGGCAAAGATCGTCAGTAGACGTGAAGTAGTGCGGGATGTTGTATTCCGCCGCGGAAGCCTTGGCCTTTCCTGAGTCGCGCCGGGAAAGCGCTGTAACGGAACAGTTCGACGATAGCTGGAAGCCAGGCATGAGCCGCCTGACCGCGTGCAATCCAAATCCCACAATTCCAAAACGAATCATTCTCCGACCTGATTGTGGCGGAACCGAAGTGGCGCTCCGATCCGCGGAATCTGAACAGCCGAACCAAAGAGATTAGCAGAGTGTAAGCGATTCGGAAGCAGGGAAGTGCTGACAAGGATGGCACCCGAAAACCTCACTTCAGGGCGTGATCGCGGTCACCGAATCCTGTAATAACGGCGCGCAGACTTAGCGCCAGAGGTGACGTATGCCGATTCTGTTCATGGCGCTGATGGCGTTGGGCGTGTTCATGGTGATGGGTTTGATGCTGTTCTATGCCGCCTATGCAGAAGGACATGAGAGGAAGCTGGAGGAAAAGACTCCGCACAAGAATGCGGCAATACGGGCGTGAGATCTGTGCTCCGGAGCATTTGGAGATTGGGCACCCGAATTGGGTGAGAGCGTAAGATCTCATTTAGCTGGCACAGGGATTCCTCGTGGACTGAAGTCCACTCGGAATGACAGAACGGAAGATTCATCTGTTCGAAGCCGCTTCCTATCAAAAATGAAAGGCAGTCATGCAGCACATGACTGCCTTCTCTATTTACGAAGGTTTATCGTTCATCGCTGCGGAAGGGAACCGCAGGCAACACGGGGGTACCTTCGATCTGAACCGACTGCAGCAAGTAAGGATTCAGGCCAAGCGCTTTCAAGATTGTCGGAGCAACCTGCGCGGTCTGCACCGGCGAGTTCACTGTCGCCTTCCTGAATGAAGGATTCGAAACCAGAAGGATCACGTTGGTGTCGTCATGGGAGAAGCCGCCATGTTCTGCCTGCTTCTTGCTGCTGCCGGTGTAGACCACCCCATAATTGGGTGTCACGATGATGTCAGGTGTCCGGGGGTCGCCTTGCGGAGGAATTCCCGGCTTATTGAACATCGTCGTCAGGGATGGACCGTAGAAGATTTCGCCGATGCCAGCCTGCGAAGCGTTCTCTTCCAGAGCTTTCACCGCGCTTGGGATGTCTGATCCAGGATTGAGCCACAGCAGAGAGACGTCATCTTCCGTCGGTCCGATGCCCGTGGGATTGCTCGGCGACTCCGACGACGGAATGAGCCCAAGACCATCGAGGATGGTAGCGGGTGAGTTGCCATTGTTACCGCTGTGCCCAGGAATCGGGAAGAAACGGTTCGGATCGATCGGCGACTGTCCGTGCTTGGCGGTGATGACGATCAGAGTCGAATTGTAGAGGCCGCGCTGCTTGAGTTGAGAAACCATCTCCCCGATGGAGTCGTCCACGAACTGGATCTGCGCCTGAATTAGCGGAGTTGGAGTCCCTGCAGCGTCGGTATATCCGCCAGTGCCCACCTTCTTTTCAATCAACTTCTGGCCGACACTTACGGCCTGGAAGTTCATGCCGAACAGGGTCGGCACCGGAGCGTGCGCATTGCCCATCAGTGTCATGCCATTAATCTCGTTGAGAATGGCATTTACCTTGAGCGTGTCGTAGCAGCGAATTTCCTGGAAACTGTCGGTGTATTGCGACGTCGAAGTAACGGTCGGATCCGGAATCGGGTTGCACTTCATGCCTTCCGGCGTGGTCACGTTCAGTGGTACGACATTTGAATTGATTTCCGGAGCATAGTAATCGTCGAGATTCGAACCGTCGCCCGGACCGGCAACCGACGAGTAGGCCGGGTGTTTGTCAGACCAAGCCGCAAAACCACCCGCCTGGTGGACAACGCCGAAAATCGTGTTCGTACGAACGAAGTTCCAGGGATAGACCGGCTTGCAATTGTTGAAAGGATCACGGATTAGTTTCGCCGGATCGATAGATCCGATGGAGAAGTTCCCGCCGCCGCTCAATAGCGTCTGGTCCTTGTCAATTCCTTCTTCGTACTCGGTTGTGGTTCCGTTCGCGACACCTGGGGTGCAGGTGCCACCGGCAACGCCGTTTCCAGTCGTGACCGTGGGGGGAGCGAGCACGCGGTCGTAGGCAACATCGTAAAACGCCCCGACGGTGCGCGGACTGCCGCCGGACACGATGGCCATGAGGCCGGGGAAGGAATCAGATGGGCGGGAAGTGGAGGCGTTCAGATAGTTTACGCCATTCTTGCCGAGCGCAGCCAGATTTGGACAGTACGGTTTCCCACCATTGGCGCCGGCAACACCATTGGCGCAGTTTACGAAATCGAGAGAGTGCATCCCATCAATGCTAATTAGAAGTACATGGCGTATCCCACCATGATCGTCATCACCCCAGTCGCCTGCCTGAACCGCCGTTGAGCTTGCCAGAAATGTGGCTGCCAACAGAAATGCCATCCATCTTCCAAACATTCGCACATCCTCCTGAGGCAGACACATTAGTGCGGAATCGTGAATATCAGCTGAAAGGAGTGTTTAATGCTGGTTACAAATCGTGCACAGCTTCAAGAAGCACTTGAACAATTTGGGGCACGGGATGCGATTCGAACTTGAGCCGTGTTGCGGGTGTCTGAGCCCGCAGGTGAAATCCATCGCAGAGCGAGGGACCGCTCTGGCTATGGGAAGTTTGGAGCACGGGATGGGATTCGAACCCACGTATAACGGCTTTGCAGGCCGTCGCGTTTGCCACTTCGCCACCCGTGCTTGTTTGCGCTGCCTAGTTCGTCGCGAAACCCCAGCGATTCTGCAGCGCGCGTTCGACACCGCGGAAAAAGATTGTGTCAACCAGCCAGCCGATCGCAACAATGAGAATCATCACGGCAAATACCTGGCTGATGTCATTCAGGTCCCGGCCCATCATCAGCAACTGGCCGAGGCCCAGGGTGACGAAGATCATCTCTCCGCTAATCAGCGAGCGCCATGCAAAGGCCCAGCCTTGCTTTAGTCCGACAGTCAAATGCGGCAGACTTGCGGGGAGCAGAACATACAGGATCAGTCTCCAACCACGCGCTCCGAGATTGCGGCCGGCCATGGGATAAATCTTCGGAATGCTCCGCAATCCTGACTGAACGGAAATTGTGATCGCCAGCAACGATCCCATAATGACCACGAAGAGAATTGCTTTCTCCGTTAGCCCGAACCAGAGAATTGCCATCGGCAACCAGCAAATGCTGGGAAGGCTCTGAAGGCTCACCGCCATCCGCCCAACGGTCTCCGACAGAAATTTGTTGTAGGCCGTAGCGAAGCCGAGCGCTACACCGAAGATGCAGGAAACGGCATAGCCAAGCGCCACACGTTTCATGCTGACGCCGATCCCGATCCAGAAGCTATGATCGGCAAAGCCGGCATGCAGCGACTCCCAAACCGATGCGGGCGTGGGGAACAGGTATGGAGGCCAGATTTTTAGAAGCGCCACGATTTGCCAGATCGCAATCAATCCGGCAAAGAATCCGATCTGGTGAAGAGATTTACGCATTTTTGTACTCCGCGTGAACGGCCTTATCGATTTCGGACCGCAGCTCGGCGAGAATTTCTTTTGCCTGGAGAGTAACCTCGGGGTCTTCGAGCGAACGCGAACGTCCGAGTTCTATAGCGAACTCGCGCTTAATTCGACCGGGACGGTAGCTCATGACAACCACACGATCGCCCAGGCGGACCGCCTCGCGCACATTGTGAGTGACGAAGATGATCGTCTGGCCGGTTTCGGCCCAGATGCGTTCCAGTTCGTCGTGAAGCAAGTCACGCGTCTGGGCATCGAGCGCGGTGAAGGGCTCATCCATAAGGAGCACGCCAGGATCGAGGCAAAGCGCTCGCGCCAGGGAGACGCGTTGCTTCATGCCTCCTGAGAGCTGGTGGACGTAGCTGTGCTCGAATTGCGAGAGATGCACTAGCTGGATGAAGTGCCGCGCGCGTTCACGGCGCTCCTTGCGAGGTACCCCTCTCACCTTCAGTCCAAACTCCACGTTCTCCAGCACATTCAGCCAAGGGAAGAGCCCCAACTCTTGGAAAATCAAAATACGGTCAGGGCCGGGGCCGTCAATAGTAGAGCCATCGATCAGCAGCTGGCCGCTGGTCGGCTTATCGAGTCCGGCAATCATGTGCAGCAGAGTGGACTTTCCGCAGCCAGATGGGCCCACCAGGCACAGGAATTCGCCACGCCGGACCTCGAGATCGATGTTGTCGAGCGCGAGGGTCCGTTGGTGTCCGTGGTCGTACTCCCTGGTGAGCGCGCGAACCTGGATCTTACTTTCTGTTGCTACTTCGGGTAGTTCGACGAGTGCGGCCATTCGTTCTCCATGTTCTATTGCACAGGTAACATCTTCTTTTCCCGCAGCACTTCATTCAGTAACTCGACATCGACAAGACCGGGCAGCTCCGGTTTCTGCTTCAAAAAACCGGCTTCGTATGAGTGTTCTGCCGACGTGACAAGGGAACTGCGGATCGGATCGTTTGTGACCTCAAACCGCTGAAATGCTTCGTTCAGAACTCGAGGTGGAAGCAGCCGGCCTGTATCTTTGGCGATCTGTTGATTGACGATCGATTTGGCAGCCTCGACATTTCTTGCGATCCATTCGGTCAGGTCGACGTGCGCCGCAATCCACTTCTTCACGAGATCCGGATGCTCGCTTAGAAATTCGGGTCGTACGACGACTTCGGTGGTGGCAAACCGGTAATTCGGCCAAAGTGAACGCTCGTCGACAAAAAGCTGACCGCCACCCTCTTGAATGAGGCGCGTTGCCCACGGTTCCGGCGCCCACGAAGCGTCAAGCTGCCCTTTCTCGAAAAGCGTGAGCTGATCGGGGTTGGCGAGCGGAATGATTTGCACATCGCCGCCTTTGTCTGTCGACTGCAGATTGTTTTCCCGGAGCCACGCACGCAAAGCAACATCCTGAGTATTTCCGAGTTGAGGGCTGGCTACTCGTTTATGGTGAAAATCAGCGGGGCTATGGATGTTTGCAGACGTTCGTACCACAAATGAGGCGCCCCCGCTCGCTGCACCGGCGACAACGCGAACCGCCGCTCCTTGCGATCGAATGTAGCCCGTGATCGCCGGGTTAGGCCCGATGTATACGAGATCAACAGCGTTGGCGAACAGCGCTTCAACCGCAGAGGGCCCTGCGTTGAAGGTCTTCCAGTCGATCTTGACGCCAGGGCCTAACTCTTTTTCGAAGCGGCCGGTGGCGCGTCCAACAAGGGCCTGGGCATGCGTCATATTCGGGAAGTAGCCCGCACGAATGGCGAACTGTGCGTGCGCGGCGCAAGCGAGCCCGATTAGGAATATGCCAGCCAGAGCAATGCGAATTTTCAATCCTTCATCCTTTCATCGCTATTCGCTGATTTCGGCCGGCTGCAACCGCAAATAGAAAACCCACCGGCACGGTTGCGACGGTGGGTCTGAGAAGTGCTGAGATGATCAGAATGCTATGAGCTCTTCGTTCCTCCACCCGTCGACAGGTGACACGACGGACAACAACAACACGCCGTGCACATGTTTGACGCTGGCAAGAACATAGGAAGCATGATAGCGGAGCTTGCTCGGTGCGGCAAGAGTATACCCGAGTTCCCTAAGATCGAATGTTCAGGTCTGGCAGTAACGGTCCCCATGTAATCGCACCGAAATGTCCCATTTACGATACATTTCGATTTCTCACGGCACGCTATCTGCGATACCAATCTTCCCCATCGGAATTTTGCAGGTTGCCCTGATCGCGTGTCGGCCTGCTATATTGCCTAATCATGACGGCATCGTTCCAGAAGACGTGTTGTTATCGCGCCATGCGATTTCTGTCCTCTGGCCGACTGCAATGATGCTGGATTGAAGATTTAGCGCGACCGCGCTACGCGACCTTGCACCCGCCAGAACCTACGGCGGGTTTTGTGTTTTCGGACATTCCGCTCTGCTCCACGACTGCAACTCCAACAAAAACGGAAAGGTACTCACCGGATGAATCGTTTGCGATTATGCCTTCTCTTTGGCTCGGTGTTCGTGTTCTCGCTTTTCACCGCCTTGACGGCTGGCGCGGCGGAGACAGTTTCGCCTCCTTCTGCTTCGTCTGCTGCCTCCACTGCTTCGACCGACGCGGATCTCCGATCTGAGCTCGAGCAGTTGAAACAATGGGTAACTCAGCAACAGAAGCGAATCGAGGCCCTCGAGGCAGCGCGTGAAGGATTGGCGGCTCACGGCGATTCAAATACGCAAACGCCCGCCCCAACCGCACCGAGCAGCACTACGTCGCAGCCGCAGCAGACGTATTCAGGCTCGGGAACACGGGCGCCCGCTACATCCCTCGCAACGAATTCGTACCAAGACGCCGGCAGCTCTGACGAACGCATTCGCAATCTCGAGCGACAAATCAAAGGACTGGGCCCCGTCTCATTCAGCGGTGATATCCGGCTCAGAGGAGAACCATTCTTTGGCGGGCCGACAGACAAATCGCTGGATCGTGTGAGAGAGCGTGTCCGTGCGCGCTTCAACGCCGTGGCGGATCTGGGATCGCAGTTTCGCGCCGGCATCACGCTGGCGAGCGGCGACATCAACGATCCGACGACAACCAACCAGACGCTCACAGGATTTTACGCGCGGAAACCGATTGCACTCGATCAGGCGTTTCTCGAATACCGACCGAAACAATTCAAAGCCTTGACGTTGATCGGAGGAAAGTTTCGCTATCCGTGGTTCAATACCGAGCTTACCTGGGACAAGGATCTGAACCCGGAGGGAATCGCCGAAAGCTTAGCATTTGATCTAAAGATACCGGCACTGAAGCGCTTTGCGGTAGTCGCATTTCAATTACCGTTCGCGGAGGCCGCCAATACATCGGTATACGACAAGAGAATCGGCCAGCAGATTACCTATGGCGGACAAGTGCAGACCAGTTGGCAGCTGCTCCCGGGAATGAAGTTCAGCGTCTACAGCGGCTTCTACTGGTTCGATGGGAGCGATTCGATTGCGCCTGCTCTCATGGGCGCCAACAACAAGAATCCGCAAACCCCGCTCGTAGGTGTGTTGCCACTGGGCACAGGAAATACGGTTCAGAATGTGATCTACACTACGACAGCGAGTAACGTGGTGACGATCGCGGGCAAGTCCTACCCAACCGGAGTTTCCCGCATAGCCAATGCACAGTTCGGATCGCAGTTCGCGCTCTTCGACAATATCGCGCGTTTCGAATTCGACACCGGCCACCCCAAATTTCCTGCGGTGCTTCTGGGCGACTACGTCGAAAACATGAAAGCATGCGCCAACGTTGTGAATGTTGCTGAGGCGCCCACCAATACAGCGTCACAGATCTACACCCAGACTAAAAACTTCACGTGCGTCGGGAATCAGAGGCGAGGGTATTGGCTGGAAGGGCGAGTGGGACGGCTCGAGCGAAAGGGAGACTGGCAGATCGGATACACGCGCATGTATATCGAGCGCGAAGCCGTTCTCAGCAACTTCAATTACAGCGACATCCGCCAGGGATCGAACGTGACGCAGCATCGAGTGGACGGGTTCTATCAATTTGAGACAAGTGTGCAATTGGGGGCGACGGCGCTGATCGGCCGTCCGCTGGCCAGCACTGAACCGTGGCTAACTCGGGTACAGTTCGACGCGATTTACATTTTTTAAGGACAGCGGCGGAAGGCTTGCGATAACTTCACGCCACACGCGGACGGGACCAATCCAGACCTCCCGCCAGGTGTGAAAAGCCCTGACCCGAACGCGGAAACTACCCCGGACCAAGGTCACGGCGATCAGCACCACTTCTGCTGCGAACTACATCAGAAGTCCTCCACCGATAACCAACAAATTTGCGATGTCTACCTGAAAGAAAAGCGCTACTAGGTTAATCCCGTTGCGCCAAGACTGACTCCTTGGCGCAATGATTTTTTAGTTGTACTGCGCGATCCCCAACTCAAGCGCACCACCTTCCTCATGGTCGTTCTACGTCACGCCTAACAAACCATGCAGCGGCTTAACGCCAGTGGCCGCGTTCAACGTCTGCAAGCATAAAAAACCCGCTAAAATAGCGGGTATTATGCCATACCGGGAGTGGGACTTGAACCCACACGAGCCTTTCGGCTCTTCGGATTTTAAGTCCGATGCGTCTGCCGATTTCGCCATCCCGGCATAGCAACATCGTACCATCTGGGCGCAGGGCGCACGTCCGTTGAATCGCTGTTTGTGTGTGGACAGCACTGGCCAGTTCCGGTTCAGGTCTCTGTTGCCGAAAGTGGTGCCCATCGGCGGACTACGAGCTTCATCGTTAACAATTCTTTACTCACTGCCACTAAACTTAACCCACTGTGACGAGTCTGACCGTTAGCATGGATGTGATTACGAGGATGCGATCGATCGGTCTGCTTTCGCTGCTCATAGCAGCCCATAACTGGACGAGGTGGGTACGGAGCCTCGGCGGAGTGGGGCTGCTGCTGCTGGGAGTGCTGGACGGATCCATCGTTCCGACGCTCGGCAGTCTCGATCTGGTCACGGGGATTTTGGCTGTCCGCAATCATTCGCTTTGGCTTTATTACGCGGTGATGAGCACAATCGGGGCGGTGATTGGGGCTTTCACGACGTACCGGCTGGGCCGCAGAACAGGAAACGGCTGGCTGGAGAAAAAGTTTGGGCAACAACGCTCCATGAGGGTGCGCTACCTGATCGAGCGATGGGGATTTGGCGCGGTTCTCGTGCCAACGCTGGCGCCGCCACCATTCCCGGCGTCAGCGTTCTTTTTTGCCGCGGGTAGCCTCAACTATCCCGCACCGAAATACCTATCCGCGGTCGCACTGGGACGTGCGATACGTTACGGAGCGATTACCTACGCGGTGTCGCATTATCATCTGCACCTGCTGAAGTTTTTGCGACATCCCGGAAAATATTGGATCGAGTCGCTCCTCGTTACTGTGACGATTATTGTTGCGACGGGACTGCTCTTCTGGCTGTGGGGACGAACGGGAACAGAACCGGCACCGATGCTCGCCAAAGAGGGCGCACGAGAGGCGTCTTAGGTTCAGGGTTCACTCCTTCTCGACTTGGAGGATGACAGATTTGTAATTCCGTAAAAAGGACCGGAACCCAGGAAACCAGCAACGATTGTGAATACAGCATTTATAATCGAGTACGGAATGAAGTATTCGATCGTAGTTCCTTTCCATAACGAAGAGGACAATGTCACCGAACTCTATGACCGCCTGAAGGCAGTTATGGAGAATACCGGAGAGACATTTGAGCTTGTCTTCGTCGACGATGGCAGTCACGACCGCACCTTTCCGCTGCTTCGCGAGATTGCCAGCATTGATAGCCGCGTCACCGTTGTAAAGCTTCGGCGCAACTTCGGTCAGACCTCCGCGTTGGCTGCGGGTTTCGACCATGCACGTGGCGAATACGTCATCGCCATGGACGGCGACCTTCAGCACGATCCCAATGACATACCGCTGTTTTTAGAGAAAATTGGCCAGGGATACGATGTAGTTAGCGGCTGGCGCAAGGTGCGCATCGACAATCTCTGGTTGCGCCGCATCCCGTCGCGCACGGCGAACTGGCTGATGGCCAAGCTGAGCGGGGTCGACATTCATGACTTCGGCACCACGTTCAAGGCATACCGTCGAGATTTGCTGAAGCAGATACCACTCTACGGGGAACTGCACCGGTTCATTCCGGCGCTGGCGTCCGCGTATGGTGCTTCGATTTGCGAGATTCCGATTCGCAACGTAAATCGCGAGCGAGGGAACTCGCATTACGGCATCGGCCGCACCTTCCGCGTGTTCTTCGACCTGATGACGATACGGTTTCTGCTGCGGTATCTGCAGCGGCCACTGCATTTCTTCGGCACCCTAGGGATGTTAAGCATCCTTTCAGGAAGTGGGATCGCGGCTTTCCTGGCGGTCACAAAGATTCTTAACAACGCGCATCTGATGGTGGATCATGGCCCGCTATTGATCTTTGCGGCGGTATTGATTCTTGCCGGTGGGCAGTTGTTGGGACTCGGACTTCTAGGCGAGATGAATGTACGGCATTATCACGACGCCGTTGGCGATGCCCCATATGCTGTGGAACGTGTGCTCCGCACGCACGATTCGCAGTCCACGATGGCGGACTAGGTATACCCTCACGAGTTTGAAGAAAAAAGCCTCGGCCGCGACCGAGGCTTTTCGTTTGCTGTGAAGTGGCGCAAAAGAATCAATGTTTCACAGCAGACCAGTCGTCCATCACAATCGGACGGCCTCCCTCGACAACCGTGACGTAAACCTTCTTGAATCCTTTGTGGTCCTCCTGACCGTAATTAAGTTTCAATGCCGGTCCAAGTCCAAGGTCCATGTTGTGGATACTTTCGATGCCCTCGATGAACTTCTCGCGTGTCGGTTCAGCACCAGCGCGCTTTAAGCCTTCGACTGCCACCATGGCATCAACGAAGCCCTCCAGGCTGACGTAGCTGGGATCGGATCCGGGGAAGTACTTCGCAACACATTCACGATAGAGTTTGACGGTAGGAAGATCCGTGCGGTCCGGCGGCGGGACCACTTGAGTGATTACGATCCCGTCGGCGTCTTTTCCTGCTTCCTTAATTAAGGCTTCTGTTCCAACGAAAGAAACCGTGAGGAACAAGGGATGCCATCCACTGGCGTGCGCTTCCTTTAGAATCTCAGCGACCGGCGCGTAAGGTCCAACGAGTACGACTGCATCAGGATTGGCCGCGCGAACCGCTGCGACTCCGCTCTGTACGGAGGTTGTATTGCGCGCGAAAGTGCCGAGCGCAACCGGCTTCGCCTCGTGTTTGTCGAGCGCGAGTTTAACGCCATCAAGAACCGCTTTGCCGAAAGCGTCGTCTTGATAGATCACCCCAATTTTATGGAGGTTGATCTTCCAAAGCCCGTCGACCTGTTCGCGGGTCTCGTCGTAGTAGGACGCGCGAACGTTAATGATGTAATGCTTCAACGGCACGTAGAGAATTTGTGCACCGGTAAACAGGCCAACCACCGGAAGCTTCTGTTCCTGTGCCAACGGCACATACTTGGCGGCAGTCGGAGTTCCAACAAAAAATCCTGCAGCAAACACTTCTTCTTTTTTCAGGCGATTGAAACATGAGTCTGCCTTCGTAGGGTCGTAGCCATCATCGAAGGCCATCAGTTGAACTTTGCGGCCATGCACGCCTCCCTGCTCGTTGATGTAATGCAGGTAGGCGGTTGCACCAAGGACGGTTTGAATCCCAAGGAAGCGTGCCGGACCATCAAGTGCGGAACAGGAGCCAAATTTTACTTCCTTGTCGCTTATGCCGGGTTGCTTCTGCGCAAATGAGGTTGTCGACAGCACCGCAAAAATCAGCGTTGCCGCGAGTGTACGAAAGGGTGGAGCAATGCGAACTTCCATACAGACCCTGCCCATTCTCAGATTTTGTGAGGTCCCCAAATAGTACTGGGGAGAGGGCACGTCTGCTGCCAAGCGCAAGATAAGCTAAGTTGCTGAAACATAAGGATACGCTTCGCCGAGCGGAGGCGCTGGTCTCAAAATTAGCAATTCCGCCGCATCAACTGATTCTCGTTTTGAGAATGAAATTTCGTCGGGAGGGGCGAAGTGCGCGTGATTGGCATCACAG
Source organism: Terriglobia bacterium (assembly GCA_021324365.1). Lineage (GTDB taxonomy): Bacteria > Acidobacteriota > Terriglobia > Terriglobales > Acidobacteriaceae > JAJPJE01. Next base: position 60,203 of record JAJPJE010000032.1, on the reverse strand, counting down.
AAATCAGCCCAATCCGCAAGGAGACTCAGCCAAGGTAGTACGGGTGCTGCTTATGGAAAGCAAAGAAAGGCTTATAATGTAGCGGCTTTGCCTATGCCTACTATGCAGAAAGTCAGCCATGATTTGCGGTTGTCCAAGCGCATGTCGCGCTTGGGAACAGAAACGGCGTTCGAAGTACTTGTCCGCGCCAAAGCTCTGGAGAAGCAGGGCAAAGATATTATTCACCTGGAGATTGGAGAGCCGGACTTCGATACTCCAGCGAACATTATCGAGGCGGCGACGCAAGCGCTGCACGGGGGCTGGACGCATTACGGGCCCTCTGCTGGCTTACCCGACTTGAGACAGACCATTGCCGACTATGTAAGCCGCACGCGGAATGTGCGTGTCACGCCCGAAGAAGTTGTTGTTGTGCCAGGTGGTAAGCCGATCATTTTCTACACGATTCTGGCACTTGTGGAACAAGGGGATGAAGTCATTTATCCGAACCCCGGCTTTCCCATTTATGAGTCAATGATCAACTTCGCCGGCGCCAAGCCAGTCCCGATTCAGTTGCGCGAAAGCATGGATTTTCGGATGGATGCCAATGAACTGCGCGACTTGATTACCGATCGTACACGCCTGGTGATCATCAATTCACCCCAGAACCCAACAGGGGGAGTGCTCGCCGAGCGCGATGTGCGAGACATTGCGGCGGCTATTGGCGATCGTGACATTATGGTTCTGTCAGACGAAATCTATAGCCGTTTGCTTTTTGAAGGCAACCATCACTCGATCATGTCGCTGGAGGATTGGAAGGATCGTACTATTCTGCTCGATGGCTTCTCCAAGACGTATGCAATGACAGGGTGGCGCTTGGGCTACGGAGTTATGCGATCGGATCTGGCGACCTATATTGCGCGGTTGATGACCAACTCGAACTCCTGTACTGCGAGTTTTACGCAGGTAGCCGGCATCGAGGCTCTGATCGGTGATCAGTCGTCGGTGGAGAGGATGTGCTCGGAGTTCAAGCGCCGGCGCGACATGTTCATCGATCGCGTGAACCGGATCAAAGGGTTCTCGTGCCGCTCGCCCAAAGGCGCGTTTTACACCTTCACGAATATCACGAAGACAGGATGGAACTCAAAGAAGCTGGCGGACGCGTTGCTGGAGCAGGCGGGAGTCGCCGCTCTTTCGGGGACTGCGTTTGGACAATTCGGCGAAGGATATTTACGATTCAGCATTGCGAACTCCTATGAGAATCTGGCGAACGCGCTGAATCGAATCGACGACTGGACGAAGAACAACTTATAACGTGTGACCGGCTTGCGTCTTCCGGCACCCGACTGCAGGAAGTGCAGAGTACACCGGTTTTTCCGGATTTATCCACGCATAACTGATGCGAACATTCCGCTCGGCAAGTTTGCTCTCAACGTAGTCGCGTTCGAGTTCGTTTACACCGAACTGGCCGCCCTTTAACTGCTTTTCGGAAGCCTGATAACCACCGGGCCGGACTTCGCCACAACGGTAGGTAAAGACATCTCCGTCCAGCAGATTTTTGAGATTCAGCTCAAAGGTTTCACGGGTTTGCAGCCAGCGGCCGGCATTCGGCATTGCCAGTTTATAAACGAGCAGCGAAGTTTCATACGCGCCATCGCTGACTTCTGTTTGCAGGTGCAGGTTTTGTCCGGCGATCGGCTTGAGCCGTGCGGTCCCGAAGACAAATGGACCGCGCCCATACTGTTCTGCAAGGTGACGAGCCTTCGCGATTTGCATCAGGACGTCGTAGCGAAAATCCGCCAAGCCGAAAAGGGCGCCGGTTGCGACTTCCAGCCCTGCCGCCATGGCTCGGTCGTGATTATCCATTCGCAGCTCGAACTCTCGCTTCTGCGGGCTCGGCGAGTGCCACCTTCTATAAGCTCGCCGATCGAGAGTCTCATCCCACTGAACGATACCCCACAGACCGGCATCACGAAGCGCCAGGTAAGCTTCATTCGTGAGGTATTCCGTACAGAGCAGGACACCTGTGCCAGGTTCACCGTCCAATAATTCAACTACTTTCGCGACATAGCGGACGAGGAGATCGGTCGTGAACTCAGGATCGGTTGCGTAAACGAGTTCGATCACGCGCATGTCGCGCTCAAGTACCTGCCGGACCTCCCGTTCCAGCTCTTCCAGAGAAAGTCGTCTCCGGATTGCGGTTCTGCGGTTCGCCGAAAAGTTGCAGTAAGGGCATGCGTCAATGCAAAAGCTCGAAACATAAATGGGAGCGATGTAGCGAAGGTACATTACAGTCGGCGACCAGTGCTGTCGCACAAAGTGGCGAAAAAGTTCGCGTTGCTCCTCCGCATCTGGTGCCGCTCCGAGTTGCAAGAGGCGCGCAAGATTCGCCAGCGAGAGAGATTCCTCCACTCCTTCCAGCAGTAGTTCCTCCGTTTGTTGTAATGACGGGCACGAGGTCTCGGTCAAAAAAGAAGAAACCTGTGACTCTAATTCCGAAAAGATTGAGCTGAAGAGCGGCATTCCTGTCGAGTGTAGCAACGCACGTTGAATCGCAACATGACGTACATCACTGCGCAGCCACTTTCAACAAGTTAGTGGCACCCGCAATGTTCTGTATCAGGTCGGATGGAATATTGTGGCGCTGCTGCAAGTATTCCGGTGTGTTATATGAAATCCAAACGCGACCGGCATTATCTTCCCAAATCAAGGCTTTCAGAGGCAGGTCGATTGCAACGCTGGAGGCTGCGATCATGAGGGGAGTACCGCCTCTCGGGCTTCCAAAAAGGACCAGCTTCGTCGGATGCATCTCCATTCCGACCTTTGCCGCCTCGCCGCTGTGATCTACAACAGAAAAGACAGTTATGCCTTTCTCCTTAAGGATGAGTTCAAGTTGCGCCAGCGTCTCGTCCACTGAGTGTCTGCTCTCGATACTTTCCAAGCCCTGAACGGAATCAAGCGGGACTGTAACAGCGGCCATAGACCCTCCTCCGGCACCTTTCGGATGAGCGCAAGAGAACCACGGGTTCATAGAATTGCGAACAGGTAGCTAAACGCGCTGTGCGCCAGTCACCCCTGCTCGTGATTGTCCTCACTGCTGCGATGGCAGGGCTGAACTAGCCTCGGCATCCGGAATGCGAGTGGAAGCACTCGGGTTCCCAGCCCAAGGAGACGAGCATGGCCCTGAAAGATTCAAGCACCGGAACGATTCTGCGACAGTACTCAATCGAAGAACTGGTCGACGCTGCGAAGATGATGCGTGCCTACGATCTGGTGGCGCTGTGCGCGGCAGGGTCGGGACATGCCGGCGGGACGCTTTCGATCATGGATATCGCAGCGGCGCTATATCTGCGCGTTGCGGAGCACGATCCCAAAAATCCAAACTGGCCGAAGCGCGATCGGATCATCTGGTCTACGGGACATAAAGCTCCCAGTCTCTATCTTGGATTAGCTTTTGCAGGATTCTGCCCGATTGAAGACACCGTGCTGTTGCGCAAGCTTTCCTCTCCCTACCAGGGACATCCGCATTGGCTGAAGCTGCCGGGAGTGGAGGTTTCGACTGGATCGTTGGGACAGGGTATCAGCATTGGAGTGGGCATAGCACTGGCAGGCAAGCTCAATGGAGAGGATTACAAGACCTTCTGCCTTATGGGCGATGGCGAGCAGCAGGAAGGCCAGGTCTGGGAAGCTGCCATGGAGGCCGCCCATTACAAGCTCGATAACCTGATTGCCATCATTGACTGTAACCGGCTGCAGATTGATGGCAAGGTCAGCGACATAATGAACGTTCAGCCGCTGACCGCAAAATACCTGAGCTTCGGCTGGGAAGTGCACCACGTTGACGGCCACGACATGCATGCCGTGGTGAAGGCGCTCGAGAACGCCCGCCAAGTGCAAGGGAAGCCGACCGTGATTCTAGCTGAGACAGTCAAAGGCAAAGGGGTCAGCTTCATGGAAGACGTCGCCGGTTGGCACGGCAAAGCACCGACCTACGACGAAATGATGAAAGGCCTGGCCGAACTCGGAGTCGCCGACCGTGTGCCGGTATCCGCGCTGCTGGAGAAGGCGAAGAACTACCAGGTCGAAGTCGACCGAAAGCTCACATCAAAAATGCCTCGCTTTCATGCCGATTACTGGTGGAACGCGGCCAATAATATGAAAGTGGAGATGAAGCCGACGCGCATGGGCTTCGGGCAGTCACTTGCGGAGAACGGGAGTGATGAACGGGTCGTCTGCCTGGGCCTGGACATTTCCGGTTCCATCACAATCAGCGAGTTTTACGCCAAGCATCCTGAGCGGAAGAACCGCTGGTTGAGCATGGGAATAGCGGAGCAGTCAGCCACTTCGGCAGCAGCCGGACTGGCCAAAGAAGGTAAGTTACCGGTATTCGGTACGTATGCAACGTTCGCAGCGGCGCGAAATCTGGATCAGATACGCACTTCAATCTGTTATGGCAACTTCAACGTCCTGATAGCGGGCGCGCATGGGGGAGTGTCGGTTGGTCCAGACGGTGCGACACATCAGGCGCTGGAAGACTTGTTCGCGATGTGCGGACTTCCGAACATGTCTGTCGTGGTGCCCTGCGATTCAGTGGAAACAAAGAAGGCGACCGATTATCTGCTCCTGAAACATGTCGGTCCCAAGTACATTCGGTTTGCGCGAGAAGCAACGCCGATCGTGACCACGAACGAGACGCCATTCGTTTTCGGTAAGGCGAATGTCATTCGGTTGCGAAAGGCATCGGATAAGTTCATCGATGCCTTCGAGACGATGCTTGCATCGGAGTATCGCGACGAGCGGGAGGACTTGTCGATCATTGCCTGCGGACCGATGGTTCCTGAGGCGATGCGAGCAGCCTGGATTCTCAAGCAGGACTTCGCTTACGAAACACGCGTAATCAACATGCACACGATGAAACCGATTGATGCGGACGCGATCGTTCGTGCGGCCAAGGAGACGGGAGTAGTCGTGACTGCTGAGGAACATCAGATCGGTGCGCTTGCCTGGCGAGTGAGCGGGGTAATCACGGAAGATCCGTCAACTTACGGTGTGCCAGTAATTACCGGAGCGATTGGCGTGAAGGATCGGTTTGGCGATTCAGGCGCACCATGGGAGTTGATTAAGGAATTTGAGGTCAGCGCAGAACACATCGCACGCAAAGCAGTAGAGTTGATGGCCCTTAAGAAAGATCGCCGTGAGCAAGAAGAGCATGCATTAGCGGCTGCACACTAAATTCAGCTATCGTCCATGCGTGGTCATCTTGGCCCTGGAGTAAGATAAAACGCGGTTCGCAGCACGTGGGGTGTGCGCCGGCAATCTTTCGCACGCCGACGACAGTGCTTTGCGGCCACACATACTCCAGAGAAAATAATGACCAGAAAGTTCCGCGTATTTGCTACTTGTGATATTGGGCAAGACGCCCTTGATTTGCTGCGCCAGAGGGGATACGAAGTTGAGGTCTATCCGAAGCCCGAAGCACCTCCGAAACAACTCATTCTCGACAAAGTGCGATCAGGCATTGATGGCCTGATCACCACGCTGCGTGATCCGATTGATGCGGAAATATTCGAAGCAGGGAAGGGCACGCTGAAAGTGGTCGCCCAGGACGCCGTGGGTTTCGACAATATCAACCGCGCCGACGCCAACCGCTACAAAATTCCTTTTACCCACACGGCTGATGTGCTTACCGAGGCGACGGCGGAGTTCGCTTTCTTCATCATGGGCGCGGTAGCCCGGCGCATGTGGGCGAGCGAACGATTGGTTCGCGAACACGAGTGGGGTTACTGGCATCCCTATCTGCCGTTTCTCGGCGACGAAATAACGGGGAAGACGATCGCAATCATCGGTACGGGCCGAATCGGGTTGGCGATGATTAAGAAGTGCACGGGATTCGATATGAACATCCTCTGCTACGATCCCGCATATCAGAATAACGACTACGTCTCCGCGATTCAGAAGGTGATGGACGTCCGGCATGCGAACGGCGTTCAGCAAGAGAGGACCTGGATCCGGTACGTGGAGTTTGAGCATGCGCTGGGTGAAGCGGATTTTGTGAGCGTGCATGTTCCGCTGATCCGGGAAGGCGAAAGCCAGACGCCAACCTATCATCTATTCAACGAGCGCACGTTCCGATTGATGAAGCCCACCGCATACCTGGTGAACACGTCTCGTGGTCCTGTGGTAGACGAAATTGCGCTCGTAAAAGCGGTTCGCGAGCATTGGATTGCCGGCGCTGCCCTGGATGTCTTCGAGAAGGAGCCGTTGCCTGCGACCTCGCCCCTACTGGATACCGACATTGCCGATCGCGTGCGCCTCTTCTCACACTTCGCGAGCGCTGGTCGCATTACGAGGCTTTCAACGGATCCGAACAAAGGCATGGCAGGCAGATGCGTGCAGGGGCTGATCGACGTGCTGGAAGGGAATTACGGCGGCGATCCCAGCAAGATGCCGTATGTCGTGAATAAAGAAGCATTCCGTTAGCAGTTTAGGCTGGCGCAAACCCGCACGGCGCGAATCTGGGGCCTTCAGGCGTGCCGGACAGGGTCTTCCACGTCGTTATCCGCTAAGGGTAAAAGGCCGGAACTGCGAGCGATCGGTGCACTGGCCGTAAGCGGCGGTCGTGCGCTGGTTCCACCGCAGCATGCGTGACGCATTGGTCGTCTTTACCATGGATTGGCATCCCGCGAATCATTCGCAATTCAAAATTAACGGAGGCATATGGCCGGTGCATTGTGTCCAAGGAACGCCGGGCGCCCAACTGGTCAGCGGCCTCGATGTGCCCGCAGATGCCGAGATTGTGAAGAAGGGCACGCAGCCTGGTGAAGATGGTTATTCGGGGTTTGAAGGAGTTAATGATCACGGAAACAGCTTGCTCGAGATCTTGAGGGCGCATGCCGTGCGACGGGTGTACGTCTGTGGTATTGCGACGGACTATTGTGTACTTGCGACGGCACTGGACGCCGTCAAAGAAGGGTACGAGGTTCACGTACTGCCGGATTTGATCGCGGGAGTGGATGCAAGTACCAGCACGAAGGCCATTGAGCAGATGAAAGCGAACGGCGTGAAAATTTACTAGAGAAGGCCGCCACCTGTAAATGTCCGGATACCGTCCGGCGGACAAGAATACCCGCCCCACACCAAACGCTATTGTTTCTCGCCGGGCTTGAATGCTGTCCAGGGGCCTGCTTTCATATCAACTAAAACGGGTTTCTGCCAATCGAACTCTGGATGCTTCTTCAGATGTTCGCTGGCAACAAAATCGGTTCCACACGGGTGTCCTCTGCGCGCAAAAAAGCTCATGGAAGCCGCCATGGCGCTGTCGCTGGCTTTACCCTGAACGGAGCCATCGGCAGAGTAGGGTGGACGATCCCAGACAGGCGCGCCACGTGGCGAATTTTCCAGATGCCCGCAGAGTGTCCGCTCATCGGCATCTTCTTTCTTTTCGTAGCTGTCGAAGTGGTCTCCAAGGAACCGCTGTGCCAGTTTCACATCGATGCGGCCCTTATTCTCCGACATCAACTGTTCCCAACGCACGCGACGAGCATTGGGCGAACTGGAGAGATCGGAGGAATCGAAATCCGTTTCGTCCTTCAGCAGTTCGGGATCGCGCGCCCAGTTGGATCCGGCGAAATAGCCATCTTTAGTGCGCCACACACGGTAGTGTTTCAAGCCAAGTTCAAACTGCGCGATTTCTCCCGTTTTGCGATCGGCAAGCAGCCAGTCGTTGGCGTATCCGCCATTATTTCCGTCGAGCATGATCTTGACGTACTCATCGATCGAGGTGGCGTACTGCATGGCTTTGCGGGCGCGCATGAACTCCGGCTTGCCGTTCACATCGAATCCGTGGAAGCCTGAAATCGTGGTTTCGGTGATCATTAGGCCCGCGTCGTTGATGCCGAAATCATCGTCGCTGACGATCACGCCCGGGAAGCCATCCATGATGAAGTGGCGGCCTTTTTGCGGAACGATGTCGAAAATAATGCGCCAGCGCGCGCCGGGCACAAAACTCGTCCAATTATTGTGAGCGATGACGATCTGGTGGTCCTTGGTATAGCTACCGGTCGCGACAAAGGCGCTGCAGTGTCCCTCGACGACTAATGTCGGCGTATCCGCGCGAGCCTCTCTCTTGTCCAGCAGGGGAACGTAGTAATCTGGGACTTCTTCGAATGCGTTGAGAGCGACCACATCATACAGGTCGAGCTTTACTCCATGCGCATTCAATCCGTCCGTTACGCCCTGCAACTCCTGTTGATACTCAGGGTCAATGTGGGGCCAAAGAATCTCGCGAGCTGTCTGGCGGTAGAAGCTCCACTCGCGCTTGGTGCGATGTGTGTCTTCGTACTTCACCGCGTTGAACGCGTCCGCAATCTCGGGCGCAAGAAGATACCCGTGCTGGTACCCGATCTCCGATGGCGTGCCTTCCAGGTGCACATAGATCCATTGGTCGCGTTCAAAACGGTAGGCTTTTTTCAATGCGCCTGATAGAGGAGCGGCCAAGGCAAGCGATGAAAGCAGAAGCAATGACACAGCAGCGGTAACAGATTTGGTCAAGGGGCGGTTCTCCAGCAGCGGGCCTGTGAGTATTTCGAATGGCCCCCGGCGCGACTGGCAGTCTAACGGCTTTTACTTGCAGGGACAACGAGCAACTTTACTTGCCGGGTTCGAGCGTGAGTTCGTGCTCTTTCGCGCCGTCCACCGCATCATCGGAAAATGGCAGCTTCAGCGCGGTGCCGTGATACCAGTTTCCCCACTGATCATTGAAATAGGGACTAAGCAAGTTTCCGCCCTGTCCATTCACGATGTTCAGCGTGCTGTTGTCGAGATTAGAAAAATCAACGGTCAGGCGTTGGGAAGGACCGACATTTCCAGCAGCTTGTTTCACCGTGGTTCCATCTCCAGGCAACGGCAGCACGCCCGTTTCAGCCCAGCGACGGATAATGGGAAACCGGCTGAAGAGGATGTGTTGCACGTTGATGGTGTGTACCTTGCCCCAATTCCATGTAGACAGGCCGGGAGGCGCATCCTTGGCGGTGACAGCAGCATCGAGAGCGGCGGTCAGCAGTTCGTCGTAGCTGGAAAAATTAGGTGGTAACCAGTTCTTTGGCTGATGCGTTAGGGTGCTTTCAAGCCATGCCGATGACATGAACCAGTGGTACTCGCGCCATCCTGTGCGCACTTTGGGGTCGTCTGACGCGGCGCCAAGTTTGGGTTCCAGAAGCAGCCGCTGCAGTTGATCCCGGGCACGCGAAACGATAGTTGGAGCCGGAGAACTCACCGAGAGGATGCCGTCCCAGTTTCGCAAAAGCTCGGCAGCCTGTTTCGCTCGGGGCGTTGCAGTTTGACTGTGATCGACCGCGTAAGCAAAGCGTTGCGCCAGGAATCGATCGTAGTCGGAGTAAACATCAGTCTGCAGCGTCAGCATATCTGCAGGTGTGAACTTCTTATTCGCTTCCAGGTAGCGATAAATTCGCTGCGTTCGAATCGACGCGTCCCACTCGAAGCCAATGATATACGGGTAGCCGTCCGGTGTAATTCTTCCGTTTGCCGTCGCAAGGATGCCGGAAGCTGGATTGTAGGCGGTGGGCAGTTGATCGAATGGGATGTAGCCCGTCCATTCATGCGCATTGTCGTTGCCGGGAACGGGTGCGATCGCATCGGAATTGGTCCGAATGGGGATCTTGCCGTTTACGAAGTAGCCAATATTTCCGTCAACGTCGCCGTAAACCACATTCTGCGATGGCGCGCCGTAACGCGAGAAGGCCTTACGAAACTGATCCCAATTCTGGGCAGCGTTCACATCGAGAAATGGAATCTGCACAATTCCCGGATCGTAGATATTCCATTTCAACGCCAGTTTGCGTGTCTCGCCCGGAAACAGATCAGTAATGACGGGCCCGTGCCTGGTTACCACCACATCCAGATCTATGTCGCTTCCATCTTTTACGTGGATTACTTCTTTTCTATGCTCAGGTTCTTTCCAGCCGTCTGGAGCCTGGTATTCACCGTCCGCATTGAAGTTCTCGACGTAGAGATCGGTAACCGCGGGACCCACATTCGTGAATCCCCACGCAATCCGCTGGTTGTGTCCGACGATTACGAACGGCAACCCCGGCAGAGTCACACCGGCGACATTGAAATCGGGTGCTTCGAGTTGCGCCTCGTACCAGACATTCGGAATCTGGATGGGGAGATGCATATCATTCGAAAGCAAAGGCTTGCCCGATGCTGTGTGCGCTCCGGAGATAACCCAATCGTTGGAACCAGGAGGATGGGCGGCAACATCGATGAGCGAGGATGCTTGGTATGACGCGCGAGGGACGGTATCTCCAACGCGGGGATGCCGATAAACTGCATGTTGCGGCAGATCGATCCGAAGCGAAGGGTCCATGCTCGGAGGATGATCACGCCACGAAGTGGTCGGGAACAGTTCGGCGGCGAGCTGAGGACCCACCTTGGTAGCTACTTTGTCGCGGCCGAGCATTTCTGGGACCCAGTAAAAGTTCAAGGTCTGTGCCATGTTGATGCCGACAAGAAGGGAATCGGCAACGGTCCATGGTTTTGGCTCATAGCGAAGAATGCGGAACTCCAGGGGAAGAGTACGTTTCTGTTGCCGCTCGGCTATATAGGCATTGACGCCACGGCTATAGTCGTCGAGATAGCGTTTGTCGCTATCGCTCAGGTATTGAACAGAGGTTTCAGCCAAATGGCGAAAACCGAGAATTCGCTGCTCCCGATCCTGTGGGATTGCTGCTGCGCCGAATACCTCGGAAAGCTCGCCGGCCGCAAAGCGCCGCGTAAGATCCATCTGCCAAAGCCGGTCCTGGGCGGTGACGTATCCTTGTGCGAAGAACAGATCATCCAGGCTGTGCGCGCGGATATGGGGAACTCCCTGATGGTCGCGAATCACCTGTACCGGCGTATTGAGTCCCGAGACAGAGATCGTGCCATCCAGTTGCGGAAGGCCGGCCCGAGCGGCTCCAAAGAACCAGAGCGTGGCGCCGGCCAACACCACAATGACGATCGCGGCGGTAATTAAGGTGACACGAAGCACGGGGTTCGAGGTACGCCGAATATAGGAGCCTGCAACCGTCGTAGCCATAAATGGGACAATTGTATGTGTGCGATGGAACTCCGGACAATGAGTGGTTTACAGCATTTTGCTCCCCGGGACAGGTCTAGAAGGCCAATGTGACCTGATATTGAGCAAATGAAAACCTACGTCACGCGACCAATAGCTCCTGCCGAGGGGCTATACTGCAATCATTACAGGACCTTTTCTCAAAGATGGGAATGCTGCCAAAGAGAATTGATGATCATGCGAATGTCTCGGGCGAAATGATTCGCGAGGCCACAGACATTCTGCATCAGCATCTTCGAAAAGTCGGCTTGAAACACACCGGGCAGCGCGACACGATCCTTCTTACCTTCCTCGAAACTCACGATCATCTTTCGACAGACGAATTGTTCCGGCTTGTTCGAAAGAAAGATCCGAAGATAGGCTTCACAACAGTCTATCGCACGCTAAAGCTGCTTGCGGAATGTGGGCTAGCCAGCGAAGTAGCCTTCCACGACGGAATTGCCAGGTACGAACATCAATACAATCGGCGCAGCCATCACCACATGGTCTGCACCGAGTGTGGATCGTCGGTCGAGTTTTTCTCTCCCGAAATCGAGCATCTGGAGAAAGCGGTGGGCAAAAAACACCGATACCTTACGACACGGCATACTTTCCAGATCTACGGTGTTTGTGAAGAATGCCGGAACAAGATGGGTCGTCAGCCTTCCGTCTCCAGTTGAACGCCCGGCTTCTCAGGCGTAAAATTCCCGCATGAAAAAGATGAGGGTTTGTCTCCCGGTCATCCTCCTACTGGGCATTGCGATTTTGGGCTGGGCGAAGGACGAGCCGGCTTCCGATCTCAGCGTCAAGGTTCTGAAAGCCGACAACGGCAAGCCGATCCGCAATGCGGCCGTGATTTTGCACGACGTCAACGAGCACGGAAAAACGTCTGCGGGCGGAATGGAGCTGAAAACCGACGCTGAAGGCAATGCCAGCTATTCAGGCCTTCCGTATGGGAAGATTTTGATCCAGGTGATTGCGCCTGGCTTTCAAACATATGGTGAGGACTACGATATCAACGAGGCGACAAAGGAAATCACGATCAAACTGAAGCGCCCGCAGGAACAGTACTCCATCTATAAAGATCCACCCGCCAAACAGAAGTAGGTAGCAGCACCCTTCAGAGTTGCTCGCGCAATCTGCGGCGGAGAATCTTCCCGGAAGGGTTGCGCGGTACAACGGCGACGAATCGTATGTCGCGGGGCTGCTTGTAATGCGTGAGGCGCTCGCCGACGAAGCCGCAAACGTCGCGCCGTAGTTGTTCGGATTCAACAAAACCGTCTCGCAGCACAACAAATGCGCAGGGGATTTCGCCAGCTTCCTCATCGGCACGCCCGACTACTCCACAATCGCGAACAGCCGGATGTTCCATCAGTACCGCTTCCACTTCCGCGGGTGCGACAGAGAAGCCCTTAAACTTGATCATCTCCTTACGACGGTCGACGACCGTGTACCGGCCCAGTTCGTCGCGCGTGACAATGTCGCCCGACCAATACCAACCATCGCGCAGCACGTCGGCGGTGGATTCCGGAGAGTTCCAATATCCCAGCATAAATTGGGGACCACGCATGACGAGTTCCCCAGGGCCGCTGGTCTCAACGCCGCTCTGCACATCGAGAATGCGGCAGTTGGTTTGCGCCAGAGGCAATCCAATCGAGTCTGCTTTCGCCAGAGCTGCATCGAGCACGCCGATATGAGTGACCGGCGACGCTTCGGTCATTCCATAACCTTGCAGGATCGGAATTCCGGTCCTATCGCTAAATTGCCGTGCCAGTTCGGCCGGCAAAGGCGCCGCGCCGGATTTTACCCAACGAATGCCATGATCGCGCGGAAACTCACCGCTTTCTGCCGCTCGCAGAAACGCATTCAGCACCGGCGGAACACAGGGAATAAAGCGCACGTGTTCCGAGCGGATCATCGAGATCGCCTGGGCGACCTCGAAGCGCGGCATCAGCACCAGCTTGACCCCATGCACAAAAGAAGGGTTCAGCGCGACGTTGAGTCCATAGATGTGATAAAGGGGAAGAAAACAGAGCGTTGTGTCTTCGTGTTCCAGTGGCAACGCAGTTTCGCCCAGCAACTGAAAGACATTTGCTACCAGATTGTAGTGCGTCAACATGACGCCTTTCGGCAGGCCCGTGGTTCCGCTGGAGAACGGAAGAGCTGCCAGCGTCGCCTTGTTGTCTGAGCGTTCCGGTAAAGCCGCGCTGGTGGAAGACAGCAGGTCGGAAAAGCTTTCGCTACCCGCACCATGACTGCGCGTCGTATACACCCGTTTCAGGCTGGGCAAACCGTCGAGATTGACTCCGGCTATGAGCGGGCCGTCCGTGACCAACAGCTTCGATCCAGAAACTTCCAGTTGGTAACGCAATTCACGTTCGCGATAAGACGGATTTACAAGCGTCGGAATCGCACCCGCCATCGTGGCGGCGTGGTAGAAAACACAGAATTCCCAGGAATTCGGGAGAAAGGCTGCGACGACATCACCGGGTTGGATGCCGGCGGAAACAAGGCCTCGGGCGAGGCGTTCTACCGAATCGGCGTATTCCGAAAAGCTGAGTCTGCGCGGCGGAGACGAGGAACCGTCCACAATTGCGACGTCCTCACCGAAGCGAAGTGCAGCACGAGTAACCAGGTCGTGAACAAATACGCTGCTCGGATCTGCGTAAAGCTTCGTTCGAAGCATGAGCGAGGATTCAACAGTGGCCCTGAGCGACAGGAAAATCAGGAAGAGACTTTACGCAGAAACTCGCGCTCGTCCATCCGATATTTGAAAGCCTTTCGGCCGTCGATGAAAACAACTGGCACTTCGTCAGTAAAACGGCGGCGCAGTTCACCATCAGAGTCCACATCGACTTCGCGCCACTCAAAGCCGCCACGACGCGAAAGTTTGCTCAACGACTCCTTTACGATTTCGCACAGGTGACAGCCTTTTCGCGAATAAAGAACGACCTGCCGAGGTTCCACTCCCATCGTCTCCATTAAGCCGAGTGTAGCATGAGCAAAGCGATTTGCTGGCCCGGACCGGGTGAAATTTGCTCACATCGGCGCTAGTTCACTGGCTGTCTGTGGCGACTTGATTACGTAAGCTGTTCAACTCAAGTTGTAGCTCCTGGTTCCATGCGTCCGACCACAGCCCGTGTTTTCTCAAATACTCCTGCATGTGAACAAGGGGGTCTGCTGCAAGCCCAAGTCGCAGGGCATCGGCTGCCGATGCGATCTGGCATTCGATAAGCGTTGGGCCACCTCCCATGCGCGCGCGCTGAACGGCCTCCGTTGCCACACGATGTACTGCAATGCTGTCGTTGCCGTCAACGGGAATACTCGGGAATCCCACCTGATCAAGAAATACTCGAAAAGTATGATGCTGGTCGGCTTCCCCGTTGAATGTGTTTTCGATCAAGAAGATCACGGGCAGCTTCTGCAGCGCAGCGAGTTCTAAGGATTCGAACGCCGAAATCAGGCTGCTGCTCCATGCACCGGCCAAAACTACGCATACCGCTGGCTGCTCCAGTGCGCGGAATGCATGCGCCACGCCTACTCCCAACGCGATCTGCGCACGGCCGGATGAGTCCGGCGGAACAATGCCCGGGCCTCCTCTCCAGAGGCGCAATGGTAACTGACCGCGGTTGCGTGTGAGGGAAGTCATCACGCTGCGAAATTCGGTGCCGGTCGTCGAAGCCGCGCACTGGAGAAGATGCGTAAGCTCGGCGCAAAGGGTATCCTTGGCTTGTAGTTCGACAGCAACGCCAACTGTAACCCCTTCCGAATTTATTTTTGGTTCTAACAACCCCGAACAGCTGCATTCGTGCCCGCACAGTTTCCGGATATGAAGCATACGCCGATACATGTCTTTCAGCAGATCAGTAGTCGCCAACGGCGGTGCGAGTGACTGTCGCCGTTTCAGTGTTGTCTTGAGCTGCTTACTGTTTTGAGCTGTCATTCGAAATGGGTGGCCGCCTAACCGAGGATTGTACTCGACGTTTTTCTCAGCAGGTTAACCGGCGTGTGCAGCGCGATGCCCAAACTTCGCGATAAGCGAAAACCTGTATTCGAATGAAAATCAGCAGGAATTTTTATGCCAAAGCCAGCTCGTATTTTTCAACACCGCTGTGGAAAATTTTGTGGAAATTGAGAATAAGGGATGCGTAAGGTCAACAAAAGCCGTATGTTCAACACATTGCACATGAACAAGTGCTAACGATTCCGTGAATCGAAAGAAATAAGTGGCAGACGAATTTAATCGAACATTTACAGAGGCGTACGTCAAAAGGCAGACGACAAGTTGAAAGTTCGGATCGATAAATTGCTGGTCGATAAGGGAATCGTTCCTTCCCGCGAACGCGCGCAGGCACTCATTCTGGCCGGCAAAGTGTTGGTGGATGGACAAAGGATCGAAAAACCGGGCACACCTGTACCTGCGGATTCCGACATAAGAATGCTTGGGGACGACCTCCGCTACGTGAGTCGTGGCGGCCTGAAGCTTGAGGCTGCATTGCAGTACTGGGGAATCGATCTCCGTGACAAGACATGCCTGGATATCGGCGCTTCTACCGGAGGTTTTACCGACTGTCTCCTGCAACATGGCGCAAAAAAAGTGATTGCAGTCGATACGGGATACGGCCAGATTGACTTCAAACTGCGAAAGGACGCGCGGGTGCGCTTGTTAGAAAAGACCAATGCACGTTATCTCGAGGCGGAAGATCTTGGCGAAGCTGTCGATCTGATCGTAATGGACGTTTCTTTCATTTCCTCAACATTAGTTTTGCCCGCCGTCGTAGACGCGGCTCGAAGTCTAGGCGCCCGGCCAAGCATTGTGGTTCTCGTGAAACCGCAGTTCGAAGTTGGCCGAGAACAGGTCGGAAAAGGCGGTATCGTTCGTGACCCGCAGGCGCACTCGGCCGCTGTAGTGAAGGTTAAAGACGCATTGCGACTGCTTAATTTCAGTGTGAAAGAGCCCATCGAGTCGCCGATCCTGGGCACAGAAGGGAACCGAGAATTCCTACTCTATGCTCAACCGGCAAATGACAATGCAGTTAAGAGTTGATCACACTTAGGAGCCTTCCCTCGTTGCAGGTCGATCTGGCTGCATTGATCCGATACAATTCGAATTCGCATCGGTTGTGATGCACTGCCTGAATGAAAGTCGCCGCCATTGTTTCCAAGCCGGAGAAGCCTGAGGTTGCTGAAATTCTGCCAGCGCTGCTTCGATGGCTCATCGATCACCAATACAGCGTCTACATTGACCGGGAATCGGCCACGTATCTGAACGAACCGGAGATCGTGGTGGACCGGGAGCAGTTAGCGTCGAAGTCTCCGGAACTGGTTATCGTGCTGGGCGGAGACGGAACATTACTTTCGGCAGCGCGTGTATTCGCGGCAACGGCAGTTCCGATTCTTGGCGTGAATCTTGGGTCCCTCGGATTCCTGACGGAAGTTCCGATCGACGATCTGTATGCCACACTCGAGGGCATTCAGTCGGGCGCCTGCTCGGTCGAAAAACGTGCCATGCTGCACGCAAGGGTCGTGCGCGATTCGCGGCAGATTTCGGAATTTCATGCTCTGAATGATGTCGTGATCGGCAAGAGCACCATCGCGCGCCTGGCTAGCTTCGATCTGTACCTCCGGGGAGGCTTTGTTTCCAGCTACAAGGGCGATGGACTGATCATCGCCACTCCGACTGGTTCCACCGCGTATTCGCTGGCCGCAGGTGGCCCGATTCTCACGCCTTCGGTCGAGGCCCTGGTGATCTCGCCGATTTGCCCGCATTCGTTAACTCACCGGCCTATTGTCCTTCCCGACGACATCGAAATCGAACTGGTGGTCGGCTCCACGTGCGACGAAGCATTTCTCAGCATCGATGGACAAATGGGAATGCCGCTCTGCCAGGGTGACCGCCTGCAATGCAGGAAGTCGCCCTACAAGACGTCATTGTTGCGAATGAAGCGGACTTTCTTCGACGTCCTTCGGACGAAGCTGAAATGGGGACAGCGATAGGAAGTACTGACACTCTCCAACCCTGCTGCTATTCTCGACAACATGAGTTCTGAACGAAGCGAGCCTGTATATCAGCATTCGGAAGAGGATGTTGCAACAAAAAGCGCCATCGCTCGGCAGTTTCTGCAGGATCGGTCCCGGCTCAACGAGATCGTTACCGCTGCTGATAACTATCTGGTCAAACGCTTCCAGAATATCGACCACAACACGTATCTCGAAGGTGCGATTCCTGCGAAGTACAAAGAACTGATGGGACTCGTGGTTTCCGCCGGACTACGCTGCGATGATTGCATCAAGTATCACATCATCCAGTCGTACCGGCTTGCGGCGACGCGGCAGGAGCAGGAAGAAGCCCTGAACGTCGCACTGGTAGTCGGAGGCAGTATTGTGATTCCGCACCTTCGGCGGGCATATGCATCGCTGTCTGAACTCTACGATTAAAGGCTTTTGCGCTCAATGCGGACCTGGTCGCGCACCGTTTCGCGCCGGCGAATCAGTCTGACTTTCTTGCCGTCGACTAACACTTCAGGTGGGCGAGAACGCGTGTTGTAGTTCGACGCGATCGACATCCCATACGCGCCCGCATCCAGAATGGCCAATAATTGACCTTCACCAGTCACGGGCAACTCGCGATCGCGCGCAAAGAAATCGCCCGTCTCGCAGATCGGTCCCACAACATCATAGGTTGCAGTCTTTGCATCGGGTGCCAAGTCCACGGGGACAATCTCGTGATGGGCACTGTACAGCGTCGGACGAATCAAGTCATTCATCGCCGCGTCCACGATGAGGAACTGCTTTCCATCGTTTTGCTTGTGATAAAGGACGCGCGTGAGCAGTGCTCCGGCCGGTCCGATAATCGAGCGGCCAGGTTCGAGCAGAAGAGTAACGCCCAATTCGGCCAGCGGCTTAGAGATCGATACCGCATACGTTTTTGCCTTCTCTGGAAAAGTATCCAGCGCGGCCTCGTGATATTGAATGCCGAGGCCGCCGCCCGCGTCGATGTAATCGATTTGATGTCCATCGGAACGGAGTACGCCAACGAAATCCGCCACGCGCTGCATGGCGTCGCCGAATGGACCTACGCTGGTTATCTGCGACCCGATGTGTACGCTGACGCCCGACGCTTTGAGATAACGATGACGCGCAATGGTTCGGTACAGTCCGCGTGCCTCTTCGATTGGCACACCGAACTTGTGTTTCCGGAGTCCGGTAGAAATATAAGGATGAGTTTCGGCAAACACATCGGGGTTGACGCGGACGGCAACGCGAGCATGCTTCTTCAGTCTTGAAGCGCGGTTCGCAAGCAGCTCAACCTCCGAGGTGCTTTCAACATTGAACATCAGAATGCCGGATCGCAGCGCCAGATCCATTTCCGGCGCCGTCTTGCCAACTCCTGAAAACACAACGCGCTCTGCGGCCTTCTTATCAGCAACGAGGACGCGCTCGAGTTCGCCTCCGGAGACAATGTCAAATCCCGATCTCATTTTGCTGAGCATGCGCAGAATCGAGAGATTCGAATTTGCTTTCACCGAGTAGCAGACCAGGTGCGGTATGGAGTCAAATGCGGCATCGAACGCCTGATAGCGGCTGCGAACTGTCGATCCCGAATACACGTACAGCGGTGTGCCGTACTGTTCAGCGAGTTTGTTGAGCGGAAGTCGTTCGCAATGCAGTTTGCGCATAGCTTTTCTACGCGGATCCGCCAGATAGGGAAATGCAGGGGGCCGCCCTTCAGGTTGTGAGGATTTGGTCATTTTTGCGTGCGAGTTTTGCTTGATCCTTTGACTTTCAATGCGACAACGGTCTGATCATCGAATTGTTCGGCGCCGGCCGTGTGATCTTTAGCCGCCTGGAAAAGCACCTTTACAAGGTCATCGGCATTGAGTCTCCAGTTTTGTTCAACAAGTTTTTCAATCCGGCCGCGCCCAAACAGAACGCCCTCCGGGCTGGTAGCGTCGACCAAGCCGTCGCTGAAGAAGACGAAAACGTCTCCGGGTAGAGCTTTGAATGCCAGTTGCTCGTGCTCGACGGTATCAAACAGCCCAAGAGGCAGACCTACTGCTTCCACGCGCTGGAGCTTGCCCTGATTGCAATAAATGGGACGCGGTAGGCCGGAATTCGCAACCTGCAGAATGCGATCCTCGTCTTTCCACGTTGCGTAAGCCAGCGTGACGTACTGGGCATCCACGCGGCGCTCGGCGAGAGATTTGTTGATCAGGAACAGCATTTCGGCTGCGCCGGGACGGTCGGTTGCGTGGGAACGAAGGAATCCGCTGACCAGCGCCGCATAAAGTGCCGCAGCCGGACCTTTGCCGCTCACGTCGCCTATCGCGATGCCAAGGCAGTTCGGGCAGCCGCCAGACGGACTGGGCGGATACTGGAGAAAATCGTAGAGATCGCCGCCAATCGCCTGAGCTGGATTGAATCGAGCCGCTAGCTCCGCATTCGCGAGAGAAGGGAACTTGCCAGGGAGCAAGCGAAACTGGAGCGTACGAGCCAGGGCCAGGTCGCGCTCCAGGCGTTGCTCCTGCAGCGTCACCCGCTCGTACAACCGCGCATTCTCGATGGCGATCGCGATCTGCGCCGCCAGTGTCGTCATGGTCCGCAGGTGATCTTCCGTGAAAAAACGCCGCTTCGTGTGCTCGAGATCCAGGACACCAATGCAGTTGCCCTTGTGAATCAGCGGCACCACCAGTTCAGAACGTGTCTCCGGATTTAGCTTGATATAACGCGGATCTTTGGTCACATCGGGGACGAGCAGAGGCTCTTTTTGTTTTGCCGCATAGCCAACCAAACCCTCTCCGACCGGAATCTGCTGCTTGATCTGAACCTTTTCATTGAAACGAAGAGAAAAGCGGTGATCCAGTTTCGTGCCCGTGGAATCGACGAGCAGAATGCTGAACATCTGGTAGTCGATAATACGAGTGAGTTGCTCGCCGATACGCTTCAGCAGTTCATCCAAATTGAGGATCGAAGACAGGTCGCGGCTGATTTCGTTCAGCAGTGTCAGAGTCCGCGCCTGGCGCGAGATGCGGGTGTAAAGGCGCGCGTTCTCGATGCCCATCGCAATACGCGAGCCAACGACCGTCAGAAGGCGCGAGTGCTCTTCGGTGAAGTAGTTGGCCTGCGTCGATTCGATGTCGATGACGCCGATAACGTGATTTTTAACGATCAGTGGAATCGCCAGCTCAGAACGGACTTCCGGGATTGCTTCGATGTAGTATGGTGTGCTGCTGACGTCGTTCACCAGGACTGTTTCACGGTTCTGAACAGCGAGGCCAGTGACGCCCTCGCCGACCTTTACGCGGGTTTTCTCTACCGTTTCAGGCGTGTGTCCGATGGCAAACCGAAAGCGGAGCTCCTGGGTCTTTTCATTGAGCAGAAGAATGGCGAAAATCTGGTAATCGATAATTCGCCGGATGATCTCAGCAACGCGGCGCAACAGGGTATCGAGATCGAGCGTGGTATTGACCACGTCGGCTACTTCGAGAAGAAATGTCTCGATACTTGCATTCGATTTGGCTGTGCTGACGTTCATCCCGGCAGAGTCTTGGTCATGATAACAGCCGGCGTCGAGCTGCCATCGATCAGACGTCGAGGGCAGGTGTGCGCAACAGGCCTACTGCATTTCCGGAGGAAGAATACAAATGTCCGGGAGATTGCGGTAGCGCTCGTTGTAATCGAGTCCATAGCCGACAACGAATTCATCAGGGATGACGAAGCCGACGTAATCTGCTTCTACGGGTTCGGTTCGTCGGGATTTCTTATCGAGCAGTGCGGCTATCTTCACGCTACGGGGAGCGCGATTCAGAAAGAGGCGGCGCAAGAATTGCAACGTCAGACCGGTATCGAGAATGTCTTCCACAAGAATAATGTTCTTGTTGGCCATGGATTGGTCCACGTCTTTATTCAAGCGCACCTCCCCGCTGGACTGTTTGCCGCTTCCATAGCTCGAAACGCTGATAAAGTCGAAAGTGGCATCGAGTTGAATCTGGCGCGCGAGATCACTGAGAAAAATGGCTGCTCCTTTCAACACTCCAACGAGCACGACCGATTGGTCCGCATAGTCGCGTGAAATATCTGCTGCCATCTGGGCAACGCGCGCCTGTATGCGCTCGCGGGTCAGAAGGACTCGGAGTTCGGGAGACTGTGGCGCGCCGTGCATGCCTAAGATTAACCAAACATAAACCGAACGTCATTAAATTGCGGGGGAGACAACGCGGCGGCTAGAATGCATCTTCTTTTGGTTGGGTTGAAAGGTGAGCTATGGATCTGAAGGGTATTAAACTGACGTGGCTGGGGCATGCAACTTTCCGCATTCAAACCAAACGTGGAACAACTGTCTATATCGATCCCTGGGTGATGGGTAACCCGATGTGCCCCGAGTCCGAAAAAAACGTGAGGAAGGCTGACCTGCTGGTGTGCACGCATGGACACTTCGACCACATCGGCGACGCGGTTGCCATTGCCAGAAAACATAATTCGAAGGTAGTCGGAATTTTCGAGCTCTGCACCTGGATGCAGAAGAAAGGCGTGCAGCAGATCGCTCCAATGAACAAGGGCGGCACGCAGCAGGTAGAAGACATTCGCGTCACCATGGTCAACGCCGTCCATTCCTGCGGCATTCAGGACGATGATGGATCGATCGTTTATGGCGGCGAAGCCTGCGGCTACGTCATTCAGTTTGAAAGCGGGCTGAAGCTCTATCATGCGGGCGACACCGCGGTCTTTGGCGACATGAAGATCATTCATGAGCTGTATGCGCCAGACGTCGCCTGCCTTCCTGTTGGCGATCATTTCGTTATGTCGCCGCGCGAGGCAGGATATGCGCTGAACCTGCTGCAACCCAAACACGTCATCCCAATGCACTTTGGAACTTTTCCCGTGCTGATCGGGACTCCACAAGAATTGGAGAAGTACGCGCCAAAATCAACAAACATTGTGGCAATGAAACCAGGACAGACACTCGAATAAGCATGAAATTCAATCAGAGCAATTATCCCGATGCGCAGACAATCACCGGGGAGGCTGTGGAGCGCTATCTCTATGCCATGCTTCCGCAACGCGACGCTGTCCTCCAGGAAATGGAAGAGCAGGCCGAGAAACGCGATATTCCGATTGTAGGTCCGATCGTCGGCCGAGTGTTCACCCAACTCGCGCAGATGATTGGCGCCAAAAAGGTGTTCGAGGCCGGATCGGCCATCGGGTATTCGACTATCTGGTGGGCAAGGGCCGTCAGCGAAGGTGGACAGGTGATTTACACGGACGGAGACTCGAAGAAGGCAGACGAGGCCCGCGGCTATTTCCAGCGCGCGGGCGTGAGCGATCGAATCACAGTGCACGTGGGCGATGCATTGGAAGTACTGTCGGAACAGAATCGCGAATTCGATATCATCTTTTGCGATATCGACAAAGAAGATTATCCACGGGCATGGCGACTCGCGCGTTCCCGCATCCGCAGAGGCGGATTATTCGTCGCCGACAACGTGCTCTGGAGCGGGCGCGTGTCATACGCAGCCGGGAACCCTGAGCTTAAGCCTTCACAGCAGGAGAGCACCAAGGCAATCGTTGAGCTGAATAAGGCCATGTACGCGGACAAGGATTTCTTTACTACGATCCTGCCGATCCGTGACGGGGTGGCGGTGGCGAGGAAGCGATAGCGTGACTGCAACGCCGATTTTCCTGAGTGCTGATAGCTCATGGTGATTGCTTCTTTTCAAATCGACTTTACCGGAATAGCGGTCAGGTCCTCCACCAGCCCGACTTCTTTCTGCAGGAAGGGTTCCGCGTGGTCGACTCCGGCGAGCATGCCGTAGAAGCGCGCCATGGATTCCACGCGCGTGCGGATTTCGGCGGCGGCAGGGAAGATATCGGCTCCTGCCTGCTGGTCGCTGAATTGAGATTTGTAGGCAAGAATCGATTTCAGCTTCCCTTCGAACTGCTGAGAAATGTCGATCACAAAGGTGGGCCGCACGTCGTAGTACAAGGTCGCGTACAGAATTTTGAATGGCCGCTGTGGTAGGAGCTTAGCTGTCCGCTGCCAGTGGTCAGTCGTCAGATTCAAGTGCAGAGACGACTCGGAAACTGAGCTCAGATCCAGCTTTGTCAAACCAGCCAGGAAACACGCTTCATAGCCGAGCATCGAGCACGTGTAGTGATCCGGGTGACGCCCTTTCCAATAGGGAAGTATGACGACACGGGGACGCGTAAGCCGGATCACATATGCGACCTTCAGACGATTTTCGTATGTGTTTTCGACCCGCCCGTCAGGAATATCGAGCGCGCCGCGCCACGACACGCCAAGAATTTTGGCCGCGTCCACCGCCTCGCGCTCCCGGTCGTCAGCCGTGCCGCGCGTCCCGAGCTCGCCCCGTGTGAGGTCAAGAATTCCAGTCCGCTGTCCGCGCTGCGCAGCTTTCAGCAGCGTGCCGCCGCAGGTCTGCTCCACGTCGTCGCGATGCGCAGCAATCGCCAGGACATCCAGCGCCGATGCATTCATTTCTTTCTTTCCGCCAGATAATGTCCAATTGTCCGCAACGCATCCCCCCGTGTGCCGTAGGCTTCGAGCTGACTCATTGCAGTGCTGACCAGCGCGTCGGCCTTTCGCAGTGATTCATCAATTCCGAATAGCGCCGGATAAGTAGCTTTCTCCGAACTCTTGTCCTTGCCAGCCGTCTTGCCGAGTTGTTCAGAGGATTGCGTCAAGTCCAGTACATCGTCGACGATCTGGAATGCGAGCCCAAGTGATTGACCGAAACAGCGCAACCGGTCGATATCGTTGGGTGTGCCACCTGCATACAGGCCGCCGGTTACGACGCTGGCGGTAATCAGGGCGCCTGTCTTTGAGCGATGGATGTATTCGACCGTCTTCAGATCAGGGGTTGAGTGTTCTGATTCCAGGTCCATTACCTGCCCACCAATCATTCCGTCGATGGTTCCGGTTGCGTGCGCCAGTTCACCGATGATGCGCACGCGTGCTTCTGCGGGACAGCGTAGGTTCGCCATGACCTCGTAGGCATTGGTCTGTAGTGCATCGCCGGCGAGAATCGCGAGAGCCTCACCGAAAGCCTTGTGACAAGTCGGGCGCCCGCGGCGAAGATCATCGTTATCCAGGGCCGGAAGGTCATCGTGGATGAGCGAATAGGTGTGCAGCATCTCGATAGCCCCGCCCAGCTCGGCTACGCCATCGGGAAGCATGCCGGCAATCATACGTGCCGCTTCCATGCAGAGTATGGGCCTGAGGCGCTTGCCGCCCGCAAACACCGAATGCCGCATCGCCTCATGAATCGATGGCGGGTATTGCGTGCTGGGCGGCAACAGGCGTTCGAGGGCTTCATCCGCTAGACTCTGCCCCTGTTCAAGAATGTCCTTGAGCATAAATGGGCAGTATAAATGAGTGACTTACATTTTCCGGTGATGTGAAACGGCTATGCTCGCGGGCGGAAAGACTAACGGTAAAAACCAACTCTGCCACTTCATTTGCTGCAGGGAGCTTTCGCATCTAACCAGATCGATGACCGCAACAAAACCTCATGGTAAATGGGATAAGGGGCCTGCAGTTGAGGCGAATAGAGCCATCGCTCCCGAAGAGCTGAAGGTCGAATTCCCGAGCATCGACCTGCCAATTCGGCCGCCATACCCTCCCATGGAAGCGCGGCCGGTAGACACGATTCCAGCAGGTGACAACTGGATCTACGAGCCGAAATGGGATGGGTTCCGCTGCCTGGCATTCCGTCGAGACAACGAAGTGCTGCTGCAATCGAAGAGCGGTCAGCCACTGGGGCGCTATTTTCCCGAGATGGTCGAAGCTCTCCAGCAACTTCCGCATAAGCAGTTCGTCATGGACGGCGAGATCGTTATTGTGGATGGCGGCAAGTTGTCATTCGACGATCTCCTCATGAGAATTCATCCGGCTGAAAGCCGTATCCGCAAGCTCTCGCGCGACACACCGGCAAGCTATCTTGTCTTCGATCTGCTGGTCGATGAAAAAGCGCGAGAGTTGACCGAGCGTCCGCTTAGTGAACGCAAGAAGCAACTACAGCAATTCTTTAAGGGGCTCCGGAATCGCTCGATCCGCCTCTCGCCGATGACGCACGACTTGAAAGAAGCGCAACGTTGGATGCTTGAACTATCCGGGAGCGGATTCGATGGCGTAGTGGCAAAGCGTTTGGATATGCCTTACACGTCGGGTGAACGCACAGCAATGATGAAGATCAAGGACATCCGGAGTGC
Source organism: Terriglobia bacterium (assembly GCA_021324365.1). GTDB lineage: Bacteria > Acidobacteriota > Terriglobia > Terriglobales > Acidobacteriaceae > JAJPJE01. The sequence goes on along the minus strand of JAJPJE010000032.1, from coordinate 34,882 downwards.
CGATTGCGTCGTCGGAGGGTTCCGGTATGCCAGTAAGGGAGGCGGGATCGGATCACTACTACTTGGCCTGTACGATTACGACGGCAAGTTGAATCACGTGGGATTTACATCCAGCTTTAACATCGAGATGCGGGCAAAGTTGAAACCTATTGTTGAGAAGCTTAAGGACGGTTCCGGTTTTACCGGGAGCGCGCCGGGTGGTCCGAGCCGATGGTCGACCGAACGCACCGGAGAATGGGAGCCGCTCCAGCCAAAGCTCGTCTGTGAAGTTCAGTACGATCACTTTTCGGGCGGGCGCTTTCGCCACGGGACGAAGTTCCTGAGGTGGAGACCCGACAAAGATCCGAAGCTCTGCACTTACGATCAGTTGGAATTGCGTGGTGAGAGAAGATCCTTGAAAGAATTGGGCCTTACCGCGTGATCCGCCACAAGTCTCAACTACTTCGTGCGCAATAAAAAAGCGCGGACCATACGTCCGCGCCGATGAGATTAGTTCTGATTATGCAGCTTTTGCTTTCGCAAGAGCGCGAGGAATCAGCGAGCGCTCCGCAGCGGAAATGATTCCAGGAATGTCGCCGGCCGTGCAGCAGTCTTCTGCACCAGCGCCCAGGACTGCCGCCCAGAGTTTTTCGTCCGCGATGCGATGAGTGCAGACAACACGAACGTTATTGAGTTCACGGCAGAGTTCCTTAACTTCCGGCAGAGGAAGCAATTCAAGGTCAACAACGGCCAATGCCGCACGAGACTTCAGGATCTCCGCCCGCAAGTTTTCCTTTTCCTGCGTGACGGCTACATTGCGAAATCTGGTTCGCATACTTGCGGCTAATTGACTCGCAGTCCGCAGGTCGGGCTGAGCGATAACTACACTGAGGGGCTGCATTTTCCGATCTCCTACTGGCTGGAGCTGCGGTTATACCGCAGGTTGAAGTTTTGGCAAACTTAGCGCCCGGCAGCGCTACTTACGAGTTTCAACTTTTTCACTCATGCTGTCGAAAGGCTCCGGTTGCAGCTTCCCATTCTGCTTTAGAAGAATCTCAACTTTGCCTTCTGCGTCCTCGAGTTCTTTTCGACACGAGTTCGACAGCTGAACACCTTCTTCGAAGAGTTTTAACGCCTGCTCGAGGGGAATATCTCCCTTTTCTAATTGATCAACTATTTTCTCGAGTCTATCCAGGCACTCCTCGAACTTTGCCAATGTCCTTCCCCAAAAGCATTCTAGTCCAATTCAGCAGTGATGGTGCTGTGAAAATCTGCTTAATTACCATTCCGGAAATTACCTAGTAAACCGATTTATACCGGCATATTCTTATAGCTTCGGCGGACAAGCTGACGATCGGACAGGACGAATGATCTACAAACTGCTTCCAGCAGAGGCTCGTCCGCCCTGGCTACCGAGGACTTCCAGAACATCGACCGCCGCATTGTACTTTCCGAAAGGCGCACTGATCTGCGCCCCCTGGACGACATCCCTGAGGCGCAGCAACATTTCTCTGGCAATGCCCACGCCTTCGGCGCGAGCCTCCTCGGCATTGGTAGCCCTTGCCATCCGGCGCATGATCTCATCCGGGACAGAAACGCGCAGTTCGTTCTTCATGAACTCAGCGTTACGCAAGCTGGTTAATGGCCAAATGCCGGCGATAACCGGGATGCGCACATGCTCGATACGCCGTAAAAATCCTTCCAGGAGTTCGACGTCAAAGACTGGCTGAGTGATTACGTACTCCGCGCCGGCTTCCACCTTGTACTCAAAGCGGCGGATCTCCTCGTCGATGTCGGGCAGACCCGGATTGGCACCCACGCCAACCACAAAATTGGTTCCGGTGCCAATTGGATTACCACCAATATCCAAACCGCAGTTCAGGTTATGGACGATGTTCACCAGTCCAATGGAATCGACGTCAAAGACCGCGGTCGCATCGGGATAATTGCCGAGCTTCGGCGGATCCCCTGTGATGCAGAGAATATTCCGCAGGCCAATCGCCGACGCACCCAGTAGATCCGATTGAATACTCAGCACATTGCGATCGCGGCAGGTGTAGTGCAGCACCGTCTCAATGCCGATTTGCTGCTGCATGAGAATCGAGAGTGCCTGATTGCTCATGCGAGCGGAGGCGCGCGGGCTGTCGGGTATATTGACGGCGTCAACCCCGACGGATTTTAGATACTTCGCGCCGTCAATCTCCTTCACAATGTCGATTCCCTTAGGTGGAACGATCTCCACCATGGTGGCGAATTCTCCAGATGCCAACTTCTGCCCGAGCTTCGACCGTTGCGACAGAGGCGCAGGTTCAACAGCCACTGCGGTCTTTGGTTTCGTTATGACCTGAAAGGAAGTCGATCGCGCTTCCCCCACGCGCAGCGCTGACTTCATGGCTCTAATATGTTCAGGAGTAGTTCCGCAGCACCCGCCCACCAAGCGCACACCTGCGGCAACAAACTTCTTTGCATAGCTCGCCATGTATTCGGGCGAACAGAGATAAATATTGCGGCCATCCACCGAACGTGGCATTCCGGCGTTCGGCTGTGCGGAGAGCAGGGAATCGGTAACGGCGCGTACGCGCTCCAAGGCGTCGAGCATGGCGACTGGACCGACACTGCAATTGCAGCCAAGGACCTCGACGTCCCAGCCCGCTAATTTCGCGGCAAATGTTTCCGGCGTCGAGCCGTCGAGACAGTTGCCGTCTTCGTCAATCGTTACCTGAGCAACCACCGGTATCTTCGAGTTCACCGTGCGCGCCGCACGGATCGCTTGATGTAATTCTTCCAGGGAGACAAACGTTTCCAGTATCAGCAGGTCAGCACCCGCTTCCATCTGCGCAGTGATCTGTTCCAGAAAAGACTGATATGCCTCATCAAGCGCGACTTTACCGAGAGGCTCGATTCGCACACCCAGTGGTCCGACGGATCCGGCTACATAGGCATCGAAACTCTTCGCCGCCTCCCTCGCCAGACGAATGCCCGCAGTGTTGATCTCGCGTACTTTGTCGCCAAGGCTGTAGCGGGAGAGCCGAAACGAATTCGCACCGAAGGTGTTGGTCTCAATGATTTCGGCACCGGCCTGGAGATACTCCTGGTGAATGCCGCGGATCAACTCAGGCTGGGAGAGGTTTAATTCGTCGTAACAGCGGTTGATGAATACGCCTTTGGAATAGAGAAGGGTTCCCATGGCTCCGTCGCAGAGCATGGGACCTTCGTTAAGTCGGCTTAAGAAGTCATTCGGCATTATTTTGTTAGAGCGCAGAGGCGCCAGATCTCGCCTACAGGAAATGTAAATGACGCCGTCAACTCGCGCCACCTTGCGCTTACCCCCTTCGCAGCAATGACACAGTTTCGCTCTGCTATAATCAGCGTTTTCAACAACATTGCTGCGCCGAATTCATCGGAGTACGTTTTGAAATCGCGTTTCTTCTTCTGCTGTTTGGCAATCCTGACGCTTTTCTTATTGTTATCGTGCGGCGGAAGTTCCCAGCCGCCGCGCCCCAGCGGACTGGCAAATCGGGTCATCGCTTCGACGCCTCTGGTGAACGGCGGTCAGATTTATGTAATCGACGCTACGCAGGATACAGTTTCGTTCAATAATCCCGCGATTCTGAGTGTTACTGGCGCGTCGAACATGGCATTAACGCCCGACAAGACGAAGACGGCGGTCTTCGGGAGCACTACCAACTCTATATTTGTAATTGACAGTCAGACCGAGGCAACTAGTGGGACGGTCGGGCTTTCGTCGGCAATCGGCGGCGGACCACAAAGCATGGTCGCAATGCCGATTCCGTGCGTTCCCGGAACTAATGGTTGCAGCTCCGACGAACTGCTCATCGTTGCCGAACCAGGCGCTTCCGTAGCTGGTACATCTCTGCTTGGAGCTGTTCAGTTCATCGACATCACCAGTGGCACCCTCGTCACGACGGTTGCCATTTCCCAAGCACGCCGGCTCGTCTTGAGCCACGATGGAACAAAGCTGCTGGTTTTCGGCGACGATTATGGTGTGAACCTCGTCGATACTTCAGCGAGAACTGCCACTCCTATTACCAGCCCGAGTTTCGATCATCCGGTAAATGCAGTTTTCAGCAGCGACGATAAGACCGCTTACATCCTGAGCTGTGGGCCCGAATGCGGCGGTACAACCGCAAACGTGGCGGCACTCACCATCAGCAGTGGTGTGGTTGGCACACCCACGCCGGTTTCCGCGGCAACAGTTGGGATCATTGATGGCGCGAACAATCTCTATGTTGCTGGAACCGGTGCAAGCGGAGGATTGCTGGACATCCTCAACGCTTCGAGTTTAACTGTTAGCAAATCAGCGATCCCCATAGGCGACGGCTACCACAACAACATGGTGCTTACCACCAAGGGACAGCTTTTCATCGGTGCAAGAAATTGCCCGGATGGAAAATGCATGAGCATCCTGAATACTACGTCACAGACCGCCTACATCAATCCGTGTGTGGCGGGAACTGCAACGTGCCCATCAGGCGACGTTACCGGGATGCTGCCTCTGGACAACCGCGCTTTGATCTATGTGGCTCAGGGCGGGATATTGCACATTTACGACCTGACCCATGATCCGCCGAGCGAAAATCTTACCCTCGGCGTGCCATTCCTGGTGCTGCAGGGGAACATCATCGACGTGAAGCAGATCGACTAGGCGGTTGCCTCTAATTACGTTGTACTTCGCTCCAGTCGATACCTGCGACCGATTTATAGATCGGTCGGATCATAGCCCGGCTTTTTGTAGACTTTGTCCCATTTGTTCAGGATGTCGGGCTTGTATACCTTCTTGAGCCAATCTCGTGGCTTGACTTCTTCCATCGCGACGGAAATAGCTTCCTCACCGTAGCGCAGAATCTCCATTACATTCCTGGTGATTGCATCAGCTAGCCGAGATTTCTGCTCTTCCGACTTGCCAGGCCAGCAATTTCACTATTACGTGCGGCATGATTCTTTCCATGACCACGATTCGGAGTCACGCGGCACAATCCTGACGGTTGCAGACCGGGCACACTTCCCAATTATGGGCTTCAGGTATGGGCTGGGTTTATATTTTGCGCGGTACGCATCGTCGATGCGGTCATTGATTTCGCCATTCACCGGCTCGAAGGCGACTTCCTTCGTCATCCCGGCAGCAAAGCGCGTCTCTTCTCGGAGTCCCCGACACTTCGCCACTGAGCCATTAGATTGCCTTCCGGGTCCGCAATCCAAAATTGAACAGCTGGCTTAGCCAGCCCTTCAGACACCCAGTTTTCGACAGATTTGATTCATGTTCGACATCGCAGTATGCGACCTCAAGTCGCGGCAATTACAACTCATCTTCTTCATCTTCGTGGTGCCTGGGGCGTGCACCCAGAAGTGTTTTCAGAAACCGGTCAACGTCGGCTGTGTTCGCGAATGACCAGTAGCCTCCGAGCGATTTCAGGGCTGAGTTTTGCGAGGTCAGGCTCTGGTGTGTGCTCCACTCCTGAAACTTCTTTACTTCATACTGGAGTGTGATTCTTTCTTCCGAGTCGGCATCCGAGAGAAATTCCTGCGCGGCTTCGTCGGCTGTGTCGTACTCCTCGTGTGCATCCTGGTGCAGATAACCACGCAAAAATTCGGAGAACTTCGGATAATCGCTTTTGGAAACGCTGGCGGAAGACTTGCGGTCGCTCATCGGCACTCCGGATAACTAGTCAGCACGTAGTAATGACGGGACCCTGCCCATTTCAATACCACAACAGCATTCGAACAGGGAATGGAATTTGAGTCGCCCCGATTCATCGTTCGCCCAATTGGCTGGTCTGCACGGTAATCAAGCACCAGGTTCGGATGCCGGCCAGGACGATCGAGCCAGCGCTGAACGCGATCTTGATTCTGACGAATGGACTCACCGACAGCAAACTCTGCTGTCGTACGATCCGTGTACGTCGAAGCCGCAGAGATGTTCGGCTCGTGTTTCAGCCGGTCGCGAAGTTCGGCGTCGGTGCGTCCGACATGGCGTTTTAACGTATGTCCGCCCTCCTGCTCATCTTCGGACAGGTCGCGCGGCGGTCCGCCGCGTGTGCGACTGTACTGCCCATGGCTTGACGCCGTCTGAATCGTTGGTACGGAGCGAGGTGCGTCGGTGCAGGAGAGTGTCACCAGGCACCCTATTGCAAGCAGGAATTTAGGAAGGTATGCTGCTGCCGCCTTGCTCACGGTCAGATCCGGGACTCAAGCAAAGCAGAGTTTCCGGCTGTTGTAAATAGAATGTCATCTTTGCCCGGAAGCTATTTCTAGGTGGTCAATTTAAGGATACGAAATTACTGGAGCCGCAACCACTGCCGAATAAACGGGTTCCAATAGAGAGTGGGTAGGACCTCAGAAGCCATCCTCAAGAGGTTGCTGTTCCCTCAAAATCACCATTACATGAAGCTGCACTACATCCCGGCACTTTTTCTGGTTCTCGCATCCTGTCTTGGATACGCGGACAGCAAGCCCACCGGCTTGGAACTTGGCTACCGCGATATGTACAACCTTCAATTCGAGAATGCGCATCGGCAATTCGAAGATTGGCAGCGCGCCTATCCCGCCGATCCCATGGGGCCGGTTTCCAATGCTGCCGCCTATTTGTTTTCCGAATTCGACCGGTTGCACATCCTCGAAAGCGAATTCTTCACCAACGACAGCTTTTTCGAGCATCGCGCGAAACTGAGTCCTGATCCGGCTACGAAACAGGCATTCATATCGCAAATCAGCAAGACCAAGCAACTGGCGAACTCTGCCTTGGCAAAGAACCCGAATGACAAGAACGCCCTATTCGCCTCCGTGATGATGCTCGGCTTGCAGGGCGACTATGCTGCGCTGATCGAAAAACGGGATTTGACAGGGCTCAGCTACTTAAAAGATGGTCGCGCAATGGCGGATCGCCTGCTGCAAGTCGATCCAACCTGCTACGATGCATATATAGCAGTCGGGGTAGAGAACTACCTGTTAAGCCTGAAACCTGCCCCATTGCGCTGGCTGTTACGAATGGGCGGAGCACAAACCGATAAAGAGACCGGGCTGAAGAATCTTCAGCTGACGGCAGAGAAAGGGCACTATCTCCTGCCGTATGCGCGACTTTTGCTGGCCGTTGCCGCGCTGAGGGATCAGGATAAGGGCAAGGCCCGAACGCTGCTTGCCGGCCTCGCACATGAATTTCCTCTGAATCATTTGTACGTTCGCGAACTTAATCATTTGCAGTGACTCTTTTCTTTTCGCTTATCGTTTGCCAAATTCGCTGCTTTCGAGAACAATGGCAGCCAAACTTTGAAGGGAGCTGCGCAACGTCTCTAGTCTGAACCCGACCCATGCGAATTGTGAATGCGGCAAGTGCCTTTCCCAAAAATACCTACGATCAGGCGACGATAAGCGGAGCCTTGTCTGGCTACTGGAGAGATCAGCTACCGAACCCCGACTTCCTCGATCGCCTCCATGGTCGAACCGGAGTCGATACGCGCTACACGGTGATGCCATTGCAGTCCTACGTGCGCGCGAACACCTTCGGGAAAACAAACAATATCTGGATCGACCATGCGCAGGAATTAGGCTCGGAAGCCATTTGCAAAGCAATCACGCCGGCGGGAATCAAGCCGAAGGATCTCGGCGCTTTCTTCTTTGTATCTGTCACCGGCATTGCCAGCCCGTCCATCGATGCCCGCCTGGTAAACAAGATGGGACTATCCCCAAACATTAAGCGCATTCCGATCTTTGGCCTTGGCTGCGTAGCGGGAGCTGCTGGTATCGCTCGTGCGGCGGATTACGTCCGTGCTTTTCCCGACCAGTTGGCCATTCTTCTATCAGTCGAGATTTGCTCACTAACCTGGCAGCGCGACGACGTATCTGTCGCCAATCTGATTTCGACAGGTCTTTTCGGCGACGGTGCCGCCGCGGTGGTGATTGCGGGATCAGATCGTGATTTCGACGGACCGGAAATCATTGCTACGCGATCAGTTTTCTATCCCGGGACTGAGCAGGTCATGGGCTGGGACATCTCGGAACACGGCTTCCAAATTGTCCTCTCACCGGAAGTGCCGACCATGGTCGAATTACACCTGCGTGAGGACATAGACACGTTGCTCGCGGAACATGATCTCACTCGCAAGAACATCAGCAGCTGGATCATTCATACCGGCGGTCCCAAAGTACTGGAAGCAGTCCAGGACGCTCTCGATCTGCCGGCCAAGGCTTTGGAGGCTTCCTGGGAATGCTTGCGCAGGGTCGGGAATCTTTCTTCGGCATCGGTGCTGTGCGTGCTGGAGGATTTTCTGGCGAATCGTCGCGGTGAGCCGGGCACCTACAGTATTCTCGCTGCAATGGGCCCTGGATTCTGTTCTGAAGTCGTTCTCTTGAAGTGGTAGTCCCGACGATGAGGTTGTGGGTATTGCGGGCACTCAGTTGCGGAGCGGCAGTCGCATTTGCGTTTTTTTTTATCGCAGCCGACTTGCCGCACAAGACAGCCACGTCGCCTACTTTCTATCGCGATATTGTTCCGATACTCCAACAGCATTGCCAGAACTGCCATCGCCCCGGCGAGATTGCTCCGTTCTCACTGGTGACTTACGAGGAAACCAAGCCGTGGGCGCAGGCAATCAAGAGGGCTACGCAATCCAAAGACATGCCGCCATGGTTTGCCGATCCAAGATTTGGCAAATGGGCAGACGATCCTTCGCTATCGCCAGAGCAAATCGCCACGCTCGCCTCCTGGGCCGCTGCAGGAGCCCCATCCGGCAACTCTCACGACGCGCCATCTCCGCACCATTGGGCCGAAGCATGGAACATTCCCGAGCCCGACGTTGTCATTCGCATGCCGAAGCCTGTGCCGATTCCGACCAATGGAGATGTGGACTATACCTATGAAATCGTTCCAACCGGGTTCACGACGGATAAGTGGGTACAGATGTCGCAGATACGGCCTTCTTCGCCCGAGTATGTGCATCATGCGGTGGTCTACATTCGACCGCCAGATTCGAACTGGCTTCGTGGCGCGCCCGTTGGCGTGCCGTTTACGGCAAACGATCTGACCGATCCGGTGCAGCGTCGTAATGCACATTGGACCGACAGTGACATGCTGCTTGTCTATGCGCCTGGAAGTTCGCCAGATCGGTGGGCCGATGGCATGGCTAAATTCATTCCCGCTGGTTCCGATCTCGTCTTTCAGATGCACTACACCACCAACGGTCACGCTGGCATGGACCAGACCGCGGTGGGCATCGTCTTTTCCAAAGTTCCGGTCACGCAGCGCGTACTCACGCTGCAGTTGACGAACAGTAGCTTTCTGATTCCTCCGCACGCCGACAACTTCGAGGTGGAAGTGCACGGAACTCTCCCCAACGATGCGACTCTGCTCAACTTCTTCCCGCACATGCATCTTCGAGGCAAGCGCTTCGAGTACAACATCATTCACGCGAATGGCACGGTAGAGACGCTGCTAAGAGTCAACTACAACTTTCATTGGCAGCTAAGCTATCGTCTAGCGCAACCGCGATTTTTAAAAAAAGGAACTGAGCTGCAGGCGATCGCATGGTTCGATAACTCCGATAAAAACCCGCACAATCCAGACCCGGATGCAACGGTGAAGTGGGGCGATCAAACGCGCGACGAGATGATGGTCGGCTTCTTCGATGTGGCCGTCCCAGCAAACGTAGATAAGAAAAAGTTTTTCGTTCGTTAGGAGAGGGGTGCTGCTAGTGCCCTCATCGTCCTGCCGTTGGGAGATGTGGGCTTCGATACAGTCGCTCTATACTCCAACTCGCAATAGGGGTTAAGCGGGATCACGAATCCTGATCATCCCACTTTCTTTGCGTTGCGTTGCAATTGCCGCGCTATTTCCTGGATGCTACACTCACTTCGTCGCGGGGTTGGTATATGGGTTGTGCCCCGGCTTCCCAAGCCGGCGAAACGGGTTCGAGTCCCGTACCCCGCTCCATTCACCTATCACCACAAGCCGTTTGTGGTTAAACAGGAACCGGGCCGAGCTCGCCTATCCTAATCAACGTCCTGTTACAAGAAGTCCACACTTCGCCACTCCGATGTGCAAGTGATTGCATATTTTCCGGTAACACTGCCCCTGATTACTATGCATAAATAACTGATTTTTAAAAGAGATAACCCGTTGCCGTTTGGCCTCTTGGATGCAGTACGGCATTACGGTACTTAGGGGGAACTTTGAAACTCAGGGCTTTGGGATTGGGACTTATCTGTCTATTGACCTTAGCGGGAACTTCTCTCGCGGACACCGTGACTCTGACTGGAGCTGGACCGGCGAACCAGGGTGGCGTCTACGTTTACCCCTACACCCTGAACATTAATGGCACCAGCTACGCCGGCATTTGCGACGACTACAGCCACGAGGTGTACATCGGCGAAAGCTGGACGGCGAACATCTATACCATGGGCCAGTATCTGCAGGCGCGGTTTGGAACACAGACGAACGCCGGGACGGAATACAACGAAGCCGCATGGCTTTTCTCGCAGATTGGGTCTGCCCCGTCGAGCGAAGTGGGCGATATCAATTTTGCCATCTGGTCCCTTTTCACCCCGTCTACGCCGGTACAGCCCGTGACAGGCACGTTGCTCGGCTCGCAATACTGGCTGAATGTGGCCGGGAAACAGGCTTTCACTCCGGGTGAGTTTGACAATTATCGTATTGTGACTCCGGTGGCGACCGGACCGAGTTCTCCGCAGGAATACCTGATTACGGTGCCCGAACCCTCCAGCTTGCTGATGCTGGGAAGCGGATTGATCGGGTTAGCCGGACTCTTCAAGAAGAAGTTTCTGTCTTAGTGATATCGTTCTTCTGGCCGAGGCCGCCTCTTTCAAGAGGCGGCCTTTTCATTTACCAGATTCCCTTGTCGCTGCCAGTGACACGGTAGGCGATCGCAGCTGCCGAAGCCAAGGGGGGCAACAGCGAGAGGCGCAACGTGGCGGCCAGATCTCCGCGGAGCGCCGTAGTTGTCACTTGCCGCGTGTAGAGGGACGCACCTTGCGGCAAAACCGGAACACGCAAGAAAAGCTTTTCCGCCGAGACTTTCTCGCCGCCAAACAACGCGGCATCTTTTACTTCGATCGGCAGTGCAAGTCCGAGCCCGCGGTATTGCGCGATGTAATCGCAAACCACATTGAGGTATGTGCAAACACCCGGCCAGATTCCGCCGAGATCTGCCGACTTGCGCAATTCGCTGTAATCAATCGTTCCCGATTCAACCAGTGCGGCGGTGTTAGCGATATCGCAGATCCGAAAATAGAAGTGCCTGTACAAACGCTGCAGCGTCGCCACAATGATTCGTTCTTCCGGAGCAGGCACGGGGAAGGGAATTCCGTTTACTTCCTTGGTTGTCTTTCGCCCAACGAAGCGTTCGGCCATTTGGCGATGCTCACCCGTCTGGCCCAGTCGTTGCACGTGTACCTCAACGGATTCACGAAGGCTGGGCAGAGCGAAATTCCACTTCTTTGCCAACCGATCGCCCCAGCTGCGCGCTTCGATCTGTGCCCCCAGCTGTTGTGTGAAGACGCGTACGATGTTAGTTTCCGACGCGGTTGAATACAGGTCGAGATCGTTCCCTAGGTCCGGCCAGTGGTCGAGCGATTTCATTACAACTACCGGACACCCGGCCTTCTCGAGAGTTCCTACGATTTCTTGTAAGTGCGTGATTGCATTCGAGATTCGCGCCTCTTCTTCCAGTAGGACCTGGGCTGCCCAGTTTCCAAGTGTGCGAAATCCCAAACCTGCAGCTTGATCGCGCACCACCCCGAGAGATCGCACAACAACATGATGAGAATCGGCGATCTTGCGGGTGTGCTGCAAATCCGACTGGCTGAGCGTCGCGAGATAGCGAATGGGACCCTGAGCCGATTGCGGTTTCAGCACCAGGCTCGATAGCGCCTGGATGATTTGCTTTTCCAAAGTGGCAGGCATATTTCCTTTAGGCCCTCGAAAAGAGAGTGATGCCTGCTTCGATGAACAGAGCGGCTGCGGAGTTGGGTGATACCTAAAAAACGGCCACGAGCCTCTATAATTCAGAGTTCATTCCAGCAGCTTAGTTCCCGGGCTTAAGGGGGAAGCTTGGCGTATAGCGATCTTCGCGATTGGATCAAAGCGTTGCAGCACGCCGGCGAACTACGCCGTGTGCAGGCCGAGGTCGATCCCATTCTTGAAATTACGGAAATTACTGACCGGGTTTCCAAAGCCGGACGACGTCGTAATGCGAGATACCCTGAATTGGAGCGCATAGCGCCGGGAGGTCCGGCCCTGTTGTTCGAAAACGTCAAAGGCCATCCAGGTCACCAGGTGTTGATCAACCAGTTCGGTTCAGCGAAGCGCATGAACCTGGCCCTGGAAGTCGATTCTCTGAACGACATCGCTGATCGGATACGCCTTTTCATGGACGTGAAGAGTCCGCAAGGTCTGCTCGACAAAATTAAGATGCTGCCTATGCTCGCCGACCTCGGGAAGTTTTTTCCTAAAGAGGTGAGTACCGGCCCTTGCAAAGAAGTGATCCGGCGCGGCGAGTTCTCGGTCCTCGACTACCCCATCCTTCAGTGCTGGCCCAAAGATGGCGGGCGCTTCATCACCCTGCCATGCGTGATCACGCGCGATCTGAAAACGGGAAAGCGCAACGTCGGCATGTATCGCATGCAGGTTTACGACGGAAAAACCACGGGCATGCACTGGCAGCGGCAAAAAGTCGCCGCCGAGCATTACCGTGAGCGCATGCGTGCTGCCGTCGCCGAAGGCCACGCAGAAGCGTCTTCTTCTGTAGACATCATGGCGCGTTCAGGCGGCGGTGCTCGCATCGCAAGCGGACATCCTGAAGGACGAATGGAAGTTGCCGTTGCCATCGGCACCGATCCCGCGCTGACATTCTCTGCGATCGTTCCCGCTCCACCCGAAGTTGAGGAGTTCATGATTGCCGGGTTCCTTCGTCAAAAGCCTGTCGAACTGGTTAAGTGCGAGACTGTGGATCTGGAAGTTCCCGCAAACGCCGAGATCGTGCTCGAAGGCTATGTAAATCTGGAAGAGCTTCGGACCGAGGGACCATTCGGAGACCACACCGGTTTCTATTCGCTGGAAGACCTGTATCCCGTCTTTCATATCACCTGCATTACGAGCCGAAAAGACCCGATCTATGCCACGACCATCGTTGGGAAGCCACCGATGGAAGATGCCTACATGGGCAAGGCAGTAGAGCGCATCTTTCTGCCACTTATGCGCATGTCGATCCCAGAGCTGATCGATATCAACCTTCCCGTTGAGGCTGTGTTCCACAACCTGATGATCATTTCCATCCGCAAGTCCTACCCCGGACAGGCGCGCAAAGTGATGAACGCGATCTGGTCCCTGGGCCAGGCGATGTTCACCAAGTGCATCATCGTGGTCGATGAGGATGTGAACGTGCACGACATCGGGGAGGTGGTGCTGCGCACAACCAACAACATCGACCCCGAACGCGACATTCAGTTCACTTTGGGACCAATCGACTCGCTCGATCACGCCTCGCGCCTGCCGGATTTCGGGTCGAAGATGGGCATCGACGCCACCCGTAAATGGCCCACCGAGGGCTTCGCCCGGCCCTGGCCCGATGAGATCGTCATGGACAAAGCGACCAGAGCCCGCGTCGACGAACGCTGGAAGGAACTAGCGAAGGAGTTAGGAATCAAATAATCATACGAAAGTCATATTCATGGAATACTTCGAGGTAGTCCAGAGGCGGCAGTCCATACGCAAATACAAATCACGACCGATCGAATCCGAAAAGCTGGAAGCAATTCTGAAAGCAGCGAATCAGGCGCCCTCCGCGGGAAATTTTCAGGCTTACGAAATCTATGTCGTGAAGACCGCGGCCCTGCGGCAGGCCATCGCACGGAGTACATGGGACCAGGAGTGGATCGCGAACGCAGCTGTCCTGCTGGTTTTTTGCACGCATGCCGCACGATGCCAATATCCCGGTGCGGAAATCTACGCGATGCAGGACGCCAGCATTGCAACTACACAGGCGATGTTGGCTGTGACCGCAGTTGGTTTGGGTGCGTGCTGGGTCGGGGCATTCGACCCGAAGAAAGTGTCGGAGGTCGTCGGCACTCCAGTCGGAGTGCAAGCTATGGCGATTCTTGCCATCGGCTACGCAGATGAGAAACCAGAGCGTACCCCTAGGCGACCGCTTTCAGATGTCGTACACGAGTTATAGGGTAGTCGGACTCCCGCTCTTCTTGCACCGTTCATCGCGATCACGGGTGCCCCCTCCTGGTCTTTTGCAGGCCAGGAGGGCGTCCCAGTTTTAACAGGTTTAGTGCAGCAGGCCGTAGATGTTTACCTGATGTCCGGCTGGCACATATACCTTTCCATTCGCGATCGTCGGAACCGTAAACTTTACGGCGGGTCCGGCGGAGTCGCGGCTGGCGTTATCGTTACTGTTGTAGAGCATCGTTCCTACATTGTTCGCGTCGTATGCGTACAGAATCGCTGGATTGCTCGGCTGTCCACCGGTATCCAACTCCCATACGATTCCGTCCGATCCGCCGTTTGACGATACCGAAGGGGTCGCACCGTGGGTTCCGAATACCGCCGTACCCACTGCAACCGGCGAGGTCGAAAGCAGGCCGTTGCTCCAGTCAAATTCACGCAGGACATCCCCTTCGGCGTGGTAGTACAAATGCCCGTTCCAGAACGCCGGCGTGTCGAAGAAGTTATCGAACTGGCGCGCGCCGCTTTGTACGATCTGGACCACGTTGTTCCCGCTGGAACTGAATCCTCCCATGTGATCGCGGTCGATGACGAAAATACGGCCGTCTTTGCCGGCACCGATCAGTTCATGAGGATGCGAGGACGAGTTGTCAGGCATGATAATTGGCGATCCACTGCCGATATCGGCATCATTCGATGTCAAGTAGGCGGTGTTGGACGGAATGAAGTAGTCAATCACGCCCAGACCTGGAGACAACTTCATAAAGGCATTGCTGTAGCCGCTATTGACAGTACTGTCCGCGTCTACGCCTGTCTCGATGAAGAGATTGCCGGAAGAATCGACCGCAGGAGCGCCACCACTGCTCCAAATTGCCGCTCCCTTTCCATTCGGACTGGAATTGAACACTGCAATCTGCTGTAGATTGCCGGCATTGAAGGCAACCTCCCAGCCGTGCGAGCAGTGACCAAATCCGACGTAGATGTTTCCATTTGCCAGAGCCAGTCCAGTCCGCTGGTAGCAGCCACCTTCAAGGGATAGCTTGCCGCCAACGTTCCCGGCACCTGTTCCGGAGACCGTCGGATTAATGCGCACAGGCCCACCGAACTTCTCGCCGCCATTGGTTACATCCAGCGCGTGCAGCCACCATTGGTTTTGTCCGCTGTTGTTAACCATCGCAACAAGATAGATAGTTCCACTGTTGCGATCGATAACAGGCGTGGCGAGCACGCCGATTTCCGGCGACACACCTTGCGTGTCGCTGCTGGAAACGGGGCTCATGCCAGGTCCGAGCAGGCTCTTACTCCACAGCGTGCCGCCGCCATCGGCATCGAAGGCGTAAACGCTGTCATGCTCCGTAGCGACATATAGGACGTTATGGGCTCCACCGTTGATCGTGAGGTTCGGCAAGACGAGCGGCTGCGGATACACTTGCCCATCGACCGCGTACGTTGCCAGCTTACCGAAGGAACTAGAGTTGACGTTTGCCGTAGTGAGCGTGGTCTCGGCCGTGTTCGCGCCCTCGCGAGTGACATCGTTGTGATATGTGGTGACAGCCACTGTACCGCCACCTCCGCCTCCACCGGAACTAACCGTGAATGTATCCGGCGTCGATTTCAGATAGGCGCCACTGGAATCAACTTCAACCAGTGTGGCGGTGTGTGATCCGCCGCTGAGAGGCACGCTCGCCGTCATCGTGCTCCCCGGATAGTCGTTAATTTTGGTTCCGTCGACCCACAACTCTAGATGATTAACACTCCCACTGGCTCCTGTTCCGGCACCGGTGAATGTTACCGGAGAGGAAACACTGCTTCCTGCCGCCGGGGTACAGATCACTGCTCCCGGAGAAGATGGGGGACTACAACTACCACCACCGCCACCACCACCGGAAGTGACCGTAATCGTCTCCGCGCCCTTGATCCAGTTCCCGTTGTAGTACTGCACAACGAGGTTGTGCGTTCCTACCGCCGCAGAGACAGTGGTGTTTATCGAACTTGTGTTCGTTTGCTGATACACAAGCACGCTATCGATGTATACGAGGAACTTGCTGACAGAAGCGCTGGAGTTTGCCTGCGCAATCACCTGGAAAGGAGATGTCACGGAAGCCCCATTTGCCGGGGCACAAATGGAAATGGTGTTGTTGGAGCCTCCACCGCAAGTGCCTGGCGTAATTACCGTAACCGTGGCGCTAGCCGATTTAGTTGAGTCAGCAACGCTGGTTGCAGTCACCATGTGCGTTCCGGTTGTGCTTGGCGCTGTGTACAAGCCGGAAGTGCTGACGGTCCCTACTGTACTGCTGCCGCCCGCAGTTCCGTCTACCGACCATGTCACACTCGTGTTCGACGTTCCCGAGACCGTGGCACTGAACTGCTGCTGACCGCCAGTCGCGACGGTAGCAGATGTCGGATTGATGCTTACTGACACGCCGCCAGTACTGGCACCCACAGTAAATGTGTCGGGGGACGACTTGATGTACGCCCCTTTCGAATCAACCTCAACCAGTGTTGCGGTATGAGATCCGTTCGCGAGGGCAACGCTTGCGCTCATCGTGTTCCCTGGGTAATCGTTAATCTTGCCGCCATCGATCCAGAGCTCAAGATGATTCACACTGCCGCTGGCACCCGTTCCCGCGCCGCTGAATTGCACCGGAGACGAAACGGTGCTGCCCGCTGATGGGCTGCAGATCACTGCTCCCGGCGAGGTTGGCGGGTTGCAGCCCCCACCGGAAGAAGAGGTCACAGTCACGGTCGCCGCGCCCGTCTTCGTAGTATCGGCCGCACTGGTGGCGGTAACGGTGTGACTGCCACTGCCGGAAGGCGCCGTGTAGAGCCCGGAGGTCGAGATCGTCCCGACAGTCGTGTTGCCGCCGTACATGCCATCGACCGCCCATGTCACGCTCGTGTTCGTGGTGCCGGTGACGTTCGCAGTGAATTGTTGCGTACCGCCGGGAGCCAATGTGGCTGAGGCCGGACTGACCGTGACGCTAATGCCAGAACTGGATCCGACCGTGATGTATTCCGTCGCCTTGATCCAGGCTCCGTTGTAGTACTGCACCGTCAGGTTGTGCGTACCAGCTCCAGCAGAGATGCTGGTGGAAATCGATTTTGTATTCAGCTGCTGGTATTTCAAGACGCTGTCGAGATAAACGAGAAATTTGGTTACGGCTGCGCTGGAAGTCGCTTCCGCGGAAACGGTGAACGGGGATGAAACCGTTTGATTGTTCAGCGGTGTACAGATCGTGAGCGTGTTGTTGTTCGGATTTGGGGTGCACTGAGCCGATGCACTCATATCCAATCGGAAGAGAGCACTGATTAAGAGTAAAACAAAGAGGATCTGCTTTCTATCCACTCTGTCGAAACGGTGCTGTAGACCGAAGCCAAACATCCTATCCCCCGCGGAGCGCAGCTCGCGTGCACTCACGCCCCTTGCTGGTCCAAGATGCTGGGGCGGGCTGCTGCAGTTTGTAGGAGTTGACCTCTGATCTGTGTTTATTTTGCTGTAACCCTTAATTAGGGTGTATCGCGAGCTGGACGCCAGAGTAGCTGGTCTCCCGTCGCCTAAAGAGTTCACGAACAAAGGCCTAAGCATTTATACTGAAAATGCATGCCAATCCTGAAAAACATTGCCGCGATCGCCAAGGGCATGAGCATAACTCTAAAGGAGATGTTCGCTCCGACGGTCGTCGAGAACTATCCGGATGGCCCTGGACCCTTGAAGGGAGCCAAGTTCCAGGAGCGCTTCCGTGGTGTTCACGTATTGCAACGTGATGAAAATGGGCTGGAAAAGTGCGTGGCGTGTTTTTTGTGCGCTGCCGCGTGCCCGTCGAACTGTATCTATATAGAAGCTGCCGAAAATACGGCGGAAAATCGAATCAGCGGCGCCGAGCGGTATGCCAAGGTCTACAACATCGACTACAACCGTTGTATTTTCTGCGGCTACTGCGTAGAGGCGTGCCCAACCGACGCCATTACGCACGGGCACGGCTTCGAATTGGCAACATTTAACGCCAGCAATCTCGTTTATCGTAAAGAGCAGTTGCTGGCTCCGATGCCTGCACATTTGGGTGCAAATGCCGTGTTTAACAAGGCCGAGATTGACAAGGGTATGCCCGCCCTCACGAGTTGACGGTTTTGGCAGGCAGAGTTCGTCAGTCAAAACCGGTCCTTCGGGGCCGGTTTTGCATATAGGGGCAATTCAATCCACTGCTGTACGGAGATAGGGACTTCTTCAACTACATGACCGATTTTCTCCAGGCCGTCCAGGAACGAGTCGTCATTTACGACGGTGCCATGGGCACGTCTATCCAGAAGTTTAATCCGACCCTTGACGACTACTGGGGCCAGGAAAATTGCAGTGAAATTTTGGCACTGAGTCGTCCGGACATTATCAGGCAGATTCATGCCAGCTATTTCGATGCCGGAGCCGATGTCATCGAGACGAATACGTTCGGCGGCTCGCGTATCGTGCTCGCCGAGTTCGGGCTGCAGGACCGTGTTGAGGAAATTAACAAGACTGCCGTCAAACTCGCGCGCGAGGTCGCTGACAGCTATTCGACGAAAACCCGTAAACGCTGGGTCGCCGGCTCGCTTGGGCCGACCACAAAGCTTCCATCTCTGGGACACATTAGTTTCGATGAAATGGTCTCCATCTACGTGGAGCAGGCAGTGGCGCTCATTGAGGCCGGAGTCGACCTGCTCCTGGTTGAAACCTCGCAGGATCTCTTGCAGACGAAAATCGGCACCATCGCAATGCTCGAGGCGATGAAGAAAACAGGGAAGCGCCTTCCTCTGCAAGTGCAGGTTACGCTTGCCAATGAAGAAGGCACCATGCTACTCGGTACCGATATCGGCGCCGCGCTGACCTCACTGGAACCATACGACATCGACATCTTCGGTCTGAACTGCGCGACGGGCCCGAAGGAGATGAATGACGCGGTCCGCTACCTCGGCCTGTATTCGCCGAAGCAGATTTCCGTTCTGCCCAACGCCGGCATTCCACGCAACGAAGGGGGCAAGCCGGTTTACGATCTGACGCCTGCCGAACTGGTGGAGTATCACAAGCTGTTCATCTCGGAGTATGGCGTTCGCGTTGTTGGTGGATGCTGTGGAACCGGTCCCGATCACATCAGGGCCCTTGTTGACGGGTGCGCAAACCTCGAACCGGCAAGAAGAGATGTAAAGGCCGTCGGAGCGGCATCGAGCGCCTATACGTCGGTCCCGCTGGATCTCGATCCCAAGCCGCTCGTCGTTGCCGAGGAAATGAACACGACCACGCGAGTTGAGCATTTCCGCAACCTGGTTCGCTCCGGCGACTACGACGAAATTCTTGCTCTCGCAAAGCGTCTCGCCAACGAAGGTTCGCACATGATCGACGTCTGCACAGCGATCGTCGGCGAAGATGAGAACGCCTACATGGATCACGTAATGGAGAAGATCGCGACGCGCGTGCCCGCTCCGATCGTCGTCGATTCAACTGAGGCGAACGTGATCGAGACTGCGCTGAAGCGCATTCCCGGCAAGGCAATCATCAATTCGATCAACCTCGAGGATGGAGAAAAGCGAACCGCAAAAGTTCTTCCTATGGCAAAGCGCTACGGCGCAGCCGTCATCGCATTGACCATCGACGAAGAGGGAATGGCGCTCACCGCGGACAGAAAGGTTGCGATTGCCAAGCGCATCTACCACCTGGCAACAGAGAAATATGGCATTCGTCCAGTCGACTTGATTTTTGACGCGCTGACCCTGCCGATCTCTACCGGTCAGGAGGAGTACCGCACGGCTGGTATCGAAACTCTGGAGGCTGTAAAGCGCATCAAAGAAGAGCTGCCCGAGGTGTGCACAATTCTCGGTGTCAGCAACATCTCTTTTGGCTTGAATGTTTATCCGCGACGCGTTCTGAACAGCGTATTCCTGCACGAAGCCGTCAATCATGGCCTTGATATGGCCATTGTTAACTACTCTAAAATCTATCCGTTGTACAAGATTCCTGAAGCCGAAGTTGAACTTGCACGGAAGCTGATCTATCGCGACATGACCGATGGTGATCCGCTGCAGAACTACATGAACTACTTCTCCGGCAAAGAAAAGAAGTCGGATGCAGCGCCAGTCGCAGTTGAGTCGCTCTCGGTGGAGGACAAGCTCAAGCACCTGATCATCAACGGCGAAAAGGCCATCGGCACGGACGGCCGGCGCCAGACGCTCGAGGATGTTCTCGAGTCCGCGCTCCTGAAGTATTCGCCGCTCGACCTGATCAACGACGTTCTTCTCGATGGCATGAAAACTGTCGGAGAACTCTTCGGGGCGCGCAAGATGCAGCTCCCTTCGGTGCTGGATTCTGCCGGTGTGATGAAGCAGGCGGTCGCGTATCTCGAGCCGAGGATGGAGAAAAAAGAGGGCGCACAGAAGGGCACCATTGTGCTCGCCACCGTCAAAGGCGATGTGCACGATATTGGCAAAAATCTTGTCGACATCATTCTGAGCAACAACGGCTACAAAGTCGTGAACCTGGGAATCAAGCAGCCTGCAGAAGCGATTATTCACGCCGCAAAGGAACACCACGCAGACGCGATCGGCCTCAGCGGTCTGCTGGTGAAATCGACATTGGAGATGAAGTACGTCATCCAGGACCTACAGCTGCAGAAGCTTGAATATCCCGTGATTTGCGGTGGCGCTGCTCTCACCCGCAAGTACGTCGAAGACGACCTCCGTGCAGAGTATTCGAACGCCGTCTTCTACGCGGGGGATGCATTCGACGGCCTTCACGTGATGGAAGATCTGGTGGCTGGTGACGAGGCTAAGCTTGCCCGTATTGCCGAAGGTCGCCAACGAAAACAGTTTGCCGCGAAAGCTGCGGCGGCGGCCGCCGTCGCGGAAGCCGAAGCTCTGCCGGTTTCGACCCAGCGCAGTGCAGTAGTTGGACCTCCACCGAATATTCCGAAGCCGCCGTTCTACGGAGTTCGGGTCCGGAAGGATTTCGACCTGCGCGATATTTTCAACTACATTAACCAGACTGCCCTGTTCAAGAACCAGTGGCAGCTGAAAACCGCATCCCAGGAAGACTATGCGCGACTGGTCGAGCAGAAATTCAAGCCTGTGCTGAAAGAGTGCCAGCACGAGGTGATCGCCAAGGGTTGGTACGAGCCGAAAGTAGTGTATGGCTATTTCCCGGCGCAGAGCGAAGGCAATGACACGATTGTTTATTCGCCGGACACAAGCAAAGAGTTACTACGCTTCACTTTTCCCCGTCAGCGGGAAGGACGCCGCTTGTGCATCTCCGATTTCTTCGCGCCGAAATCATCTGGTCAGGTGGACATCATCGGACTTTCACTGGTGACGATCGGCAGCCGCGCCTCGGAAGAAACGCAAAAGATGTTCCAGTCTGGCGATTACACTCGCTATCTGTATCATCACGGCCTCAGTGTGGAAACGGCGGAAGCGCTGGCGGAATATGCGCACAAGCTGATCCGCGAAGAGTTGGGCATTGCGGGAGACGACTCTCCGCGTATCAACGATCTCTTCCACCAGAAGTATCGGGGATCGCGCTACTCGTTCGGCTATCCCGCGTGCCCCAACATGGAGGACCAGACCAAGCTCTTCCAGTTGCTGAAGCCGGAGGAAAACGTCGGTGTGCATTTGACCACCGGATTTTTACTCGAACCGGAACAATCAACCTCGGCGATCATCGTGCACCATCCTGCGGCAAAGTACTTCGTCGTTTAGAATCGCAGCGTGCCCGATCCCAATGCCGAATATTCTCGTCGCATGCAGCTTCGCGAAGCGGAAGTAGCCCGCCTCGAACTCTGGCACATTTGGACCGGAAACCTGCGCTTGTTGGTGTTCGCGATTGGCGCCATCATGGTTTGGGCGTACGCAAAGCACCACCTTTCCACAGCCTGGTGGCTGCTGCTTCCATTCGCGATTTTCGTCGCACTCGTCATCTATCACGAAACGATCCTTCGACGGCAGTCTCAGGCCCGCCGTGCTGTAGACTTCTACCGCCGTGGACTGAACCGTATCGCCGACAAGTGGATTGGCGAAGGGGAAACCGGCGAGCCTTTCCGCAATCCCAACCACGTTTACTGCGAAGATATCGATCTTTTCGGGCGGGGGAGCCTCTTCGAGCTGCTGTCGCGTGCACGCACCCGCATGGGCGAAAAGCGCCTGGCAGATTGGCTTCTCCATCCCGCGTCGCTCGATGAGGTTCGGGCACGCCAGCACGCGATTTCCGAACTGCGCGAGAAACTCGACGTTCGCGAATGGCTTGCCGTTCTTGGCACAGATATTCAGTCAGCATTGCATCCCGACGAACTCATGGCCTGGGCTGGGCAGCGCATTGTAACCAAGCTTGTGCCATGGCGTGTGCTCTCCTTGCTGATCGCTATCGCATTCCTCGCAATTGGTGTTTGGGTTTTAACTGGAGGTGATCTCGGATGGCTTGCAGTACCGATTGCGCTTGCGGCGGCCGTTCTCCTGAAGCTCCGCCACGATGTACAGAAGGTCATCAGCGATGCTGAAGAGGCGCTCGCGGACTTGCCGTTGCTGTCTGCGATCCTGCAGCGCTTTGAGTCGGAGCAGTTTCACTCCCCGCTCCTGAAACAACTCACGGGAGCCCTCACGCGCAACGGCAACCCACCTTCCGTCGTCATCGGACGGCTGCAGCGCCTGGCAGAACTTCTCGAGGCGCGTCACAACGTCTTCCTTCGCATCTTCGACGTGCCGGTGCTGTACACGGTCCAGGTGGCGCTTGCACTGGAATCGTGGCGAAGAAGGGAAGGGCAGAATGTTCCTATTTGGATCGATGCGATTGGCCGAATCGAAGCTTTACTGTCGCTCGCTTGCTACGCTTACGAACATCCTGCCGACCCGTTTCCCGAATTCGCGGACTCCGGACAGCCGCTGTTCGCCGGCGAACAACTCGGTCACCCGTTGCTGGCGACTGATCGCTGCGTACGCAATTGTGTTTGCCTCGATTGCGAAACGCAGGTCCTGATCGTCAGCGGATCGAATATGTCGGGCAAGAGCACGTTGCTTCGCACTATCGGGATCAACACCGTACTGGCCATGGCTGGCTCACCGGTCCGCGCCGCGCATCTTCGGCTCTCGGCGCTAGCCATCGGTGCTAGCATCCGCGTGAACGATTCCTTGCAAGGTGGAAGCTCGCGCTTTTACGCCGAGATCACCCGCTTGCGAAAAATCGCCGATGAAGCGTCCGGCACGATTCCGCTCCTGTTTCTGCTGGACGAGCTTTTGCAGGGTACCAACTCCCATGATCGCGCCATCGGTGCTGAAGGTCTGCTCCGAACCCTGGTGCAACGCGGCGCTATCGGGTTGGTCACTACTCATGACCTCGCGCTCACCGCCATCGAAGATATTCTCGGCAGCAAAGTTCGCAATTTACACTTCCAGGATCATCTCGAAAATGGCAAGATCAGCTTTGACTACAAGCTTCGCGACGGTGTCGTCACCAAGAGCAATGGGCTCGAACTGATGCGCTCCATTGGCCTGAATGTGTAGCCAGCCAGCGAGCTGTGTCAGACCATGAGGAACACAGCCCGACGACTCCGTCACCTACACTCGTGACCGCGGTCCTCCGCTTCCGGACGTATCTCCACTAACTTGTCGCGAACGAGAGGAGGGCCCCTTATGTCTTCTTCTGAGTGGAAGCGTCGCGAGTTCATTCAAACATTGGTTGGAACGCTTGCCGCCGGAGTGCTCGATTGGAGTGCGTTGCCGGTAGCGCATGGGCAAGTGAAAGGCTCCAACGAGTTCGATGCCATCATCATTGGTTCCGGCCTTGGCGGGTTGAGTTGCGCAGCGGCCTTCGCGCGCCAGGGATTCAAGGTCCTCGTCGTTGAGCAGCACGACAAACCCGGCGGCTACGCCACTAGTTTCAAGCGACCGGGTGGGTTCGAGTTTGACGTTTCGCTGCACTCGACTGGAGTCGGGGATCGCAATGGTGTTCACAATCTGATTCCCGGATTTCCGGAGATTACGAGCGTCGATTTTGTTCCGCATCCCACGCTGTATCGCGCGATCTTCCCGGAGCACGATGTTCGGGTTCCCAATCGCAACCTGCCGGAATACGTTGCGTATCTGAAGAAAACATTCCCGGCAGAAGCCGAGCAAGTTGGAGCCCTCTTCGAGGAAATGGGTCAACTAAACAACGAAATCGGACGACTCTCTGCCAGCAACGGCAAGATCGACTACAACCGCTTTCCAATCGACTTTCCCGTGACCTACCGATACTCCGGCAGCACTTGGGGACAGGTTGTGGATGCCAAGCTCCGCAATCCCAAGCTGAAGGGAATCGTCTCGGCTCTGTGGGGTTACTACGGCTTGCCACCTTCCAAGCTCGCCAGCATCTACTATGCTTCTCCGACATATTCGTACCTCACGGGCGGCGGCTTTTATCCCAAGGGCCGCTCGCAAACCATCAGCAACGCATTCGTCGACTTCATCGGCAAGCATAGTGGCAGCGTTCTGTTGAACACCCGCGTAAGTCAAATCCTGCTAAAAGATGGCGCTGCCTCCGGTGTGGCGACGGCCGACGGCCATCAATACACGGCAAGAGCCATCGTGTCTAACGCAAATGCTTATGAGACCTTCCACACGCTGATCTCGCAACCGGCGCCGACGGATCAGATGAAGGAGTACCTGGCGAAACTCGACAGCTACAGCATCAGCCTGTCGTCCTTTCAGGTGTTTCTGGGGCTTAAGAAGGATTTGATCCGCGAGGTCCGGATCACAGACAGCGAGATCTTCTTCAACACGGGCTATGACCACGAGGCTGCATACGAAGGAGCACTAAGAACAGACCTGAGCAACCCTGGGTTTGGGCTTACTGTGTATGACAATCTCTTTCCGGACTATTCGCCAAAGGGGAAGAATACAGTCAATCTGCTGGTTCTGCAGGGCTACGACCACTGGAAGCCATTCGCAGCCGACTACGTGAAAGGAAACAAGGCAGCCTACAAAGCAGAGAAAGAGCGGATAGCGGATATGCTGATTGCCAGAGCCGAAAAAACGCTCATACCGTGGCTGTCAAAGGCAATTGAGGTCAAAGAAATTGGAACCCCGCTCACCAACGCTCGTTACACGTCAAATTATCGCGGTGCGATCTATGGATTCGATCAGACTCTCGACAATACGAATCCCCGCCGCTTGCCCCACAACACGCCGGTAAAGAATCTGTATCTCTCCGGAGCATGGACTCAGCCCGGCCACGGTTATGGAGCGGTGATCCCCAGCGGCCTGCAATGCTTTGGCGAAATCATGAAGAGCTGGGGATAGAATCGAGGCAGCAAAAGCGATAAAAGCGTGATCGGTCGCCGTGTCGTGGCCGACCACGCCCGCGTTTACGCTTTCGGCGCCACGTAAATCATCCAACTCACGCCAAACCGGTCTTGCACTTGCCCGAAGCTGGGCGAGAAAAATGTCTTCATGAGTGGCATTTGGACTTTTCCACCCTTGCCTAAAGCACCAAAAAGGCGCTCGGCTTCGGCCGGGGTGGCGGGGGTCAGACAAAGGGAGAAGCCTTGGAATGTGGGTGCGCCAGTGCACTCGCCATCCGCGGCGAGTATTGTAGTCTCTCCCACCCGGAAGCTGGAGTGCATGATCTTGTTTCCCGCTCCCGGCGGAATCATTCCGCCTGAGCCCTCGGGTGCTTCGTTAAATCGCATCATCATGTCGACTTTTGCACCCAGCGCGGAGCGGTAGAACTCAATCGCCTCTTCGCAGCGGCCGTTGAAATTGAGGTATGGCTGTGCTTGCATGGAGATCTCCTTAGAAGTTTGCAACATTAGATTTGAGCCTCACGGGCTCACTGGAACGACGTGCGGCCCGCTACAAATCGACATTCGATGGGAATACTTGAAGGTTTCAGGCTTTTTGTCGCAAGGGAACCAATGCGCGAAGGCGCTTCTCGCGCAGAAACAGTGCCAGCCAGATCACGATTCCAAAATAAACAGGGAACAGGACATGCCCAAACAGCGGATCCCCAACCCGGTAATTGATCGCAACCGCTCCACCCAGATACCCGGTTAGCAGGATGGCACCCAAAATCGCGGTCTGCGGAATCGCATACAGGATCACACAACACAGGACAGTGATCCCAATATGCGGGATCGTGTGCGGTGGCAGGCCCAGGTGAGTGCACGCCTCCACGACAGCAGTCGGAAGCGGCCGCACCAGCTTCATGGCTCCATCAAGGAGTAGAAAAAGCACGATCAGCGTGCTTAAGATGCGCCCTGTCCAGAGTGCGCCCTTCGAGACCTTTGCTGTTTCCATTGCAGTCTGCATTAAAAATTGTCCTTAGTACGTCGCTATAACGAGCCGCCTGCGATTGCGCCGATCACCAGAAACGGTTCTTTCCCCGATGCCACTTCTGGCGGGAGCGGCTTGTCCGGTGGATCATGCGAGAGGTCTTCTTCACAAGCAAAGAAGCGAAGAAAGGCACGCCGCTCCTTCGTGACGTGATCGCGGATCGTCCCTTTCAACATGGGATAGCGATCTTCTAATGCATCCAGCACCGAACGCTGTGTTACCGGCCCAGTGACGTCAAGTGTCACCTCGTTCTGCACATGTGCGAGCGTTCGCAGATGCTGCGGCAGCACGACTCGGATCATGACAGCGTTTGTACCTCAACGGAAAGTACTGCAGGCAGATCGCGGACAATCGGATTCCAGCTGTCGCCCGCATCGGCCGACGCGTAAACCTGGCCACCCGTAGTTCCGAAGTAAATTCCGCATTTGTCGAGCGAGTCGACTGCCATGGCGTCGCGTAGCACGTTCACGAAGCAGTTGCTCTGCGGCAGACCATTGGTCAGCGCCTCCCACTCGTTTCCGCCCGTGCGACTGCGATAAACCCGGAGTTTGCCTTCATGTACAAAATGCTCGGAATCGCTCTTGATGGGAATGACGTAAATCGTCTCCGGTTCGTGCGCATGTACGTCGATCACAAAACCGAAATCGGTCGGTAAATTCCCGCTGATCTCATGCCAATTCTCGCCGCAGTCGTTGCTGCGCATCACGTCCCAGTGCTTCTGCATGAACAGCGTGTTCGGGCGCTTTCCATTCATCGCAACGTGATGTACACAGTGGCCGATTTCGGCATTGGGATCTGGTATGTATTGTGACTTCAGCCCGCGATTGATGGGCTTCCAGGTTTCGCCGCCATCGTCGGTGCGAAATGCTCCCGCTGCCGATATGGCGATGTAGATACGCTTTGGATTGCTCGGATCCAGAATTACGGTATGCAAGCACATTCCGCCAGCCCCTGGTTGCCATTTGGGGCCGGTTCCATGTCCGCGCAAACCAGAGAGCTCTTCCCACGTGCTCCCGCCATTGGTCGATCGGAACAAGGCTGCGTCTTCGACTCCGGCATAGACAGTGTCAGGATCTGTGAGCGACGGTTCCAAGTGCCAGACGCGCTTGAATTCCCAGGGATGTTGCGTGCCGTCATACCACTGATGCGTCGTTAAAGCGTGAGCTTTCTGATCATAGACAAACTTGTTGCTTTCGCCTTTCGGCCAGCCACGGGCATCTTTTTCCATACCGCCGCCCGGTGTTTCCCAGGTTTTACCGCCGTCGCTGGAACGTTGGATCACCTGCCCGAACCAGCCGCTCGTTTGCGAGCAGTAGATACGGTTCGGATCAACCGGCGAGCCTTTCATGTGATATATCTCCCAGCCTGTGAAATGAGGCCCACTGACGTCCCACTTCTCACGCTTTCCGTCTGAAGTCAGAATGAATGCACCCTTCTTGGTACCAACCAGCACTCGAACTTTGCTCACGCGAATCTCTCCTGATGGCTATGGCGAACCGCAACGTCGCTTTAAGGACGTCGAGAGTCCCTCCTGGTTAGCTTCTCACTGCAGATATAAAAATTGCCCAGTCACCCCTGACCGAGCCCCGATGTCTGCTACCTATAAAAGCCTTGAGCTTCCGAGTCAAGCAGATTATTGTAGTGATCGTTAAATAATTACGGAAGCATTTATGCCAAAGGGACGCCCGCGCGAATTCGACACGGAGAAGGCGCTCGACGCCGCTCTCCTGCTCTTCTGGAGGCACGGATACGAAGGCACGTCGCTCTCCGCGCTTACTGAAGCGATGGGCATCAACGTCCCCAGTCTGTATGCGGCGTTTGGCAATAAGGAGGCTCTTTTCAAGAAAGTGCTCGATCGCTACATGCAGCGTCCCGCATCGTATCTGCCCAACGCACTGAAAGAACCTACCGCACGAAAAGCTGTGGAAAAGCTGTTCGATGGCGCAATTGAGATGGTACTAAGCCCCAATCATCCCGACGGATGTCTGCTGGTGCAGGGCGCATTGGCTTCTGGGCCGATGGGAGAGCCGGTCTCGCAGGAGCTAGCCAGGCGTCGAGCCGGTGCCGAAGCCGCTGTTCGCTGCCGGTTCGAGCGGGCGACCGCCGACGGGGACCTGCCAAGTCATGTTGATCCCGAGAAGCTCGCGCGTTACATAATTACGGTGTTGTGGGGAATGTCAGTGCAAGCGGCCGGTGGCGCATCTCGTGCTCAGCTGCGAGAGGTCGCTCGTGTTGCGCTCCTGGCTTGGCCTGAAGAGCAGCGCGAGAAGGGCGCGATGCGTCACAAGTAGGAAAATCACTTATGTGCAGGAATATTAGAACGCTATTCAATTTCGATCCGCCGGTCACAGAAGATGAAGTGCGCGCCGCTTCGCTCCAGTTCGTGCGAAAGATCAGCGGATTTACCAAGCCTTCCAAAGCAAATGAAGCTACCTTTGATGCTGCGGTCGAGGATATTGCGGCGATTGCAAGTCGCCTGCTGCATTCGCTCGAGACCACTGCACCGGCAAAAAACAGGGAAGAGGAAGCCGCAAAAGCCCGCGCTCGCGCCGCAGAACGTTTCGGGACGTAGCGTAACAGTCTCGAAGGTGACCAAGAAATAGGGAACTCAGTTCCCTCGTCACACCTCTGCTTGCCGAAAGAACACGAATCGGGCGGGGCACTCGGCATGTTAAGCTGCGGTGATCACGATAAGAATTGTCCATCCGAAATGGAAATCAACATTGTTCCGGCGTGGCTCTTGGACAGGCTCGGGATTCCGAGAGACTCACAGGATCATTTCGCGCTGTCAGTCTCGGCTCTTTTAATTTTGTTCGCTGTTCCTTTCGCCGCACGCCTTCCACATTTGTGCTTAGGCCGCTTCCTCTTTGGAATACCGTGTCCCGGTTGCGGCATCTTGCATTCTCTAATTGCGACTGCGCGTTTCGATCTGAAAACGGCTTGGCTTTCGAATCCCGCCGGAATCGGTTTATTTCTCTTGCTTGCGTTTCAAATCGTCGTACGGCCGATTGCATTGTGCTGGTCGAAATTCGACAAAACAGTTTCCAGTATTTCCAGCGTTGCTGGCGCCACTGTCACAGTGTGTTTATTTTGCGTCTGGATCGAACGACTAATTACAGGAGGAGTGAATGGCGGCTATCTCTTGTCCAAAATGTAATACTTTGACGCAACAGGGGGCTATCCGGTATGGGTCATTATCGTCTGCATCTGCTTTTTTCCGGTTGGACTTGTGGCATTGCTCGCGGGAAGAAAAGCTTCAATATGTCCGAAATGCGGATTTACGTGGCAGTCCTGAGCCGCAAGTATCGGTCGCGATGTCAACTTGGAGCAACGAGCAGCCTTCCAGCTTACCCCCTTGCGCACCAGGTACTTTTGTGCAAAATTGAACACATGAATAGTAACGAGAGCCCGGAAGAAATCGTTGCTACTCTTGAGCGAATTGCCGGATCTACCGAGGTTTCACCCGCTGTCAGGCAGCGGATTCAAGAGCTCATCGAGATGGTTAAGCGAGACATCGAAAGAACCAAGGTTGCGTAAACAACGGTATCCTTCCCTGAGACCTCGCCACAATGCTATGAATCCTCGGCTGTCGTCGGTAATCGTACTGCTAGGCGCTCAATCCGCGGCCATTCTCTCCAGTTGCTCATCTGCGAGCGCGAGGATGTCCTTCTCCAACTGAACACGAAAATGTTGCGCGTCATTCCGCGTCGCCTCCGAGATAATCGGGCCTTCCAATAAGGCCAGTATCGCCAGATGTGTGCTTGTAACAGGTCTTTGAGTCTGCTGCTCACGTCAAGCCCCACGTCTGCACTTTCAATGCGCCCGGAAAATATATCCGTTGGTATTGTCATGACAGAGATTCAAGTCGGAGTTCGCTCAACTTGGGGAGTTCGCGATTCATGCCACCCTCCTCAGTTCGCGAACTCTTGCTGGCCGATGGTTTCGACTCATGATTTCGTTGATATCGGAAACCGTGACGTTTTGAAACCACCAGGTCAGTTGCTCCGCGTCGAGATCCGGCAACCTTCGGTCTGCCATCGCAGAGCGGACTGACTCGACAGCCTCCTCAAGAACTGCCAAATATTCGGGGTTCCGCATGTGGTGTCCTTTTTTGTCAAGTTAGATGCCAAGCGCGAAAGACAAGTCCAGTGTGGCCAAACAAGCTGCGGAAAATGCGACCGGGTTTGTTTTGGGCGCAACTTTAGCTGCGCCCCAGAAGTCCTTTATTTTTGTCGAGAGGATCTCAGTGCTCGAGGAATTCGAGTCTCAGAGTTTATCCGCAGCCTGCAAAGCCATGTGTAGATCGCGTAAACGCTTAAAAACCAACGCTGGAGACGGCAGAAATTGGCGCTTCTACTCAGGTACGGGTTCTGTGATACTCATTGGAGCGATCCGAGCTGAAATGTCTAGCGAAATTATATGTGTGGGCTACACGTGTCCCTTGTGCAAGCAGCGGGTCGTGGTGCTGCGCTCGTCTGATCCGCCGCCGCAAAACTCCGATTTAATCCATTCGCAATGCAAATGCGGCTACTATCGGCCGGTGCGAATTTCTGAGATTCAGTTCCTTGAAGTCTGGCGGGCAACCGCCGCCTGAAGAACAATCGCTCGTGCTCGCTGCTCGACAGCGACTGTTCAGGCGCGCTTTGCTTTCCCGGTGTCGCCCAGGATTTCCCCAACCACCTTCAACACGCTTTCTGGAAATGGATCCACGTAATAATCGGCGCCTGCTACATCCGGTTCAGAAACCTTCTGCAGCGAGATGATCGGACCTGGACAGCTAGACCGGAAAGCATCAATCAGCGCACGCTTGTCGGCTGGCGGGATGGAATGACCTAGGATAAATAGACCGAAGTCGCTCTGCTTGCAGAGTTCAAGGCCCTCCGTAAAACCTAGTGCAGACTCTACCGTGTAGCCGCGGGATTCCAGCAACATTTCGCGGGTGTGCAGCAATGTTTCGTCATACGAAACAGAAAGGATTCGTCCCATCACAAATTTCCCAAAGTCAGCAACTTGTTGTGCTTTTTCAAGCGGAAGAGCTACTCCGGATGATCATACACCCGTTCAAAACTGAACAATCGACTGGTTTGCGGGATAATTCAATCGGCGGCGGGCGTCGAGGAAAAATGCAAGCCCGCCGGGTAGGGCACTTTGTTGACAGTTAGAGTGCCAGTGCCAGGCTCTTCTGCTCAATTACGGTATTCAATGCTTCCAGGACAGCTGCATCGCCTTGGCGTGAATCGATGGCCAGATCCACTGCCGGATGCCTTCCGCTGGCGTGCAGTACCAGGACCTGAGTCTCCTCGGATGACTTCTTCGCCATATACGCCAGGTGATGGCGAGCGTCTTTGCTCAGCGTGTGACCGAGCACGGCGGCATCATACACGCCGCTTCGAAATGCCTGCTCCGCCGCCGCGCGGCCATGCGCCAGCTCAACCGTATAACCGGCCTTCTCCAATACCCGGGACTGCGAATCCATCACCGCGCGATCGTCCTCGCAATACAAGATCTTCCCTTGCGAGGGCCGGGCAGTTCGTGTGGATTTTGGTGCAATCTTAGTCATTGGATGTCCCCTTCCAAAAACCAAACGGTAGCATCGGAACGGGAGTCTCCACACCTCACCAAGGTTCAATTACCGAGGTGCAGGGACGGGAGGGAGGTGAATGAAGTCAGAATTTCTGGCGGAGAGGGAGGGATTTGAACCCCCGATACCCTTTCAGGTATGGCCGCTTTCGAGGCGGCTCGTTTCAACCACTCACGCACCTCTCCGCGCCGTGGTTTACCGAAAAACACGAGTTGAAACGATGGATCTGGCGTGGCCGCCAGCTCTTCTTAATGATAGCAGAGGGGCAAGAGGCCGCTCCGCATTTTGGTCTGAAGGGGTGTGGCCTCAGCCACGCTGAAGCGAAGCAAGTCTTTTCTACCCGAGCCGATTTGAGTCGCCTCCGACTGATAAACAAACTTGAATGCCTTTTCTTAGCCGCTGAATCGGCTCTTAAAAATCGGCTCTTCGGCGCACCTGACGCTCCGCAGCTTCAAAGCACGGCTTTGTCAGCGCGCTTCTCGCGGAAGAATGCTTGCACCAACTCCCGGCAGCGCCCCGCCAGTACACCCGACACCACTTCCACCTGGTGATTGAGTCCCTGATGATTTAAAACCTGCACTACTGACGTCACGCCTCCTGCTTTTTCATCGTCCGCGCCATACACGAGCCGCCGTATGCGCGCATGCGTGATTGCGCCCGCGCACATCGCGCAGGGCTCAATCGTCACGAACAGATCGCATTCCGCCAGACGATAGTTGCGCAGCTCGCGACCCGCCTCGCGCAGCGCCAGAATCTCGGCGTGCGCCGTGGGATCGTTCTCGGTGATCGGACGATTGCAGCAGCGCGCGACGATTCGATTTTCAAACACGACGACCGCTCCAATCGGCACTTCACCAAGCAAACGAGCGCGTTGCGCTTCGCGCAAGGCTTCTTCCATCCAGAGTTCGTCGGAATGCGGTTTCACGTGATTGTTCGGATTCAGGGCAAACCCGCTGAGTGTCTCAGCAAGTCTAACTGAACAGACTGGGCTTCGTGCAGCCGGCCGAAAGGGACTTTATGCGACATCTCATCTTCATCTTTGCGCTGGTGGTATGCGCAACTTTAGCTTTCGCGCAAACTCGGAAGAGCCAGGCCTCATCGCAGCAGCCCCAAGTCGACAAGGGAACAACCGGCACCATACCGGCGATCGGTTCTCCCAGCACTTTCTCGGAAGAGAGCAACCTATCTGGTTGCGTTGTCGATGGGCAGGGACGTTTCTGGCTGAGCGGATCGGGCAATGGCAGCATGTACTCTCTGCAGGCCGGGGATATGTCGCAATACGTGAATCATGTGGTCAGGCTGAGCGGGCATCCGCTGGCGCGCCCGGACCAGTCCGGTTATCCCGGTTTTCACGTCGACAATATCGTTCAAACCGGTGAGTTATGTAATCCCGAAGTGGTTGAGCAGTTACCGGCCATTGCAATCACTGGAAAAGCAGGCAACGAAGGCGACGTGATCACGGAAACCACCACACACGTCACCCAGAACACCGCCGGTCCCGACACACAGGCAGGAGTAATGCAAAAACGCGGCAAGAACGGCGCAACCAATCACAACCCCACCGTCTATGACTTGCCGGGCCATCCACCGAATTGGGAACAAGTGGGAGAATCGCGTGGGGCAGCTACGGATCTGGCAGCTAGCGCCGAGCAGACGGAAGTAGGCGCGCCTGAAGGAACATTTGGCGTTGGTAGCACCAGGCCCAACTATCAGAATCCCAATAGCTCGCAGGAGATCGGCGGTGCACAGGCACCGATCCAGCATAGTGCCGACACGAATGGCTCAACCCCTGTCAAGCCCAAGAATCATTAGAACCGGTTGCTTTGAAGGGGCGTGGCTTCCGCTGCGCCGAAACAAGCTCTCTCATTTTCTCGTCCCGAGTCCGACTTTGTTCGGCGAAGAATCTAGGCCGAGAGACATCCGGCGGAAGCCACGCGGCTCCGCCGGATTCAAGTGACTTACTTCACGGAGTAAGTCGCGGGAGTCGACTTCACGTAATTGCCGTTTGCGTCAACCGCCACCAGAGTGGCCGTATGCGTACCGCTCGACGATGACACGGTCGCGGTCATCGTGCTCGAGAAGTAGTTCCCGATCTTATGACCGTCCAGCCAGAGCTCCAGATGGTTCACAGATCCGTTGGCAACCGTACCGGCCCCGCTGATCGCAACCGGCGATGAGTAGCTCTGTCCCGCAACTGGTGAACAAAGCTTCGCGCCGGCCGAAGTTGGCGGCGTGCATCCTCCAACAGTAAACGTTACCGGCGCGGACTTGATGTAACTCCAGTTCGGCTCCACTTCCACCAGGGTGGCCGTATGTGTACCGGATGCGAGCACAGTACTGGTATTCAGTACGGCTCCGGAATAGTCGTTGACCTTTTTACCGTCCACCCAAAGCTCCAGGTGATTCACCGATCCACTCTTGGCAGTGCCTGCTCCGGTAAACAGCACAGGAGAGCCGTAAGTTCGTCCCGCCGAAGGCGTACAGAGGACCGCACCAGGCGAACTCGGTGGAGTGCAGGAGGTACTTCCGGACGCAACTGTTGTGCTAAAGAAGTCAGTCATTGCCGTTACGTTCGTCGCGGCTCCGAAATAAGGCTGCAGACCGAGTGCATCTTCAATCGTACGCAACATGTTGGAGTGGTTGTAAGCGGCGCTGGAAACGTATCCCTTACGGACATGCGGTCCGAACATCGCGGAAAAAATGTGCGCACCACAGGTGCTGTTTTCGCCACCTCCGCACTCGTCAAAGGTGAGGAGCAGCAGTCCGTCGCCTCCGGCGGCGAAATAAGAAGACTGAAGCAGCGGGTT
>JAJPJE010000006.1 GCA_021324365.1 Terriglobia bacterium | reverse complement strand
TCCACCACGAGGCATGTCTAACGAAGCCGTTTGACTATTCGGAGCGTAACGAAGTCCGAGGTTGTAAATGAAGCCCGGAGTCGCGAGACAAATCCAGAAAGCTATGTAGAAAACCGTAATGGTGATCAGAAGATAATGGTTCGCATGCGGGCGCGCCGCTACGATTCCGACACACGTCAACGCAAGGAGAGGCGTGACATAGCAGAAATAGATAGGTGCGGCGAACGGGAATTGAATCAAAGAGGTGAGCGCAACCACGGAAACCAGGACAAACAGGAAACCGGACTTCTCCTCCGGCTGAGAGAGTTCGTCGCGCCTTAGCATCAGCAAACCGATGATGACCGATACGGGCACGAGCAGCACCATCGAACTCCACACAAAACTGTACGCCACGTGCAATCGGAAAGACGCAATCAACAGCGCCAGACATACCGCTGTGACCAGCAGTTGCTGCCAGCGAGCCATGTTCCGCCGGCTGGTCGCGTTAGCGAGCACCAACACCAGCACCGCGGTGGCGATCAGGTTGATAGCGCGCAGGTGCGTCGGATGCAGTGCAGCAAAGGCGAAGCGCTTGGTCGGCAAGACGAACACACCTCGCAGCAGCGAAGCGAGCGCGTGAGCTTTGATATAGGGCACCGCAAATGCGAGCACAGGGATTGCGAAGCCAATCAGAGCTGGCAGTGCCAAGCTTGCCAATGCCTGGAAGCGCGCGGCAGTCCGTTGGTGTGCGAAGTGAAATTCACGCCAGGCGACAAACGCAACAATACTGAGCCCGGGGAGAATGAATTGAACCGCGTACGAGGGATTGATCCTACCAATTGTCCTCAGTAGCACCGCGATGAAGGCCACGAGACCCACAATCAGAAAAACGGAATACGTTTGAACTTTTGTTTTCGGCTCGGCCTTTCGCGAACTGTTCTGCTCCTGGAAGAGGATCACGAACAGGATCGCAGCCAGGAAATACAGTCCTGAGATTTTGGCGAGAAAAGACAATCCTGCGCACAGACCGGCTATAAAGAGCCACGTGCGGCAGCGGTTGCTTAATGACCGAAGCAGTGCTGCGGTTCCGAAGGTTGCGAAAAACAGGTTGTACCACGACGGCACGGGTGCAGAGTACACCGGTACACTGGCTACGACTGCGAGAAAAGTGATGCCGCCGGCAGCGAACGTTCCGACCAGGCGTGTTGCGATATAAAAAACCGCAGGAATCCAGGCAAGAACAAAAAGAAAGAGCATCCAGCGCAGCGAAGCAAGGTTCACGCCCCAAAGCCGAAATGCAGCCGCATTCATATAGGTGAGCCCGCCGGTGTAGAGTTCGTCGAAATCACGGTGTGGCATTTCCCCATGAAGCACGCGCTGGGCACTAAGGGCGAAGGCGCCATCGTCGTGAGGAACCCAGCCTCTCTTGAGCAGAGCACCTTGGTACGCCGCGCATAGGATCCACACGGTCAGAAACACGAATGTCGTTCGGATCCGACGAGAGCTCCGGGGTTGAATGTTCTTAGATTTGAAGACGTAGCTTTCGGTCGACGCCAAGCTGCTTGCCGGTGCTCAGGACACTTACGCCGGCACCTTCTCCGTTGCGATAGTTTACGGGTTTTTGCAAAGGACTTCACGCGCCTCCATTGCCAGCAATTAGACTGAACGCGCATGCGCTTTCCTGCTGAACTACGAGCAGCAGTCGATGCGGTTACGGCCGAGATCCCACATTTTGAGCTCGCCCGGGCCGCTGCCGAATTGAGCGTCGCCTATCGAGGCTCGAATCCATGTACGCGGATGGATTCAAACACCAAGCTTGGA
Organism: Terriglobia bacterium; assembly: GCA_021324365.1. GTDB lineage: Bacteria > Acidobacteriota > Terriglobia > Terriglobales > Acidobacteriaceae > JAJPJE01. Next base: position 89,850 of record JAJPJE010000006.1, on the reverse strand, counting down.
GCCTATCTTCAGGTTCGAATGCCGGCGACCTTTGCGGCGGCCGGTCGCGTCTTCAACGAGATCGCGGTGCGTTTTCCGGAGTGGCAGCCGCGCTCGATGCTCGACTTGGGTGCGGGGCCGGGCACCGCGATGTGGGCAGCGGCGGAGGTGTTTCCATCCATCCAGAGTTTCACGCTATTGGAAAAAGATGCGGCTATGTGCAGCGCGGGCGAGCGTCTGGCCAAAGCGAGCAGCACAGAAGCGATCCGGCAGGCGAGTTGGAGGCAAGGCGACCTGGCACAAATGCCGAGGTCCAAAACTGACCTGATTGTTATGTCCTATGTTCTTGGAGAACTCACCACCGACGCTCAGAGAGCAGCAATCGAATCAGCCCGCGCCCATGCAGGAGATCTGCTGGTTATCATCAGTCCGGGCACGCCGGTTGACTTCCAAACCGTTTTGGCCGCACGGCAACAGCTACTCGGTGCCGGCATGCACATTCTGGCGCCCTGTCCGCACGAAGTCGAGTGTCCGATGGCCAGCGCCAACGACTGGTGTCACTTCTCGCAGCGCTTGGAACGGTCTTCCGAACACCGCAAGTTGAAGGGCGCCGAACTCGGGTATGAGGATGAGAAGTTCTCTTACCTGATAGCCAGCCGAACCGCACACGAACAGGTGTCTGGGCGCATCGTTCGTCATCCGCTGAAATACGCTGGACACGTAAAGCTGCACCTTTGCACGGGCTCCGGCCTGAAACAGAGCACGATCACGAAATCTCAGAGAAAGCTTTACCGCAAGGCACGCAGAGCCGAGTGGGGCGATGTCTGGTCTGAGGAATAGCGCTGACTGTGTTCGAATTGCGTAGCTAGGATCAAATGATGCGGTCTGGAAATCACCGCTACACGCTAATACGGGCTGCCCGCGATTGGTGGTCCGAACGGGCTCCCAAACTCGGGATCATGGGTGCTGTGCGTCAGTTGATGCGCGAAATGTACGAGTTCGTGCGTGATTCCACTCCTGAACGCAAGCGCCTGCGCTACGGAGACATCGATTATGACTGGGAACACCGGGTGGACACGACAGAGGCGACGGTCTCGAACGCGACCCGATTTCTCGGCACACTAGCAATTTCGCTTTATCAACCAACCGAGCCGGCTCTTTTTCACCAGATGATCGCGCAACTCCCGATCGATCACCGCGAATTTACTTTCGTAGACATTGGCGCGGGGAAGGGCCGCACCCTGTTGATGGCCTCGGATTATCCATTTCAACGAATTCTCGGAGTCGAGCTTTTTGAGGAACTGAATCACATCGCGAAGGAAAATATTCGACGGTACAAAGCTGAACGGCAGAAATGTTTCGCGATCGAGTCGCAGTGCCTTGATGCACGCGAGTTCGTCTTTCCGCAGGAGCCGCTGGTGGTGTACCTGTTCAATCCGTTGCCGGAAAACAGTTTCCGCCGAGTAATTGACAATTTAGAGCTCTCGCTGCAACAGAAGCCCCGGGAGATTTATATCGTCTACCACAACCCGGAGCATCGGGTGTTCTTGGATCGAGTTCCTTGGCGTGAATTTGCCGTGACAGGTCAGTTTGCGATCTACCGGACAGCCTAGTCCGCGAACCTTCTGTTACGTTGGTAATCACTTCCGCGGACACTTCCGATTTCCAAACCGGAAACGCCTGACACCAAAACTGCTCGGGCTAGTCCTAACGTGCCATTTTGGGCCATTTTCTAAGCTCACAATTCAGCTGCCATCGCAGGCGCCATCTGAACAGTTACTTACGGATGTACCAGAGTAATTTGAAGGGGTTTTCTCGCCTCAGTACTCTCTGCAGAGCTATTAGACCGCTGCGCGGAGTGCGACCGAGCGTCGCATCCGCTTACCCGTCTTGGAGCCGGGGACGTTCGATGAAAAGAAACAGACAAGCCGGATTCAGCCTGCTGGAAATGCTGGTGGTGGTTGCTATAGCGTTGGCGGCGTTTAGTTTGGCGTATGTGAACGCGCAAGATACGATCCAGGATTCCCACGTCAGCGCAGCGTACACGTCAACCTTGGAAGCAATGCGACAGGCGAGGGAGACTGCCGTCTCACAATGCCGAATCTATATTCTGACGTTCACCGCACCCGGCACTATCACAGTTGCGCCGCAAAATCCCGGTGTTTCCGATCTCAATCTTAAGATCACTTTGCCAGGTGATGTGTCGTTCGACGCAGAACCATCGCTGCCCAACACCAAGGCTACCGTTCCTGATGGTATTGGACTCGGCGCCGCTACCGGAGCAATTAACTTCGACGTGAATGTCGGCGCCGGCGGATCCAATGTCATTTACTTTTGGCCGGATGGATCGGCCCGCGATGTAAACGGAAACGTGAATGATGGCATTGTTTACCTCGCACGACCGGGTAGTGTGACGACGTCTCGGGCAGTCACGCTGCGCGGACTTACCGGGCGCCTGCGCGGGTGGCGTTTAGTTCCCAATGGCGCGGCTACTCAATGGACTCGAATATGAAACTTCCAAGAACATCCACCCCCAGGCATCCCGATGCTGGGCAGCGGGGCTTCACCATGATCGAGGTCATGATCTCGCTCGTGGTTCTCACAATTGGGCTCATCGCGCTCCTGGCGACGTTCGGTGTTGCTCTTGCTTCGACCCAAAGTTCGCAAGAAGACATGATTGCGAAGCAGTTGGCTTCGGAGGCGATGGAAAATATCTTTACTGCCCGAGACACCGATCAGGTTGACACTGCGCTCGGGAGAGCCGTCGTTTGGGGTGATCTGCAGAACGTCTCAAACGGAGGCATTTTCGTCGACGGAGCTATGCCGATCAATCAGGCCGGCGCGGATGGGATCATCGGTACGGTTGACGATGGCCCAGCGATGACGCTCGCGGTCACGGACCCTAACGGTACCTTGTCCGGAAAAACGATAGCTTTGACGAACTTTCAGCGAACGATCGTACTTACAAATGTGGCTGGCACCAGCACGGTCCGTCAGATCACGATCGTGATTACGTACACTACGCCCCGATCACCTCTCCCCAAGACGTACACGTTATCGGGATACATCTCGCAATACCGCTAGAGAGGACTCATGCGCGCGAAGGCGAAAAAATCGAGTCGTGGTTTTTCATTGCTTGAGGCACTCGTCGCAATGGGAGTCGGTACTCTCCTGGTGACGGTCGCCGCGCAGATGTACACGAGCGCGGCCAATGCAACCTGGGTAGCGTCCCAACGTGCAGAAATGCAGCAAGATCTCCGCGCAGCCGAAAACATGATGGTGAAGGACATCAGCATGGCCGGTACGGGCCTTACCGGAACGCCTGGAGGAATTGGGCTCGTCGCTGGACCCGGTGTGGTGAACGCCATTTACGGATGTGACCAGGCGCAGTGCTACCTTCCCGTTGCTAGCCGGGCCGGGGTGAACTTCCCGCTCAATCCGACGCCTTTCTTCTACTGGATTATTCCTGGGAACGGTCTTGGCGCGCAGGTTTTTGCGGGTCAAGGAAATACGGACGCAATCACCGTGACCTACGCGGATATGCAGTTTGCCTTGCAGTGCTACAACGTTACATTCCCGAGTTCTACGCAGGCGACTTTTACCATTCAGAGCCCTTTGACTGCAGGCTGCCAGTCGCCACCGCTTCCACAGGCTGTTCAATCTGTTAGCGATCCGGCATGGGGACTGAAGGCCGGGGATTTCGTCCTGTTCACCAACTCAGCCGGCGGACAAGCAATCGGCGAGGTTACGATCAATGCGAACGGTGCGGCGAGTCCATTCACGGTGACGTTCGCCAACCCCGATAACGCCAGAATGAACCAGCCGTCCGCGACTGCCACTGGTTCGTTGCAGCAAATGATGGGGCAGCCGGGTACGACCGCCGTGCGTCTGCTCGCAATTACCTATTACATCGATAACTCGACGGGAGTTCCGACGCTAATGCGCCAGGTAAACGGACAAACTCCGGTTCCGCTCGCGGAGAATGTCGTCGATCTTCGCATTACCTACGACACTTACGATGCGAATGGAAACTTCACACCATCCGTACTGTCCCCTGTTCCGGGGACAATAAACACAATCCGGAAAGTGAATATTGTGCACCTGACAGCGAGAAGTCCCCTGCAAGGGGCAAATAAGGGCTACCAGAGTTTGGACGTGCAGACCTCGGTCAGCTTGCGCAATATGAGCTTCCAGAATCGGTATGCGATCAATTAGCAGGAGGGGAATTGGCATGAAAGAATTGCTGATCCGAAGAAATCAGGCAAAAGTTTCACCTGGGCAGCTCCGTAAACGGCGCGAGTCGGGGTTTACGCTCGTAGTGTGCCTCCTGCTGATGGTGTTGGTCACGGTTATGGCAGGTGCTTTGCTGATGATGGCAAACACTGAAGTAAAGGTGGGCGGGAACGACCTCAACAACAACATCGCATTCCATGCCACGGAAGGCGCGCTCGAGAAAATGACCGCCGACCTGTCCGGCGTTTTTACGACGCTGCAGGCTCCGAGCTGCAATCAGATTACAAATGCGATTGCCGCCGGCCAGCCGCCCAGCACGGGTTTGATCAACTATACCGAGTATCAGGTGACACTGAGTTGCAATGGCGCAGGAGCCTTGGCAAACAACAATTGCGGCCCGAGCGGCAACCAGCCTTGTTTTGGCACAATCCAGAGCGGCCCGAATGCAGGCCTGAATGCGGAAATTATTCCGGTCACGCTATCGGCGACGACGCGGGTGGGTCAAGGCAGCCAGGTGAGAATGATCCGGACGGCAGAAGTGGCACTGATTCCGGTGTTCCAATTCGGTGTGTTTTCCGAAAGCAGTTTAGGTTTCTTCAACAGTCCGGACTTGGATTTTGCGGGACGCATTCACACGAATGGCGACCTGTTTGTTGGCGTCTCGAATGGCAGTGTATTGACATTCCATCAGAAGATCACCGCTTACGGAAATGTTGTCCGGCAGCAGCTTCCAAACGGCCTAAGTTCCACCACCTATGGCAACACCGGATCCGTCTATATCGCTTCTGCTGCGAACGCCTGCGATCCTTATCCTTCGCCGAGCGTGCCGCCCGGAGGCTCAAGTTGTAAATCGATGTCTGGGGTGAGTTCCAGCTCTCCGTATGGCGATGCCAGTGTTATCAATGGTCCTACCTCGGCACAGAGCGGTGTTTGGCCGACAACCGTAAAAGGCAAGTACAACGGATGGCTCATAGACGGAAACTATGGAAATAACGGCGGAACGGGTGCGAGCAAGCTTTCCCTGCCTTTTGTTTCGGGCGGTGCGCAACCGTTCGAAATCTTGCGTCGGCCGCCTCCAGCCGGAGATCCTCCCGGGTCAGCCTTGAGCGAGCAGCGTTTGTACAACGAAGCGGAGATTCGCGTTCTGCTTGCCGACGATCCGGCGGAACTGCCGGGCGGCGCAGCCGATCCACAGAATGTTCGGCTTGCAAATGTAACCAACAACGGACTGAACTATTCTTCTGGGGTACCGGTTGGTGGCGTGGGAAATGTGTACTTCGCAGAAGCCAGCACCAGTACGCCCAACATTAACGAGTCGAATTGGACGACAGTTCCGACACCGGATACGGGGATTGCCTGTTATCCGAATTGCCCTCTTGGCGCAGGAACTGCTCCAAAACTGTCGGCGAATTCCTGGAACCTGCTGGATGGATATTTGCGCGTGGAGTACCAGCCTGCTGGCGGAGGTCTACCGATCCCAGTCACACAGGAGTGGCTGCAACTCGGCTTCGCGCGTGGGGTAAATCCGCCAACCGCAGCAAGCCAGAACAGCGTCAATCCAAAGGCCATCCTGATACTGCAGCAAATAGCCGATCGGGATGGAAATGGTGCGTTAACGGTAACTGTCCCCGGGTCAACGAACACCCAGGGTCCTTCTGGCTGTCAAAGCAGTAACACTTACACGCCTCCTTCGGGTTACACCTCGGGTCAGTGCACAACGTCGAAAACCTCGTGCGGCGGAAGTAAGTATTACTGGACCTACACATGTACGAAGCCGACAGTCCTCGGCGAGACCTATATGGACACAGGGACCAACTCCATTTACACGGGCGCAGGCACTCGCAACAACTGGTACCCGATTAATTTCTACGATCCACGTGAAGGCGAAGTACGAGACAATGTGACCGCTCAGGCCGCCGGCAGTTGCGCCGCCAACGGCGTCATGAATGCGGTCGAAATCGACGTGCAGAACCTGCAGAAATGGCTTGCGGGCACAATCGCCGGCAGCGGTACGAGTGTCGACTCTGCCACGTACAACGGATACATTCTGTATTTTTCCGATCATCGAGGCATGATCACGAACAACAATCCACCGATCGGCCCTGCGCCGTATAAAACTGGTGATGCAGGTCTGGAGGACACAATCAATCTGGCCTCGGGTACGGCCGGAACGCCCGATGGAGCCCTCGAGCCTCCCGGAGGTACAGCTTCTCCGGAAGACGACAATGACAATGGAGTCTTAGACAACTTTGGCGCAAAGAATATGGGACTTGGCTTCGGGTTGAATGCAGCCATTAATGCCAACGCCGCCAAGCCGAACCCGTATGTGCGCATGGCCAACTGCTTCAATACCGGGCGCCCGAACTGGGTGAGTGGCGCACGCCACGTGTTGCGCCTGGTAGATGGAAGCCTGGGTGATGTCCCGACGCAGCCCGGAGGTACCGGCGGGTTTACCGTGGCATCGGACAATCCCGTTTATATTCTTGGCGATTACAACAGCAGCGCTGCCGATCCGATGTGGGCGAATCCGGCTGGCGTTGAACCGGCTCATGCTGCCGCTTCTGTAATTGCCGATGCAGTTACTCTGATGTCCAATGCGTGGACGAACGGGGGAGACGTTCAAGTATTTCGCAATCCTTTCTCCGCCAATGCTCGCACCGCCGCTAGCACAACCTACTATCGAGTAGCAATCGCAGCCGGCAAGAATCAGACGTTCCCAAGTCCAAACTGGTCGCAAACCAGCACGCTGTACGGTTTCGGTACGGATGGCGGCGTCCACAATTTCCTTCGTTTCGTTGAAAATTGGGGCGGAGCGTCGCTGTATTACAAGGGCTCTCTGGTCAGCTTGTATTATTCGACGTACGGTACGGGAACGTTCAAGTGCTGCGGCGACGCGGTTTATCACCCACCCGCTCGTCACTACGTCTTCGATCCGCTGTTTGCCCAACCTCAGAATTTGCCGCCGGGAACGCCGATGTTCCGTGATGTCGACAACCTGAGCTATCGGCAGGACCTGACACCTCGCTAAATTATCTTTCTCAACGCCCCGTTTCTGCTAATGGCAGGAGCGGGGCTTTTTGTTTGGCAATGAAGCGCGGCACGGGAGTTGACCGGTGATCAACTTGGCAGGCTACAAGCCAAAGTGGTACGTCTTATGTCGGCAATTGAAAATGGTCCGAAAGTCTCCCCCAACAAAATCTTCGCTACCTGAGAAATCTCGGGAAGGCACTGTGCTTACAGCGGCTGCCTTGACCCGCTCACTACAGCCAACAGAGTTTCCATCTGCTACGGACTGGTCCTCCGCCACGCCAATTTCCTTCTGCAGCGACTGGCGTGGGGAGCGTGCGGATCCCGAGCGCAGCACCGAGGTGAGAGTTCTGCGGTCGCCCGATACTCTGTTCCTGCGCTTTGACTGTCGCTATCGCGAGATATGGACTTTTGACGATTCCGATCCAAATGGGCGGCGGGACGGGCTATGGGACCGCGATGTAGCCGAGGCCTTTCTGCAGCCGGATAATTTCGGGTCACGCAACTACAAAGAGTTTGAGGTCAGCCCAAATGGAATGTGGGTTGACCTCCAGATCTCCGAAGCTCCGAGGCGCGATTTGAAAAGCGGCCTGCGATGCGAGGTGACGATCGATAGCGCGCGCAAGGTGTGGGTCGGAGTGCTTTCCATTCCCATGCGCTCATTAACGACGGATTTCGATCCAGAAAGAAGTTGGCGTGCCAACTTCTTCCGCGCGGAAGGGCGCGATCCCCATCGTGCGTACCTGGCCTGGAGTCCTACCTATACGCCCGAGCCGCAGTTTCACGTGCCGGGAGCATTTCGACCGCTGAAGTTTCAAATGCCCTGAACGGCTTACTTCTTTTTTGCGGCTTGCGGCACGACTCGCAGATCGTTCTCAACGCCAAAAACTCCCGGGACCGAATTGGCGCGGAGTCCCGCCATAGTCTTATCGCCATCGTTATCCACGACGCCTTCGAGCCGGACGCGTCCTCCCTTCACAATGATGTGAATGGACGGAATCGTTGACCAGGAGTACTTAGTCAGTCCATCAAATCCATAGATGGCACGGTATTCCGCGATGCGAATTTCCTGATCTTGCGGAGAAGGCGGCAATATCTGAATCTCGTTTTTAACCGACTCAACGCCTTGCACGCCCTTCACGTATCCCTCTGCATCACTCTTGGTGGACGGGTCCACCACTTCGCCCATCAGCGTGACGTTATTGTGCGGATCAATCGTGAAGCGCAGATCGTCGAAAACGCTGTAATAGGGCAGCATCAACAGTTCGTGAAGAACTTCACGTGCGATGTGGTTTTGCTGCAGGTTTGTGGCCTCGTGGCTGCTGGGCAATGCGATTGTTGATTGATTGTTGTCATTTCCACCCTCTGATGTGTGACCTTGATTAGCAAACGCTACTCCCACCAGCAGAACGAAAACAGCCAGAATTGTCTTTCTCATGAGCCTTACACTCCGAAATTGTGATGTAACCTCTTTCAGGATTCGATGCGGGAGTACGAATGGATGGAGTAGCTGACGACGGTATATGCCGTATTATCACTGGGGATGCCTTTATGTATCGCTCGGCGAGTTACGATTCCGGTGGGGCCTGAGGTTCAGAAGCTTCGCCCCCAGGGCCCTGCATGGGCGCATCTTGGGCGGGAGCAGCTTCGGCGGCGGGTTGCTGATTCGGGCCGCTGGGCCAATCGACTTTTGGTGTGAGGATGAGTTGTTGCAACCCCTGCGGCGATTCCACGATAACGTAGTTGAACGACGAACCGTGCAGCAGGGCGGCCAGTACGTCGCGCGGATTGCCTGGCCCCAGCTTCACGACGACACGTTCATGTCCTGCATCGCTCCAGGGCGGCATCTGTATCTCGGCTCCGGTCTTCGCGCCCACCTCGAAAAGAATGTCCGTCAAAACGGAGTTCTGGGCGTCAATCGAAAGCAGTCCATTCGCATAGCGGACGTTTGGCGGATTCGGCGCCATCTCAGAGGGAATTAGGGGCTGCGACGCGGCCTTTACTCCCACTGCGTGTTGCGCAACCACAGGGCGTGAGTTGTCTTGCAGCACCGCATGTTGCAGCGTTTCTCGCCCGCTGTGTACCTCTGGCGGCAATTGGCGGGAGACCGATACTGCTTCCGCTGGATGTGATACGGGAACGGGTGCAAAAGCTTTTGCGTGGGTATTCGCGAATGTGACCAGCAGATCGTCGCCTTTAGACTGCAGCTGGGGTTTCCCCGTACCCGCACCGACATCAAAAACGATACGCGTAATGGGTGGATCTTCTTGAAACAGCGATAGCCTGACTGTCTCAACGGAACCCTGCCCCACAGTGATTCGGCGCGATGCATTGCCCGGGAGAACTCCTGGAAAGTCCATCACTATTCGGTCGGGTTCGTGTTCGGTCCATACTTTCGGCATTATCCGATGCGACATTTTTATGTTGAACCCGATCTCACTTGGTCCGGAGTTGACCGTAATGTTCTGGATTTCCGGCTTTTCGGTAGACGCGGCAGTTGCTATGGATGTGGCCGCACTCGCTTTCGGAGCTACAGGAGCGGCCGCCTGCTGTTGCGAAGCGGATCCGATTTGCAGGACGATAGTGTCGCCCTGAGTTTCGAGGCGGCTTGGCTGCGGCTTACTCAGATCAATTACGACGCGGGCAACCGGCGGATCTAGTTGAAACTGGGAAGCGCGAACCTGCAGGACCCCGCCCTGATTCACTGCCTTTCGCTGGTTCTCCGGCGAGAACTTTGCACCGCGGAAATCGAGCACGATACGATCCGGATTTTTCATCACCATCTTGTGGGGTGTGATGCCTCCGGCCGAGATACGCAGCTCCAAAGGCCCACCCGCATGGGTGGCTTCGACAGGTCCCAGAGCGATGAGCGGAGTTGGAGTTGTCGCAATTGTGGTGGGCACCTGTTGAGCAAGAGCGGAGCAGATGAGCACCCACGCGAAACACAGCGCGGCAGTTACACGAACATACGGCATTTAAAGGGAACGATGAAAGCTGTTCAAACTGCAAAATAGTGTCAAACAATGCCTCCAAATTTTCAATCATGCAAATAGCGGTCCCCAAAACTAAGGTCCTATAACGCCATCGAGACGCCGATTTAACGCGCTGTCGACGGCGCCACGACAACTGTGGCCGCGATCCCGCCCTAGAATCGCGTGTATGGCGAACCAACACATTGGACATGGGAAAGCGGAGATGAAGTTTTCGTAACTCGGCTGCAATCCAGTTGTCAGTCCTTTGCTGTAGCCTATGAGAATAAAGGGGTAATAGAGCAAAAACCTAATACTCAGCTCACCCGTAATCCGCAACTCCGTGGAGGACTGGGTGTTAGTGACTGCACGGGGCGATGCACAACTTAGCAAGCACTTAGGCCCGAGAGTCGAGGAGCAGAAGATTCTTTCAACCGAAATACTAGTTGCAGGCGGAGGTCCCGCCGGACTTGCAGCCGCAATCGCAGCGGCGCGAGAGGGTTACAGCGTAACCGTGGCCGATCACGCCATTCCGCCCATCGACAAACCGTGCGGCGAAGGCATCATGCCCGATGGCTTGGCTGCCCTTGAGAATTTGGGTGTCCATCTGGCGCGCGATTATGCTGGTGCTTTTCGAGGGATACGCTTTCTCGGCGACGGTCGGCAGGTCGAGGCGCAATTTGTGGAGGGACAAGGGCTCGGCATCCGGCGGACTAGCCTCCATCGTCTGTTGATGGAGCGCGCGGCGGAAGAAGGTGTTTCGATGCGGTGGGGGGCGTCTGTGACTCTACTTGGATCTCAATCCGCGCAGGTCGGAAATGAGGCAATGCGATTCCGCTGGTTGGTGTGCGCCGACGGACAGAACTCACGGATGCGAAAGGCCGCCGGACTCGACTTGGTACGCGTATTTGGCAAACGTTACGGATTCCGCCAGCATTTTCGCGTCCGGCCATGGTCGGATTACGTCGAAGTCCACTGGAGCGATTGCGGCCAGCTTTACATCACACCCACTGGCCAAGAAGAGCTGTGCGTGGCTTTTATAACTTCCCGGCCCGATACCCGATTTTCACAGGTACTACGGGAGTTTCCTCAAGTCGAGCAGAGGCTAAGAGGCTGTGAGGCGATGACACGCGAGCAGGGATCTATCACTTCGACGGCAAGACTGCGCTCGGTAAGTAGAGGACGGGTCGCACTGCTGGGAGAAGCCTCGGGTTCCATCGATGCGGTGACAGGGGAGGGACTATCCACAGCTTTCCGGCAGGCGAGAGTCCTAGTCGATGCGATCAAGCAGGACGATTTGGCGCTTTACGAGAAGACGCACCGCAAGATCATGCGCCGGCCGCAAGCTATGTCGCGATTGCTGCTGCTGATGGATAGAACTCCCGCGGTGCGCAGACGCGTCCTGCACGCATTGTCCGCGGATCCCGCAGTATTTTCGCGGTTACTGCAAATCCACACCGGTGCAGTTTCGCCAGTCAAGCTCGGAATTGCAGGTGCGCTATCGTTTGGTTGGGGATTCATGACGGCATGAGCCAGCTAGTGAAAAGGAATATCAGCATGATTCAACGATTTGCTCGAATCGCTGCCGCGAGTGCTGTTCTAGCGCAAACTATGTGGGGCGCTAGTCTGACGGCACAACAAAGAACTTTGGAACTCGATCCGGCAAAAACGCAGATCCAGTGGACATTAGGTGATGTCCTTCACACAGTCCATGGCGTGTTCAGAATGAAAAGCGGGGTGATCCAGTTCGATCCCACAACTGGCGATGCCAGCGGTGCCATAGTTGTTGACGCCGATAGCGGCGATAGTGGCACCAAAGCACGTGACAAGAAGATGGACAAAGATGTCCTGCAGACCTCGCAATATCCGGAGATCGCATTTTATCCAAAGAAGGTGATTGGCAACGTCCCGGTACAGGGTGGCTCACGAATCCAGGTGCAGGGAATCTTCCGGCTGCACGGTCAGGACCACAATCTCACTATGGTTATACCTCTGACGGTAAGCGGCGATCAGGTCCGCGCCGATACACAGTTTGTGGTGCCCTACGTTGCGTGGGGGTTGAAAGATCCGAGCACGCTTTTTTTGCGTGTCGCAAAGGATGTGCAGATCAGCATCAATACTGCGGGCAATCTGAAATAGCCGTCATGCAGTTAACACGGGAGCCATAGGCAGCTTCAGAGATATTTCCGCTCCTCCGGTTGTTACATCTGCAATGCTGACGTTCCCGCCATGTGCCTGCGCCACGGCGTTCACGAATGCCAGGCCAAGCCCGTGTCCTTTTGAGTGCGCGCCTTTCACGAAGCGATCGAATACGCGGTCTCGCAACTCAGCCGGGAAGCCGGGCCCATTGTCCTTTATCAGCACCTGGGCGGCGTTTCCCACAACCTGGACGCTGATCGTGATGCTCGAACCCGTTGGAAGGTGTGTCAACTCGTTGTCGAGCAAGTTCACCAGAGCGCGATTCAGCAGCACCGGATCTGCGTCCACGATGACCTGGGATTCCAACTTGAGAGAAAGCTCCTGCCGGTGCTCTGCCATAGCTGGATGGTACAGGTCGGTCAGTTGTTGCATCAGTTCGCTGAGATCAAGCGGCTCCTTCTGAACCCGCAATGCTCCGGCTTCCGCTTCGGCCAGATCGAGCGTGGTATTCAGCATGCGCAGGAGTCCATCTAGTGATTCAATTGCATTGGCGACCGGTTCTCGCCATCTGCCATCCTGGCCATCCGACAAGGCGATTTCCAGACTGCCACGAATGGAAGTGACGGGACTCTTCATGTCATGCGCGACCGAGTCGGTAATCAGGCGCAGTTGCTTGACGGACGCCTCAATGCGGGCCAGCATGCGGTTGAACGTCGCGGACAGACGAGCGATTTCATCGGAGCTGTTGGAAACAGGAAGGCGGCTGGCAAGATCCTCGCTGCCGATGCGATCGACGGCCTCAGTGATTCGCTCCACGCGCATGAGGGTACGGTACGCACCGCCGAATGAGATCAAAAAGCCCAGCATGACCATACCGCACCAGACGAGGACAAATCCTATCGTAAGGCGACGCAACATGCGCGCGGCATCGATATCGGCGAAGCCGAGGTAGGTCCCCCCATCACTTCCGCGCGGATGGTACACCACGCGAAACGGCTTTTTCCACCCGGCGATGTGCACACTTTGTGGCACACCTGGCTCGAACTGTACTGCGTTCAGTGCAGAGAGAACGTCTTCCCTTGATCCGGTCCCGACGAAAATGGGAGGAATATCCTTGCCGGTCACCAAGAAAAAGACGGTATTGACCTGCCGTCCTTTGATGTTCAGTTCGCCAGGGACTTCTCGGCTGGCCAGTTCCGCCACTTCCTCAACGATGCGGTCATTCAGCGCATCGCGCGGAGTTTTCAGGGAGATATCCGAGAGCACACCGGCTTCGCCGCTCAGCCATGCATCGCTTCGCCGCTGGACTTCGCGAGCTGCCATCATGTACATGATGGCGAAGGCGATTGCGCTGCCCACAGCGAAGGCGATTGTCGTCTTTGCTGACATACGCCAGGCAGCTGTCGAACGCAAAGTGCTAACTGTCTTTGAGGACATATCCTACTCCGCGGATCGTGTGAATGAGCGGCTTCGCCGATTCGTGATCCACTTTACTTCGTAAGCGGTAGATATGCACGTCCACCACGTTAGTTTGGGGATCGATTCGCATACGCCATACGTGGTCGAGGATCATGGTGCGGGTTACCACTCGGCCCGCATTGCGGCACAGGTATTCCAGCAGTGAGAACTCCTGCGGCGTGAGTTGTAGAGTCCGGTCCCCTCGCCGGGCGTCGCGCCGGATCAGGTCGAGTTGAAGGTCCCCGACCGATAGCTTGGTTGCCGAATCTGCTTGTGGCGTTGCTGCACGACGGAGGAGATTGCGCAAGCGTGCCAGTAACTCGGCCAGCGCAAAGGGTTTGGTCAGATAATCATCTCCCCCTTGCTCGAGGCCGCGGACCCGCTCATCAACGGATCGCCGCGCTGAAAGGATCAGCACAGGAGCAAGAATTCCTTGAGAGCGGCACCGCGCAATCAGGTCCAGGCCATCCATATCCGGGAGCCCGAGATCAATGATGAAGGCATCGTGGACGCCCTCGAGTGCCAAGGTCTCCGCCGTGGTCGCATCCGAAGCTACATCCACCTGATAACCCGCTTCGAACAGGGCACGTTTCAAGAACTGCTGGATTCCGGGATCATCTTCCACTACCAGTAGTCGCACGTTTTCCTCGCAGGTAAACAGAAAGCGGCAAAACTATTTATATTACTGCGCCAATCAATCAGAGATTGAGGACCCGGCGAGCCATCCCAAGCGGTTCGCTCCAGAAAGCTGGCGAAGTGTGCGCCCGTTCCAGAACCTCTTCGATGGCAAGCACGAACTCATCGATTTGTGCCTGTGTAGCAACGAGCGGAGGAGCAACCTTCAGTACCATAAAGTTGTTTCCACAGACCTGCGTCAAGACGTTGTGATCCCGGAAAAGGCGCATGACCAGCACCTGGCCGAACATGCCCGGATGGATTCGATGAAAGGTCTCGAACGGTATACGCAGGCCTAATTTCTTAGGCGGCCGGAATTCGATGCCGCACAGCAGTCCGGCCCCACGGATGTCGCTCACCATCTCGAAGGAAGAGAGCCGCTGTCGTAACTGCGCGCGCAGATATTCGCCTGAAGCGGTACATCGCTCACCGAGGTTTTCCTTCTGCAGTACTTCGAGGGTGGCGAGCCCCGCACGCATTGCCAGCCCGTTTTCGCTGAAAGTCGATGTGTGCACGATCGCGCGCTTTACCGAGCTGTACACCGATTCGTACACAGCATCCTTCATTAGAACCGCGCCGACCGGAACGATACCGCCACTCAGCGCCTTGGCGAGGATTACGATGTCAGCTTCAACGTCAAACTGATGCGCAGCGAGGAACGTTCCCGTGCGATACATCCCGGTCTGCACTTCGTCCAACACCAGCAGGCTGCCGTACTTCTTGCAGAGTTGCTGCGCTTTTTGCAGGTATTCAGCTGACGGAACCTTTATGCCACCTTCCGACTGGATGGGCTCGATAATGAATGCCGCGAATTTGCGCGTCGCTAACTTTGCCGCAAGCTTGTCGAGATCTCCAAACGGGACGGCTTCGTTGCCTTGCAGCAGGGGACCAAAACCCTCGCTCCAGAAAGTATTGTCCATGAGCGAAAGCGCACCGCATGTCAGACCGTGAAACGCCCCCTCCGCGTATAGCAATCCCTCGCGTCCGGTGTGAGCCCGTGAGAACTTGATAGCTGTTTCGACACCCTCACTCCCTGAACTGCAGAAGAACACCTTGTTCAGCCCACCCCCGGCGAGGCGACACAATTCGAATGCGAGTTCACCGGCACGTTCAGGAATATGGCTCTGCAACATGCCTGGACCCGAACGGTCCAATTCGTCTTTTAGCGCATCGAGAATTTTCGGGTGATTATGGCCGGTGTTGTGGACGCAGTATCCAGATAGAAAATCCAAAATGCGGGCTCCGTCGGACGTGAACAGTTCCACGCCCGAGCAGCGTTCGTAGCGGACGTTCATCTCCAGAACGTCGAGCAACTTGACCCATTGTGGATTGACATGCTCACCATAGAGAGCAAGGGAATTCTCAGCGATTGTCGAGACCGGCACTCATCCCCACCATTCTGGACAGAATTTGATTCGAGCTTACGGAGAGAACATGAAAGGGCATTGTCCCAAACATGACGAAACGTTCATTCTGTCCTGGGTTGGACCAAAACGGAACTGCTCGAGAAAAACCGTTTTGCCACGGCGAGAAACCGCAGCTCTCCATTACTAAAAAGTAAACACGCGTTTCAGGTACTAGTTCCGTCTTTGAAGCAGCGTCGTTCCTGTGGGACACTAACCCATGGCAAAAAAGAGGGAGTCGAACGAAACCGAACAGAAGACGGTTAGTTTGAAGGCACTTGCCGCTCACCTGCAACTCTCTCCTGCGACCATTTCTCTCGTCATCAATAAGTCCCCCCGCGCGCAATCAATTCCGAAGGCCACCCAGGAACGCATCTTCGAAGCCGCCAGGAAGCTGAACTATAAGCCGAATTTTTTTGCCCGATCCTTGCGCAGCCGCCGGACCTTTACGGTGGGAGTCCTGGTACCGGAGGCGCGCGAAGGCTACTCGACGATGGTGATCCGCGGGATCGAGAACTACCTGCTCGATGCAGGTTACTTCTACTTTATGGCCAGCCACCACCGGCGGCCCGATCTTGTCGACCAGTATCCTCGCATGCTCATGGAACGCTCGGTCGAGGGCTTCATCGTGATCGACACGCAACTGGAGCAGGACGTCCCGTTGCCGATTGTGACCGTCTCGGGCCATCAAAAAATGTCCGGGGTGACCAATATAGTTCTCGATCATCAACGAGCTGCCGATCTCGCGCTGCGGCACTTGTACGAGCTTGGGCATCGCGATATCGCCTTCATGAAAGGCCAGAGTTTCAGCTCCGATACCGAGGTCCGTTGGGATGCGATCTGCCGCGCGGCCCGTGCGCTAAAGCTCGATATGCCGCCGGAGCTGTGTGTCGAGTTACTGGAAGACACGATTTCGCCTGAGCTGGGAATTCCGGTGATGGATGAGGTTCTCAAGAGAGGCCATCCATTCACCGCGGTTTTTGCATACAACGATTTATCTGCTATAGGCGCCATTCATTCCCTGCGCGAGGCGGGACTGCGCGTTCCAGAAGATGTCTCGGTGATCGGATTCGACGACATTCCTTTGGCGGCGTTCCAGAACCCGAGCCTTACGACGGTTCGCCAACCGCTAGAAGAGATGGGGGCCGCTGCCGCCCGCACCCTGGTAGATCGGATTCAGGGCACAATCGATCTTCCCGATGAGATTCGGGTCGAACCAGAACTCGCTGTGCGCAAGTCGACCGGCCCGGCGCCCGCCGCGTCTTCGCGCACTGCCCGAAAAAGCATCGGATAAATAAGGGCGCGACTTAGCCGCGCCCTGTTCCAATCACTAACCTCTAGTCACTACCAACTATGCATGCCGAGCCGGAGTGGGTTCCCCATCTGGCCCGCCATCAGGTACCAACTAGTTGCTCCAATATGCAGGAACGGCTTGTACGAGAAGCCGAACCCGGTATTGAGAAAGCTGGTCGCTGCCTGTATGCCCTGTCCCGCTGGCAGCGCTTTTCCGCCTACTGTCTGTCCAGCGCCAAGCAGGTCCTGCGATGCTCGAATGTTGTCCAGCAGACCGTAAGCCGTGTTCATGTCTCCGTGGAATCCATCCAGATCCTTCTTCTCCGAAAGCCCGCGAACCAGAAGCGCAGCCGCCAGGTGCGCCGAGCCTTCCAGCCAGACGGCATTGGGATCAGGATTGGGCGAATACGGGTCTGATTGTGAGATTACGCAGTAGCTTGGATTACCAACTTCCGCCAGGCCAGGACGCATCGGCCACGTCGCATAACTCACACCGTTGAAACGGACGTTGCCTGTCAGCGATGAGTTATAAGCCTGGGGCGTGTCGGTGACGGCAAGGTTGGTTTTCGCGAAGTCTATCGACACCTGGTAATTCTTGTCGAGCATCGCCAGGTAAGACCATGTCTGGCAATCTTCGGGGATGTTCGATTTTGGGTCCGTACTGAATGACGCGCCATCGGGTGCGGTTCCAGTCCAGAACCATCCACCGGCACTGTTATAGAGCGCCTTCACAAAAGCGAGAGCGTGCTGCGCACCCGCAGCCCACGAGCCGTTTCCGGTGAGCCGCGCGAGCATCGTGAAGAACGCATAAACGTCAATGTTGTGCTCAGTCGATTTATAGGTAAGCGGGTTTGGCGGCCAGGCGTTGCCGAGCCCATAGTTGTAGCCACCGGGACCGCGGGTGTCGTAGAAGGTCTGAATGAAGTTGGCCAACCCGATCGCGCCAGTAGTTGCCGTGCCGAGGTACTTGGCATCGCCAGTGAACCGATAGAGCTGAGCGAGTGCCATCCCGCTCCACGCCATATCACCAACCGCCATCCCAGTGAAATAGAACGGGAACAAGGCCAGCTGCACGTAGGCACCATTGCCATCGGGCGCGTTGACGAAGTATCCCTGCCGCACACGGCCGTCGGAAAAATTGGGATCGTGAGTTTGGGCATACAACAGGCCGTCGCCCAGAGTGCGAGCACGCGCGACGTCATCGCCACGGCCGCGCAGCAGGTAGGCCATGATGGCGAGAGCGTTGTCATAAACGAACGCCGTTGACTCTAACCCGATCTGGTCTGAGTAGCTCTGGATCAGCCGGACAGTAGAGCCGGTGGCATACGCATCCATCATTGCATCAAGAAAGTCGTAGGCATTATCGAGCGAATCTTTAAAGTGGCCCCAATTTACCTGCGGGCCATCGTTCCAATCTGCGTGCGCGCTCGTGACTCCAGGAATCGTAACCAAACCAGCGGTAGCAGCCGCCCCTAGTCCCACCTGCATAAGGGCGCGCCGCGAAAGCTTGTCTGCTGACATTGAGGGTCTCCTTGATCTTTGTGGATTCGGCTCGAAGAAAACGGATAGAAGCCATAAATGGCCGAATCCTTGCGGCCTGAAATTCTGCTCTAGTAAAGCGTTTTGTCAACGAAATTCAGCAGTCAAGGCGTGGAAACATTGTTCCTGTGGAACGAATCGGAACAGACTTGCTCGCTCGGTATAAACTGACTAGCTCTTGGCTGTGCAAACCATTGCGCATTGGAGATGACAGGTGCACTTTTCTGCCCGGAGAATCTGGTCTCTTGCCATCATTCTGAGTCTGTTCCCGCTCTTTACTCTCGGACAGTACGCTCCTCCTCACGATCCTTACAAGGCAGTGCTTGACCGCTTGGCGTCTCTGACGGCGCTGCCCGAGCCAGAATGGCACTTCCATAGCGACATTCCGCACCCCGAAGATGTATCCGTAAACGACTCATCCTGGCCGGCGATTAAGACAGGCGAGAAATGGACTGAGGGGCCCCGCGTGCTACGGCAGACGATTGTGGTGCCTGAAAAGATAAATGGCTACGCCGTTGAAGGCGGGAACCTCAAATTCGATCTTGCAATCACCAGCGATGGCCCGCTCGTGCTTTCCGTATTCTCTAACGGATCACTCGTCTTTCACGGAACGGAAGAACAGCAGGAACCGATTCCGCTGACCGACAACGCGCAACCAGGGCAGAAATTCGTGATTGCAGTCCGAGTGGACGCGGACACAGTTTCCACCCAGATCCAACGAAGCGTACTGCTGCTGGCTCCGCCGGCGAACCGTCCCGATCCCGGCCTGCTCCGTATGCAGATCCTGGCTGCGCAACCGGTTATCTCGGCCTATGTGGCTGAAAAACGCGTACACGAAGCCGAACTGAAGGCGGTGCTCGATGCCATCGATCTTGGCGCGCTCGATCGCGGGGATCAGGGTGGCTTCGACAATTCGCTGCGCGCTTCGCAGACGAAATTGGAGGCCCTGCGGCCATGGTTGCAGCAATTCACGATTCGCGCGGTTGGCAACTCGCATATCGACATGGCATGGCTGTGGCCGTGGACGGAAACGGTCGAAGTCGTCCGCAATACCTTTCAAAGCGTGCTCGACCTCATGCGCGAGTACCCCGACTTCAAATTCACAATGTCGTCAGCTCGCACGTATGAGTGGATGGAAGACAAATATCCGGCGATGTTCCGAGAAATCGAGCAGCGCGTAAAAGAAGGCCGCTGGGAGGTCATCGGTGGAATGTGGGTCGAGCCCGACCTGAACATGCCTGCCGGAGAATCGCTGGTCCGGCAGATCCTTGTCGGGAAGCGATATTTTCAGAGCCGCTTCGGCGTAGATGTCAAAATTGGCTGGAATCCGGATTCCTTCGGCTACAACTGGCAGCTGCCGCAGATTTACAAGAAGTCGGGAATGGATTACTTCGTCACCCAGAAGTTGATATGGGCACACGAATTCACGTATTTTCCCTACAAGCTCTTCTGGTGGGAATCTCCCGACGGCAGCAAGTTGCTGACTTATTTCCCGCATGATTACGCGGGAGGAATTGATGGCGACAAGCTTGGGCAGGATCTTGCCGAGTGGGCGCCCTCGATTTATGGGCAAAATACTTCGATCGGTCCGGAGATAATGCACCTTTACGGGGTGGGCGATCACGGCGGCGGTCCGACCCGCACCATGCTCGACCATGCGGCGCAGCTGATGTCTCCGAATGTGGTATTCCCAAAATTTGAGTTTGGAACCGCTACCAGTTTCTTCGACGATCTCAACAAGAAGCTTCCAAGTATGCAGGTTCCTATCTGGAACGACGAACTCTATTTCGAATATCACCGCGGCGTCTTTACAACTCAGTCGGAAACCAAGAAACGGATACGGCAGAACGAAGAGGCCATGTTGAATGCGGAGAAGTATTCGACGCTCGCCATGCTTGACGGACATCCGTATCCGCAGAGGGAACTGAATCGTGCTTGGAAGCGCCTGCTCTTCGATCATTTTCATGACATCATGCCGGGCTCCGGAATTGCAGTGAATTACGTCGAGGCACGACGGAATCTTGAAAACGTAAATCGTGCCGCGACGCAGGTCACGAACTCCGCCATCGGGGACATCACTGCGCGGATCAATACACAAGGGAACGGCGTGCCGCTGGTGGTTTTCAACTCGCTTTCGTGGCCTCGTACCGAGGTGATCGAGTCGGAAGTGCAGTTACCAGCGCCCGCAAAGCAGATTGAGGTATTTGATTCTGCGGGCAAGCCTGCGCAGTCGCAGTTGCTATCGATCGATCCGCAGACCCATCAGGCGCATTTCCTGTTGCTCGCCAGCACACCCGCTTTTGGATACCGGACGTACTTTGTGCGCGCTGCGATCAAAGCTTCGCCTATTCTGCATCCGGTGAAAGCAACCGGAGAATCGCTTGAGAATGAATTCATTCGCGTCAAGGTCGATCCGCAAACCGGATGCATGACCAGCCTCTTCGATAAGCGAGTCAACAGCGAAGCGCTTGCGCCTGCGGAAACCGACTCCGGAGGCCCAAAAGACCATATCTGCGGCAATCTTCTGCAAGCTTTCGTCGATAAGCCGAAAAAATGGGACGCCTGGAACATAGACGCGGATTTTGAAAATCAGCGAACCGATCTGATGAAAGCAGACGAGGTCAAGTTGATTGAGAATGGTCCGCTGCGCGCCGTGCTTCGAGTTAAGCAGCACTTCCAGAATTCCACATTCATACAGGACATCACGATGTATTCCGCCGTGCCGCGAGTCGACGTGAAGATGCAGGCCGAGTGGCACGAGAAACATATCCTGCTGAAAGTGGCCTTTCCGCTCAGCTCCCACAACGAACGAGCGACTTTCGAGATTCCGTACGGCACCATTCAACGCCCAACGACACGGAACACACCCGCGGAGAAAGCGAAATTCGAGGTACCGGCGCTTCGCTGGGCCGACCTTTCTGACGCAAAACATGGTTTCAGCCTGCTGAACAACTGCAAATATGGATATGACTCCAAGGGCAATGTGTTGCGCTTGTCGCTGCTCCGTTCGCCGGAATGGCCTGACCCGCACGCCGACGAAGGGCACCATGAATTCACATATTCGCTCTACCCCCATGCGGGAAGCTGGCGTGACGCGATGACCGTTCGTCGCGGCTATGAGCTGAACTACAGCCTCAGCAGCAAACAAGTGATGCATCACACAGGAACGCTTGCGCCACAGTATTCGTTTCTGCAGATTCGCGCGGATAACGTTGTCCTCACTGCTCTGAAGAATGCGGAGGACAATGACGGTGTGGTGTTGCGCTTCTATGAATGGGCAGGGAAGGAAGGCGATGTCGGGCTGCAACTTCCTCCGGGAGCGCAGTCGGCGTCGGAAACCGATCTGATGGAGCGTCCGATCGCGCAGTTGACGATCGCAAGTGGAAGCACGAGCGTGCATACAAAGCCGTATGAGATCAAGACAGTGAAGGTGCAGTTTGCGAAAACGAAAACAGTCGGATCCGACGGTGAGAAAGCTCTGGCGGAGTCAGCTTTGAAAGAACGAGGCGAAGCTGGACCAGAAAAAAGGAGAGAGCGTGCGTCAGGCGCTCCCTCCCGGTGAGACAGCAGGGCCTGATTTGCCTGGCATTCGGGTAGCGGCCCGCCTACCCGAAATTCGTACCACCACAGAGAACTTAGAAGGGGCGCGGCATCTCGCGCCCCTCTCGGAGAGACACCAACAGGCCTGAGTCACCGTGCTGGTGTGGGTACCACCTCCGCAAGTCGAGTGTCCTGCCACACTTTCGCGAAACTCTCGTCCTTGTAGACGCTTCCCATATTGTTGTAGCCCTCTTCCTTTGCCTTCTTGAGGTAATGCAGGCACTGATCGATGTCGCCGCGTTTCGCGAACATCTTTGCCAACACGAAGTCATAGCGAGCGCGTTCCTCCGGCGAAACCTGGCCGAGAACGCCCGAACGGCTGCTGACACTAAATATCAGCGGATCCAACTCAACAGCTCTCGCAAACTCCGTGCTGGCGCGGTCATATTGCTCCTGCGCGAACCACGCAGCGCCAAGATTCACATGGAAGGTGGGCTTGGTTTCGTTCAGCGCCAGTGCCTTCTTGAAGTAGCGGATGGATTTGTCATACTTCTTCTGCACGAAGAAGATCGCGCCCAGGTTGTTGATCGGCTCGGCGAAGCTAGGATCGAGTCGGCTTGCGCGCTCGAAATTGTTCTGGGCAGCCTTGCGATTTCCGGTCTGCAACTCGGCCATGCCCATCTTGTTATAAAGAACTGCGCTCTTGGGCTGCTTGCGCAGCGCCGCGCGGTAATACTGGATGGCTTGGGGGAATTCCTTCTGTTTGCGAAGGTTGTCGCCCTGGGCTTCCATTTCGGCCGCCGTCATAACCTCAGGACTCGCCGAGGCCGCCGGTTGCCGTGCCGTCTGCGCCGCTGCCCCGACTGGCATCAAGCCTGCCATCACCACTCCTGTCATCAGTAGTTCAATCATTCTTTTCATAGGGACCTCCCTGTCGGGGGCTGCGTTCCGGCGGTTTGGAACCCCGCTGGGGGAGTAGCCTCCGAACCTGCGATAGTTATCGCTCGAATTCGATTGCGGCGAAACGCTATAAGGGCTAAGTGCCGGCTACCGGAACGGTTGCCGATGAACAAATAACGCCAATTTCGCCAACAACTTACGGTTCAACTACTTGCGGCGAATCACGGGGTCGAAAAATGTCTTGCTCGTGCCGTTACACGGCCGTTACATGGACGTCACTCCTGGCGGTAGACGGTTAAATACAGTCTGTCACTGAACAGCCGGTGTCTATTAGCGTATATATTCCGCAGATAGCGTGGGTATCCGGGGGAACCATGGCGTCCAGGGCGGCAGATAACGTTGCGATCGAGTTGCAGCGGGCAGAACTGGAAGCCGTCCTTCGTTCCGAGCTGTTTTCGCGCGCCCCTACCCTGGCTCATTTGCTTTCTTACCTTTGCGAAAAGACCTTCGCTGGCGAAAGCGCTCATATCAAGGAGTACTCGATCGCCGTCGACGTGTTCGGGCGCCGCGAGTCCTTTGATCAGGACATTGATTCCATTGTCCGGGTACAGGCGAACCGCTTGCGGAAACGATTGGCGGAATATTACGCAACAGAAGGCACCACTCATTCCATTCACATTTCAATCCCGGTAGGTCAATACGTTCCGCTGTTCGAAGAAAAGCCAGTTCCAGTCGCGGTGGAAGTTCCCGTCCAAGTCAATCCGCGCGCGCGACTTTCACAACGTTACCTCTGGCTGTCTATTGGAGTTGCAGTGCTTCTCCTTGCTGCAACAGCGGCCATCTACTTTATTCGGGAGGGCAGCAAGCGCCCTCCCAATGCTGCTGTGAGTTCAACGAAACTCCCACCAGAAGGCCCGGTTGGTTTGCCGGTAGGGGACGAAGTGCGCATACTCGCGGGCAGCACGAGGAGCTATGTGGATCGTTCGGGTAAAACGTGGGCGGCGGATACGGATTTTACCGGTGGAGCGGCCGTGCACAGTCCGGCCCGTATTATCTGGCGTACGCAGGACGCAGATATTTATCGCAACAGCCGCCAGGGCGACTTCAGCTATAACATCCCCCTGAAGCCCGGCACCTATGAGTTGCGGCTGCACTTCGCCGAGACGTATTACGGCCCCGAAGACGTTGGCGGAGGTGGTGAAGGAAGCCGCCTGATCGCGGTGACCGCAAATGGCAAACCGTTGCTCGACAATTTCGATGTCGTTGCCGACGCTGGTGGAAGCCGTACTGCAGACGTGAAGGTATTCACCGATATTTCTCCTGCGGCCGATGGCATGCTTCATCTGAACGTCAATTCCGTGCAGGGCGGGAGGGGCATGTTATCCGCAATCGAGATTCTTCCCGGCACCAGCGGTCGAATTCGTCCAGTGCGCATCATCACGCGCGACTCCGCTTATTATTCCAACGACAGTCAGTGGTGGCGTGCCGACGAATACTTCAAAGGCGGACAGATCGCATCACGAGAAGACTCGGTCGTTGGCACGGATGACACCGAGTTGTACGAGAGCGAACGTTGGGGCAACTTTTCTTACGCAATCCCGGTTCCGCCAGGCAAATACCGGGTTGTGCTGCATTTCATCGAGAAGAGATTTGGCCCGAACAACCGGGATAAGTATTTCGGCCCTCCGCACGATCCGAACGCCGGTGTCGGTGCCCGCATTTTTAGTGTCTACTGCAACGGCAAAGCCATCGTGAAGGATCTCGACATTTTCAAGGAAGCCGGTGAGAATCGGCCTCTGATTCGCACCATCGGCGGACTCGAGCCCAACGCACAGGGAAAGCTGGTGCTCGAATTCGTGCCTGTCAAAGACTATGCCACCGTTACGGCAATCGAGGTTCTTCCGGAATAGTTTCGCTCCCTTCGCAAATATCTCTTCCAGAAACTTTGTTCCTGTCTCGGGTTCTCACGACTAGCCGCTTCGAAAAGATCGCCTGCCAAGGGAGGGAAGAATGCGACACAGGATTGCAGCTGTGATGCTGTTACTCGGATTGGGTTTGGGTTTGACCACCAGTGCTTTCGCGGACGACTGGGCTTCGTATCGCCATGAAGGCTACCGCGATAGATCGGATGTCTGGCGCGATTACCGTGACATTCGCCATGATCGCTGCGACCTGAATCGCGACTACCAGAAGCTTGCGCGCGATCGCTGGAATGGAAACTGGTATGCCGTCGAACACGACCGTCGTGACATCTGGAACGACCGGCGCGACATGCGCAATGACTATCGCGACGTAAACCGTGATCGCGGCTGGTAGCTCCGACAGACTTTGCGCAAGGCACGGCCCGGTGGTCGTGCCTTTTCTTTGTCAGGCCGACTCCAGAATGTAACGGGCTCTAACGCACTTTAGCTTTCCTCAGCATCGCCAAAAACTCCTGAATTCGTCCTCTTTTTTCAGGAGTTAACCGTTTTTTCTTCCGCTTTGCTGCCCCGGGGAATACTTGCTGCATGCGCGGAAGTACATGTGCTTTCGATGCGTCGAACACTTTGGTAATCACGAATTCCGCTAAAGAACGAAGTAGACTACGCGCCATCGGTAACGAAATCCTGCAACAACATACTGTGAGCGGATCAATGAAGAACATTCACGAAGTACTGAGAGATAAAGAACAGCAAATCGAGCAGTTGCAGCGTGACATCGAGGTGTTGCGTGCTGCTGCCCGGTTACTTGACGGGGAAGGTGGATCTGCGAGCTCCAGCGCAGCCAGCCGTGAACCTGTGGGAGTCAGCACCGCAACTGGGGGACGCCGCTTTCCGTGAGGTCGAGTCTTGGTCCCATGGAACGCTAGCTTGGGGAAACAACAATGGCAACGAGTGTGTCACAAGGTTTATCGGATGATGCGGCAGGTGGCGTAAGCAATCGCATTGCGAGGCGCGTCACTTTGGCTGATTCCGCCTCGGTTCGGGCGAGGCTCGGACCTGCAGGCGACGGTCGCATTCTGGACATCAGCGAAAGCGGACTGGCTGCGCAAGCAAATATGCCGATACAGCCGGGCAGCAAGATTACCATCGACTTTGACATTCCTGACGGCGGTCACGTACGAACGGAAGCCCAAGTTGTATGGAGGACCGCCGATAAACGCATGGGCTTGCGTTTTCTGCGTATGTCCGAGCCGACGCGCCTGCGTTTGAGGGCATGGATCGAGGCATTGGCCGGACCTGAACCCGCTCCGGAACCGGCGCCGGCGGCGACGAAGCCGGAAACTTCCCGCAATCACAACGAATTCTGGCACCTCATTTCAGACATCAAGGCGAGCAAGCTGTATCTGGATTCCGCACTCGCTCTGATCGTGGAACGCGCTGCCGAGTTGACTGGAGCTACTGGGGCCGCACTCGCGTTTGGCCCATCGGAGAATATGATTTGCCGCGCAACATTGGGCGATGCGCCCGATGTTGGCACCGTAATCAATCCGGATTCCAAGCTGACTCGCGAGTGCATCAGCACCCGCCATACGGTTCATGTTTTGGACACCGACGCCGACCCGCGCGTCGATCCGTTTGTCTGCCGCGATCTGAACATGAGATCCGCCGTGCTTGCTCCGGCATTCCCGAATAAGTCCGACAAGAACTTCACAGTTGTTTTAGAGATGTTCTCTTCCCGCGCGCGAAATTTCACTCCGGAACACATCAGCAAGCTCGAGCAACTTGCAGAAGTTGCTGGCGTGCTCGCCTTGGGAGATTCCCCCGAAGCGGATGCGCTGAAGAGCGAAGCCATGAGTTCTTCTCATAAGCCGGTTGGCAAATCGGAAGATAGCCAGCTGTTTGCGCAAGACGAGCTCGACCACCTGGTGGACCGCTTTATCACAGACCTGAAGATCGGATCGTCAGGTCCATCAAGTTCCTCGCCTGAGCCAAAAGCGCCAGCCTACGACAGAAGGTCCTCCGATTCGAAAAAACCGCCGGCATTCGAAATGAGTTTCGTTAGCAACAAAAATGAGACCGTTTCGGCTCCAACGAAGCCGGAGAAAGCCGCACCGAAGCCATTCGAAGGCAAGTCCGCCCAGAGTACCGAAATTGCCGCACCAGCAAAGAAAGTTGAGGAGCGCAAAAAGATAGCTTCCGAGGAATTGGAAGTTGTAAGCCTGGCCGAGCCTGTCGTGCCCACGTTTACTCCGAAACGACCGAGCCTCGATCGCAGCGATCTCACCCTTGGTCAGCAGGCCGAGCCCCCCGCTTCGAAAGTCCCGATGATCGCCGGCGCAGCGCTGCTGGTTCTGGCGCTGATCGGCGGCGGTTTGTATCTCCGAAGACATTCAAACACCAGCCCGAAACCGGTGGTCCAAGCGGAAACGGCGCCGGCACCGGTTGCAGCTCCCGAAGCAGATCCCAATACGACTCTGACCGTCACAGCGCCGGCTCTTTCCAGCAAGACCGAGAGCAGCAAATCAACCGTGTCTTCTGAACCAGCCAAGAAGGCATCAGAAGCGAAACCGGCGGACAAGGAAAGCAAACAATCGAAAGAGTCCGTTAAAGAGCAGCCTAAAGAGGAGGCTGCGGCACAGCCGATCGTACTGGCAAGCGCGAAACATGCACCTGCCGGTGAAGCTCCGGCACCGATGGCCGCTCCGGCAATTCCAGTGATCGGAGGCGCTGCACCGCCTCCAACTACCATCCCTGTCACGATTTCAACTCCCGAACTCGCAGCGACTGCGCGTTCTACGGGTGTTACCGCAGGGGTACTGATTCATCGCGTGAGTCCGAAGTATCCTTCGGCGGCACGGTCCTATTCAGTCTCTGGCGAAGTTGTCCTGAAGGGGAGGATCACTAAAGAGGGCAATGTCGAAGGTCTTAAGGCACTGAGCGGCAACCCATTGCTATCCGCTGCGGCGATTGAGGCGGTGAAACAATGGAAATACAAGCCCTACCAGGTGGATGGCAAGCCAATCGAGATGGAAACCACGTTCCGCATCGACTTCGCTTTGCCGAGATAGAGATTGCTGATTCGTAACATCTAATGCCGGGAGCTCAGTCTCCCGGCCTTTTTCTTTAGCGTCACAGCTCAAGTTCCAAATATGTCGCGGCGTTGTGGAAGCAGATGTTCGCCACCATGCTTCCGATCAGATCGTGATCATCGGGCAACTCGCCGTTTTCCATCAGTCCGCCCAACCAGTTGCAGAGCACCCTGCGGAAGTACTCGTGCCGTGGAAACGACATGAAGGAGCGCGAGTCGGTAACCATGCCAACAAATCGTGACAACAAGCCGGTGTTTGCCAAAGCCTGAAGCTGCCACTCGATCCCCTGCTTTTGATCCAGGAACCACCAGCCGCTGCCGAATTGAATCTTGGCGGGCACAGACCCATCCTGAAAATTGCCGCACATCGCCGCCAGAGCGTAATTATCAGCCGGGTTCAGGTTGTAGATAATGGTCTTCGGGAGTGCATCGTCCTGACTCAGGCGATCCAGATAAGCGCCAAGGCGCTCAATCTGCCTCCGGTCGCCGATGGAATCGAAACCCGTATCCGGACCAAGTTGCTGCAGGGCGCGAGTGTTGGCATTGCGGAATGCTCCGAGATGCAATTGCTTCGCCCATCCTTTTTCCGCATCGAGGTGTCCGAAAAACAACATCATGTATGACGCAAACTGTTCGTGCTCTTCAGTCGCCACCACTCTTCCCGAGCGCGCTTTATCAAAAATTTCGGCGGCTACAGTTTTGGAGCAGAAGTTCGCATAACACCGGTAGAGGCCATGATCCGACAACCGCCCGCCAAGGGCGTGGAAGTCGTCATGACGGCGTCGAAGACCCGCAAGGAACGAATCGAAATCGCGGATTTCCGTTCCACTCGCCTTTTCGAGCCTGCCGGTCCAGGCATTGAATGCATCGATATCGTGCACGCCCAATGATTTGTCGGGACGGAATGCAGGGAACACGCGAAACTTCTCATGCAGCTTGGCAATTTGCCGATGCCGACTGAGATCCTCAGTCGGATCGTCTGTAGTGCAGACCGCTTTGACATGGAATTTCTCTAGAATGCCGTGCGCACTGAGTTCAGCACTTGTCAGCAGGGCGTTCGCCTGCTCCCAGATCGCAGGCGCGGTGTGCTCATTCAGCAACTCATCAATTCCGAAGTAGCGTTTCAGCTCGAGATGTGTCCACTGGTACAGCGGATTTCCGATGGTGTAGGGAACCGTGCGCGCCCATGCCATGTACTTGTGGTAGGGATCTGCATTACCCGTGCAATATTCTTCAGCAATGCCATTAGCGCGCATCGCCCGCCACTTGTAGTGGTCGCCTTCCAGCCAGATTTCGTATAGGTTGTTGAAGCGGCGATCTTCCGCAATGTCTCGAGCAGAGAGATGGCAGTGGTAATCAAGAATGGGCTGGGATGCCGCGAATTGATGATACAGATCGCGTGCACTTTGGGTGGTCAGCAGAAAGTCGTCATGGATAAAGGCGCGCGTTGTCTCGGGTAATGCTGCTTTCGAGGACATTGTTGCAGTATTGTACTAATCCGGACTCTACTTTTAACCTCGCGTAGCTGTCTTTTCGATAACAGTGTTATTGGACGGTCGTCCAACGACCGGTTCCAGTCTTGCCGTGAAATGCCGCAGGAATGGCGCTTCATAGGTAAGGCGCATGCCACGAATCTGTTCGCGTCGATTCCACACTTCCAAAATCACCTCGATTACGTAATCGATATGGCTCTGTGTGTACACGCGTCGCGGGATAGCCAGGCGTACGAGATCCAGCTTGGCGTTGGGGCCAAACATCAAGGTTCCTATTTCGACTGAACGAATTCCACCTTCCAGATACAGTTCGTTGGCGAGAGCCACGCCTGGAAACTGGTCAGCCGGTATGTGTGGCAGAAAAGCTCGGGCGTCGAGATAAATCGCATGGCCTCCGGGAGGCTGCACGATCGGCACCCCATGCTCGGCGATATGATTCCCAAGGTATCCGGTGGAGGCGATTCGATAACGAAGGTAGTCTTCGTCAAGTGCTTCCTCAACGCCAACCGCAATAGCTTCCAGATCGCGGCCGGCGAGGCCTCCGTAAGTCGGGTAGCCCTCAGTAAGGATCAGGAGGTTTCTCTCCTGCTGTGCGAGAAGGTCGTCGTTCGTACAAAGGAACCCGCCGATATTTGCCATTCCGTCTTTTTTGGCGGACATGGTGCAACCATCACCGAGCTGGAACATTTCTTGCGCAATCGATTTTGGACGACGATCAGCGAAGCCAGGCTCGCGCAGCTTAATGAAGTAGGAATTCTCAGCAAAGCGACATGCATCGAAATACAGGGGAATCCGATGCTTGCGGCAGACGTCGCTGACGGCACGGGCATTCTCCATTGAAACAGGCTGGCCGCCGCCCGAGTTGTTGGTAATGGTTAGCATGACTAAAGGAACCCGCTCGCGCCCGACACGTGCGATCAATTCTTCCAGCGCACCGACGTGCATGTTGCCCTTGAAAGGACGATTTATGCTGGGCTGTTTGGCCTCCGCACAAGGGAGGTCGACCGCTTCGGCTCCGACAAATTCGACATTGGCGCGCGTGGTATCGAAATGCGTGTTATTGGGAACCACATCGCCCTTCTTGCACATGCAGCTAAAGAGGATTCGCTCAGCGGCGCGGCCCTGGTGTGCCGGAATTACGTGCTTGTAGCCGAAGATGTCGTGGATGGAATCGCGAAACCGGACGAAGCTCAGACTGCCGGCATAACTCTCGTCGCCTTCCATTACCGCTGCCCACTGGTGCGTAGACATTGCCCCCGTGCCGGAGTCGGTCAGCAGATCGATAAGGACGTCGCCAGCCGGAAGCAGGAAAAGGTTGTAGTAGGCGGCCCTCAGTAGTTGTTCGCGTTGCTCGCGAGTGGTCCAGCGGATTGGCTCAACGCTCTTGATCCGGAACGGCTCAATGATGGTCCTGATCGGCATGCCGGCTCCCGAAAGGTCGAAAAGCGACCGGTAATTCTGCCCCTTTTCCTGGAAAAATACCAGCCAATCTACAAATGACATGTCTCTGTAACCTGCTGATTAGCGGTAATTTATCAATTGATGGTTGGATGCACTTCAATTGAGATCCAGTGCATTGCCCCCGCGACCCTCGTCGTGGAGACTTTCGATATTGGGGAGAGATTATGACCGGTGATCCGAAAGTAGTTGCAATTGATGAGGGCTATTCCGACATGGGAGGAGCACCGCTATTGCCACCAGAAGCTCGGCGCAACGCTCTAGGGTTCAAGTCCGCGCCCCGGGTGCAGGGAAACTTTGTCGCCAAGTTTGAGAAGAAGACGCTGCTCTGGCTCGCCAGCAAAATGCCGCTATGGGTCAACTCTGACCACCTGACGGCCATTGGCGTGCTCGGGCAGTTTCTGGTTGGTTGCTCGTACCTGCTAGCTCGCTGGAATCGCTGGGGATTGTTGCTGGCGATCTTCTTCCTGGCAGTGAACTGGTTCGGCGACAGCCTCGACGGAACGCTCGCACGCCATCGCGACCAGCAGCGCCCTCGTTATGGTTTCTATGTCGATCACGTGCTCGACAGCCTTGGCTCCCTGTTTCTGTGCGTAGGACTTGCTCTTTCCGGCTACATGCATCCGCTGATCGCGATGGGAATGCTGGCGGCGTTTCTCATGCTGTCGGTAGAGACGTATCTGGCGACCTACACTCTGGGCAAATTCCAGATGTCGCACTGGATCTTCGGGCCGACGGAGATCCGGATCACTCTTGCCATCGGCAACGTTGCTTTGTTTGTCCGCGGACCGTGGGCACATCTCGGAAATCACGTGTATCGGCTGTTTGATATTGGAGGCATCTGTGCGATCGGCGGTATGGGACTGATGTTCGCGATCGCTGCCGCGCGCCATACCATCACGCTTTACCGGCAGGAATCGCTGTGAGTGCGGCTGACTGCAACTCATTGCCCATGCGTCTGGCACCACTGGGCAAACGATTGCTCAAGTTCAACCTGGTCGGCGCACTGGGGACTGTCGTGCAGTTGGGCGCACTCGTCCTGCTGAAGAGCGGATTACATATCAACTACCTGTGGGCAACAGCGCTGGCAGTAGAACTCTCTGTCCTGCACAACTTCGCATGGCACGAGAGGTACACCTGGAGCGACCGCTTTCGAAATGGCTGGCGCACGCGGCTGCGTAGTGTTGCTGCATTCCACCTTACGAACGGTTTCGTATCGGTTATCGGGAACGTGTTCCTGATGCGAGTCTTTGTGGGACGGCTGCACATGCAGTATTTCATCGCCAATGTCGCAGCAATTCTGAACTGTGGAGTGTTGAACTTCGTCCTGGCAGATCGAGTGGCATTTGGATCAGCCGCAGATCAACGCGGGTAGACGCTGATCAGGAGCGCAATCAAAGAAGTGATCAGCAGATATCGGCGTTGATCTGCGGCTATTCTTCTGCCGAGACTGGCACGGCATTCTTCCTTGGCCGGCGGTTCGACTGCAAAATCTTCTTTCGAAGCCGTAACGACTTCGGCGTCACTTCCACCAGTTCGTCATCAGCGATGAACTCGATTGCTTGTTCCAGATTCAGCGTGCGGAAGGGCACCAGGCGGATAGCTTCGTCCGCGGTCGAAGAGCGCATGTTCGTCAGCTTCTTTTCACGGACTGCGTTCACGTCGAGATCGTTGTCCCGTGAGTTTTCCCCAATGATCATTCCTTCGTACACATCCACACCAGGTCCGATGAAGAGTTCCCCGCGCTCTTGAAGGTTGTAAAGGGCGTAGGCAGTCGTCACGCCATTGCGGTCTGCAACCAGGGCGCCGGTGAGCCGATGCGGGATTTCGCCCTGCCACTCGGTGTAGCCATCGAAGATGGAGTTCATGACGATGGTGCCGCGCGTGTCGGTGAGCAATTCGCTGCGCAGCCCAATGAGTCCACGGCTGGGCACGCGAAATTCGAGACGTACACGCCCGTAACCGTGGTCATGCATATTGCGCATCTCTGCCTTGCGCATACCGAGCTTTTCCATAACCACGCCGACGAATTCCTGCGGAATATCAACGGTGAGGAGTTCCACCGGTTCCATCAGTTTGCCTTCGATTCGCTTGGTAACAATTTCCGGCTTTCCGACTGCGAGTTCGTAGCCTTCGCGGCGCATCATTTCCAGGAGAATGGAAAGCTGCAGTTCGCCTCGTCCCATCACTTTGAAGGAATCGGTACTGTCGGTCTCCTGCACGCGAATCGAAACGTTGGTGAGCAGCTCTTTGTCGAGGCGATCACGTAGGTTGCGCGAGGTCACGTACTGTCCTTCGCGTCCGGCGAAGGGAGAAGTATTCACGGTGAACAGCATCGCGATTGTCGGCTCGTCGATAGTAATGTGCGGCAGCGGCGCCGGATTTTCCACGTTCGTGATCGTCTCGCCGATGGTGATGCCTTCCACGCCTGCCACGGCAACGATATCGCCGAGCTCCGTCTGTTCGATGTCGATGCGCTTGAGGCCGTCGAATGAGAAGAGTTTCGTGATTTTTACCTTTTGAAAGGTGCCGTCCAGCTTGGCGATGGAAGCCTCTTCACCATTGTGCAGCGTGCCATTAAAAACGCGCGCAATCGCCAGACGTCCGAGATAATCGCTGTAATCGAGATTCGCGACGAGAATTTGCAGCGGACCCGCCGCATCGCCACGCGGCTCGGGAATGGTTTTGACGATAGCTTCGAACAGCGGCTGCAGATTTTCGCCGGAAGTCTTCAGCTCGGCGCTCGCAGTACCCTGCTTCGCATTCGTATATAGGACCGGGAACTCGAGTTGGTCTTCCGTCGCGTCGAGATCGATGAAGAGGTCGTAGACCTCGTTCAGCACCTCCTGAGCGCGCGCATCGGGACGGTCGATCTTGTTGATCACGAGGATGGGCGGGAGTTTCGCTTCCAGCGCCTTGCTGAGCACGTAACGCGTCTGCGGCAATGGGCCTTCGGAGGCGTCCACTAAAAGCATGACTCCGTCAACCATCTTCAGCGCACGCTCCACTTCGCCGCCGAAATCGCTGTGACCGGGCGTATCCACGATGTTGATCTTGTGATCGTCGTAGTGCACGGCGGTGTTCTTGGCCAGAATCGTGATGCCGCGCTCGCGCTCAAGGTCGTTGGAGTCCATCACGCGGTCAACCAGTTCCTGGTTGGCGCGGAAAACGCCGCTCTGGCGCAGCATGGCATCAACGAGCGTGGTTTTACCGTGGTCGACGTGGGCGATGATGGCGATATTGCGAATTCCCTGGTTCAAGCAATCCTCTTCTGGCGAGACAGTCGTCGGCCGCGCACCGGGAAGTTCAGGCCGGTCCAGTCACATCGTCAAGGATGGAAGGTTGGGCGCTGCGGAGACGGGTGTCTTAAACATTATATAGGGTGGTAGGACCTTCTAAGCGTTGCCGGAGCGTCGATCGATCGCGGGCCTCGGATTGCCGGAAGTTCCTCGGTGCTCGTGCGCCGCCTCTACTTCCACCAGCACCGAATAGAAAGTTGCACTTTCGCCCATGTCTGTCAGGCGTTCGGAGGTCAGTACGTTGATGTTGACGCGCTGATCCGACAGCTTGGCCCAGTCGAGCCGTGCAGCAGCCACGCCAGGCTGAACCGCGTCCGTGATACACGCCTTCAGGTAGATCGTTCCACGATCGTTGCGCACGCGGACACTCTGCCCATCGGCGATACTGCGAGTCTGCGCGTCTTGTGGGTGAAGCTCCAACAGTCCCAGGTCGACATTCTCTATCGGCCGCACTGCCGCCATATTACAAAACGTGGAGTTCAGAAAGTTATCTGCCTTGCGCGCGAGTAACTCCAGCGGATACTTCCTTCTGCCATTCTGATTCGCGTTGCGTGATTCCGTCGGAGGTACGAAGCGAGCGACGGGGTCAAGTCCCTGCGCCGCCAGTGTGTCGCTGTAGAGTTCCGCCTTGCCGCTTGGTGTTTTAAAACTCCCGTTGGCGAATGGAAGAAATAGCTTCGAGCCGTTGTTGCCGTTCACGTTCATGCGAACAAAATCTTCACGTTGCAGACGCTCGCGAGTGATGCCTTCGAGAAAAGGGTGATCGCTCTCCAGGGCTGCATCCATCATCTCGTCCAGTGACTCCTGAAAACAATCATCTTCGAAACGCATGCGCTGGGCCAGCGCGCGGAACATCTCTGCGTTCGACCGAGCTTCACCCAGTGGGGCAATCGCCTGGTTTGAAAGTTGCAGGTAGTAATGTCCGTAAGCGGTCTGCAGATCTTTGTGCTCGAAGAAGGTCGTCGCCGGCAGAACGATATCGGCATAGTCAGTTGTATCGGTGAGGAACTGTTCATGTACCACGGTGAACAGATCTTCGCGGCACAACTCCTCCGTCACCAGGTTGTGGTTTGGCGCAACCGCAGCCGGATTCGATCCGTACACGAACAGTGCCTTGATCGGCGGATCACTGAGTGTGGCGAGTGCCTTCCCCAGTTCCACCATATTGACGGAACGGGCCGGACGGCCAAGTGCTTTGTGCATCAGGTCCGTGCGTTTCAGTGCTTCTCTCTCGAGAGCAAAGGCGCCGCTGGTCGACAATTGCAGCCCGCCTCCCAGTTCTTTCCACGATCCGGTAATACAGGGCAGCATACAGATGGCGCGCACAGCCGAGCCGCCATTTTCTGAACGCTGCACACCGTAGTTCACTCGGATGGCTGCCGGACGTTGCGTCGCATACTCGTGAGCGAGCCGAATAATGTCCTGCGCGGAAACGCCTGTCCAGCGTGCGACCAGTTCCGGAGGATACTCGTGCACGCGATCGCGCAACTGGTCGAAACCGACCGTGTGCTGCGCAACGTACTCACGATCGTACAGGCCTTCGTTGATGATGACGTGCATCAGGCCGAGCGCCAGCGCGACATCCGTGCCGGGGTTGATTGGAATGTACCAATCCGCACACTTTGCCGTGCGTGTACGATACGGGTCGATAACAACCAGTTTGCCACCGCCACGGCGTGCCTCTTCGATAAAAGGCCATAGATGGACGTTGTTGCCGTGAATGTTGGCGCCCCAGGCGATGATCAGGCGGGAGTGGCGGAATTGCTCGGGTTCTGTACCTAGCTTGATGCCATAGACCGACTCGATCCCACACTCACCGGCTGCCGAACAGATGTTGCGCTTGAGCTGGGACGCACCGAGCCGATGAAAGAAGCGGCGATCCATGGAACTTGAATTCAGCAAGCCGAGGGTGCCGCCATAAGAATAAGGGAGGATCGCTTCGCTGCCGAATTCAGCGGCTATTTGCCGAAATCGTGCGGCAATCTCGTCGAGAGCTTCATCCCAGGTAATCTGGTCGAAGTCCGCAAAGCTGCGGCTTCCACCACCCTTGCCTAGACCCTCTTTGCGGCGCAGTGGATAGAGAACTCGGTCCGGCGAATAAACCCGGTCGAGATACTTTGCGACTTTGGCACACAAAAATCCACGCGTTACAGGATGCTTGGGATCACCCTGAATCCTGGTTGCGCGCCCGTCTTCCACCGTGATCAGAACTCCGCAGGCATCAGGACAATCGTGCGGACAAGCGGCGTGAACGACAGACTTCATGTGGCGATTATACGGTGTGGTTCTGGATTTACGGGCAGCCGTCACTTGCGCTCTGAGCCAGTTTGAACCGCCAATCGGCACGTAATTCAATCGGAGCGCACAGTTGTTGTGCCAATGCCACTTCCTTCAGACGGCATGCGTTTCGTCTTCACGGAATATCAACTGAGCCTTCGATGTGAATCGCCGGGCGGCGTACGACTATGCGGCCCTGATCATCGTGGTAGTAGTAATAGGGCTGTCCTTGGTAGGTGTAGGTTTGGCAACCGTACTTCTTAGCTTGTCCCGGAGGTAGCCCGCAATTGCCCCAGCCTGTTTTTCTGCCTTTGCTCCATCCCGGAGGTCGGCTGTCTCCCTCGAAAACGTGGCTCTCATAATTGCCATGACGTTCCCAGCCGTTATCATCCTGACGCTCGTGTGGATTTCCTTTGCCGTGTCCGTGTCCATGATCGTGATCGGCAAAAGCTGGTAGCGAGAGAGCAAGAGCTCCTGCCAAAATGATTGCAGTTATCACGTTTCTTTTCATATAGCCCCTTTTTCGCAGATGACCGATTCGGTTGCGACGGAGTGGCGTGAGTAGCTGCTCGAATTCTATCGAAGATGACGGACCAACGGGCATTACGAAAGAAGATTCGGCCTTAATATATAAGCAGGATTTATGGGGCAATCACTTCTAGTGATAACAATCACCCAAATTTGTGATAGTTATCACGGCCTTTCCTCCGCTCTGCCAACAAACTGTACGGTAATAGCGCAGACCTTGTGGGGAACAACTCCGTACGAGGTCTGGCCGATCTCCGGGACCGAGTTCGCCATGCCTCTCCGCGGCGAAACCGACGTGAGATCGAGAGGAGGACGCCATGATGCTCGCCTACCGATTAGTGCGGCTGATCGAGACTCATTCCGATAAACTCGCCGACCGGCTCCTTCTAAAAATTCAGGCTTC
Organism: Terriglobia bacterium; assembly: GCA_021324365.1. Lineage (GTDB taxonomy): Bacteria > Acidobacteriota > Terriglobia > Terriglobales > Acidobacteriaceae > JAJPJE01. The sequence continues at coordinate 52,227 of JAJPJE010000006.1, read as the reverse complement.
CGAAAAAACCAGTTTGTTCCATAACGTTCCTCGCGAGGACTTTCGCACCGCTGTTTTTGAGATCTACACGCACCTCGGGCAATGGCTGTTAGGTAAGTCAGAAGCTGACATTGCGCGCAGGTACACAGAGATCGGCAAGCGGCGTTCCTTTCAGGGTGTTCCTCTCAGCCAGTTGATGTGGGCCATTGTTCTGACCCGCGAAAACTTGTGGGAGTACCTGAAGCAGGAGGAGACGCTCGAGCGTCCCACCGAAATCTTCGGCGAACTGGAAATGCTGGAACTGCTGGAACAGTTCTTCGACCGTGCCATGTATTGGGCGGCGTTCGGTTATGAGCAGGAGTGCGAAGAACTGCGGAAACAGGGCAAAGCCGTCGCAATGGCAAAATAGTGCGAAGCGCGTGCCCGGGTCTGGTGGGTAGGGAAAGCAGGAACTAATGTCAGCTTGGATGCTGGAATACAAGCGAAAACTGATGTCGGCGCGCGATGCCTTGCGGTGTGTCGAGTCGGGCATGCGTGTCTACATCCACCCCGGATGCGCCGAACCGGAAACCCTGGTCGAAGCGCTGATGGGTCGGGCTCCTTTTGTGCACGATGTCGAGATCGTCCATTTGCTCACTTTGGGCACGGCTCCTTACGTTGCACCGGAGATGGAAGGCCACTTCCGGCACAATGCGATGTTTATTGGTGGCAACGTGCGAGAAGCCGTCAATGAAGGACGAGCCGATTACACGCCGGTTTACCTAAGCGAGGTAGAGGCCCTGTTTGAAAGCGGTGCCATGATGATCGATGTGGCACTGATCCAGGTGTCGCCGCCCGACGAGCATGGTTTCTGCAGTCTGGGCGTTGGGGTTGATACGACTATGACCGCGTGCAAGTGCGCGCGCTACACCGTCGCTCAAGTCAATGACCAGATGCCGCGCACCTACGGTGACAGCTTTATTCATGTCAGCCAGATCAGCGCATTCGTTGAAAGCTCTCGCCCGCTGTGCGAGATGCCAAAACCAGACATTACCGATCTACATCGTGCGATTGCGAAGAATGTCGCCGGTCTCATTGAGGACGGTGCCACGTTGCAGACTGGCATCGGCGGCATTCCGAACGCGGTGCTACCGCTCTTGCTCGACCGCAAGGACCTGGGAATCCATACCGAACTGGTGAGTGACGGTGTGATTCCGCTGATCGAAGCCGGCGTAATTACTGGCCGCCGCAAGACATTGCTTCCGCGCAAGATCGTCGCAGGGTTCATGCTGGGTACCCGCGAGCTGTTCGATTATGTGAATGACAACCCATTATTCGAATTGCGGCCGAACGCCTTTACCAATGATCCGCAGCAGATCGCGCGCAACGAGAACATGGTAGCGATCAATTCGGCACTGCAAATCGATATCACCGGGCAGGTTTGTTCGGATTCTATTGGCCAAAGTTTTTACAGCGGTATTGGCGGGCAAGTCGATTTTCTGCGCGGCGCATCGCGCGCCAAGGGCGGCAAGCCGATTATTGCGTTGCCCTCTACGGCAAAACAAGGGACGCTCTCGCGCATCGTTCCCCAGCTCAGTCCGGGAGCAGGGGTGGTCACATCGCGCGGACTAATCCGCTACGTGGTTACTGAATATGGCGTTGCATATCTCCATGGCAAGACGATTCGCGAACGAGCAGAAGCACTGATCCAGATCGCTCATCCGAATTTCCGCAATGAGCTCTACGAATACTGTGAACGAACGAAATGGCTGCACCGGCCGGCACTGGCCGCTGCGAGGTGACGAATGGCAGCAAGAGGAAAGGTTGAAATCGATCGCGACGAGTGCAAAGGCTGCGGCCTGTGCGTGGAATCGTGCCCTCCGAAGGTTTTACATCTGGAAGAGGGACTGAATCAGTACGGCATTCATGCCGCCGGGTACAGTGGCGACGGCTGCACAGGCTGCGGTATCTGCTTCTACTGCTGTCCAGAGCCGGGAGCGATCACCGTCTATCGCATCGCTTCGCCCAAGCTCGCGCAGGAGGTGCAGCATGCGGCAGCTCTGTAAAGGAAATGTTGCCGTCGTGAAGGGCGCAGTGCTTGCCGGTTGCCGCGCATATTACGGATATCCGATTACTCCGGCAAGCGAGATCGCCGAATACGCGGCGCTTCTGATCCCGGAAGTCGGCGGCACTTTTGTACAAGCGGAGAGCGAAGTCGCTTCCATCAACATGGTTTATGGCGCGGCAGCGGCAGGGATGCGAGTGATGACTGCATCGTCCGGGCCAGGCTTGAGCCTGATGCAGGAAGGTATTTCGTACCTCGCTGGATCGGAACTTCCCTGTGTGATCGTCGACGTCATGCGCGGCGGGCCAGGGTTGGGCAATATCGCTCCGGAGCAGAGCGACTATTTCTGCGTGGTCAAAGGCGGCGGCCATGGCAACTACAAGAACCTCGTGCTCGCACCCGCTTCGGTGCAGGAAATGGCCGACCTGACGATGCTGGCATTTGAGCTCGCGGATCGATATCGCAATCCCGTCGTTGTGCTTGCCGATGGTTTTGTCGGACAAATGATGGAGCCAATCGAACTCGCGGAAGTCGATACTCCGATTCCCGGAAAGCCGTGGGCGGTTTGTGGCACAGCTGAAACCCGCAAGAACCTGATCAGCTCGATTTACCTCGAGCCCGACGATCTGGAACGCCACGTCCAAAAGCTCGAAGCCAAGTACCGATTGGCGCAGCAATTGGAGCCGCGTTACGAGGGCTATCGCACGGAAGACGCGGAGATTCTGCTGGTGGGATACGGCATCGTATCTCGCGTATTGAGGTCGGCAGTCGATCAGGCGCGTGCTCAGGGACTGCGTGTCGGCTTATTCCGTCCAATCACGTTGTGGCCGTTCCCGTCGAGGCCGCTGGCGGATATCGCCGCGCGCTGCCGTTTCGCGCAGGTAGTGGAAATGAGCACGGGCCAGATGGTGGAAGACGTAAAGTTGTCGCTCAACGGCCGCGTGCCGGTCGAGTTCTACAGCCGTACCGGCGGCAACGTACCGTCTGTGGAAGAAGTGCATTCGGAGTTGGTAAGTAAGGTTAGTGAACTAGTTGTGCGTAGCTAAAGCCCGTAGCGAGGCGTTTGGTCGTGTATCGATCGACGGCTACTGACAGCAGGCTACTGCTTTACAGGAGCATCCCTTGGAATTCGAAATTCTTCACGCAAGATCGACCTCGTTCTACAAAACCTTTGATCGCAAGTCTGAATTGCAGCATCAGACGCACTACTGCCCCGGCTGCGGCCATGGTATCGCGCACAAGCTGATAGCAGAAGCCATCGAAGAGCTCGGCGCAAAGGATGACACCATCCTTGTCAGTCCGGTCGGATGTTCCGTCTTTGCGTACTACTACTTCGACGCTGGAAATGTTCAGGCGGCACATGGGCGTGCTGCGGCAGTTGCTACCGGGGTCAAGCGCGCGCACCCGGATAAGCTGGTTATCTCATACCAGGGGGACGGCGATCTGGCCGCGATTGGCACGGCTGAAATTGTGCACGCCGCGAATCGCGGAGAAAACATCACCGTTTTCTTCGTGAATAATGCGATCTATGGCATGACTGGCGGGCAGTTGGCGCCCACTACGCTGGTCGGTCAAAGCAGCACTACCAGTCCCTGGGGGCGAAGGCCGCTCAACGACGGCTATCCGCTACACGTCTCGGAACTTCTGGCCTCGCTCGAAGCGCCCGTATATATAGAGCGCGTTGCGCTCTCTGATAACAAGAACATCATGCGCGCGCGCAAGGCCGTTAGGAAGGCGCTCGAATTGCAAAAACAGAAAGCGGGTTTCACGCTCGTGGAGATTCTCTCCCCGTGTCCGACTATCTGGAAGAAAGATCCGGTGGAAGCGCGCCGCTGGGTAGCTGAGAAGATGATCCCGGCTTTCCCGCTCGGCGTTTTTCGCGATCGAAAGGCCGAAGCGCCGGTGATCCCCATTCCGCATAAGACCGTTGCGGAAGCGCTGGAACTCGATTCGGCCAACGCGGTGAAGCAGGTACCCGCAGGGCGCCATCGCGCGCGCGATCTGAAGATCAATGCTGCGGGCTTTGGTGGGCAAGGCACGCTGTTGCTCGGAATCCTGCTTGCCGAGATGGGAATGCGCGAAGGGCTTGAGGTCAGCTGGTTGCCGTCTTACGGTCCTGAGATGCGCAGCGGCAGCGCTCATTGCTACGTATGCCTATCGCACGACCGCATTGGCTCACCGCTGGTGCCGGAACCCGATGTGCTGATCGCAATGAACGAAATCTCGTTACGCAAGTTCGGACCGCAGGTCGTTCCGGGCGGAACCATCCTCTATAACCGCGAGAGCCTGCCTCCGGATTTCGCTGCGCCTCAGGCTCGCGTAATCTGCATACCTGCCTCCGAAATAGCCGACCGCCTGGGTAGTGCCAAAGTTGCGAACGTAATCATGCTAGGCGCTCTGCTGGAAGAAACAGAGTGCCTGCCGATCGAGCAGGCCTTGCCGGTGATCCAGAGCATAGTAAAGAAAGGCTCATTGATGGAGTTGAATGAAAGGGCGCTCGCAGCCGGACGCGAGTTCATCGAACACAATATCCGTGTCGGTGCCGTATCGCAACCCGATGGATTCGCATATTAGCGCTGAGAACAAAGAAGCCGCCCGAAGGCGGCTTCTTCTTGCCGTGAGTGTAGTTCTATTTGTCCCCGGGAACCTTGCCGACGAACGTTCCCCAGTTTGCGAGCTGAGAGCGAGTCGCATTCGGGATGTACTCCGCAGCAATCCATAGATTGCCCGTTTCGTCTGCGACTCCAGCGGTGTAATCACCCCAGCGGCCAACTCCATTTCCGCCGTAAGCCGTGTATCCGGAGAAGCCGTCATCGGGAAGTGCGCCTGCCCCCCCTACATGTACCGGCCCACTATTCCAAAGTCCCATGTTCATATAGGCCATGCTCGGATAGTAGTCAGGTCCAGTCAACGTAAAGGTCATAGCCGCGCGGCCCTCGTTATTTGCGGCAATCGACGGGAAGATCACGTTGTTGCCAGAAACGGCGACGTAACCTTGGTCCGCCATCATCGCGAATAATTTCTTGCCGCCGACCCATGGCATCACGCCGAAGTAAGCGATGCCCGTCAGGTAGTTCGACCCGACATGAACAGGTGTATTCAGTCCTGACCAGAGAATGCCGTCGGCGTAAACAACCTGGTTCATGCGATCGTCGTTTGTGTCGATCAGTTCAGGCAGAGGACTTTGTCCAACTGCCGTGCCAAGCGGCGTGGGTCCGGCTTTCTGTGTTGCTGGACTCGGCTGCCCATATACTTCGCTGGTGATCACCGTCTGCAACAGCTGCAGGTTCGGGCTGTTCTTGTCGATGGTGTTGGTATTGGTGACCGCCCACACTGCCACGCGGTCATCGAACTCATTGATGAACTGTAGCGCGCTCAGGAAATACTCGGTGTTCCTTGCAAACGCGCCGCCGGGAGGAACTGTTGCCGGCTGCACGCTATACCAGGTGCCGCCATCCGGGGCTGGTAATGTGCCAAGGTTGAATTGGACAACATTCGCCGCCAGGCCCTTCGCCAGCGCTCTCTTCGAAATGGCATATACCTGCGCGCCGTTGAATCCTGCGACGAAGACTGGGAATTCATTGGTGGAAATGTAGATGGCGTTGGCATCCGCTCCCAGCAGCGGCTGATCGCCGAAGCACGGGCAATTCGGATGCGTCGGGGTTCCGCTGGATCCGTCGTCGGTCGTTGGAAGCTGATACACGTTCCAGATTCCGGTCGGATCTCCAGTTTGGCTCACCGCGATCAGCGTACTGGTGCTTCCGGTGGAACCGCCTGTCGCGGGGTCCGTATCCATTTCGAGTTCGCTCATGAACCAGCGATTCGTCTGCTTGTCGTAATAGCACTTCGGGTCACTGATGAAGGGACCAAACACCGGAGGTGTCGAGCGAATGACTTCCGGCGCAAGCCCGAAGAACTGGCTGTTCGCGATCGGCCCCTGCAGCAAGTTTCCGCTCTTGTCGTAAACCGCAAGCGCGTTATTGACGGACTCCATAACGAACCCGTTGCCAGTGCAAAGCGCCTGGTCCGGAGGTTCAAGTGAAAACTGGGTGTTCGTATACGGTCCCGTTCCAGCAAAACGTTGATCGAAGTGTGATAGTCCGTTAAAACCCATAAAGCCTGCGCCCGGTCCGAGCACCGGCTTCGGTTTCGGTGTGGGAGTTGTGAAGATCTTCGTCACACTGCTGTTAGCGGAAGCGTTGGTCTGAGCCGACGTCGCAGCCTGTCCTACTCCGTTGGACTGGCTGCCAGGTTTCACGATACCTGGATTTGGGCCCAGATGATCTGGTTGAACAAGATTGTCTTTTTCCGGAACGGGTGTGCTCCCGGTATGAGCCGGGATACTGGAAGTGAAATGAGGCGATATCGTGCGTGTGGTCTGTTCTACCTGTGCGAACAAAAACGTCGCTGTCAAAAAGCAAAGGACGGAAGCGCACAACGCAGAACGAAGGGAGCAGAGTCTCATAACTTCTCCTTAATGCGTGTCGTGTCTGTTTTTTCAGAAAACCCCAAAGTTCCAGTCAGGAGGGTTCAGCTACAAACAGGCAGGCATTCTGGCCCGCTACTCTGTCCTTTGTCAATGAATTCGCGCACTTAGCTTCGCAATGCTGCAGAAGCTTGCGCAAGGAGTGGAAAATGATTTCTCTCTTTACTGAAAACGCCCGAATAGATGAACGAAATATCTCGAAATCATGGCTGCGGGATACAACCTTTTCTCGGCCGAGATCAACGCTGCGGGTTCACATCGCGCCTGCGAAAGAACGACGAACCCACGGCTCCGCCTGCTGCCGACAATCCGAGAAAGAGGAAGAACATCAGGACCATGGCAAAGATTACCATGATGGCCAGTCCCTCAGGTGTGGTCAACTTCTGAAGCATTTCCTGTGCACGCGGATCGGGATTTGCCGCCTGGGATTTCTCTATCGTTTCGAGCAACAGGGCACGCATGGCTCCGCTGTTTCGAGTAAGGATCAGTTGCAGAGATGTGGTGATCGCAAAAATCACGAACGCAATCACTCCTGTCACCGCTCCGATGCGCGCACCCATGCCGCGCGTGATCTCTACCTGCGAATTGTGACGGTGATAAAGCACGACGCCGAACGCTCCGCAAGCAAGCATCCAGAAAAGATACGTACTGAATGGCACCAGCCAAGTGAAGCCAAGCAGAAGCCCGGCAATGCCGGCCGCACGGATCGCGTGCGACCAATTTATCGACCCAGGAGCAGGCAGCGGCGACGAACTTCCTGAGACCAGGACCGGAGTCGCTGCCGGCTGCATGTTGTCGGGAGTTTCTGGCGGGAAGATGGGCTCAGGTTCGGAGGGCTGCACGCGAATCTGCGGAGCATTACAGTTGGGACAAAACGCAGTGCCTTCCGTCAACTCTGTTCCGCACTTGTGGCATCTATGGTCCACTGGATTTTACAGTATCAGTCAAAGCCCGATAGACGCAACTTGACCCGTTCAACTACTTTGCCGCAGGCGGCTCGATTCGATCGTGAAACTGCCGCATCAGATTTTCAGCGGCTTCCACCAGATTGTCATTCCACGAACGTTTCTTCAGTGCCGACTTCGCCGGTACAGACGATGACCAGAGCACAATGTGGCTCTTCGCATCTCGAACCACCATGCGAACGCGGTTATCCCCGATTTCATGACTCGTATTCACTGACTGCTGTGGAAGGCCATTCACGTCGATAGTTGTCTGTTGAGATGTCGATGTCTTGCTGTCCTCCGGTGACGTCACTTCCACCAGCAGGTCTGCCTTCTGCGCGGAGTCGGCAGGCAGAAACCGTCCCCAACCTTCAAAAGCTCCGTTGATGACGTCGAAGGGGATTGAACTGCCACCTGCGTTCTTCACGTAGACAGTTTTCGCTGACTGCAGTCGTTGCGACGGAGTTAAATACGTTGGCTTGGCTGGTGTCGTAGATTCCTGGGCGGCAAGAGCTCCTGTTACAACAAACAGCAGAGTTGCAACAATGAGTGTGGATATGAATTTCCGAGTTCGCGTGTGCGTGGATAGCTCCCGACGAGCGCTGGCTTTTGGCACCCTGTCCCTCTTGTGCAAGAATAGGAATCAGCAAGCCGATGCGCAACCAATTTAGTTCAGGTTGCCTACGAGAATCCATGAGCACGGGATTGCTCAAAGCGTTGGTCGCGGTCACGGTGGTGACGTGCGTGGTCGTCATTGTAGTCTGGCCCTTCGTCGACCTTCCGCTTACCGTGCAGAATGACAGGGTTCATTTCACAACACAGATGGTGGAAACCGCGCTCGTGCTTGGTCCCTTTCTGTTAATGCTGATTTCAATTTTCTTCCCCAGGGGACTTCGTAGCGTCAATGTAACTCAGGTGCTCGTCATGTGCCCTATTCGCCGTTGCTAATTCCTCCACTGTCTTCCCAACCGACTGTCGATAATTGTTGTTGAACAGGGTCGCTTACAGCCAGCTTGCTGGCAGGAAAGATCGCATGGATCAAAAGGACGTGTTCAAAGCGTGGGGGACGCTTCTCGGCGGCCGCAAGCCACTACTTTCCATCGAACTGACTAAAGAATGCCCGCTGCATTGTCCAGGATGCTACGCCTACGATCCGCAGCATCTCGGTGGCGGCATCACGCTACGGAGCTTGTCGGATGAGAAAGGCGACAGCCTTGTCGCTCGTGTGCTCGAGATCGTGGACGAGCTGTTGCCCTTACATCTCTCGATTGTTGGCGGTGATCCGCTCGTACGTTTCCGAGAACTGCAGATCCTTTTACCGGAAATTGCCAAGCGCAACATTTATGTCCAACTGGTGACCAGCGCGTTCCGGCCAATTCCGGCGGAATGGAAATCATTGCGAAACTGCAAGCTGGTAGTTTCAATTGATGGACTTCCAGCGGAGCATGACAAACGCCGTGCACCCGCCACATATGACCGTGTTCTCAAGAATGTAGCCGGGCACCAGATCACGGTTCACTGTACCCTCACGTCGCAGATGTTTCAGCGTCCAGGCTATCTCGAGGAATTCCTGCAATTATGGCAGAGGCGGCCCGAAGCGAATCAGATATGGATCAGCATGTTTACGCCGCAGGTCGGCAGTTCGGATGCCGAGATTCTTAGCCGGGAGCAGAGGGAGTTCGCAGTCAGCGAGTTGTTGCGCCTGCTCCCGACGATCACAAAGTTAGACATGTCCCCTAGCATGCTTCACGCGTTCCTTTCGCCACCGCATTCTCCGGAGGAATGCGTTTTTTCCCAGGTTACCGAGACAATCTCGGCCGACCTGACGACTCGAATTACACCATGTCAATTCGGCGGATTTCCCGATTGTGGGCAATGCGGGTGCGCTGCCTCAATGGGCCTCCATGCTCTGCTTGGCACTAGGAAACTGGGAGGACTGCCGGTCAGAAAGCTGTTCAACATCTCTAACGCCGTTGGGAAACGTGTGCGCCGGTTCAGAGCGGCATGATCAGGAGAAGAAAATGAGCGTTCGATTCAATCCGATCGCATACGGCGAGTGGCTTAGCATGAATGAACTCGAGGCGGCAGGAATGAGCGTAGGCAAAATCATCCGCAGCGCCATTCGATGCTCCTCCTGCGGTAGTCCCTATGCGCTTCTAATTCCCTTATCTCTGCCGGAAGACGAGTTGCCCACAAGCCGGCGGCACTTGCAGCAACTGATCAACGATGCCTGCGGTAATCACTCGCCGATCCTGCAACTAGGGGCATAGCCGAAAGGGGGTGGGAAGTACTGCGCCATTAAATCGTATCGTGTTTGCCGCCTCGCAATTGGATGTACACCACTTCGAATCGCGTGCCCGCCCCGTTCGGCTTTACCGAAACGATTCGTTGTCGTTCGGGTGTACCAACCGCCAGATCCATCTTTCCTTTTTCAGCTGTTCCGCTGTCATTGCAGACCATTTCACGCGGGCCGTTCGAGCTATGTTCTTCCTTTAGCCCCTTGGGACACTCGAGCACTGAACCGTACTTCTTCATGTCATCGCGATAGAAGCTGATGATCTTGTCTGGCGGATCGTCGCTCAGGTACTTCGTTGCGATCACCCGCACGCCAAAATCACCGACTTGCACATTCACGTTGGCGTTGTCTTGATTCCGCTGTTCGTCACCCGTGCTATTGTCCTGCTTCGTTGCTCCCGGATACACCGAGAGCCCGGTATCTCCGGCACTCGCATCGGTGTTGACATGAATACCGCCAAAGGGCGTTTCAATGTCGACCTTCTTCTTGTTCTCAGACGTTTTCTGCTCGTGCACGCTGCAGGAAATCACGGCAAAACTGAGCAGTAACAACAGCAATACCAGAGCCGCTTTATTGAACGTAGTTACTCGAAATGGCATGAGGTGTTCCTCCTTTGATCTCCGGCCGACTCAGTCCGACTCCCCTGGCAGCAATCTCGGGAATGCTGACTGGCAAATGGCCGTCAATGGCAATATTGCCGAACATTGCCTTCACCGCACTTACCTCCGACACAGATGTATTCGAAAATGTGCACATGTAATTCTGGATTTCCGGATAGTCGGTGGCGAAGTAAGGATTCCCCATCGCAATCACCATCGTCTTCGCTGCGGCAATCTGCAGGATGCGATGAAGCAACGAGCCGCTGGTATCCGCCACCGACACTGTGTTCTCAAGATCCCCACTTGCGGTCCTTGCCACCTTGCCCGGTACTGGCACGGCGTAGACGACAGCCAGCACCTTCTCCGCCTGCTGTACGGCGTCCAGCACCGAAGGCGACAGGGGCCCAGCCAGTAAAGGATCAACGTACATCACCTTGGCGTCTGGAATGCGCCAGCGCAGATTTCGCTCGAATGTCCGTCCCGCCTCGGTACGAATATCGTCCACAAAAAGTACGGCGACGGTACGGTTCGATACGTGCTCTACCAACGTATACGGATTCACATAGCCATGGGTTCCGACAAAAGTCGATTTCAGCGGAAGCACCTGGCCGTTATCTCGAACCAGGGTGACACCTTCATCGGCGATCTTCTGACCCACGGCTACATTTTCGGTGCGCCCGACCCGGTGCCCGATCTCGTCGACGTCCACAAGTCGAGCTTTATTCAGTCCAAGAGACGCCTTGGCGCGCAGGATCTTCAAAACAGAATCGTCGATCTGCTTCAACGGGATCTCGCCATTTCTGACCGCCTGGAGCACGCCTCGATACCCGGTGTCCAAGTCCGGGGGGATTAACAACACATCGTTGCCCGCTTTTAATGCAGCAACACAGGCCGCACCGGACGGGTTAGGATTGCTTGCGTATAGCCGCATCAGCCCATTCATCTCCATGCCGTCGGTGATTACGATTCCCTTGAATCCAAGCTTATCTTTCAGCAGACCGGTTACGACCCTGTGCGAAACTGTCGCCACTGAGTTCGCATCTGAATCGAGCGCGGGTACCGTCACGTGCGCAACCATGACGGAATCTACACCAGCCGCGATCGCTTTCTTGAAGGGAACGAGTTCCACCTGATCCAGATGTTCTTTATCGACGTTGACACTCGCCAGTGCGAGGTGCGAATCCGATGCAGTATCGCCGTGGCCCGGAAAGTGTTTCACGGTCGTCAGCATGCCGCCTTCGTGCGCGCCTTTAATGTAAGCGTCCACGAAGTCGCTGACCATGGCCGGATCCTCCCCAAACGAACGTGTATTGATAATCGGATTCGCTGGATTCGAATTCACATCCGCGACGGGGAAAAAGTTCCAGTGAATTCCAATGGCCCGTGCCTCTTCGGCCGTGATTTTGCCGAACTCCTCGGTCAAGTCGAGCCGACTGCTGGCGCCGAATGCCATCGCATGCGGAAACACAGATGCGCCAAACATCCGCATGGACAGTCCGCGTTCGAAATCGGCGGACATAATGAGCGGGATATCGGAATCGCGCTGCAACTGGTTGATTAGCATGGCGGTTTCATAAGGCTGGTTACGCAACAGAAACGGCCCGTCCACGGGGACCGTAACCGTGATTCCACCAACGTGATGCGAGCGAAGGCTCTCGCGAAGGCGCTTGTACTCCGGGCTGTCGAAGTTCGTGAAGGTTACACCGATACGAACCATGAATAGTTGCCCGACCTTCTGTTCCAGCGTCATGTTTTTCAGCGTCTTCTCCGCCCATTTTTCGCCAGCTTTGTCTAGATGAATGGGGCCGGGCGAGAGGTAACGCTCTTTGCCAGCGGCGTGTGCGATCGGAATTATGGAAACAGAAAGGAGGAAGAACAGGGCAGCGCGGCCAACAAGCATAATCAAAGGATAGCAGCTTCCACGTTAGGCAGACTCTACCGCTATTGCGGCTCATCGCCCTGTTTTGGCGATGGGTGTTCAAAGACCTTCAACGCGGGAGGTGAGTTATCCCATCACTACGTCGACGCGGTTGACGGAACCAGTACCCTGCGGTGGAATGGCGCCATTCACCGGCTTTCCATTTAAGGCAATGCTTTTGATGCCTTTTTCCACGCCGTTCGGATTCTTTACCGAGATGTTGAATGTTGACCCGCGCCACTGCCGCTGAACCTCGAAGCTCTTCCAGTCGGAAGGAATGCACGGATCGACAATCAAGCCCTCGAAGCTCAAGCGAATTCCCAGGATCCAGCGCGTTGCCGCGGTGTAGTTCCATCCGCCGCTGCCGGTGAGCCAAGGATGGCGCGCGCGCCCGAACGCTGTGTGGTCCTTGCCCATCACAAATTGGCAGTAGGAATACGGTTCAGCCTCACGAATTTCAATGATGTCATTCTGGTTGCAGGGAAGCAGTGAATCGTAGAACTTCATCGCGCGATTGCCTCGCCCGAGCTTGCATTCGGCAATTACTGCCCATGGATTCGGATGGCTGAAGATCGCGGCATTCTCTTTGATGCCCTTGTAAACGCGTCCCATAAAGCCGATATCGTCATCCGGCTTCGAATATGCAGGCCAGAGCAGGTGAATCCCATACTTCGAATAAAGGTGGCGATCGACCGCGTCCATCGCTTTACGTGCGCGTTCCGGTGAAGCGGTATCTGACAGCACCGCCCAGGTATTGCTCTCGATGAAGACTTTGCCTTCCTCGTTCTCGTGCGAGCCGACCTTCAGGCCCTTGGCCGTGATTCCGCGCAAATACCAGTCACCGTCCCACAGTTCCCTTTCGCAGGCGGCTTTCACGCGCTCGGCCATTGCCGCGTACTTCTTCACGTCATCTTTGCAGCCAAGGTGCTCGGCTGCTTCGATGAACGCCCGCAGCGCCCAGTGGTGCATGAACGACACCATGGCACTCTCGCCGCCGCCAAGATTCAGGCAGTCGTTCCAGTCGGCACGTAGCCCCTTGCAGATGCCGGTGTTACCCACTTGCTCTGCGGAGAAATCGAGCGCCCGCTTCAAATGTTCGTAAACCGTGCCTTCACCGTGATCGGCGAAAGCCACGACTTCTTTAAAGAGTGCGGTATCGCCTGTCTCCTTTATGTACTCGCAGATCGAAACCACAATCCACAAAGCATCGTCGGAGCAGGTATGTTCCAGGCCGTGGATCAGGCTCTTTCGATCCGGCGGATGCGCGATCGTCGGTGACTTGAAGGTAGGAGCTCTCTGCTTTTCCGGATCAAACCAGTCGGGGTCAAACAGGTGCAGCCCATATCCCATGCTGACCTGCGCTTTCAGCAGTTCGATGATTCGCTGCCGGACTTTTGTAGGATTGGTGTGCACCACGCTCATAATGTCTTGCGAGGTATCACGATAACCAAGGCCCGTGCGCCCGCCTACTTCGATAAACGACGCAAAGCGCGACCACACGACGCACGTTTCCGCCTGATAGAGTGTCCACGTATTGACCATCGTATTCAGACCTTCGTGCGGAGTCTTGCATTGGAAGATGGCCAACTTCTTCGCCCAATACTCTTTCAGGCAGTCAAAGGCTTTGTCGACGTTTGCTAGGTCGGAGTACTTGCGCTTGATTTCCTTCCCTGTGGCGCGATTGCCATAACCCAACATGAAGACAAGGCGTACTTCTTTATCCGGATGGATCGTGAGTCTCTTCTGCAGCGCGCCGCAATGATTGCCTCCGAGTTCCGTGCTGCCGTGACACTTCCCCTGCTCAACCGCAATCGGATTCGTTTCCGTGCGGTAGTTACCGAGAAAGGCGTCACGCATGGTGTCGTAACTGTCGGGATCAAAATTTGATGCGAAGTAGTGGAACGTCCACGGCTCGTAATAGAAGTCGTACTCAACGACGTCATCTGCATAGCTCGAACCGCTCGCATACAGGCTCATCTGCAGGTTCTGATTATCAATCTCGATGTGGTGGAAGGAGAACTCGCAATACCCGAACACACTGATGTCTCGCGTCTTCGTGCTCGTATTGCGAATTTTCACATCCCACAGTTCCACGGCATCTTCTACGGGAATAAGCAAGGTCTGTTCGGCTTTCAGGCCCTGATAGTCGCAGGAGAACTTCGAGTACGACAGACCGTGGCGTGTTTCGTACTTCGCCCGGTTCAGATCTTTGCCCACCGGTTGCCACGATACGGACCAGTACTCGCCTGTCTCGTTGTCGCGTAGATATACGTAATGGCCGGGTCGGTCGAGTGGCACGCCATTTGAACGAAAGCGCGTGACTCGCCCATGCTCGGAGTTCTTGTAAAACGAATACCCTCCCGCATTGTGCGAGATGACCGTGCACAGGTCTTTCACTCCGAGATAGTTGGTCCAGGAAACCGGCACGTGCACCCGGTCGATGACGTACTCGCGATTCTCATTATCAAAATGGCCGTAACGCATGAGGTTCTCCGTATAAAAGTGTGTTCACCGCAGAGAACGCGGAGGTTGCAGAGGAATCCAAAACCTTGGGTGCCCGGGCGTCGCGAAGCGAACGTTTGGGATCACGAAACGTGAATTGCTGTTAAGCCGTCACGAACTGGCGCAGCCACTCGATTAGCTCTTTCGCCTTCTCTGGCGTATCCGCCTCCACCGATAAACGGAGCAGGGGCTCCGTTCCCGAGAAACGCAACAGCGCCCAGTTGTCGTTCTCGAGCAGAATCTTGGTGCCATCAATGTGCGAGATGTCGATGACCTTGTATGGCCCGATGTGGCTGGTTGGCGCTTCCTTCATGCGCTTCGGAACATCGATGCGCATTTCGGGTGTTGCCGCGATTCCTTCTTCCAGCGTGTACAGGCGTCCACTGATCGCATACACACGCTCGAGCAGTTCCGAGATTTTCTGGCCGGTCCGCGCCAGCATCTCCACCACGAGTGCCGAAGCAAAAATTCCGTCTTTACCGAGAATGTGGCCCCGAATGGTAAGGCCGCCGGAACTTTCGCCTCCGAGCAGCGCGTTGTGGTTCAACATGCCGGAGACGATATGCTTGAATCCCACCGGCGTTTCGTAACATTTCTCGCCGAGCGCCTTGGCCAAACGGTCCAGCAGGTGCGTGGTCGAAAGATTGCGGACCACCCCACCCTTCTCGCCGCGCACTTCGTGCAGGTACCAGTAGAGCAGGAGCAATATATCGTTGATCGATATGTACTGTCCTTTCTCGTCTACGATGGCTATACGATCGGCGTCTCCGTCCATGGCGAGGCCGACATCATAGCCATCTTCCTGCATCTGCGACGAAAGCAGGCGCAGAGCTTCCAGGTTCGGAGCCGGCGATCGTCCGCCAAACAGCGGATTGTGGCGTTCATGGATAAACGTTACCCGGCAGCGAGCTTCCGTCAGAACTGTACCCAGCGTTAACTGGCCCACACCATACATGGGATCGACAATCACCTTCAGCCCGGCCTTCCGGATGGCATCCAGATCGATCAGCTTCTCGACCGCGTCGACATATTCATTCGTGAAGTCCTGCTTCTTCACGACCCCGGCTTCGAGAGCCAGATCAAGTTCCAGTTTGATGACGTCATTCGTGGTCAGGGCGTTCGTTTCGGCTTCAATCTGCCGCGTTTCGTGATCCAGCAGCAGAGAGCCGTCGCCATGGAAAACCTTCAGTCCATTCCACTCTGGCGGATTGTGACTTGCCGTGAACGCCAGCCCATAAGCAGAATCCTTGATTGCAGTTGCATAGGTGATCAGCGGCGTCGGCGCATCTTCGGGCAGAAGAAGGGTGGGGATGTTATTCCCCGCGAAAACCTCCGCGGCCGCTTCACCTGCCTGCTTGGAAAGAAATCTCCGGTCATAACCGATGATGACGCCGCGCTTTTCCTGTCCTTGCCGTGTGATCTCATTGCACAACGCCTGGCAAAGCCGGCGCACGTTGTGCATAGTGAAGCCTTCGCCGATAATCGCGCGCCAGCCCCCCGTTCCGAACGCCACCATGTTCTGCTCTTCCTGGCGGCGCGGGCGGTAAAGCCGCTTCTGCAGGATGAATTCGGCGTGGGTCAGATCTTCGGGCGTGTTGATCCCCTGCACTTCATCCTGATCGTAGAGTTGATAGCTCTCGACGCGCAGCCCCGAGCGAATCAGTTCATGCACGCAGTCTGTTAGCCGGTATTCACCATCCCGCGCAGAAGGCGTGAGCTTCTGCAGCGCGCTAGCCAGTGCTTCGGCATTGATGACATATGCACCGACATTGAGTTCGCGAATCTCACGAACTTTTGCTGACGCCTCGCTCTGCTCGACGATATCGATGATTTCCCCATCGGCGTCACGAATGATGCGGCCGTAGGGGAGCGCTCGATCGACAACTGCGGTGAGCAGGGTTAGCGACGCCTTGCGCAGATTGTGCCGGTTGAGCAGTCCGCGAATCGACGCGGGACGAAACAACGGCGTGTCGCCGTACAGGATCAGCACGTTCCCGTGAAACTCTTTCAGCTTGTCCATTGCCTGCAGAACAGCGTGTCCGGTGCCCAGCGGATTCACTTGCTCGACATAGTGATACTTGCCTTTGCCTAAGGCCGAGCGCACGTCGTCCTGACGGTAGCCAACAACCAGATAAATGTCTTTGGGAGAGACGACTTGCAGGGCGTTCTGCACGACGCAGTCGAGAATGCTGCGGTCACCGAGAGGTTGCAGAACCAGTGGCTGCCCGTCTGACGTGATCGCCTCTTTTCCGGCAGCAAGAATGATGGCTTTCAATTCGTTGGTCGCCGGAGTTGATTTTGCTGCGACTTCTTTGACATGCGTTTCCACAGCAGCTTGCGACATCGTATTCACTCCCAAAACTATTTAGCCCTTGCTTCAGCCGCAACCAATTCGGACTCGGGGGCCTGTGCGCCGCCACGAATGGGGACAAAGCGCGAGAGAATCAGCGCGGGCATAGCCGCGATGATCACCCATATAAAAAAGTGCGTGTAACCCAACTTGGATTGAATCCAGCCGCTGATGGCGCCCGGCAGGATCACCCCGAGGTTCATCAGCGCGTTGCCGAAGGCATAGTGCGCTGTCTGATATTTACCCGGTGCGACTTCCTGCATCATCAACAGAATTACTCCGACGAATCCGAATCCGTAGCCGAACATTTCGACGCTCATGGCCGTAGTCACGAGTACGGGATTGGTGGGGAGCGCGATACTGAGATACCAGTAGGCGAGCATTGGCAGGTTCAAGATCACGATCAGCCAGGTGAGCGCTCGTCTTAAGCCAACTCTTGCGCAAAAATAACCGCCGAGCACGCTGCCGAGAATGAACCCGCCGCTTCCGAATGTGCCGTAGATTGCGCCCACCTCTTGCATCGAGAGGCCCAGGCCACCGGTGGCTCGCGCCGCGCGAAGAAACAGCGGCCCGACTTTGATCACCTGTCCTTCTCCGGCGCGATATAGAAAGATGAAAATCAGTAACAGCAATATGTTGCGCTTCTTAAAGAAAGTAACCACGACGTCGGCAAACGTATTGGCCGCCTGTCGCAACGTTTGCGTGGCCCTTTCCTCACCGCCACGGGGAAGAAAGCGCGTGTGGTAGAGCGCTAGAGCGACCAGCAGAAAGCCGAGTCCGGCGAAGACGCTCATCCAGGCGTAAACATTCGGAGTAGAAACTTTCGCGCGTGTGAACTTCTCCGCGAGAAAGCCAATCATCCAAAGCAATCCGCCCATGGAGAAGATTCGCGCCAGGTTGTAGAACCCACCCTGCCATCCGACGTACGCCGCCTGTTGTTTCGGGGTCAAGCTCGCAATGTAGATTCCGTCTGCCGCAATGTCGTGCGTGGCCGAGCAGAACCCAAGAACCGCGAAGATCGCGACCGAGTAACGAAAGTAGCCTGGCATGTTCAGTGACAATGCCAGGAGCACCAGGCTTAGTCCGGCGACCACTTCGAGCAATACGACGAAAAACTTCTTCGTCTTGTACATCTCCAGCAGAGGGCTCCATATTGGCTTCAGCGTCCACGGCCACGCCAATAGGCTGATCACTAACGTGGTCAGCGTGTTCCGGATCCCCATGTCCTGGAAGAAAAACAGCGCCATGTAGTTCACGGCGTAGAACGGAAGTCCTTCCGCGAAATAGACCGTTGGAACCCACGCGGCGGGATGGGTGGAGCGGGCTGGGCTGGTCTCGGCCATGGCGTTTTGTCTCAGCCTGAGCCCATTCTAGAAGACGGAAAAGTGCTATATAGCTCAGGATCTCGAAGCTTGAGCTTACTGCAGAGGAGAGAGTGCCTGTCAACTTTAGTTTTGGTTTGGATTCAGCACGAAGGCACGACGAAATAAGGAAACAAACGATCCGTTGTGACGGCCATCACGACAAAAGTCGCATCGCAGAGGACGACGGGGACCGGCGAACAAGTGAGTCCGAGATCTTCAATCTGCGATCTTTAGTTGCCGTTCCACCATTTCCGTTGTACTGACCACAATGCTTTGCTCGTCTCCAAAGCCCTTCATCCAATGGACGTCGGGCTCTCGTCTGAACCAGGTCATCTGCCGTTTTGCGTAGTTGCGGTGGCCCTGCTGCGCGGCTGTAATTGCCTGTTCGCGCGTAAACTCGCCGCGAAGCAGTTGCACAGCCTGCCTGTATCCCAATGAACCCAGAACCGGGGACTTCGGAAACTGCTGCATCAAGCCCTGTGTTTCCTCCGGCAAGCCCGCTGCAAACATCTGTGCTGCGCGCTGATTGATGCGCGCATACAACTGCTGCCGGTCCGGATCGAGTCCAATGCGCAGAATCCGAAATCCCGTTAGCGGCTCGCGGCCCTGTTCCCACAATCGCGTCATGGGCTGCCGTGCGGATAGGCAGACTTCAATCGCGCGAATCAGCTTTGGCTCATCATTTGGATGGATCTTCTCTGCCGCGCCGGCATCCATGCGCGTCAGGAGACGGTGCAAATACTTTGATCCACGTTGCCCCGAGCGCTGTCGCAGCCGTTCGCGCAACTCCTCCGAGCGCTGCGGCCCAGGGAAGAGCCCTTCCAACAGCGCGCGCAGATACAGGCCCGTGCCGCCCACTACGATCGGTAGCCGGCCACGCCTCTTCAACTCGCCCAGCATCTCGCGTCCACGCCGCGCATAGTCGCCCGCGGTCATGGTCTCATCAGGCGAGCAGATGTCGATCAGATGATGCGGCACACGATCACGTTCTTCACGAGTTGGCTTGGCCGTGCCGATTTCAAATTCCCGATAGACCGCAACTGAATCGCAGTTGACGATCTCGCCGCTGAACCGTTCCGCAAGGGTCAGCGACAACGCGGTTTTTCCACTCGCCGTGGGACCAAGGATCACGATCAGCAGCGGATTTGTTGTGGAAGCGGAGTTCACGGGTGGATCTAGCGGGCGTGCCAGTCGATAAATCGTCCCCAGCGCAGCAGGATTATGCCCAGGATCAGCGCGGCAAGTACAAGGAGCCCAATGGCCTCCGCTCGCAAGACTCGTGCCTGAGCAACTTTCGCCTTGTTATCGATTTCCGGCAAGCGATCATTGTATCGTCCGCCGCCACAACTCGCAGTGTAAACTGAGCCGATGTCAGAGGGTGCCCGACCAAAACCCCGCAGTACTGGGACAATTCGTTACCGCTTTGGCCTGTACGAAGCCGATACGCGGACGGGCGAACTTCGCCGCGAAGGCGTGAAACTGAAATTGCAGGAGCAGCCATTCCAGGTGCTGATTGCTCTCATCGAGCGCCCGGGTGAAATCGTCACGCGCGAAGAACTGAGGCTGCGGCTCTGGCCGTCCGATACGTTCGTCGATTTCGATCACGGCTTGAACACCGCTATCAACAAGCTGCGCGATGCGCTCCGGGATTCAGCGTCCAATCCTGGTTTCATCGAAACACTCGCCCGAAGGGGATACCGCTTCGTTGCTCCCGTAGAAGAGATCGGCAACTCAACTGGCATTCCGGGAACAGAAAGGCCCCCCGAACTTTCGGATGAGGAACTGCCGCGTCCGCATCGTGGCGCCGTGCGCACCTTATTTGCTCTGTGTCAGATCCTGTATCTCTCTATATATATTGCAGCGCTCGCTTATCTTCGCAGTACGGATCGGATTGCGGAGCGCCTGTTCGCAATCAACGGAACCTGGGTTGTTGTCGCCGTGATTGTCACTTGCGCTGTCGGCATTCCCTTGCGACTCTACCTGCTGACCGCGATCGGATTCGATTACTCGGGGCTGGGCCAGAAATACGGGCGCCTGTTTGCGGTGCAGTTTCCGCTGGACGAGATTTGGGCGCTTGCCCCGTTTCTTCTGGTGCCCCGCATAGGTTTCGGGCTGGCGTTTGCGGCGATGGCGGCCCTGGTATACCTGCCATTCTCGCAGCGTACGCTGATGCGAATGGCATATCCGGCTTCGCGAAAATAAAGGAGGACTCCATGGCGACTGGCGCATCCACAGGTCACATCTCGCATTCCATGACCACTACCGCATTCGAACTGGACGGCTACAAGATCACGCGCAATGCTGGAATCGTGCGCGGCATCATCGTGCGTTCGCGCTCCGTGCTGGGGACCCTCGGCGCCAGCCTGCAGACGCTGGTAGGGGGAAACATCACCATTCTTACCGAACTTTGCGAAAAGACGCGCAACGATGCTTTCGAACTGATGCTGGAGCACGCGCGCGAACTCGGCGCCAACGGTGTAGTGGGCGTTCGTTACGACGCAACCGAAATCATGCAGGGCGTCACCGAAGTGCTGTGCTACGGAACAGCCGTAGTTGCGGAGAAAATTTAGTTTGCAGTCGCATTTCGCATCACTTTCTCCGGAGGCATTTGAGCACCGCTTCGTTCAGGTCAACGGAATTCGGATACATTACGTCGAAGCTGGGTCGGGACCGCTCGTCCTGCTATGTCATGGATTCCCGGAGATCTGGTATGCCTGGCGGCACCAAATACCTGCTCTGGCGTCAGCACGATTTCGTGCCGTTGCTCCCGATCTGCGCGGCTATGGACAGACCGAAGCGCCCATGGAGTTGGACGCGTATGACATCTTCCAACTCACCGGTGATCTGGTCGGCTTAGTTCACGCTCTCGGGGAGAGTTCGGCGATCATTGTCGGCCACGACTGGGGCGCATGGCTCGCGTCATACGTCGCGCTGTTTCGTCCGGATATGTTTCGAGCACTTGTGCTGCTGAGCGTTCCCTACGTGCCGCGCCGTACGATGAGTCAGTCGCAATGGGAACAGCAGGCGTATCCAGGCAAGATCTTCTACCAGGCAGCGCTACGCTCGCCGGGCGCGGAGATATTCTTTCAGGCTGATATCCGTAATCTGCTGCTGAGAACCTTATATTCCATGTCGGGGAATGCCCCGCCCGGATCATGGAACTTCATTATCGATCCGTCGGCGCCTCGCCCGGCTGTTCACTCGATGATGCCAGCCTGGATTCGTGAAGCTGACATCAACTATGTTGCGTCCGAGTTTGAACGTAGCGGATTTACTGGCGGCCTGAACTATTACCGCAACATGGACCGGAACTGGTCGCTCACCCCGTTTCTGGCCGGAGCGAAAATCCTGCAGCCCACTCTGTTTATTGCGGGAGACAAAGACCCTGTGATCGAGTTTCACGGGCAAGAATTTCGGGAGTTGGGAACAAACGTTCCCAATCTTAGGAAGAAAGTTCTGCTTCCGGAAGTCGGACACTGGACACAGCAGGAAAGACCCGAGGAAGCAAATAAGCTGTTACTCGATTTCTTGAAAGCTGAGTCGTAGTGCCGGCGTCCGCCGCCTGTTGCGTGGGCCTCCGGCCCGCGTTTCTACAACTCCGTCCTTGCCGGCAATGCTTCGTCATCCGACTCGTTTGCTGTGCGCTTGGCATCCGTCAGTGGCGCATCTTCGCTTGTAGTCTCACCTGGAGCCAGGAACAAATTCGACTGCAATCCGTGCTGCTTGGTGTACAGATCCCAATATCTGCCCTGCAGCGCATACAGCGATTCGTGCGTTCCGCGCTCTACGATGCGTCCCGCCTCCACGACCAGGATTTGGTCGGCTCGCCGAATCGTCGACAACCGGTGCGCAATCACGAAAGTCGTGCGCCCTTGCATCAGGTACTGCAGGCCATGCTGAATCAGCGCCTCCGACTCGGAATCGAGACTCGAAGTCGCTTCATCAAGGATCAGGATTGCCGGATCGGCCAGGATCGCTCGTGCAATTGACACACGCTGCCGCTGCCCTCCCGAGAGCTTTACGCCGCGCTCGCCGATAATCGTCTCGTATTTATCCGGAAAGGTTTCCGCGAATTCATCCACGCGAGCGATCGCACACGCCCTCAAAATCTCTTCGTCCCTTGCTTCTGGTTTGGAGAACGCGACGTTCTCGCGAATCGTTCCATCGAATAGGAACGATTCCTGCAGCACAACCCCGAGGTGCTGCCGATAGGAATCCAGCCGTACAGTTGCGAGATCCACGCCATCGATCAACACCTTGCCGGACTGCGGATTATGAAATGCCGAGACCAGTCCGATAATGGTCGACTTGCCGGATCCGGACGACCCCACGAGTGCTGTGACCGTTACGGGCCGCGCAATGAACGACACGTCGTGCAGCACAGTCTTTGCCGGATCATACGCGAAGGTCACATCCTCGAAGATGACCTCACCGC
This sequence comes from Terriglobia bacterium, assembly GCA_021324365.1. Lineage (GTDB taxonomy): Bacteria > Acidobacteriota > Terriglobia > Terriglobales > Acidobacteriaceae > JAJPJE01. The sequence continues at coordinate 29,310 of JAJPJE010000006.1, read as the reverse complement.
CGATCTCGTCGAGAGTGACCCCGCGGCGCGGATCTTCATCCTCTGGCTGTTCGGAAAGCACTTCGCGAGTGCGCTCCAGTCCAGCGATGGCTTCCGTGATCTGCGTTCCTACGGCAGCGATCTGAAAAATCGGCGCGGCCAGGTACCCTAGAAACGCCGTGTAACTGAAAAAGCTACCCAAGGTCAATTGGCCCGCAAGAATTTCGCGCGCCCCGATCAGCATCACAATTGCGCCGATGAAGCCCATCAGCGCCGCCGCCGAAAGGCTTAGCAACGACGTAGCGGTGAGCGAGCGCAGGACGTTGTTCAGCAACCTGTACACGCCTTCGGCGAAGACCGTATGCTCGCGCTCTTCCGCGTGGTATCCCTTGATTACCCTCACGCCGCCGAGCGATTCCGTCAGCCTGCCGGTCACAGCTGCGTTGATCTTGGTTCGCTCCCGGAAGATCGGGCGAATGACCTTAAAGGCGCGCCGCAGCACGAAAATAAACAGCAGCAGCAGGCCGAAGGCGATGGAAGTCATTAGCACGCTGATACGGAACAGCAACACGAAGGCGATCACTGCCGTCAAAATTCCGCCGGCAAATTCGACAAGGCCGGTTCCGAGCAGGTTGCGAATGCCTTCCACGTCGCTCATGATGCGTGACACCAGCATGCCAGTCTTATTCGAGTCGTAATAGGCAACTGGCAATCGGCCAATATGCTCCTGCACACGAATACGCAATTCGGTGATCAGCCTCTGCGCGGCTTTTGACAGCGTTTGGGTCAGGGAATACGAGGTGATCGCCTGAATGAGGGTCGCGCTTAACACCACGCCCACCAGGGGATACAGCAAATGAATCTGCCGCTTGCTGATGACGTTATCGATGAGATATTTGGTTGAGGCAGGAAGGACCAATCCGCAAACGCGATTGATTACCATCAGCCCGAAACCGAGAAACAACAAAGCTCTGCGCGGACGCAGCAGTGGCCATATCTCAGGAAGGGCACGAAAACCCTTCGATTTTCGGCCGGTTCCATCCAGGCCCGGCCCCGACTTCATTCCTAAGCCACGCAAGATAAGTGTTAGATCATAGCCGAGGCGGCGGGATTCGCGAATCCAGGGAAAGAATAGGGGTGCCGTGCCGGTGCGCAGCAGTGGGCGGGCTCAGGAAACCTGTGGTGCCCCACACGTAGCGAAGCGGACGTGTGGGGATCACGAAGCCAGGGGCTCACCCGTGCGTAACACCGGGTGGACTCAGATTATTACTTCGCTGCTGCTGCCTCCGCTTTCTTTCGAACGGCTTCCAAATCAATGTTGATCGTGATCTCGTCCCCAACCACTGCTCCGGCCTCAACCATCTTGTTGTAGTTCAAGCCCCAATCGTGCCGGTTGATCTTCGTGCTGATGCTGGCGCCAATGCGCTGATTTCCCCAGGGATCTTTGATCTCGGGCGTCGGTCCGTCGACATCAAGCACGACGGGTTTTGTCACGCCGTGCATTGTCAAGTCGCCCTTCACTTTCAGTTGGCCGCCTTGGCGATAGAACTGGGTGCTTTTGAAGGTCATGGTTGGATATTTCGCCACGTCGAAGAAGTTCGGGCTTCGTAGGTCGGCGTCGCGTTGCGGCTGGCGTGTGTCGACAGTATTCACGTCGATGGTAGCTTCAACGCTGCTGGCAGCCAGATTGTTGGGATCGTAATTGATGGTGCCCGTGACCTTGCTGAAGGTGCCCTTTACGTTGGAGACCATCAGATGCCGCACTGTGAACTGAGCAGCGGAATGATTCGGATCGATAGAATATTCGGCGCTGAAGGTCAACAGAGGAAACGCGAGCAAGACTGTTAAGCAGATAAGCTTTCTCATTATGGAATCTGTCCTCACCAGTGGGAACTTAAACGAACTCAGTTGCTAACAGATTACCTGCGAACGCCGAGTTTCGCCAACTTCAACGCTACCTGCAACCCGTTTGCGCCTCTACGCTCCCTGCCGTGAACTACTTCTTCTCCGGCAACACTTCGTACACTACGTAGGCAAATCGCTTCGAGTCCGGAGACCATGAGTTCACGTTGATAGTGCCCTGGCCGCCAAAGAATTGAGTCAGCGTCTGGATCGGTCCTGGCTTTGCGCCAGGTTGTGCTCCGGGCATCGGCATCATGCGCAGCTGTACCTGTAATTTTGCATCGTGGCCGGGCGTTCCTGCCGGAAACGACAAGAACACCAGCCATTTGCCATTCGGAGAAGGATGCGCAAACCAGTCTTCCAATGCATCGCTGGTGATGCGCTCGGCCTTGCTGTCGTTCGGACCGGCGCCATCGGCAGGGAATCGCCAGATGTCCCATGTGCCGGATCGATTGCTGTTGATGTAGATCCACTTGCCATCGGGTGAATAATCCGGACCATCGTCGTATCCGGGATGCGATGTCAGGCGCTCTTCATTGCCCCCAGCGAGAGGCACGCGGAAGATGTTGAAACTTGAGTCGCGCTGCCCGACGAAGGTGAGCCACTTGCCGTCGGGCGACCAGCCATGAAAATAACTTGGCATTTTGGGCGTCAGCAGTTTCGGGTTCGATCCGTCAGCATTCGCCACAAAAACCTGCGAGGCATGAGAGTCGGCATAATTCGCGGAGAATGCGATCAACTTGCCATCGGGTGATGGCCCATGATCGTTATTGCATCGGTATGCGGCATCCAGGTTTACCAATTCCGGCTGCGGCTTCTTGCCTTTTACCGGCAAGCGATACAAGCGGCCACCGGTATTGATGAGCAGATACTTCCCATCAGGGGACCAATTAGGCGCTTCGACGAGGTGATCGGTCGTGTAAAGCACCTTTGTCGACTTCGATTTAAGGTCGTAGATCGTTACACGACTGCGAACGTTGGTAGGGTTCATCGATTCCGGTGGTTCGATCTTTACGTTCGAAAACACGGCAGTCTCCAGGACATTTGCATCGTGCGAGCAAACCCCGATGCCTACGTACACCGGATCCTGCAGGATAACCCGCGCCGGCCCGGCAGGAATCAGTTTCTCTCCCGGTTTGCCCGTATAGATCGTGAACTCGCTGCCGCGGCGCACAAGTTGAATTCGCACCGAGCCGTCATCCTTGGACTGCACTTCCTGGGTATCCGCGCCCGCAGTGGGACGGAACTGCAGCGAAGTGAGCCCGTTCCCGTGTCGCGCGACGTCGGCATACGCCGAATCCGGGTCGAGGCTTTGCCGCACCATCAATACGGCCTTACGATGCGGCACTGCGCCTGCCCCTTCAAACTTCACATCCGCCGTGATGGTGACGTCGCCACTCAATTTCTTATACAGGAAATGAAACGCGTCCACTTTCGCCCAGATGTTTGCGCCGCCGCCCGTGACGCGGTAGTCGCCAGTAGCGGCATCGTAAGTTGCAGATCCCGGCTTGGGATTTTCGCCAACGTCAGTTTGCCCATCGAAGATGCCAATCGGACTGTTGCCCTGCTCTTGCGAAAGCACTGGAAGCCCGATAAATGCGAACAGCGACAGGACAAATAACGTGAGGAAGATTCGCTTCACGACGAGTTTTTGTGCCATAGGTTTTTCGCGCACAAACTATAGTCGTTACCGCGCTTTCTGAAAAGCATATGCCGGATAACGGGATCGCCTTTGGCCCGTCTAATGACTGCCATGCACTTCCACTCGCATAGTAAATTCGCCTGGGCTGCTCTCGTCTTAAGTTTTCTTATTTATCCAATTCTGCTGACCCGGTACATCTTCGATAATTCCGCTGCATTCGATGAACCGGAGCATATCGCCGCGGGATACCGTTACTGGCAATGCGCTGATTATGGCATCAATCCTGAGCATCCTCCTCTGCTCAAGTTGGTCGCGGCATTTCCCATCCGACACTGGCAAATCGGTGGGTTTGATTCGCCCTGCGGTACAAAACTGACCAGTAATGAAGAACTGATTGGCGATGGCTATCGCCTCATTAATACTGCGGATGGAATAAAAATACTCAGCAGAGCGCGCCGGGCAACATTCATATTCCCGCTGTTACTTCTGGCGACCGTGTTCTTTTTCACCAAAGACTTATTCGGTCCGCTTGCGGCGGGAATCGCAGCGGTGCTGACATTGTTTGAACCGAATCTAACTGCATTCGGGCCGCTGGTGCTCACCGACGTTGCCGTCACAGCTACCACTTTGCTGGCACTCGCCGTGGGATGGAGTTTCGCACGCAAACCTACGCTCATAAGAACGCTCCTGCTTGGACTCGCGTTAGGCTTGGCGCTTGCGTCAAAGCATTCTGCGGCAGTTGTCCCTTTCATATTGCTGCTGGAGTTTGTCGTAAGCGGTTCGCTACAGCGCCATCGTACGGGTGCCCCGAGTTTCCTGAGGTTGGTCTTCGGCTGGATTGTGGCGTGTGCGCTGGCTGTCGTTGTGCTCTGGGCTACGTACCAGTTTCGTTTCGAAGCTGTTCCCGGCGCTCCCAACAGCGAACAACAAATTGCAAAGGAACTTCAAGCGAATCGCGAGGAAAAGTCGCTTTTCGGACGAGGATTGCTCTTCGTAACCCATCACCATCTGTTGCCCGAGTCCTATATCGCGGGTCTTGTATATGTTCGCACCCACTCGACGCGACCAGCTTATCTTTTTGGCAGAAGGCTTGAGAGTGGAGTCTGGTATTACTTCCCGGTAGCGATCACGATCAAGACGCCGCTGCCGATCCTGCTGTTGGCTTTAGTGTGTGTTTGCAGTAAAGGTATCTGGATTCGCTGGCCACAGCAGGTGATCTGGCTCACCCTGCCAGCAGGCATCTTTTTAGCTGCCGCAATGGCCACAAAAATGAATATCGGCATAAGACACATCTTGCCGATCTATCCGCTTTTGATCATTCTGGCCTCAGCTGCGGCAGCATATTGGGCCCCGCGTTCTCGTGCGACTGCTGTTGCCTGTGCCGCGCTGCTTGCTTTCCAGGCAGTCTCCTATGCGCGCAGCTTCCCGAACGAAGTCACATATGCCAATGAGCTGTGGGGCGGCCCGCGACAACTGCATCGGTATCTAGGGGATTCGAACGTGGATGTCGGGCAGTCTCTTTACCGCGTTCGCGAATATATCCAGGCGCACCACATCGGCAATTGCTGGATCGCCTGGTTCGGCATGCAGAAGCCTGAACTAGCGAATTTGCCCTGCAAGCCCCTGCCTACGGCAGCATTTCTCGAAGCAACGGACACGCAGTTGCCGCCCGTCGCTGGCGATAGTTTCTCGGGCGATGTATTCGTCAGCGCCACTCTCACGGACTACGATGTCTTTCCGTACCGCGCTTTCGCAGAGTTGAAGCCGTTCGATACCATCGACGGCAGCGTTCTCGTGTATCGGGGCGATTTTGTCATGCCGCAACTCGCAGCGGAGCGTCGTGTCGCAAGGGCGTGGTGGCTCTTGAATCACGCTCAGCCGGCAGAGGCCATTGTCGAGTTGCGGGCAGCCGAGGGACACGCTGCAAGTCCGGGCATGGTGCATTCATTCCTGGGTTGGGCTCTTCAATGGGACGGCCAAACTCAAGAAGCTCTTCTCGAGTACGAACAAGCCGCTCAGGATTTCCAGGGTCCAGCGAACAAGGAGGCGCGGAACTCAGCCTTAAGAGCAGCCGAAGAACTCAGAAAACAGCTCGGTAAGTAACTGGAGTCTACGGAATGTCCCCGGGCTTGTAGTTGTAATAAAAGCGGAAGCGCAGACCGAGATATGCCCCGTGGAACTCCCCCGGCAGAGGTGGAAATGGATTCGATGCCGTGATTCCGCCCCAGGCACCACGATCCAGGGCCACATCACCTGACGTTGAGTCCAGTCGCATTCCGGCTACCGTGCCATTCTTCATGATGGCGAATTCGATCGCTACCACCCCTTTTTTAAACAGCGGCGAACGGGCTGATTCAGGAATCAGGTTGTACCAGTTCATGCGTACGGTTTCGACCACACGAGCCAGGTAGGGCCCGAAGTCCACACCCTGGGTATCGGTGAGGATCTCCATATTGCTGCGGATATTGCCGCCGCCGCGAAGTCCCATACCCATGTCGCCGCCACCTGCACTAAGACCGCCGGCGCGACTGGCAGCCGCTTGTCGTGCCAACTGTTCAGTCGAGCTGCCGTGCGAGAGCGCGGCAGCAAACGGGTTCGGCGCGGAAGAATTTTGCTGTGGTGGCAAACCCTCCAGTTGCGCCGTCTGATTGCCCTGGCTCTTTGACGGCTGTTGCTGCTGCGGAGGCGCCTGGTTCTGCTGTTGAGCTTGTTGTTGGGGGGACATCGGCGCCTGTGCTGGCGAAGGCTGTTGCGGCGTCTCGGGACCACGTGGCCCCGCACGGTGCGCATCGAGTATCTTCTTCAGTTGATCGCGATCGAGCGTTGGATTCTTTGAAGTCGCAATCCGGTCTTTATCGGATAGAACGTCTGTTTTGGGACGTTGCGTAAGCTTCTGCTCATCGGGAGGCAACGCCAGGAAAGTGGTGTCTTTCTGACGCATTAAATCTTCCGCACTCAGCAGGGCGACACGCCGGCCAGGGAAAATTCGCTGCGTGTTTACTAGAAAGAGAATGATTGCAAGGTGAACAACGACAGAAATCCAGAAGGCCTCGCGCACGCGTGAGCGCGACAGATCATCCTGCAACTGAACCAGCAGCGAAGGTGCGTCCAGTTCGACGTAAGTCTCGAAAGAATCGGGCTCAAGCCCGGAATCATCCTGTGTCATTCGAGACGGCGGAATTTCCGTGATGGCCATCAGAAATGCTTAATTAGACGCGCGAGAATCCCCGGTGAGCTACCAAATTCCGTCGAGCCGCTCTGAACGTCTTTCTGCTATTGTCTCATCTTCCGAACGGCCTGACACCCTTCACCAGACGAGCTATTGCCCTGAAAGATTACGCCTTTGCGGGTTGTACAAACCCGGGCTAGTAGTAAAAGTGACGGGCTTATAAAAAGCCGTTTCCGATCAGTGTTTTAGCGCCACCGCTTACGGAAACACTGTGCGCCTTGGGTTTGCTTCTGCTTTACTATCCCACTACACTGAAAAAAGACTTGATCGAGGAACTCTGAGTGTCTGAACCGGTCTTCAAGCGCATCCTTCTAAAATTGTCTGGTGAGGCCCTGGCGGCAAACCAGGGATTTGGCGTCGATCCCGACCGAATTCGAGAGGTCGCAGCAGAACTAGCTGACGTTTACAGCCTCGGCACACAGATCGCAATCGTTGTAGGTGGTGGCAATTTCTTTCGCGGCGTAGCTGTGCAGGCGAAGAACATGGACCGCGTTTCCGCCGACCACATGGGCATGCTGGCGACCGTCATCAATGCCCTCGCTCTTCAGGACGCGCTGGAAAAAGAGGGAGTTCACACACGCGTCCAGTCTGCGATCGAAATGAACCAGGTGGCTGAGCCATTCATCCGTCGGCGGGCTATTCGCCACCTGGAAAAAGGGCGCGTGGTGATTTTCGCCGGCGGTACCGGCAATCCTTATTTCTCTACTGATACGGCTGCATCCCTACGAGCGATGGAGATTAAGGCTGATGCGATCCTGAAAGCTACCAAGGTGAACGGCGTCTACGACGCTGACCCCATGCTGGTAAAAGACGCCAAGATGTTCGAGTCCATCAGCTATCTCGATGTTTTGAGCAAGGGCTTGAAGGTAATGGATGCCACCGCGATCAGCCTGTGCCGCGATAACAATCTTCCCATCATCATCTTCAATCTCAACAACCACGGGAACATACGGCGGGTCGTACTGGGCGAGAAGGTGGGCTCACTGGTGAGCGCTTAAGAAGGAACTGAGCGGACAAAACCATCAGAGCGTTTTTCGTCTCAGTCATCTGCGACCTGTGCGGTGAAAATGTGCCTTAACATCGCCGACGATTTATAATCCCCCGTTTGCATTTCATTGATACTGGAGTCTATATGGCGCAATCGACCATGGCTGCCGTTGCCGCACTGAAAGACACGTATGGACAATTAAAGTCCCGCATGGAAAAGGCAGTTGAGGATTTTCGTCGTGAAATGGCGGGTGTGCGCACGGGCCGTGCGTCGGTACACATGCTAGACAATGTCCAGATCGAGTACTACGGCTCCATGATGCCCTTGAACCAGGTCGCTCAGGTACATGCCCCGGAAGCGCAGTTGATCACCGTCCAGCCTTTCGACCCAACATCTCTACCTGGAATTGAAAAAGCGATTCGCAGCTCGGAGCTGGGCTTGAACCCGATGAATGACGGCAAGATCATTCGCGTGCCGGTCCCGCCGCTTACCGAAGAACGTCGCAAAGACATGGTGAAGCACCTCCATCGCTTGCTCGAAGACCATCGCACTGCGGTGCGCAATGTCCGCCGTGACGGCAATGAAGCCATCAAGAAAGCACTGAAAGATAAAAAGATCACCGAGGACGAGGAGCGGCGCTCGTTGGAAGAGATTCAGAAGCTCACCGACGACGAGATCAAGAAGATGGAAGAAATGAGCAAGGTCAAAGAAAAGGAAGTGCTTGAGCTGAAGTAGGTTCCAAGAAAAGACAACATTTGAGAGCGGCCGCTCTTTGTGTCTAGACGTTAGAAATCGCATGTCACGGCCGGAGTAGAGGGTTGTCTTAACCCTTTACACCTGAATCAGTACCTCCGAAGATGCGCATTAGGCGGTTCTCCGGGTGGCGCACATCAACCCAGAGTTCCTACAATAGAAGGATGCTACGGCAACGTTTTATCATGTGCCTTTGCCTTCTTCTACTTACGTCGGCGATCTCTGTGATGTCCGATACCGCGGCATTCGATCTCGCGGGTCCGCAGCTTGATATTAAAGTCACGCGAAACGGGAAGACTCTCCCGATTGCGGCAGTTCCGAATCTGCAACCTGGAGACAGGATCTGGATTCATCCGGATTTTCCCGACGAGCAATCGGTCCATTACCAGATGGTTGTAGCGTTTCTGCGCGGGTCTACCAACCCACCGCCAGAAAACTGGTTCACGCGCGTGGAAGCTTGGGACAAACACGTCAGGGACGAGGGAGTGGTTATTACCGTCCCTGACGATGCACAACAGGCGCTGCTGTTTCTTGCTCCGCAGACCAGCGGAGGCTTTGGTGTCCTGCGCGGCGCGGTTCGCGGCAAGCCAGGCGCATTCGTACGTGCCTCGCAGGATCTGAATCGGGCAAGCCTTGACCGCACGCGCCTCGACTTCTATCTCGCTGCCGTGAAGCAGACCAACGACACTAATCCCGAGAAGCTGAAGTCGCGCTCGACACTGCTGGCACGCAGCTTGAACGTTAAACTCGACAATGAGTGCTTCGACAAACCCAGCGAACAGCAGGCGCCCTGCCTGGTGCAGAACACGGACCAACTCGTGCTTGACGATGGCCACAGCCAGTCCATGGTTGCGGCATTGACCTCAGGTCCAAACGCGGATCTGATTGGGCAGGTCAGCACGACGAAGATCGCGGGCGGCGGCGAGTATAGCCCGTATGTGGGATCCATCGTGGATATGGTGCGCGTGATGGAATCATTTCATTCGCCGCAATATCAGTACATCCCCGCGCTCGCAGTGCCTAAGGGTGAGCAGCTCAATCTGCGGCTGAACAATCCGCCATCGTTTCGCAAACCTCAATCTGTGCTGGTCGTCGGACTGCCGCCTATCGAGGCCGCACAATTGCCTCCACTGCGTGCTGTCGATCCCGACGAGGTGCTGTGTTTGCAGAAGCCGCAGCTGGTCTTGCCCGCTGATGGCGCACCGCTCGTGTTCTCAACTTCGTTCGCGCGCGACACGGTTCTGCACGTGGAAGATAAGTCGGGGCATAAAGTGGATCTGCCGCTGAAAGCCGATGCTGCGGAGGGCGGTTTCCGGCTCGATGCGCGTGCCTTATCGAGCGCGAATCTGGACTTCGAAGTAACAGGCAGTGTGCGCGGATTCTGGGGGTTCAAGCCTTTCACTGGCCCCGCTTATCACCTGTTTAGTTCCCGCGCCGCCAACTGGGAGCTTACTGGCAGCGATAGCTCGTCGCTTATCGTCGGTCGCGAAGACACGATACATCTCAAGTCTCCGGCTGCATCCTGTGTGGAAGCCGTCACATTTCAAGATAGGACCGGGAAAAGCTCGAAAGCAGATTGGAAGCTGGTCAAACCGAACGAGCTTGAAATCAAACTGCCGTTGCAAAATGTCCAGCCGGGGTCGGTGAAGATCAGCATGAAACAGTATGGTCTGAGCGCGAACGATGAGCTTTCGTTGCGCGCTTATTCTGAGGTAGGCCATCTGGATCATTTCGAGTTGAATGCCGGCGATCAGCAGGGAGAGCTCAGCGGTACGCGGCTCGATGAAGTCGCAAGCCTCGATTTGCAGGGATTGCATTTCGTTCCCGCTCAACTGTCGCGCGTCAATCAGCGTGATGACCTGCAGTTGGTCGCGTCGAATGCTGCAGCGGCTGCCGCGCTACGGCCGAACGAGACACTGATGGCGAAAGTGGAACTGAAGGACGGACGTGTCCTGTCGCTGCAGACAACCGTGAAGGCACATCGGCCCAAAGTCACGCTGGTCAGCAAGAATGTCGATACCGGAGGTGCCGACCCGTCAGTCCGCATGAAGCTGACCAATCAAGACGATCTTCCTTTGAATGGTCGCCTGACCTTTCTGGTGAAGACCGATGTCCCGGCCGATTTTCCGCGCGACGAGAAGATTGAAGTCGCAGGACCAGACCAGTCTTTTCACACCAATCTGTCTGTCGCAGATGGCTCGCTCGTGTTGCAGGACGCCCAGACCGTGCTCGCCTCGCTCGATCCGCTGAAAGCGTTTGGCTCGTCAGCGTTCGGTCCCTTACGATTTCGTCCGATCAGTGCGGAAGGAGTGAAAGGGGAATGGCAGCCTCTGGTGACATTAGTCCGCGTACCGGCTTTCAAAGACGTCCACTGTCCCGATACGCCGGATCGGCAATGCTCGCTGACTGGAACAAGTCTCTTCCTGCTGGACTCCCTCGCGTCGAATGCTCAATTCACGCCCAATGTGGCGGTGCCCGTGGGATATTCGGGAGCTACGCTGAATGTCCCCCGCCCGAACGGAACGCTACTTTATTTCAAATTGAGGGATGATCCGGCTTCCGTGAACTCAGTAGCATTGCCCGTGCTGCCGGAGTAAGAGAATCGGGCGCTGCTTTGGCTTTTCCCAATGAAAAGCTTAAGAGCGTACCTGCTTGTTTGAAGTGGCGCGGCTTCAGTCGCACCACTTCAAACGCATGTAAATTTCCGGGCTTTAGCCCTAACGACTACATGTGCTTGGGTGAGGTTTTGTCCAGCAAGCCGATCAACGGTTCGGCAGCGGCCGGTGTTCTGACCGCGCCTTCGCGGACAATCTGCCTCGCGTTGAGTTCTTTGCCGTAAATAGCCTTATTGGCGCCCCCATCGGAGCGCAGCGTCGATCCCGCCAGCGAGATTCCCGCGAAAATCCCGCGTGACCGCGACCACGACAGGATTTCTGCTTTCATCACCACGTCGGTTTCTGCCGATGTGTCGCGTCCAACCGGCCCTGCCGCCACTGAGGCATCGGCGCCAAGTTTCACCTTGCTCGACATCACCGAATTCGCGCCGCTTTCATTCATGATGAGCAGCACGAAGTCGGTTGCCTGCCCGCCGATCTGAAAGCCGAAGCTGCCGCCCTCGAGCGCGAACATCGCGGGAGCGCTCCAGCGGCCATTAAAGGCCTTGCCTGAGCGGCATGTGATGACGCCTCTTCCGTAGCTGGCTCCGACTACAAAAGCCGCTTTCTTCACGGAAGGGAAGACCACCACGCACTCTGCCTTATTCAGCAGATCGCGAGGGATTCCCTTATCCGGTGTAGCCAGGATTTCCTTCATGACTGTGTATGACTCATGCAGACGGTCGTCTTCTTTTTCCTGCGCAATAGTTGTGCTGACGAAGCAAACGCATAACGCAGCAATCAAGAACTTCTTCATCGAGTGCTTTCTCCTCTGCTCGTGGCGAGCTTAACAAGTTCTGTTAACAGCAGACGAGCGTGGCGGAATCCTGACGGAAATTGTATCTGTAGCGGCCGGGTTTGTCTCACGTTGTAAGCCCGACTGGGACAATGTGCAGTCCTATGCTCTGAAGCCATCACCCTTCTATAAAGCTGAAAAACTTGCAGGTGACGAGGATGCTATTTCGGCCTCAACTTTTGGAAACAGGGCGTAACCTTTTGCTGGGCGGAACAGTTGAGCTAAGCGAAGGTCCTTTCCGGAGGACCTGATTGCTGCAGGCTCTCTTTATTGGCCTGCTGATCTGGTCGGCACCTGGGCTGTGGTTCATAAGGAAACGTACGGGACCCGGTGGCCCGGGTTACGGCGGTGGAATCGGCGGAGGCGTTTATCACGTCGGCGGTGGCTTTACTGCGCGTCGCGTGCTCTATGTGCCGGTTCCGGAATACTCCGACGAAGCGCGGGAAGCCAAATATCAGAAAATCGTTGTGCTATGGGTGATTATTGGTCCAGATGGGCGAGTACATAATGTTCGTGTGCAGCGAACTCTCGGGCTGGGTCGCGATGAAAAAGCCGTTCAGGTTGTTCGGATGTGGAAGTTCGAACCTGCGAAGAAGCACGGCTGGCCAGTCGCGGTGCAGGTGAATGTTTGGGGTTAATTTCCGGTTGTATGGATTGAGGTGGAATATTGGGACAGTCCGTCCGCCTTCACTCACCATCAAGGCTCTTGTCGTCATCCAACTACCAGTCCAGCGTCGGTAGGAGAGTGGATGATCGAGTCAGTTCCAAGCCAAGCTGCTCCGAAGCGGGGTCGTAGCCACCGGACTGCCTGGATCGTTGCCGTCTGCGTCGCCTTGGCAGTCGTTGTCGCTGGCATTTTGCTCGATCGGGCATGGCCCTTCACCAGAAAGAAGATTATCGCTGCTCTTCACGACGCTACCGGCGGCAAGGTTGAGATTCGGAAGTTCCGTAAGACTTTCTTTCCGCCGGGCGGCATCGCCGAGGATGTAGCCATTCTTCCCGGCGACGGTGCGGCCGCCGGGACCGGGATCAAAATCTCCCGCCTGTCCATCCGTTCAAGCTACGCGAGGCTCTTCGGAAAACACGTTCAGATCGCGCTTGACGGTGCCGAGATGGACCTCTCGAGACCAGGAGTGAACAACGGCTTCAACTTCCATTCAGGTTCGAAAGCGGTAGTAGATCAGGTCACTGTACGTGACTCGGCAATCCAATTCCTGGATGGGAACAAGCCCTTGCGAATTGAAGTGCATCGGCTTGCTTTGCAAAATCCGGGTAATGGGAAAGCGATGACCTTCGACGCGAAGGTGCGCAATCCGGAGCCTCCGGGGGAACTCCACGGGCTTGGCAGGTTGGGGCCGTGGCGCAGCGATGACCCAAGGCAGACTCCGATCCAGGGCATGTACACGCTAGGCCACGCTGACCTAAGCTCCTTCGGCGGTATCAGTGGGATGCTTTCTTCGCAGGGCAGCTTCCAGGGAACGATCGGCCAATTGGAATTGCAGGGCACCACCGACACGCCGGATTTCGAAGTCACGCATAGCGGTCACAAACTGCACCTCGCGGCGGATTACCGTGCGTTTGTGAATGGCTCGACGGGCGACGTTTCGCTGCAGGAGATACATGCGACGTTTGCTCACACCAACTTGAACTCGCAGGGGCAGGTTGCAGGCAAGGGCCGCAAGGTCGCCGACCTGAACTTCGTGAGCAATGACGGGCGGATCGAAGACATTCTGCTGATGTTCATTCGTGCGCCAAAGTCGCCCGTTACCGGCAGCGTTGACTTCCATGCGACTGCGCAACTCCGTTCCCAACACGAACCCTTTTTGAAAGAAGTGGTTTTCATATCCGATTTCAGCATTGCCGACGGACACTTCACCAAGCCCGAGACGCAGTACAAGATGGACGAGTTGAGCCAGCAGGCCCAGGGTGAAAAGAAGACCGAAGACCCGGCCACCGCACTTTCCAATCTGCTTGGCCATGTCGAGCTGAGAAATGGGCTGGCGACATTTTCGAATCTGAGATTCAAGGTGCCCGGCGCGAGCGCTCACCTGCATGGCACTTACGATCTGATCTCAGAAAAAATTGATCTGCATGGCTTGCTGTTGATGGAAGCCGACCTCCCGCACGCAACCTCGGGTATCAAATCCATCCTGCTGAAACCCATCAACGTGTTTCTGAAGAAGAACCGTCACGGTGGAGCGCGGATTCCGATAACCATCGGCGGGACATACGAGCACCCCAACATCAAAACTGACCCAATGTAGCTATTTCACGTCAGCATCACGATCACAATGCATAATGTGGTAGTAGGCTCAAGCCATCCCAAACCACGGGTGGCACGCGTGAATTTCAGGCTGTACTGCGAGGTCGCCTGGAGATAAGCTTGTCCGGCTTCCACCTGTTCTGATTCAGCACGGAGAAGATGATGACGTGGTACCTGTTTCCGAGGGGCGCAAATTGGCCACTGAACTGGATAGACTCGGTGTCGCGGTCACTATGAAGACGTACCCCGGCGTAGGTCACTACCCGACTGGACAAAAACAAAGCGAACTAGCCGACGAGACGGTCCTGTTTTTCAAGAACAACCTGGCGCGCACGACTCGGTGACTCTAGTGAAGTTGCCCTCAAATCGTCTGTTAGCCGAATTTCGGCAATCATTTTGGTACGATGACAATACCGCCCGGATTCCATCCTGTGGGAATGCCAGAGTTCTCCGTGATTCCAGATATCGGTGAGAGCGCACCTGTCTGTGGATCGATGCGGTAGGAGGCGACGTGGCCCGGATTGTCGCGAGCGACGACAAGAATGTTTCCGGCTGGCGACACTGCCAAGGCCACAGGGTCCTGGTTATCGGCAAACGGAGAACCCATCATCGGAGCAATTTTTCCAGTTTGCGGATCGAATGAATATCCCAGAATGGCGATGTCGTAAACGCTATTATTAGCACGCCAGTAAGGGTCGTTTTGGTAGACAAAGCGTCCATTTGGGGCTATGTCCAAGCTAAAACCCCAATATGCGCTTACCACCTCGGAACCGTTTGCTTCGAGAGCATCGGAAGTCATGATATTGAAGACCATCAGTTTCTCCCCCCCAGCGCCGCTGACTAGGAGGTACTTGTCGTTCGGATGTACCGTCATCGCTCCGTTTGGGAATCCGCATGCGTCGTTTCGAGCAGGCTTAGGGCGCCAGTTGTATCAACGGCAAAAACATCGATAGCGTCGTTTCCTGCTGCAAACAAGAGCCTTCCGGAATGACTGAGAACTAAAACTCCTCCCCCTGAATTTGCAGCAAAAGGTGATTCCTGAATCGGTTGAAGATCCCCTGTTTCAGCGTTTATTTGAAAGACCTCGACCTGATTTGAGCTTCCCGCTCCTACATAGAGGAACTGCCCCGAAGGAGAAATCGTGATTTTACCTGGCGATGCTCCTGTAGTGAGCAGGTGGATAGCATTACCCGCAGATTTCATTCCCCCGTTTCCGTCAAGCAGAAACCTCGAAATTGTTCCATCCTGGAAATTCGAAACAAACAGCAGACGATGGTCGGGGGTAACGACAGGGTGTGTCGGCAAGGCGCCAGTAGGAGCAGTTGCTACGAGAGTGAGGCCACCAGTAGACTCGTCCAGCAGGAAAGATGTCACGGTATTGTCATTAATGTTAGCCGTATAACCCACCGCAGTGGGCCTTGCAACCGGTGGGTTATGACCAGAGCCTCCTCCGCATCCGAAGAAGATGAGCGTGAGAGAGAGCAACGTCTGGAATCGCACAATCATAGTTTTCCCCGCAAACGAAGGAGTGCTTTTCCTGTACACAAGCACTCCCTCAGCAACATAATTGCCCGTGGTCGGGCTGACATACACTTTCAATCGACAACGCAATCCGATATTCGCTTTTATATCGCTTCGCACAAGCAGGTTTCCGAATTCCAGACCCAACCGCGACTACAAGTCTGACGCTGGCACGGCGCATCGTTGCCAGTCAGTTCGATATCGGCGGCCGCGACAGCCGACGACGTACCGCCGGCCCCAACATTGTTGATTACCGCCGCGTATGAGCCAGTGTACTGGCCTGTGAGAAATGACGGCGTGTTGATTGTCACAGAAGAGCCATTCGGTGCGACGGATGCGGCAGTCACGGCCCCTATCCTTGTACCAGTCGTTTTATAGACATCGGACAGTGGGCATTCCGTAAGCGGTGCTAACGACCGGGTCACCTGCAAAGGTTATCGTCGCGGGTGCTGCATGCACGTCAAAGGTGGTGGGGGATGTACTCCAATAGGGTTGCTGGTTGCAGGTAAGCGGAACAAT
Source organism: Terriglobia bacterium (assembly GCA_021324365.1). GTDB lineage: Bacteria > Acidobacteriota > Terriglobia > Terriglobales > Acidobacteriaceae > JAJPJE01. Next base: position 13,064 of record JAJPJE010000006.1, on the reverse strand, counting down.
GAGACCGGTACCCGTCGTCACGTAGACCGTTTGGCCAACCACAGAAATTCCGCAGCGGGCGGACTGATATCGATACACCGACCAATGTGCTGGAAAATACGGATTATCAAATGTGCGGAGGCCTTTACTATCTGTGTTGGCGAGAGGGTAGTGATAATTGAGTGGCCCTGTATAACCCCAGTTAAAGCATTCACCGCAAATTGCATCGGTCGGAACGCCAGGGTCATCATAGGCAACGGTGCCAGCGAGATATTGTGTGTGGACTTTGAAGTTGGATGGGCTCTTGCATGCCACAAGCGAGACAAGGCTGAAAAGAATGGCAATCGAAAAGGCATAAATTTTCGGCATGACTACTTACCTCCGTTCTGTCGAAGACCTAAATTCACCACGACATCATTCGCGGTGGCATCAAGGTCCATAAGGCTGATCGCATCGGTGGTGATGCCAACAGCGTCCATGATCTCCGTCGTGCGCGGACTCGGTTCGTCGGCGCTGAGGAGCTCCGCTGACTTTACCCGGTGTTCGTCTGCTGTCAATTGGTACTTGGGGTTGTATATCTTCTGATCTATGAGCCTCGCGAGGAGGTAGACGCCTTCGGCTGGCGACATTTCTGCCCGAATGCGTGTTTTGCCATCTTTGGCTCCTTTCTGCAGGTCATGTGCGAACAGGTTGGGCACCATTGGTACTAAGCGCATTCGCAGCGAGCGAACTTCAGTGGTATCTGTATATGCGAAGGCTGGCGCTCCCGCGGCCTTCGCAAGGGAATTGAGCGCCACTTCTACTTTGTCGTCAGATACGCCTGGATGGCGTCCATTTCTGTAGTCCACTTCCGCAGCGATCAGACTTGCCCTGAGGTCTGGATTTAATGTGGAGAGTTTCTCCAGAACAATGCTGCCGTTTAACACGTCATCCACCAGTTCTGGAACCGCGGCTGCATCGCCGGCAACAACTCGGGATGCTTTGTCATTTTCCACGGGACCTTCTTCTCTGTGTTCTGTGCCAAGAGCCCCGCAGAAACGAGTCCAACGACGACAATAACGAAAATGCGAATCACTTGTTTAACGCAATACATGAATGCTCCTCCGCTTTGCTTTGGGATCGACCTTGTTTCGCCCAATCAGCACGACACCCCTGAATCGGTATCCCCCGTTAGGCAGGTGAGAAAAGGGCCGAAGGACCTGAACACTTCTACATCGAATTGCGATATACCGATCAGATTCGAAGAGAATTTCCAACTTTCGTAATTGTTATTTCAATAGGGGAAATCCACGGAATGCTTCACCGGGTGAATTGCTTTAAGAAATAGAATCTAAAGAGGAGTCACTTGATGACTAGAGGGGGCGAACCTCGACCGGCGCAAGCATACATTCTACGCCTAGAATACACAGGGCAAGAAAATCCGCTGTTACTTCCGAACAAAAGGTACCGAAATGAAAACGCACAAACTTACTTCACATCAGCCTCGCGATCGCCCTCGTAGTGCATGATGTGGTAATAGGCTTCCCATCCATCCCACACAACCGGTGGGGCGATGTGAGTGAGCGGATCATCGAGATATTTCGCCAACGTCTGCACAATTTCGCGTGTCCGATAGATGCCGGTCAGCCAGTCTCCGCGATACCAGTTCTTCCACTTGCCGTACTCCGCCGCAGACTCGGTGCGTTGAATTTCATCGAAGGCCGCCAGTGCCTGCGCGATCTCCTGTCTTGCTTGCGCCTTCTTGCCCTCCTGTGCATCATGTATGCCTCTCGCTACCAGGTAAAGAATGCGATTGCTCTCGCGGTTGATGCTGATCATAGCCAGCACTTCCGAATCGTAAAACGGCCGCCGACCAGCCGGAATCAGCGGCTCAATCGCAAGCGCCTTTTTCCACACTGCATCCCAGCGGGGCTGTGCATCTCCGCATTGCTGGATGTCGCGCTTGATCGCCTCCGGCAACCATTCCTGCGCGCTCGGTGGATTGGGACCATACGCGTATCGCAGAAAACGTGCAGCCTCCCACTTCGGTGCCTGGCTGGGAAGCGCATAAATAGGAGAGTCGATCATGTAGGTGAGAATCATGCGGCGCGCTTCCGTGTGATAAAGCTGGTCGCCGAATTCGTGAATCGGTTCGCCAAAGTGCGCCGGCGCCGCGAAATACTCTCTATACAGGTCAGTAACTTTCGCAGCCGCCTGCTTGCCGAATTCTTCGTTCGTCCATTTTTGGTAGAAGGTCCCGGCCGGATCGGCACGGATTCCGTCGGAGGACGCAGTGGTAGGGAGTCCACTCCACACCGCATCCATCACTGCGCGGATCGACATCGTGACCGGACGAATGTCGCTCGTATTTACGAGATAGTATTGCGTTGCACCGGCCTTGATGTAGCGGCCGATCTCCGACAGGCTGCGCTCAATCGGGACCATCTCCGTCAGTTGATTGGCGCGACCATTCATCATCGCAACATGGTCGTACGCACCTTGCCCCGTTGTGACTTCGCCGTGGTCCTGCAACCAACCGTATCCGTCGTCTGCCCATACCGTCGTGACCTCCGGCGGAATTTTCAAATTCCCCTGCTGAACCAATCGTGCGCCTTCCTGCCAGAGATTGGTTACAAACTTCGCATTCGGACGAACCGCCCGCACGATGCTGATCTGATCCGCTATCGCTTTGCTGATCAGTTGCCCCAAGGCTTTGTTGTTGTCGCGAACGCTCGGGTCCATTGAAGCGTACGTTACGTCGGACAACCCTCGCAGCCCGACAGACCACAGCACCTCCTGATTGGGCAAGTACGAATTGACGGCGTCTTTCCAGGCACGCTCGAGAATTTCTGGATGCTCTGTGTAGTTGTAAGGCACATCTCTAGGCCATCGTGCGACATTTAACCCGAGTGGAATCGCATGATGCTGGGTCACAATGAGGCCGCGGGTCGCAGCCAACTTTACTTGCGGATCGTCAGGGAAGATCCACGTGCCGGGCGCGATCATGTTGCCTTTCAGTCGCAGCGTGGTTTCGTAGATCTTGTTCCAGACCGCAAGCGAGATGCCGGTCTTATCTTTTGCTTCTCCGGGAGCCCAGCCAGTAAGCAAATCTTCGTCGTTGATAAAGAATCCGCGGTACTTGAATACCGGAGCAGGGAAGGTTCTGTTCAGCGGCAAAGGAATTTGTATCGAGGTCCGACGGGTGGGTTGGCGGTCGGTCCAATAATAAAGGGGATCGATGCCGAGGAACTCCTGGGAGAATTCGTAAACCGCATACATGGTCCCGCGAATGTCAGGTCCGCTTAGCACGATGATCTTTGGCGTGGCGGTGCCTTCACGAACAACCATCGAGAATGACTCCGGCATGCTTATACTGGCCGTCCGCATCGCCTCCGGTAGTTCCGCCTGTGTGCCGACTAGAATCGTTGTTCCTGTTGCTCCCTCGCGCTGAGTGAGCACCTTCGGCTTCCTGCCCGTGACCGTCTGAAAATCCGCTGCCAAATCTTCGATAGCATGGCGAATCGGCTCTGGAGCATCCGCGCTCTCAACAATCGATACAGAGCCGTCAACCGTCAACAGTCGTCTGGCCCCTGGTTTTGAAGGCACTTCGGCGTTACCGGGAGCCTGAGGAGCAGCCATGGCCGAGAACGACGTGATTGTGATCACAAGAACTAGCCGCAGAAGTGTGGACAAAGTGCAGCCTGCGGACTCAGGTACCGGCGTCGTAAAACTCCACATCTGCGTGCTCCTTGGAGACGGACGGACTGTGTGGTGGTCCGAAAGCGATCCAATCCAGGAGAGGGATTCTAGTCCGCCCTTGCTCACACACGAAACAAAAGAATCGATTGAGTACAGCACTCATTTACTGCAGAGCGTTCAGCATCGCACCGAAGGCCGGCTTCTTCTGATAATCGCGATCCCATGGGAGCGCCCAGCCGTAACCGGCGAAGGTTTCTGGAATCCAGGAGTACTTGTCGGTGATGCCCCATGTCTGAATCATTTTGCACGCGGGTTGGTGAACGCAAGCGGCCACAACTTCTCCGTAAAGTTTCGCTTGGGCGGCGAGGCTGGCGGCATCATCGGAATGCAGCCTAATATCCAGTTCGGTGATGTGAATCTCCAGCCCCAGATCTGCGATGCGTTTCATGTTGGCTTCGAGAGACTGCAGGTTCTCCGGCGTGTCGGCATTCAGGGTTATGTGCATCTGCAGCCCGATGCCGGAGATAGGCACACCGCGAGCTTTGAAATCGCGGGCCATTGCATAGATCGCATTGGACTTCTTATTGATCGGCTCGGCACCGTAGTCGTTGTAAAAAAGCTTTGCCTGGGGATTCGCCGCGTGTGCCCATTGAAACGCCTGTTCGATGTACTTTGTCCCCTGCCCGGCATAGCCGATGCCCGGCTGGTTGTACCAGATGGTGTCGCGCAGCGTCCCATCGTCATTGAAGGCCTCGTTCACTACATCGTAGGCGAATACGCGCGTGCCGAAATGCGTAACGACCGTCCGAATGTGGTCCTCGAGAATGGAGTTGAGCTGCATGGGGTCGAAGTTGCTCTGCGTCACCCACTCCGGATTCTGCCTGTGCCACACGAGTGTGTGGCCACGCACCTTCATTCCGTGTTCCTCTGCGAAACTGATCAGGCGCTCGGCAGGAGCAAAGTCGTATGGGTGCTGATCCGTATTTGGGCGCGGATGGACCGGCCCGAACTTCATGGCGTTTTCCGGCTCTACACCCGCAAACTCCGTCGCCAACACCTTTGCATATTCCGGCTCATCGAGGTGCGCCGGGTTCACTGCGGTGCTGATCAGAATCTGGTGTGGGGCCGCGGCAGCTTTTAGAGTCGACATGCGTGGTGGAGCCGATGCTGCTCGAGCTTGGTTGGAGGGATGTCGAGCGTGTCCGCACGCGGTTAGCAACACAACTCCTGCAGACGCAATCACGAGGGTGGTCGTATTTATGCGAAGGATGTTCATTAGTTTTTCCGAAGCACAGCATTGTACGAGAGCTGCCGGATTCCATCCATCAGGTATTAGTCCGGTGAGGAACGAATGATGATGCTTTGCTAACACTCAGGCAAATGGCAAGTCTAAGGACCTGGAGGCTAGGGGCCTTGAATCTGCGGGAAGTGCTGCGCCAGACAGTCAGTTCGATAGCCGCTCATAAGATGCGCAGCTTTCTCACCATGTTCGGCATTATCTGGGGCATCACTTCGGTCATTCTGTTGGTCGGACTCGGCAAGGGCTTCGATAAGGATCAGAAAGAAAGACTGAAAACCATCGGGGTGGACCTGGCGATCATCTGGGGTGGCCGTACCAGCGCGCAGGCTGGCGGATACGCAGCGGGGCGCCCGATTCATCTGTCCGTCGACGACGCCAGAATCATCAAGGAGCAGGCATTCCTGATCAAGACTGTCAGCCCAGAACTTCGCTGGCCCGTCTCCGAAGTCAGCCGCTACAACGCTGCCTCGCGTCCCGTACGTGGCGTCTGGCCCGAGTATCAGCGATTCCGATCCTTGAAAGTCGAGGAAGGCCGTCTGATGAACGAGGACGATGAGGCCGAATCTCATCGGGTTGTAGTGCTGGGCATTGAGGCGCGGAATCAGCTCTTTCCCGGCCAGCCCGCTATTGGCGAAATACTGAGCATGCAAGGCGTTCCTTACACAGTCATTGGTGTCCTCGAAAAGAAAAAACAGAACGGAAGCTACGGCAGCGGTCCTGATAACACGCAACTCTTCGTTCCATACGCTTCGATGGCGCGGGACTTTCCTCCGCCGGAAAAGCCGGGCGTGTTCAAAGGCTGGATCAATAATCTAGTCGTCGAGGTCGCCGATCCCAACCAGCACGAAGCGGCGATGAAGCAGATCTACGAGATTCTCGGACGCCAGCACCACTTCGAGCCCACCGATAAAGATGCCCTGTTCATCTGGGACACGCTGGACGGCGCCGAACTTGTCGAACATATTTTCAGCATCATGACCGTGTTCTTTGGAGCCGTGTCTCTGATGACCCTTTCCCTTGGGGGTATCGGCGTCATGAACATCATGCTGGTTGCGGTGACTGAACGTACGCGCGAGATCGGCGTGCGCAAATCGCTGGGCGCTACTGCAACCGATATCCGCAATCAGTTCTTTGCCGAGTCGGTAGCCCTGATGATCATCAGCGGAACCATCGGCATGGCGATAGGCCTGGGCCTGTGTATCGGCGTGAATGAATTGCCGCTGCCCGACATTGTTCCGCACCCGATCGTCTCGCCTTCGGCAATTTTGGCCTCGCTGCTCACGCTCGGTCTCATCACGGTCGGCGCAGGTATGTATCCGGCGCAGCGTGCTGCCACGCTAAGCCCTATTGAATGCCTGAGACAGGAGTAGCCATGTACCTGCGAGAACTCATTCTGCAAAGCTGGGCTGCCCTGCAACGCAACCGCCTCCGTTCGGTGCTCACAATGATGGGCATCGTCTGGGGTCTGACCACGGTGGTGTTGTTGCTCGGCTATGGCGAGAGCGTCACGAAGGGAATCGTGAATGCGTTCATGGGCATCGGCAACAACGTAATCATGATCTGGCAGGGACAGACCAGCTTGCAGGCGGGCGGCCAGCGCGCGGGCAAACTGATCAAGTTCAAGTACGAAGATATCCAGGCGATTCGCGACGAGGCGCCGCTGGTGCGCGCCGTAAGCGCCGAATGGGATGACGATTTCCCATACAAGTACGGCGATAAAGTACGCTCCATGTCGACGAAGGCAATCCAGTATCCGTACCGCGACATGCGCAAGTTGATCATCGCCGAAGGCCGGTACTTCGAAGAGAGCGATTTCACCGAGCATCGTCACGTGCTGATCTTCGGGCCTAATGCGGCGAAGGAAGTGTTCGGAACGCGTGATCCCGTCGGCGATCATGTGACCATCAACGGCGAAAGCTGGGAAGTCATCGGCCTGCTGGCGCTCAAAATTCAGGACTCCTCGAACAATGGGCCCGACAACTGGAATGTCTTCATGCCGTTCGAGAGCATGCGCGACATCAACGATAAGCGTGACCCGACTATGATTGTCTTCCAGCCAGTCACCGCACTCGAGCACAAAGCGGCGCTTGAGCAGGTACGCACAGTTCTGGCACGCAGGCATAACTTCGATCCCAAGGACGATAAGGCCACTCCAGAATGGGACACGGTCGATAATGAGAAAGAGCTGGATCAGTTCTCAATTGCGTTGAAGCTGATTCTCGGTCTCATCGGGGCACTCACGCTCGGGGTCGGAGGTGTTGGTGTGATGAACATCATGCTGGTAAGCGTGACCGAGCGCACGAAGGAAGTCGGACTGCGGAAAGCCCTGGGTGCTCGCAAGCGCGACATTGCATTTCAATTTCTGATCGAGGCGTTGGTGCTGACATTTGTCGCCGGCGCAATCGGGATGCTGGTCTCAGTGTGTCTGGCTCATCTGATCCCACCCATGCCGCTGTATTCCGAGCTGTACAAGACCGCAAATCATGAAGGCGATATCTTCCTGAATACCTCGGCGAACGTAATGGCGATTGCGTTCGTCATCCTGGCGACCATTGGCGTGATGTCGGGCATGTGGCCAGCCCTTAAAGCCGCCAACATGGAACCCGTGGAGGCGTTGCGCTACGAGTAGTGGCGGCGCACTTTCCTTGGTCCCTTCAATCTGTACTACCGATTCAACCAGATATGCAGGCCAACGCAAACTATCAGCGTGACCATTACCCAGTAGTGCCATGCCCGCAGCGATGCCCGTTTGCTGCCAGGCGCCTGCAAATACAGCCCAAGTACAACCTGTGCCAACATCAGAAACCAGGCGGCGGTTGCAAGCCAGAGTCCCGCCAGACTGGTTGCGGCGATGTGGCCGGGCTTCATGGCAATCCATCCATGAATGGTTCCGAGGGCCAGCACAAGATAGCCAATCCAGTAATGTGGCCACATCCGCCGGATGTAAGGCCGTGTGAACGTGGCTACCCCCAGCCATGTGCTGAGCGCCGTGCGCCGCAAAAGGTAGGGAAGTACAGCCTCAACTCCCACGAGCAACGCTCCTATCCAGCCAGCGGAACTGCTGGCGAAATATCCCGAGAGCATCAACGCACTTCAACGTAGCCGGTGAGAATCGCAATCTGTTCAGCGTTTAGCTGGCGATCTGCACCGACTGTGCCCGTCACATGTACAACGGCAGTGGGACGAAGGTCCGAGGGTTGTCCCATCACGAACTTAGTTGAGGTATCTGAACGAATGGTGAGCGGCGTCGAGGTACGCAAATATACGCGCTCGCTCTGTTTTTCCAGCAGACGAGCCGAAAATGTTGCGCTGCCAGTGGCCTTTTCCACTTGAACAACCACCTTTGTTTTGGTCCCCGGAGCTGTTTGGGAGAATTGTTGCGACGTTGAGGCTGCGGCACCGGAGCTCATTTCGCGATCCCGTTGAGCGGCGACGAGAACCACGACGATCATTGCTATAAGAAGTGTCAGGATCAGCGCGATCCACACGCGACCCGCGCGGCGTAAATCCGATACATTTTTCATTTTCAACCTCGAGACCGCGGCATCTGCCAGCAGTCACGAGTGGAGTGTGAAGCCGGTACCTTGGTATAAGGTCAAGTGGATTCTTAAGTTCGATGTAGGTTTGCGGGTTTTCCTGGACACCGGGGCAGTTGGCTCTCGAGTTGCCGGAGCATGCCGCGCAATTCGCGTCGCATGCTCTTCAGCGCCGCGATTTTTTCTTCTATCACACTTAATTTCTCCTGCGTCATTGTCGCCAGGGTTCGGCATTCGCGGGAGTGCGCTCCATTTGAAGGCAATCGCGCAATCTGATGATGAAGTTCTACCATCTGGCGGATTTCACGCAGTGTGAACCCAAGCATTTGCGATTGTCTGATGAAGATCAGGCGCTCCAGGTCAGCGGATTCGTAGCAGCGATAACCGGAAGAAGTTCGTTGTGGCTCACGCAGCACCTGTTTGCGTTCGTAGAAGCGAATCGTCTGGATGTTCAGCCCTGCACGTTTCGATAGCTCACCGATGCGCATGCGACATTATGAACCTTATACCAAGGTGTAGGGTCCAGATTGCAGCGAAATGGCATAGTGGTGGTGGCCCAGGTTCGCCCCTCCATTGGGCTAACCTGGGTTCAGGAAAATCCGGGGGTGTTGACCCCACCTCAATCGCACCAAATGCCGAGGGTGCCCCATCTCGCCCGCTTTCGGCGAGGTGGGCCGTAGGACCGTTCCGGGAGAAGGATTATCGGCCATCGCACCGTGTCAAGCCCTTCAACCCCGCACTTTTGACCACAAGTCACTCCATCGCAAGCAGATATAAATTTCCGCTAAGTGTCCGGTAGATACCCTTCAATTTCTTACAATAAGAATAGAGAGCCATATACATCGACTCTCATCGTTGATAACTCATCTCTTTTCCATATTTTGTGAGTTAAGTCATTTGCTATGCGATAACTGCACGCGGAATTATATACTTGACAAACCTGAAGAAAAAGCGTAACATTTTGTCAGTTTCGAGGCAAGCAAAATGTTCAATATCTCCGAAGCTGAATACCTTCACGATGCAGACAAAGCCCGCGAATTTCTAGAGCGGCTGCGCTGGCCCAATGGTCCGATTTGTCCGCATTGCTCTGCTACGAAGGCATACAAGCTTACGGCGAAGCCCGGAAGCAAGAAGCCAGTTCGTCCGGGTGTCTACAAGTGCGCTGCTTGCGAGAAACAATTCACTGTGACAGTGAACACGATTTTTGAGGATAGCCATATTCCCCTGAACAAATGGCTCATGGCTATTCATCTTCTGTGTGCGTCCAAGAAGGGGATGAGCGCCCATCAACTGCATCGCATGTTGGGCGTGACGTACAAGTCTGCGTGGTTTATGGCTCATCGTATTCGGTACATGATGAGCCAGCCATCATTTAAAAAAAGACTATTCGGAGTAGTTGAAGCCGATGAAACGTATGTCGGAGGACGACGCAGAGGTCAAGGCGTGGGCCGTCCCGATGCGCAGAGCCACAAGCAGCCCGTATTCGCACTTGTGAAGCGCGATGGCTCTGTTCGCTCCTTCCATGTTGAACGCGTGACTGCCGACAATCTGGATAGCATTCTTTGGAAGAACGTGCATCCCTCTGCAACGGTTATGACGGATGGATTCTCTTCCTACGACAACCTAGGTTCCATGTACGTTGCACATGGACGCGTGAATCATGGTGCTGGCGAGTACTCCCGCAAAGAAAAGGGAATGCCGACGATCCACACGAACACCATTGAAGGCGTGTTTAGCATTTTGAAACGCGGATTGACTGGCGTGTATCACCAAGTGGGAAGCCATCACCTACATCGGTATCTCGCCGAATTTGATTTCCGTTACAACTCTCGCAAGATCGCAGATGAGCAGCGCACTTTGCTTGCTCTCAATCAGGCAGAGGGGAAGCGGCTTCAATTGCGTGAATCACGAATCGCCCCTACTGGCGCATAGGTCGGAAGCAAGGCCGGTTGTTTGAAGAGCCGAAGCAGATGACGCGCTGGATGTGGCGGAAGAAATTTCAGAAAAGGTAAAGCCCGCTGGCGGGCGGGCTTCGGATCTTGACCAGAAATCAGCGGTGTCGGACCGTGATAGCGAGAGTGTATCATGGAGGGCCGCAATGCCGAGCGACAAAGAAATCACGTTCACCATCTCCCTTAGCAAGGGTCTAGCTAATCGCAAGAGACTTCCGCTTCAGCATGTCATTAGTGTCTTGAAGGAAATACAAGACGCAGCGCGGGACGCTGGCAAACGGATTCAGAAGGAACGCGGCATTGAGCAGCCGACGGGCGATTTCGGCATTGAGTTGCTTGCTGGTCCGACCGGGCTTGCATTCCAAGAAGGCAGTGTAATCGCCGAAGCCGCTATAACGCGGGACGTGGCAAACGGCATCGATGCATTGCGCTCTGTAATGGAGACAATGAGTCTGCTGGAACGAAAGCGTCCTGCGGCCATCAGGCATGGCGGAGAGACTATCGTGCGACGGCTGGCAACCATCGCGGAAATCCAGAAGACGGACGCAACGGAACTTGAGATCACGCTAAATGCGCCAGGTAAGAAAAAACCAGAGGTCTCTCGTTTCGGTGCAGCGGGAATTGCAACAACCGAAAAGATCAGCGCCGCTGAATCTATGGTTAGCGGAATCACACTTTACGGGCGACTTAGGGAATTGAGAGACCGAAGCAAGAAAGAGTCCGGCGGACGCTCTTTTTGGGGAGAACTGCTCACGGACAATCGTGAGATTTGGCGCGTTCAGTTCAGCAGCAAGGATGAGAAGCACGTCATTCCGCTCTTCAGGAAGCGAGTGGCGATCACTGGAGACGCAACCTATTACCGTGCGAACTACCCAAAAATAAAAGTGAACACCATAGATCGCGACACCGAGCGCGACTACGATGCCGCATTTCAGCGGCTGTATGGTCTCGATAAAGATGTTTATGGAGATGAAGATTTTGGGAATTTGATGGCCGAGATACGCGGAGATGCCTAGTGGCCGGAGTCTATTTTGATAGCACCGTATTTGTTTCGATCTTCAAACCCGAGAAAGACCGGGCTGCTCACGTCCGCGATCTTCTTAAGGAGTTGAAGAAAGATCGCATTCGCATCCACACGTCCATAATTGCAGTGGAAGAGTGCTCCGTTACTTCGTTCAAGCGCGGGCAAATGGCACGCGATTACCACGCGAAGATCAATGAACTAGCAGAAATTCACACTGTTGATCGCGACATCGCAATTAATGCCGCCAAAACTGAGGCGGAAATCTTGATTAAGGTTCCTGCTGCGGAGCAGAACAAGCCATCGCGAAAATGGGATTGTTTTCACATCGCAACCGCAAGATGTCTTGAATGTTCTGTATTGTATTCGTGGGATGCTGGAATGCTGAAACGAAAGCAACAGATAGGCATCACTGGCATTGAGTTTTCTGAGCCGATTGCAAAAAATCCAAGTCTTCGGCTTACAGCGCCAAGAAAAAGGAAAGCTAAGGCTAAAGCTGCAACGGCAGCAGATGGAACCGCAGACCTATTCAAGGAATGACATGGCGAACAAGAAAAAACCAGTTCCCCACATCCCGCTCAAATTTGAGGATGCTGTAACAGCAGCGCTGGAAACAAAACCAGAGCCAAAAAAGAAGCCGAAGCAAGGGCGTCCCAAGAAATAGCCATCGTTACTTGAAACCTAGATGCCTTCGGATATGTGCTCTTAAAGGGCCGAATTCATCTTGTGCTTGTTTCCAGTCTTCTGGCTTAATCGCCATTGCGCCATATCTGGCGTTCCAACTCAATGTTTCCAATGTCCGGTATTCACCGTGAATGGTACGCAGGGTCGCATTGGTCCTTATCAGTGGATGGCGGTCTTTGTGTTTAGTAGGGTGTTCTCCCGACACTGCGAGAACTGAGTCTACATAATGTAAGGCTGCGTAGTAGAGGACTGTAACAGCCCAATCAAGATAGGATGTTCTTGAGACTGTATCGGCGAATGCTTCGTTGAGTTCTGCTTTACTAATATGCTCCGCTTTTGTGGGCAAGCGCTTCCCTCGCGAACAGTACGGTGCCTCTTGGCGAGACTACGTCTCTTAGCGGGCGGCCATCACGTATAACCAACGAAAAAGAAATCTCCATGGCGGGGAAGGAATCGCCAATTTCTATCTCTTTCTCAAATATTCGGCGCTGGGTGGGGTAGTCCTTCTTATCTATGACAACCAACACAGAAATACCGCGCTCGCCCTCTGGCTCAAGAAATACTTGTTCGATCTCGGGAATGCCGATCAGCGTATCCCGAATAGCTGAAGCCGGAGTTACCGGAGCGCAAACAGTAGCCAAATCAAACACTCCCCACGCACGTATGGCCATACAGTCTAACCCGTGTGTCAATATGCACGGCCAATACCACCGTAACTAACTGATTTCCTTAGTAATGTATACGCCAGAGTAGAAATAAAGTTCCGCATCTGGGCAAATCGTTACCAATATACAGTTTTCATAGTGCGGCTGGTCGCAGCTCTATTCAGTGATGCAAGTCACGACCTATTTGAGAATATTTCTTAGGCTGGTGCGCCCGGAGGGACTCGAACCCTCACGCCTTGCGGCAGGGAC
>JAJPJE010000075.1 GCA_021324365.1 Terriglobia bacterium | reverse complement strand
GCAGGGACTCGACAAGGCAGCGCAGGCAAATGCGCTGCAGGTTCAAACCAGCGGATTGATTGCGCGCTCCGATAGCATTCCTGGGATCGGGTCCTCCCCAGAATTGACCGAGGCAATCTTCAACGAGAAAGTCGACTCTCCGCCCCAACAGGTCGCAACACCGAATGGCTACGCCATTTTCCAGGTGACTCAAATTCAGCCACCAGCAACTCCGACCTTTGAGCAAGCGAAGGACAAGATCGAATCCGACTTTAAGTCTCAGCGTGCCGGCCAATTGATGCAGCAGAAGATCCAGCAACTCGCGGATCGTGCGCGGGCCGAACACAACCTGAAGAAAGCAGCGCAAGAAGTCGGCGCCACCGTGAAGACCAGTGATCTAGTCACGATCAAAGACCAAGTTCCGCAGATCGGCGCCATGTCGGGTGCCGCCTCGGTTGCGTTCGATTTGAATCCCGGACAGGTAAGCGCGCCCATCAACACTCCAGGCGGTGCCGTTGTGATCTCTCTGCTGGACAAGCAGCAGCCCACAGCGGAAGAAGCTGCTAAAAACAGCGATCAGGTTCGCGAAACCCTGCTCGAGCAGAAACGCGCCGAAGCCTTTCAGATTTTCGCCACCGATCTTCGCCAGCGTCTGCAAAAAGAAGGCAGGATTCGCGTGAATAAAGCCGCGTGGGATCGCGTGATGAATAACAAGCAGGAGTCCGGCACATAAGCCGGGTTCCTCGTTCTCCTTAACAGCGCTTCAAACATCAATTGAACTGACGCCATGCTCATGCCCCGCGCTTCTGGCATTCTCCTCCACCCTACTTCGTTGCCGTCGCGTGGCGGCATCGGAGATCTGGGTCCTGCCGCCTACGATTTCATCAACTTTCTTTCTGAAGCAAAACAATCCCTCTGGCAGGTTCTCCCACTGGGGCCGGTAGGATACGGCAATTCGCCGTATTCGAGCACCTCTGCGTTTGCCGGAAATCCTCTGATGATCAGCCTGGAGCGCCTCGCCCAGTACGGCTGGATCGATCGTGGCCGATTCGAGCACCTGTTGCCTCCAGCGGGGAATGTGGAATTTGAGAAGGTTTGGCAGACGAAGTATCCCCTGATTGAAGAAGCAGCCAGGGGTTTTCTTGCCAGCGCTGCTCCGCAACATCGCGGCCGCTTCGAAGCCTTTTGCCAGGAAAATGCCTGGTGGCTTGAGGATTATGCGCTCTACGAAGTTTTGCGCAGAGAGTACGGCGGGAAATCCTGGACTGAATGGCCCAGAGAGCTCGCGACCCGCAATAACGACGCCCAGTACTTCGCCCGTGAGCGTCACGCCACCGATATTGAGATTGTCCGCGCTATTCAGTTCGCATTTTTCGAGCAGTGGAATGCCCTTCATTACGAATGCAGGCGTCGCGGAATTCAGATCATGGGTGACGTAGCCATCTTCGTCAGCTTCGACAGCGCTGACGTCTGGACTCATCCCGATATTTTCCGTCTCGACCAGAATCTGAACCCGGAGGTCGTCGCCGGCGTTCCTCCCGACGCATTCAGTTCGACGGGCCAGCGCTGGGGAAACCCGCTATACCGGTGGGACGCGTTGAAATCGCGCGGCTATGAGTGGTGGGTGCAGCGCATGAGCTGGACTCTGAAAACATGCGATCTGGTGCGCATCGATCATTTTCGGGGATTCGAAGCTTACTGGGAAATTCCCGCCAGCGAACCCACTGCCGTGAATGGGCATTGGGTGAAGGGGCCTGCCGACGATCTTTTTAATGTCTTACGCGAGCGCCTCGGCGGTCTGCCGCTTATCGCTGAAGATCTCGGTGTGATCACACCCGAAGTCAATGCATTGCGCGAGCGACTCCAGATCCCCAGCATGAAGGTACTGCAATTTGGCTTCGGAGATCCGGGTGCGCACATTTATCTGCCTCATCGCTACGAGCGCGACACCGTTGTCTATACCGGCACGCATGACAATGACACGACCCCGGGGTGGTGGAATACGGTGAGGGACCACGAGCGTCGCGCCGCAAACGCCTATTTCGGCAGCAGTCACGAAGGAATCGAGTGGGCCATGATCAGAGCTGCGGAAACCTCCGTTTCACAATTGTGTGTGATTCCGCTGCAGGACGTACTCGGACTCGGCAGCGAGGCACGCATGAATGTGCCCAGCCGTCCTGACGGCAATTGGGCATGGCGTTATGCCCCAGGCTCGCTGAAACCAGAATTGGCAAGGAAGCTGGGCGAAATCACCGAGGTGGCGGACCGGGTTTCAGCGACTGGCGAGAACGGCGACCGGGAAGCTGGCAAAGACTTCGCGGCATAGCAACTTCGAATCACGCGCCTGAACCAGTTCACCGGTGAGCACGTTTTTCCAGTGTTGCTTCTTTTCGCCGATTGCAATTGCGCTCTCGCGCCAGACTTGTTCTCCGATCGGCGCCCGCGGATCGCCCTTCATCAGGGTGTATATAAATCGCGGAACAACTACGACGACTTCCTGTTCTTGCCGGCGCCTCACGAACGCTACAACGTGCTGATCGCGCTCATCCCCTGTGGATAACGGATCATACGTCCCTTGCTGAAACAGCTCCGGGCTATCACGGCGAAAGCGGAGGATGCGCATCGCCGTCCACATCTTCACCCGGCCATCTTTCCACTGCTCCAGTAATTCGCCACAAAACTGCGGAATACTGCTCGAGCCTTCCGCTACTCTCAGGTCACTCATCATTTGCCGGCGCAAGTCATAGTCGCCCGGGCGTCGGTTGTCGGGATCGACCAGGCTGAAATCCCACAACTCGCATCCGCGATAGACGTCTGGAACGCCAGGTACCGTCAGTTTCAATACGAGTTGCGAAAGTGAATTCAGCGCGCCAAAGTACATCACCCGAGGAAGAAACCTCTGGATTGAATCCCAGAAGAATCGCCCCCTGCTGTGAGGGCTCAGAACCTTTTTGATGAACGATTCGACTGCCTGCTGGTATTCCGGATTCGGACTTGTCCAGCTCATGTTGACCTTGGCCTCGTTCAGCGCCTTGATCATGTAATTCTGGATTCGCGCAACAAATTCTTCGCGCTCTCCATCCGTTTCCATCAGCAGCGGCCAGGCGCCCACCAGCGTCTGATACAGGAAGTATTCTTCATTCGCATCCGGAGCGATGCGGCCGTCGCCAAGCAGACGGCTCTTTGGTTTGTTGGCTCGTCTCCACCGGAATACCTGTGACGCCCATTCCTTCGGGATCTCCGATAGTACATTCAAGCGAGCGCGAACGTCTTCGCTGCGTTTGCTGTCGTGCGTGGAGGTTCCCAGCATCGACGAGGGCCACTCGCGAACACGGTTGCGGTTATCTTCGTGAAATTCATTGAGCGTGATCCCAAACTCGGTAGGCGACCCTCCTACCTCGTTTACCGATATAAATCTGTTGTAAACGTAGCAAGTGGTATCCTCCAGTCCTTTGGCCATTACTGGTCCGGTCACCTGCTGCAGCTTTAGCGTGAAGCCCAGGCGGGCACGGTATTGATCGGACGGGATATACTCCCCGCCGGCTTCCAGCAGAAGCACCGAACGCAGAAAGTCGAAGATCGCTGCCAAGCCTGTTCGATTTCGTCGCTTGGCGCGGACGATTGCCTCTGTTATGTAGCCCGCATCGCGTTCCGATATGTTGCCTCGCGCATCGATATAAGTCCGATATACCGGGAAACAGGCAATCACCTCGCGTATGGCGCGCACCAGGGCATTCAGGGTGAAGTCGCGGGCACGACGATCGGCAGCACAGATCTGCTGTAGCATCTGCGTGAGCACGGTTACCTCGCTCGCCAGCGAGGTCTCCATGATCAGCTTCTTGCTGTTGTAAATCAGTGTATCGACATCGACTGCCCCGCCGATAATGCGGTGGTACAGATTCGTGAATGCACGCTGGTTCTTTGTCTGAATGAAGACATTGTTCAGAACATTTCCAAAGTCATATCCGACCGTTCCGTCGATGGGCCATTCCTGCGGAAGCTTTTCTCCCGGCTCAAGAATTTTTTCCACCAACACATAAAGCGGAGCGCGCTGGCTAATCCAGTCGTGTTCGCCGAAGCGCCGCACGATTTCTTCTTCGATTCCGTTTTCAGCGAGCGGAGGCGTGGCCTCCATTCCGCTGCACTGGCTGGAGGCATACAGCATCTGCAGCCGCGTGAAATACTGTATGGGTTGCAGCAACCCGTCGGGGTGATCGATTCGCAACCCGGTGACCGCGCCTTGCGCCAGCAGTTTGCGAATCAGCTTGTGAGTTGCGGAGAACACCGCCGGATTCTCCATCCGAAGCCCGACCAGGTCGTTAATATCGAAAAAGCGCCTGTAGTTAATCTCCTCCGAAGAAACCCGCCAAAACGCCAACCGGTAGGCTTGCGCTTCCAATAGCCGATGCAATGGGCCAAAGCTTCTGGCTACATCGGGAATTCCATTGAGCCTCTGGAGCGCTGCAGCGATCACCGCTGATGCGCCGTCGTAACGCCTTTGCAACTCCATGAGCCGATTTTGCAGGATCGGAGCTTCCCTCCGTCGCTGCCGGATTTGCGCCGGGTCTTTCGTTGTATGCAGGGGAAGTGCGCGAAAGTCTCCGACTAGTTTGTTGAATTCTGCTGCCCCACGGCTCTGCCATTCCCGATCGGAGCTGAATTCACGCAACTGGCCCAATTCTTCAAAAATCAACGGATACGTTTGCGGATCGATGGGTAGTTGCTTGTCGTAGTAAAGCACCCGAAACCTGCCGTCCCCGTACTCCAGCTTCAGGTTGCCCTTTTCCAGTTCGTCGCCGTAAGTTTCACCGAGGATGGGCAACAATACTTTGCCCCCGAGTTCGGGCTTGAACGGATCCCAGTCGATGTCGAAGTAATTTGCGTATTCTGAAGCTTCACCGTTTTCCAGAACGTCCAGCCACCACGGAGTAGTGCCATACCCAATGCCCATGTGGTTTGGCACGATGTCGAGGATGAGGCCCATTCCCATGGACTTCATCTCGCTGACGAACCTATTCAGGTCCTCTTCCGTTCCAATCTCCGGATTCAGCGCATTGTGATCGGTGATGTCGTAGCCGTGCATACTGCCGGGGCGCGCCTTGAGAATCGGCGAAAAGTAACAGTGCGTGAATCCGAACTGATGGAGGTACGGCAGCAGCTTGCGAGCGTCTTCAAAACGAAACCCGGCATTCAGTTGCAGACGATAGGTGCTGAGGGGAAGATTCTGGGCTTTTTTTGACGATAGCCGGTCGAGACATTCGGCAATTTCGGTGGTCTCGACGCGGACAGCCTGCCTGGTCTCCTGCATCTACCGCTTAGATGCATGTTGAACTCTGGATAGCCGCTTTGCTTTCAGTTGCGCTGCCCTTCAGGCCCGCTGTCCGCGTGGGAGGAGTCGCTCAATCTCCCTTCCCACGGTGTCCAATTCTTCCGCCGATAGTCTCTCCTGTATCACTTCGAACAGCTGCCGCTCTTCCTTTCGGATATGCGCGCTCAGGCTCGCTGCAAATACCTGGATGTCTGAAACCGTCAGATCGCGTGTCTCTGCTCGCTTCACCCCACGCCGAATCACCCCATGCTCGATTCGCAACTCGTCCACGAGGCTCGCCAGGTCCCCGACCTGCTCTGCTGCCGGAAACACGAACTTCTCCTCCGCTTCGAAGTGGATCGCGAGCTCGTCTTCATAGAGCTTCGCGATCGCCTGTTGTAAGGCAGCCGTGTCCATTGCTGCCGGGCTCGCCAGCGCCTTATCTACCTTCACGCAGAAAGCCAGCGCGTGCTGATGTTGGTGTGATAGAGGAATCAGGTTCTTGTTTCGCAGCATTCCTCGATTATCTCCTGTCTCTGCTTTACGAACTGCTTCTTAATGTTGAGAATAGAGTGTTTGCCTCGGAAGGTCGACCCAGGACGACCCCGCAGGGCGGTTCTGCAAGAACACCCCAGTCAAGGCAGCTGCTTTCATCCCCGAACACGTGAAGGAGTAACAATGGTCGTCTCCGGCGAACTGATTCGCATGATGAACTATGTTGACGAAATGGCCACCACTCTACGCCGTATCAGCGCAACCATTCCTACCATGAGTGACGACGAGAAGAAGAGGCTAGCCGAGTACATTCGCAAGTCTGATCCCTCTGTCCAGGGGGTTCTGCAGAAGCTGGAGGGCAAGTAGTGGCCGAAATCCGCACGATCGCGGTGATCGGAGCCGGCACCATGGGCCGCGGCATTGCCCATGCCTCTGCTCTGGGCGGCTATCGCACGATATTGGAAGACATCCTTCCTGCCACTCTACGCCGCGCCGGCGAGGAGATCCGCGCCAATCTCGACCAGGCCGTCGAACTCGGAAAGGTCACCGCGGCAGAAGCAAGTGCCGCTTTCGACCGGATCGAATACGCGACCTCCGTCGATTCCGCCGCTCGCGATGCGGATCTCGTCATCGAGGCAGTCCCCGAGGAGATGGAATCGAAGATTGAAATCTTCACTCAGCTCGACAAATTCAGCCGGCCAACTACGATCCTCGCTTCCAATACCTCTTCTCTCAGCATCACCGAGATTGCTTCCGTGACGTATCGTGCGCCCAAGTGCATCGGAATGCACTTCTTCAACCCCGTCCACAAGATGAAGTTGCTGGAAGTCGTCAAGGCACTGGAAACGGATGCCGACACTCTTGCCAGCATCGTCGAAGTCGGCCGCCGGATGAAGAAGGAAGTGGTAGTCATCAAAGAATCGCCGGGTTTCATCACCAGCCGCATCAACGCCATGATCGGCAATGAGGCCTTCTACATGCTTCAGGAAGGCATCGCCTCAGCCGAAGACATCGACAAAGCACTCAAACTCGGGTTAAACCACCCCATGGGCCCCTTTGAACTCGTCGACCTCGTAGGTTTGGATACGCGCCTGCATATCCTGGAGTACCTGCATAAGACATTAGGCGAAAAATATCGCCCTGCTCCGCTTTTGGCCCAATATGTAAAAGCCGGCAGATTGGGTAAAAAAGCAGGAAGGGGTGTTTACGAATACCCGGATGGCTTGCCTGCAACCCGGCGCGAAACCCACTCCGCTGGCAGCGCAAGTGCTAACCCGCTGAAAAAACAGCCGTAACAATTTGGCTTTTCCGGAGTCTTATCCAACAGCAGCACTTTTGCGGAACGCTCCCAGGGTACGGCATTTTTCTCCGCCTGTGTGAGTTACAGTAATTGTAAGGTCCTCCCCTCGCCTAAAGAATGCAGGAACTATTCGACATAATTGGTCAGTCGCTGAGCACCTTGTGGGCGCACAAGTTACGGTCGTTCCTCACCATGTTCGGCATCGCGTGGGGCGTAGGTTCTCTGCTCCTGCTCGTTGGGCTTGGAGAAGGTTTTCGCGCCGGCCAGCACAAACAGCTCGCCGACCTGGGGCAGGACATCATGTTCATCTTCGGCGGGCGTATCCCTTCCGTGGAAGGCAGCCTGCAATCCATGCTTCCGTACCGGCTCACCTACCAGGATTACCTTGACATCAAGAATGAAGCGAACCTGGTCAAGAACGTTTCGCCCATTCTCGAGCGCGACGATATCCGCGCGGTCAGCGATTACAACAGCGCCAACGGACAAGTATTTGGAGTCTCGCCAATTTACGCGGATATCCGCACTATTCCCGTCGAAACCGGCCGCTGGATCGCCGATGCCGACGAGAACTCGCGTCAGCGTGTCGCGGTGCTCGGCAGTGAACTTACCAAGACTCTTTACAACGGGCGTGCGGCCGTCGGGACCACCATTATGCTTAACAATGTCCCCTTTCAGATAATCGGCATCTTGAAAAAGGTAGGCCGCGAGGGGAACAACGGTACCAATATCCGCATTTTCGTTCCCGTCAGTACCATGCGTATGTACTTCCCGCTGAAAGAAAACAACACGGATAATGCAGTATCTTTTATTAACTATCAGCCCATCACTGCCGACCAGCATCTCGACGCCAAAATCCAGGTGCACAAAATCATCGCCCGCAATCACGGATTCGACTACCGTTCGCCCGATGCCTTTGATGAATGGGACACCATCGAAAACGAGCGGCGGGTCGGCCTGATCTTCGACGCCATGGATTGGTTCCTCGGCGGCGTCGGCCTGGTCACCCTCGGACTCGGCGCAATCGGCATCATCAACATCATGCTGGTATCCGTTACCGAACGCACCCGCGAAATCGGATTGCGCAAGGCGCTTGGCGCCACCAACCGCAGCATCTTGACCCAGTTCTTTTTTGAAGGCGCATTTCTAACCGCGCTTAGCGGCGTCGTTGGAATACTGATCGTTTCCGCGCTGATGGCGCTGATGAACTTGGCTCAGCCGCCAGAAGGATTCGATCCGCCGCGCATTGTTCCTGCCTCGGCCGCTCTCGCACTGGGCTGCCTTTCGTTCGCGGGAATCGTTTCGGGGCTGTATCCCGCGCGCAAAGCAGCTATGCTGGAACCCGTGGAAGCCCTGAGGCAGGAGTAAGCGATGATCTTCAGCATCTTCGAGCAAGCTTACAGTGCCCTGAAACATAACCGTCGTCGCGCTGCGCTCACCATGCTCGGGATGGCTTGGGGCATCGCCACCGTGGTCATTCTTCTTGCCTGGGGCGCCGGATTCGAACGCGCCATCATGACCTTCTTCTCTACGTTCGGGTCCAACATGATCGCCGTGTTCCCAGGCCGCACTTCGATGCAGGTCGGCGGCAGCAAGGCCGGCACGCAGATCCGCTTCACGCTCGAAGATCTCGATCTCATCAACAATGCCGTGCCGATGCTGAAGCGTTCTTCGCCCGATGTCGATAAGCAGATGAATATCGAGTATGACACCCGCGCATTCACCTTCCGCGTCGCCGGTGTTTATCCGTCGTACCTGGAGATCCGCCACATGGACATCGCACAGGGACGCGCTCTGAATGAACAAGACGAGATGTCCCGTGCGCGTGTGGCCGTGATCGGCGACGAGGCGAAGAAGAAGCTGTTCTCGGGCCAAATTGCCATCGGCAATTCTGTTCGTATCAACGGCATCAGTTACCAGATCGTCGGCATTCTCAAGCACAAGCCCCAGGATGGCGATGACAACGACAACCGTCTGCTGATGATTCCATTCAGCAGCATGGGCGACCTGATGGACACGCGCTATCTCAGCGGCATCTTCATCGAATACGAAGGCATGGGCTATAAGAAGGTCGCCGACTCACTTCGCCAGGTGCTCGCGACGCACCATGACTTCAAGCCCGACGACAAGCAAGCCATCTTCGTCTGGAACCTGATGGAAGATATCGCGCAGTTCCGTATCGTGACCACCGCGATCAAAATCCTGCTGACGTTCATCGGCTTTCTTACGCTCGGCATCGGCGGCGTCGGACTGATGAACATCATGCTGGTGGCGGTCACCCAGCGCACGCGCGAAATCGGCGTGGAAAAAGCGCTGGGCGCTCGAAAGCGGCACATCCTTGTCCAGTTCCTCTCCGAGGCGATGGCCATCACCTTCACCGGAGGGTTTCTCGGAATCCTGGCGGCCTACATCATCTCCGGAGTGATCGGTACGCTGCCGCTGTTCAGCGCTTTCGCCGAGAACGCACAGGACGCTGACATCCACCTGCATATCGATCCAATGATCCTGCTTGTATCGACGTTCATCCTGGTGTTTGTCGGAATCGTCAGCGGCATGCTTCCCGCCATCAAAGCCGCGAGAATGGACCCCGTCGAAGCCCTGCGGTACGAGTAGGCTTCGCACGCCTGGCGCGGGCAACCCTTGTCATCCTTGAGCGAGTGGCATCACCGCGAGCGAAGGACCTAGGTGAGCGAACGGCGCGCGCGAAAGCGCGCCAAAGCACCGACGCGACCATCTGCTTTCAGGCACGTCCTCGGACCTTCGCCACCCACCACCGCACGCCGACAAACAAAAAACGCCAGTCGTGGAAGAACTCCGGTTCTTTGCCTTCGAAGGCATGTCCGATGAATTGCAGAACCCATCCAAACACGAACAATCCGAGCGCCAGCTTCCAGAGTGGATGATACGCAATCGTCCACAAGAACAAGACCAGCGACAGGACAATGATCGGAATTCCGAACGTGTGACACGCGCGGTTCACCGGATGCTGATGACTGCTTGCGTACTGCGCGATCCACTGCTCGCTGCTGCGTCCCCCAAACATGCGGGATAGGATACACCCGAATGGAGACTCACTGCGGGCACCGCCCTCTAGCGCTCTTCGCGCACAGCGAAGGAGCCCTATCGTTTGCGCGCTCACCATAGGGATACCTCACTTCGTTCGGTATGACAGTCCTCCGCTCTGCACAAATGAAATGCGTGGCGAAGGCGCATCGGCGAGCCCCGACAGCTGTTTCACGTACCCGATGCACTTTATCTGTCTTCCCGAGCGCAGCGAGGGAACCCTATCCCGGCCTAAAAGCTCCGCGCACGGCTCTCACGATTCTCTGGTATTTTTAGTCCCAGATGAACACAACTCATAGGTTCGCGTTTCTGCTGGTCTTCTTCGGCTTTCTTGCTTCCGTAGCTGCCCAAACGAAGTCACCCACGTCACGCCCCACTCCTCCTACGCGCGATCCGCATACTCCCGGCTACGTGAAAGCCGAACAACTTCCCGACGGTGCAACCCCTCCTCCAGATCAGGACGGTAACTTCATCCTCGGACCGACACACAATCCCGCGCCTGAGATGTCGAGCTCTGATACATCGAAGCCCGACACATCGAACGAAGCCGCGCTTCAGGGGTCGGTCACCGAGTTCACGATGAACTCCTCGGACAGCAAGATCTATCCTGGCATCGCCCGCGATCCGAATACATTCGGCACCGTCGATCCGTCCGATCCCGCCAAACTCGTCGTGACCAGCCATCCGGCTCCATACACGCGCAAAGTCGCGGTCTACGTTCCAAAGCAATATGTGCCGGGAACACCGGCTCCCTTCATCGTCGATTCTGACGGCCCGCACCAGTGGCTGTTCACGGCTATCGACCATTTGATCGCCGAACACAAGCTCCCGCCGATGATTGCTATCTCCATCGGCAATGGAGGCGGCGACGCGCAAAGCAGCGAACGCGGACTGGAATACGACACCATGTCCGGACGGTACGCCGAGTTTGTCGAAACGGAAGTCCTGCCGCTGGTCGAAGAAAAGGCTCACGTCAGGCTGACTCATGATCCCGACGGCCGCGCGACCATGGGCGGAAGTTCAGGAGGCGCATGCGCGCTCATCATGGCGTGGTATCGGCCTGATCTCTATCGCCGCGTCCTCAGCTACTCGGGTACTTTCGTCAACCAGCAGTGGCCGTACGATCCCAAAACTCCGCATGGCGCCTGGGAATTCCACGAGCATCTGATTCCGAGCACGCCCCTCAAGCCGATTCGCATTTGGATGGAAGTCGGTGACCGCGACCTGTTGAATCCCAACGTGCTCCACGATGGGATGCACGACTGGGTTCTTGCTAACGAGAATATGGCAAAAGTACTTGCCGCCAAGGGTTACCACTATCAGTTCGTATTTGCGCGCAATGCTGGGCACGTGGATCGCGCCGTCGTTCAGCAGACGTTACCGGAAGCCCTGGAGTACGTTTGGCAGGGTTATCCTGCCAAACGGTGAAGTCGTGCTTAGCGGAGTTACTTGCCTGAATTCTCGCGCTGATAGGCCGTGCTCAGGGTCTTCTTATCTCGTGCGATTGGCATGAGCGTCGGATAGAACTGGACGAACGTGGTGTCCACGGCTCCATGAGCTTCGTGGCATGAGTAGCAATCGGCCGCCTTGGGAATCAGAGTGCCGGGTCCGTTGCCATCGAAGGAGTAGAAGGTCCACCCACCGCGCGAGTTATCTTTTACGTGCGCTTCCGCTCCCATCAGGGACTCACTCTGGAAGTGTCCGGATTTATTGATCGAGGCTGCGCCTTCCGCGCCGCGCACCTCGAGAACCATCACCGTCTTGTCGGGCCAGACGCCGTTCTGCTTGAAGTACCGGTAGGCTTCTGGATTCACAAACACGTTGTCGAACATCGAGTGATTTGCCGTCCCGGCAATGCGCGGTGCGTAACTCATATCAAGACCGGTGCTGAGATAAATCCACTCGCGATAGTCGACCGGCGTATTCATGTGGGTCGCATCAGGATACGAAGGCACGGTCTCCGCCTCCGGCTTAGCAGCACCATGGACGGAAGCAGCAAGAACGCCAAAAACGAATACACCAAAGGCAGCAACCGGCAGTTTGAAATGCATGGATTTCCCCCGCTGCTTACCTGATACGACGTTCGGGTCTCATCGGTTCCAGAAAATGTAGCGCCGGAAAGTCGCCCCGCCCTGATCGCTACTCGTACGGTGTCACCGTACTCATTTCGCGTAAGCTGGGCTTTCATGAGGCGTTACCTGAGTTGGTATCGCGGCGGCTGGCAATAGGCGGTAGAGTGTGTTTGACACGGTGACACACCTGTTTATCGGAAGTTGAACATGATTCCTGCAAGAATTCTCCGCCGAAAGTCCTCCATGCTCACACTCGCCCTGACGTCTATTGTGGCCGCAACTACGCCTCTGTGCGCGCAGGAGCTGCCGCGCGGAATTGTGGATGACTGGTCGCATCATCATGCCATCTTCTCCACTCCTGCAAAGGAACTGGACGCGCTGAAGAGCGGCCACTACAGTGACTGGTACAAGCTGGTCACTAATCCGCGATACATCATGCAGCAGAAGCGGCGCAACGCTCCGATCATGCAGCCGACGCTGGTGGCGCCGATGCGTGCCGTGACCGACCTGCCGGTCAATCGAAGACAAGTCAGCGCCCGCATCCCATCCCGGCGCCGTCCTCGCCCCAACCTGCAGAAAGACTGGAGTATGAACAACGGCGCAAGCGCGATCGCGGCCAACGCATTTCCGGCTAAGTACCAGTTCTCGACCACCGCAGCGAGTTGCAGCGATTACGTCGTGTATCCGACGGGTTCCGGCCCCGGCAACGCGACCGTCATCGCCTACAGCAACATTTACGCGGGGACATGCACAGGAACTGTCCCCACCGTGGCCTGGGCGTACAACACCGGAGGCACATCGACGCTCTCTCCGGTGATTTCGCAAGATGGCACGCAAGTCGCCTACATTCAGACTGCTTCGAACGTGGCTTCGCTGGTGCTCTTAAAGCCGCTGCTCACTTCGGGCGGAACTGTCACGACGCCCGCGGCGGCAACGCTGCAATCCGCGGCCAACTATCCCAGCTGCACCGCGCCGTGCTACACCACGCTGACGCTGAACGGCAGTCCGAACGACACCAACTCGTCGCCCTTCTACGTCTATTACTCCAATGACACCATGTACGTGGGCGACGACAGCGGCAAGGTGCACAAGTTCACCGGCGTTTTCACGGCCACACCCGCCGAAGTGACCACGGGCGGCTGGCCAGTAACGGCCAGCACAACAATTCTCACGTCACCCGTGTTCGACAGCGGCACGTCGCAACTCCTATTCGTGGGCGATAGCGGTGGTTATCTGCACTCCATCACTACCACTGGCACGACCAGCCAGACCGTTCTCACCTCGAACCGGATGGTATGCGGCACTTCGGGCATGGTGGACCCTCCAATTGTGGATTCGACCACTGAGAACGTTTACGTGTTTGTCGGATACGGGTGCGACACGAATCACAACAGCTACGTCAACCGGTTTGCCGCCGGAACTGCGATTACCAACACCTACGGCCAGAACTACGCAAGCTTCGCGAACTCGGGGGCCACGAATCCCGCGGCAACGAACCTTCACACCGGTACATTCGATAACACGTACTATTCGGGCACGGGAAACACCGGGTTTCTGTATGGCTGCGTGAATGGAGTTCTGTACCAGGTTCCGATGTCGGGCTTGAGCGGAACAACGAATCCGACGGTCAACAAATACAACACGATGGTGAACACTGTAGGCACCGCTTCCGCGTGCTCTCCGATCACCGAATTTTACAACGGCACACATGACTGGCTTTTCATGAGCGTCGCAGCCAACGGAAGCGCAACCGGATGCACGGGAGCCTGTCTATACAACTTCAACGTTCAGGGCGCGGGCACAACCGGCAATGTGACGGACGGAATCGCAGCCGCGGGGGGGACCAGCGGGATTTCCATCGACAACAGCCTTAGCGGCGCGGGCGAATCCCAGATCTACTACAGCACCCTCTCCAGTCAGACATGCGCGGGCAATGGAACGACGGGAAGCGGTAGCGGCACGTGCGCGGTGCAGACGTCGCAGTCGGCGCCGTAGGTCCTC
This sequence comes from Terriglobia bacterium, assembly GCA_021324365.1. Lineage (GTDB taxonomy): Bacteria > Acidobacteriota > Terriglobia > Terriglobales > Acidobacteriaceae > JAJPJE01. Next base: position 1,878 of record JAJPJE010000075.1, on the reverse strand, counting down.
CGGTCGAGGTGGCTTCACATCTTTGCGCCGACGATCACAGCAATTGTGGCTGTGAGGAAGATGAGCTGAATGACGGTTCTTGCCGGCAGCGGCGTTACCGGCCGGCCACCAATAGTCACGGCTTCCCGCGCGGCTCGTATATTTGCAGGAAAAAGCGCGATGAGAAGCAGGCTGAGACCAAGAGCCGCGAACGGAGCGACCTTGGGTATAAGCAGGCCAGCAGCACCCAGAATTTCGCAAATACCAGTGAAGGTGACGAGCAGGTCTGGCCTGGGCAAAGCTGCCGGAACCATACGGATCAGATCGGGCCGCCTCTTTCCCCAGTGGGCGGAAGCACCTAACAGAAACATCGCGGCCAAGGCGATTCGCAGCGCAGTCCACCAACCCAGCGGAAAAATCAACAACAGAAAAACCACTACAAGCACAATGAGCGGTTGCATCGGATACCGAGCCTTTGGTTACTGGTCGAAGCGGATACAGCATAAACCCGGCACAATCACTCGACTTGAATGAACTGGCTGCGATTCGCCTGATTCAGTAGACCGCCGTGCTTGTGCGTGCCAAAATCCTCGATACGGCTCATGCTAGTGCATCCAAATCCCGGCTCCTGGATCTGGCCCGCGGCAATCATGGTGTGGGGACCAGGATTTACGTCCGCCCGGCACAGTCATCATTGCGTTCAACTCGTGATGGTGATGCAGGGTACATTGCGGATTCGAAGCAAACCAGGCACCGCATGGAAAATGTGCGGTGCGGCATTGATCCGTCCAGATGCGGAGCATGAAGTTGATGCGCGAGGCAAAACGCTACTCATCGGCTTTATCGATCCGGAGAGCGAATTGGGTACGACTCTCCTGGGACGAATGGACGATGAAATCTTCGCTGTTCCCGCAGCACAACTCAAGCGCTGGCGAATCGCACTTGGTCCTAAGCTGACTCAGGTGAGCGTAGAACGCTGGGTGCGACAAGACCTGTTGAATGGCCGTCGAGGTGTAAAGATTCACCATCGCGTCAACCGGGTTCTCAAATACGTGCGCGAAAACCTCGGCACGGGACAGGACCTTTCGCTCAACACTTTGGCCGAAATCGCTGGTCTTTCTCCCTCTCGACTCATGCACGTTTTCACAGAATCGGTGGGAGTTCCGCTGCGTCCTTACATTCTCTGGCTCCGTCTACAGCGGGCCTCTTATGAACTTATGAAGGGGGCAACTGTCACTGAAACGGCGCACACGGCTGGATTCTCTGATGCCGCCCATCTGACGCGAACCTTCCGAAAGATGCTCGGGACGACGCCCACGGATCTGGTGGATCGCAAAAGAATGAGCCAAGGAGTGTCGATCCCCCGAACCGAACCCGCTACCGCGAACGAATGAGTCCGACGCCCACAGTTAGCGTTGTTGCTGCGACCAGCGCCGCGCCTGTATAGAGAATAAATCTGGCCGACCGGAAGTGTGCGGTCGCAAAGAATCCTCCCGAGACGAGAATCGAGGCAGCGATGGCGCCGATTCGCACTGGCCATACAAGACTCGATGGCAGTACCGCGTAATCCATGGCGATTTGGATGAAAAGTGCGAGTAATGTGAGGACTCCAGCGTGGGCATGACCGGCTCTCCAAAACGCAATCTGTGAGGCTGACAGATTCTCAGGGCCGAGCGTGCCGAATTGCCCACCACTTATAACGCCGAGAATGGTCAGACCTCCATAGACGATTGTCGGAATCAGAATGAGACTTAGACCACACATAAAACGCGCATCTTGCGACATTCTGCTTTCTCCTATGATGTTTGTCTACTTCCATCCTGTTCTCGTCTCGGTGAGACGAAAAATCTTAGCCGTTTCTGGTTCCCGGCGGAGCCGCCCGTCGCGAATCCTTCCGCG
>JAJPJE010000066.1 GCA_021324365.1 Terriglobia bacterium | reverse complement strand
CAAACGCCGAAGCCAACGCGCCTTTTTGAGCCTAATTCTTGACCCACGCCAGGCCTTTTCACCAATTATTCAAGCGCGGACCAGTCGTCCTGGCGTCAACCGGCGTGAGCAGAAAGCCGTGACTCTCGCCGTCGGGATTCACGCCTAGGCCCACAATCTCACCCCTGTCACTGATGGAGTAAGAAAACTGCAGAACCCAGCCGGAGTTCGGTGGGATCGCCGTGTTCAGGTCGATCATTCCGCCGTGCTCCCAAAGATAAGCATGCGGCCCGTCCGCGCCCAATGAAAAGCCAACGACTTGGCCGCTGTTGTTGATGGTGTGGCAGCAAGGAATCCCGGTTGCGAACGCACCGGCAGGCTCGCCCAGATCCTGCATGCCGGTTTCCTTGGTCCAAATAAAAGGGTGAACAACTCCGTCTTTGGTCTTCGATGCCCCAACCACTTCACCTCGGTCATTGATGCTGGCAGGAGTGGTGAAAGTGGTGCTCCCTAGGTTTCCCAGATCAATGGCCGTGCCGTCTTTTTCCCAGAGCACTCCGCGCGGCTCACTGGTGAACGGATTTATGTTGGGCGGTATGTTCGTGTTCGAGCACAACCCGGATACGCCAACTGCTTCTCCCTTATCATTGATCCCGAGGGCGAACGAAACGGTGTCGCCCGGCAGTGGAGGCAGTTCTCGGATTTCGCCATCGTGCTCCCAGACCACGCCCTCGGTCTGGAGAAGCTGAAAAGGTGTTGCGTTTGCACAGGTGGGGTCGGAATTGTCAGTTTCCGACAGTCCGACGACGTCTCCTCGATTATTAATCCAGAGCGCTTCGCTATTGTTTCCTCCGGGTAACAACGGAAGTGCAGTCATGACCCCATGTCTCCAGATCGCCGCGAGGCAGGGATGGTGAGTGCCGAAGCCGCAAAAGTCCTCGTTGTTCCTGTCGGTGCCCGCATTCTCGGAGATTAGGGCCACATCGCCGTTCAAGCCGGCTTCCGACGCTTCACTGCTGCAATCGGGGCAATCCTGTCCGCCAAGCGTGCCGAGATTGAACGGCGGGAAACCTCGATACCAGAGGACCGCGGTTTGAGGTATGCCGTTGCTGTTGGTCAGGGTCGCCGTGGCGGACCCTCCGGCCACCACGCCAAAGTCGTTGACTCCGTATGCGTAGCTATAGGTGCCGCCCGGCAGCGGACCGAGATCGGTGACTTTATAGCGAGCAGTTCTTGACTCTTCCTGTGCTGCGTTCGGCTCTTGCGACCAAGCTGACGCGACACAGAACGCCAGCGCCAGCCCGGTACATGCCCATTGAACCGACTTGGTGAGCAATCGTGACCTCATGATGCTTCCTCCTTGAGTGTTGGTGCACGCATCTCTGGCGCGGGATTCCTTATTGCAGGGAATTCCCTCTCGCGCACCGGGAGCCCGGATGAATCCTCTCCAGGCTTCTATTTCGTATATCGAGAACCGGCTTCCGAAAGTGGCAAGGCAGTTGTGGAATTTTCACGGCGCAAGTCGCAGCGAGTACTTGTGTTAAGATTCCGGCCATACACGTGCCTAACCCCGTTTAAGGCGAGGGAGTTGAATGGATTCGTCTCCCGCCCATGAAATCACCGCCTTGCTTCAAGCATGGAACCGCGGTGACCAAGAGGCCCTTGAGAAGGTGACCCCCCTCATTTACGAAGAACTGCACCGAGCGGCCAAACGCTGTCTTTCGGGATGTCGGCGAGATCAAACCTTGCAAGCTACCGCGCTGATCAACGAACTGTACCTCAGGGTCCTTGGCATGAATCGAATCAGCTGGCAGAACCGAGCTCACTTCTTTGCGATCTGTGCGCGTCAGATGCGCTGGATTCTTACCGATTTCTACCGCGCGAAGCAGTATCAGAAGAGGGGAGCCGGGGCCGAGCGGGTCTCGCTCGACGAATCAGCGGTGTTGTCGCGGGAAACAAGCCGCGATCTGCTCGCAATTGACCAGGCGCTGACCCGCCTCGCGGTCGTTGACCAGCGCAAAAGTCAAGTGGTGGAACTTCGATTCTTTGGCGGCCTGAGCGTGAAAGAGACGGCTGAAGTGCTGAAAGTTTCGCCGCACACAGTCATGCGGGATTGGAAACTGGCAAGGGCCTGGCTACTCAGCGAGTTAAGCAATCAAAAACCCCATGGAGCTTGAGCGCTGGCAGCGAATTGAGCGAATCTTCCACGCGGCACTGGAGATCGAGGAGAGCCGCCGGTCGGCCTTCCTTGACCAAACTTGCGACGGTGATAAAGACCTTCGTCTCAGGCTCGAATCTCTGCTCGCCCACCACAACGACTCGAATAGCTTGCTCGACTCTCCCGCGTTGGAGTTGGCAGCAAGAGAGTTTGCACCAGACGTAAACGCACCCGGAGAATCCGTTGACTCTGTATCCACAGGAAAGATCATTTCCCACTACCGCATCGTACAGAAGTTGGGCAGGGGCGGGATGGGCGTCGTCTACAAGGCTGAAGACACGCGGCTGCATCGCAACGTCGCCCTGAAATTTCTGCCAGATGATGTGGCGCATGACTCGCAGGCTCTGGCACGTTTTCGCAGAGAAGCACAGTCGGCGTCGGCGCTGAATCACTCGAACATCTGTACGATCTATGATATCGGCGAGGCAGACGGGAAAGCGTTCATTGCCATGGAATTTCTGGATGGGACGACACTGAAGGATCGTATTGGCGACCGCCCTTTGGAAATCGAGACCCTCCTGACGCTCGGTGTTGAAATCGCGGATGCGCTGGCTGCAGCGCACTCAGCGGGAATCATCCACCGCGACATAAAACCCGCAAATCTTTTTGTCACCAAAGATTGCCGCGCGAAGGTTCTGGATTTCGGATTGGCGAAACTCGGGCCGATTCCTGACAGCCACGAAAGTGCTGCCGCAGCAGCGGCACCCACCCTCACGACCGACGCGCAGCTAACGAATCCAGGCGGAGTGCTAGGAACTCTGTCGTATATGTCTCCAGAACAGCTACAAGGGTTTCAACTCGACGCTCGCACCGATTTGTTCTCCTTCGGAGCAGTACTGTACGAGATGGCCACCGGGAAGAAAGCGTTCCCGGGCGATGTCGCCGTGATCGTCCAAGATGCAATTCTTCACGGCACACCCCCTTCTCCGACCAACTTGAATACCGAACTCCCAAAGGAACTAGAGCGCGTCATCACCAAAGCCTTGGTGAAAGACCGAAGCCTGCGGTACCAAGCCGCCTCAGAGATTCGCAGCGACCTTCAACGACTCAAACGCGATATGGATTCCGCAAAGCTGCTAACGGTTGCGCAGAGCGGCACTGGAAATCGCGCAAGAAGGCTCTGGACTGTGGTCTCCACCGCCGCTTTTTTGGCAGTGCTGTCTGCGACTGGGTACTTTTATTTTCGCCGAGGACCCAAGCTCACGAACAAGGACACTATCGTCCTCGCCGACTTCACTAATAGAACGGGCGACCCGGTGTTCGATGGCACGCTTCGTCAGGGCTTAAACGTCCAACTCGAGCAGTCGCCCTTCCTGAACATCGTCTCCGAGCAGGAAGTCCAACAAATTCTTAGGATGATGGGCAAAAAATCGGATACGAAGCTGACGCCGGAAGTTGCCAGGGAGATTTGCCAGCGGACAAGCAGCGCAGTTGTGCTCGACGGTTCCATCGCGCGGATTGGCAGCCAGTATTTGCTGACCCTCGACGCTGTGAACTGTGCGAGCGGCGCATCGGTAGCAGGGGCAGAGGCAACGGCGAGCGACGAGAACCATGTGCTCGAAGCACTGGGGAAAGTGGCGACTGATATTCGCAACAGACTAGGTGAGTCGCTGAGCACGGTTCAACGATTTGATGCGCCGCTGGAGCAGGCCACGACCCCATCGCTCGAAGCACTCAAGGCTCTCAGCTCAGGCATTCAGGTCATCAACACGGGAGGTTCAGACGCCGCAATTCCGTTCTTCAAACGCGCCATCGAACTCGATCCGAAATTTGCCCTCGCCTACGCATACCTGGGCATCATGGAAAACGATATTCTCGAACCTGGCAAAGCCGTGGAGTACCAGCGCAAGGCCTATGAACTCCGCGAACGGACGAGCGAGGTTGAGAAATACTCGATCACTGCCACGTACGAAATGCAGGCTACGGGGAACATCGCTAAAGCGATCGATGCATGCCAACTTTGGATCCAAGCATATCCGCGGGCTTTCCATCCGCACGACCTTCTTGCCGGCGCGATTTTGCCGGTGATTGGCCAGTATCAGGAAGCCGCGCGCCAGGCCAGCGAGGCCATCCGTTTGAATCCCGATTTCCCGATTGCCTACGCTCAACGCATGTTCGCTGAGATTTCATCGAACCGCATTGATGAGGCCAAGGCCACTTATGCGCAAGCGGTCCACCGCCAATTGAAAAATCCCATGTTGGATGTTGCCCTTTATCAAATCGCCTTCTTGCAACACGATACGTCGGGCATGGCTCAGCAGGTTGCGAAGAACCAGGGTCTGGCGGGATTCGAGAACCAGTTCCT
>JAJPJE010000058.1 GCA_021324365.1 Terriglobia bacterium | reverse complement strand
TCGCTTCAACACGCCAGACAGGATGGCAACTTTCCCATCGACCCATTCCAAACTGCGAAAAACGACAGAATACGGTTCAATCAGCCGTTTTTCAGCAGCCTGCTAGAGCATAAAGTCCATTCGGATCTGGCGAGTGTGGGACAATACTGGAATGCGAAAATCCTCCACCTTCTTGTTAATCCCACTGACCGGCTTGGCACTGGTTGTCGCCGGTGCGCAAACAACTCCGACAAGTGGTACGCATTCCTCAACTGCGACACATAAATCATCGACTGGCAGTTCTGCCGCACACGCCGGCACCAAGCCGACGGGAAAAGTCACCACTTTGACCACGGATAAGCAGAAGCAAAGTTACGCCATTGGCATGAGTTTCGGCCGGAGCTTAAAGCGCGATTCGCTGGATCTGGATCTCGACATCTTGATGCAGGGCCTGAAGGACACGCTCGCCGGCAACAAGATGCTGCTGACTGACCAGGAGGCGCAGGCGACGCTCTCTGCACTCCAGGGTCAGATCATGGCGCAGCAGAAGGCAAAGATGGAACAAGCAGCCGTGAAGAACAAGCAGGAAGGTGAGGCATTCCTGGCCGCTAATAAGACCAAAGACGGTGTAGTCGCATTGCCCAGCGGGTTGCAGTACAAAATCTTGAAACAAGGGACCGGACCGAAGCCGACCGCTAACGACACGGTCGTCTGTAATTATCGTGGCACATTGATTAATGGCACGGAGTTCGACAGCTCGGAAAAACACGGCGGCCCCGCGACGTTTCCTGTAAAAGGTGTGATCAAGGGATGGACCGAAGCCTTGCAACTGATGCCAGTCGGATCGAAGTGGGAGCTTTTCGTTCCGGCTGACCTTGCGTACGGCGAACGCGCTCCGGGCGGCGAGATTGGCCCCAATGCCACTCTGATTTTCGACGTGGAATTGCTCTCTATCCAGCCGGCTAAAGCCTCGACTACCAACTAATAACTGGTCGACTGATTTCCACCCAGGTCCTCGGTTTCTGTCAGACCGAGGACTGGGCGTAGTGTCACGACTAGAGCCTGAAAACCTTCCGCTCTAATACAATCATTCCATCGTATGCGCATCGCGAGCCGCGCGAAGACCATTGGAGTATTCGTTACCCTAGGCGCCATTGGCGTCGGATTGGCAATCGCGCTCAACATCACATGGATCATCATCAACTGGAAAGAAGTCGTTCCGCTGGTCTTAGGGATCTTCTTCTTCGGTTTCATCATTGCGGGCCTGGTGTTAAATACGATCTTCCTGGTGCGCGAAATCCGCCGTAACGAGCAACAAGATAGTTTTCTTAACGCTGTTACGCATGAATTGAAGACACCAATCGCCTCGATTCGCCTCTATCTCGAAACTCTGCAAAAGCGGGCCATTGAAGATCAGCAGCGCTATGACTTCTATCGCATTATGCTGGAAGACACGGACCGTCTGCTCGGCACCGTAGAACAGGTACTGAAGGCTGGGGAAGCGCGCCACGGTTCGAATCGCAAGAACTGGCAGGAAGTGGATTTCTCAACCCTCGTGCGCGATTCCCTGGAACTCGCGCGGTTGCGCCACAAGGTTGCGGCTGATGAGTTGCGCTTTGGTGCGGGGCCAGAGCCGGGGATCACTCTCCTCGGGAATCCTGAAGAACTGCGTACTGCAGTTGCCAACCTGCTCGATAATGCGGTGAAGTATTCAGGCAGGACCAGGGATATTCTTGTGGACCTGGAGAGCCCGAACATTGATACCGTTCTGCTGCATGTGCGAGACAAGGGAATCGGAATTCCGAAACCTGAACTCAAGCGCATATTTAAGCGCTTTTATCGTGTTTACACATTGCGAACGGGACAAGTGAAGGGTACGGGCCTTGGCCTCTTTATAGTGCGCTCAATCGCTCGGCGCCACGGAGGCGACGTGCTCGCCGAGAGTGAAGGAGAAGGGAAGGGCAGCACGTTTACGTTGCGCCTGCCACGGGTGTATCGAGCATGAGTCATATCTTGATCGTAGAAGACGAAGAACATCTTGCTCGTGGTCTGCAATTCAACCTCGAGGCGGAAGGTCACCTGGTTGAAGTGACTGATAACGGCGAAGCGGCCCTGACCAAGCTGCTGCGCGACAAAATACCCTTTGACGCCCTTGTGCTCGACGTTATGCTGCCGGGAAAAGATGGATTTACAGTTGCCAGTGAACTTCGAGCTGCAAAGCAGTACATACCTCTGTTGATGTTAACGGCGCGAAGCCGCCCGGAGGACATCCTGAAGGGTTTTGAATCGGGCGCCGATGACTATCTGCCTAAGCCGTTCAATCTCGACATCCTGATTGCCCGGATCGGCAGCCTACTTAGAAGGAAGAGCTGGACTCAAGCGGCTCCGGCAGGCACGAACATTTCGGTGGCGGGTGACGTTTTCAGGTTCGATGGGAAAGAAGTGGACTTCGGCCGGTTGGAGCTGCGAGCTGGTAACGAGGTCTATCAACTGACAGTTATGGAATGTGATCTGCTGCGATATATGGTCCGGAATCAGGGAAAACCGATTTCACGAAGTTCCATACTTGAAAATGTTTGGGGCCTGAAAGAAGACACAGACACACGAGCGATCGATAACTTCATCGTGCGTTTGCGCAGGTATATCGAAGCCGAGCCCTCCAAACCGAAACACCTGCTTACGGTTCGGGGCGTTGGATACGAGTTTGTTGCTGAACCGCATGACTAGCCGACGGCATACTATCCACTGGTCGTCTATCATAGATTCGTATCAGCCCTCCGATGGAGCCACAGGTTTGATCAGATCTACCGTCCTTCTGCTTTTGAGTTCTGTCATTCTGCTTTGCGGAGTTGTGCTTGGCCAGGACATCACGATTCGCAGTAGCTCAACCGTTGTCCTGGTCCCAACGTTAGTCACAGATAGCGGCGGCAAGCCGGTGTATGGACTCCACGCGGAAGATTTTTACCTCGAGGATAACGGTATTGAGCAGAAGGTGACCATCGACGAAACCCTCGAGAGTCAGCCTATTTCGCTGGTGCTCGCTATAGAGAAATCGCAGGATGCAAGCGCCGCGCTGGAGAAGATTCAAAGGCTCGGGACACTGATTGATCCCGTCATCGGAGATGGCAAAGGCGAAGTCGCAGTAGTGACATTCGACAGCGAATCTAAGCTGGTACAGGATTTCACGCCAGACACCAGCAAAGTCGACAAGATTCTTAAAGGCATCAAGGCAAATGGCGATGGTCCGGCAATTCTCGATGCTATGCGTTTCTCGGCGAAGTTGCTGGCGGCGCGACCGAAGAATCATCGCAAAGTGCTGCTGCTGATTTCTGAAACGCGGGACCATGGCAGCAGTTCGAGCGTGGAAGATGTAATTCGCCAACTCGAGGCCAGCAATACACTTGTTTATAGTTCTACGTTCTCGCCTGTTGTCGATTCGCTCTGGGCAACTCCGACCAGCAACACGCCCAATTTTCTCAACTTGTTCAAGATTTTGGTTCAGGAGGCGAAGGAAAACGTTCCCAAGACGCTGGCGGAAGTTTCTGGTGGTGAGTTCCTTCCCTTCAAGTCAGAGAGGTCATTCGAAGACAAGATGACCGAAATCAGCAATCACGTATTCAACCTGTATTTGTTGAGCTACCAGCCGCAGAACCTGCAACCGGGACAGCATACGTTGCGGGTGCGGCTTCGCTTCAACTCTGCGGCAAACATCTACGCACGCCAGGGCTACTGGGCCGCACAGGAGTCCCAGGCACAGGCCCCGCAAACAGCCGCGGATGGCGTGGCTTCGCGCTGAGGTGCCACCGTAGTCCAACTAGTATTTTTAGATTACGGCACACTTGATTGGCTCGCTGTATAAGCATCGCGTCACGATGTGTGCATCGATTTTGTGCCCCTTTCCATCCAACCAATTAGGAGGTAGACGGAGATGGATGTCGGATACAGGGGAAACGTGCTAGTACGACGGACAGATTGGGGAGCGATCTGGGCCGGCGTCTTTTGCTTTATGGCGATTTGGTCAGTTTTCGGTGCACTTGGCCTGGCAATTTTTGCCACTAACGCCAGCGCAAATGCGGCTGCTCCCATAGCAGGCCAAGGCTGGGGAATTGGAATTTGGAGCATCGTCCTCACCATCATTGCAATGTACGTAGCAGGGCGTGAGACAGGCAGGCTGGCTGGGGTAGATAGCCGGCACGACGGCCTGATCCACGGCCTCGTTATGTTTGGTCTGAGCGTCGTTGGGGCGCTCGTCCTGGTTTCGATTGGCGGCAGTGCCCTGAGCGGCGGCACCGGAGTAAACGGAGGCGTACACAGCAGCTACATTCTGACGGTGGCCTCCGGGATTGGCTGGGCAGGGTTCATATCACTATTTCTCGGATGGCTCGCGGCCATGTTCGGCGCTTCGTCCGGAGTGGCGCACAAAGCGACTCCTGCCAACGTTCGGGAGATGAACGAGATTCGCCCAGCTGCTTAATGTCACCCCTCCTCGGCAACTCTACGGCGGCGCCAGTTTAGCGCCGCCTCTTTTTTTCTCATGGGGGCTCCCCGCTAACTAGACGGTTGCTTCGAACCGGAATTACTTGCAACCAGAGAGATTGCTACTAATCCAATCGCGCATGCCTGAAAAGAAGATCATTGTTTTTACGCAGCCCGATTGTCCGCCTTGCAGAAGCGCCAAGGTCTACTTCGCAGATAAGGGCCTGCGAATTGAGGAGCGTGACGTGACTTCCGATCCGGAAGCGGTTCGCGAACTGGTGGAAACATATCAGAGCCGCTCAACCCCTACCATTGTGATCGGCGACAACGTTATGATCGGGTTTGACCCAGAAGAACTCGATCAGATCCTTGGCAAATAGAAAACATCCCCTTCGGGGGTATCTATTCATCGCGTCGGCGACGATGTGCTGGGCGATATCTGCCTCACTCGGAAGAGCCCTGTTCACGGGCCGCTTACTGGCTGAGGAGGGGCGGGCGCTTCCGCCTATCGATCCGCTCATCCTGGCGCAAAGCCGGACTACGATTTCGTTCCTGATTCTTGCGCCTGTGTTGCTGCTCTTGCGTGGCCGTAATGCGCTTGTACTTCCCCGGCGCGAGTTCGCCTGGACTCTGATCATCGGCGTTCTCGGCGTAGCGATGTCAAACTACTTTTACTATCTCGCAATCCAGAAAACGAACGTCGCCATAGCCATTACCCTTCAATATACGGCACCAATTTGGGTGTTGTTGTACATGGTTGCTCGTGGCCTGCAGAAGCCAACCATGAAGCGAGTTTGCTCCATTGGACTGGCTATTCTCGGCATCGCAACGGTCGTCGGCTTATTCAGCACCGGCAGATTCCACCTGAACGCGGCTGGCGTTGTTGCCGCCGAGATTGCTGCCCTGACATTTGCTTTCTACAATCTTGGCGGCGCGGGGCTGGTCAAGCGACACGATCGCTGGACGATTATCGTGAATACGTTTCTTGGCGCAGCTCTGTTTTGGATTTTCGTGAATCCGCCATGGAAGATCGTTGCCGCACATTACTCGTCCCTCCAGTGGCTCTTTCTTTTGATCTTTGCCACAACATCTATCCTGATTCCATTCTCACTCTACTTCGCCGGACTGCAGCATCTCGATCCAACACGAGCGATCGTTACCAGCTGCCTCGAGCCGGTTTTTTCAATCGTTGTGGCAGCCGTTGCACTCGATGAGATTGTTGGTGCCATGCAAGTGCTGGGCATCGTCATGGTGCTGGCAGCGACGGTGCTGGTTCAGGTGCCCGAGGCGGAGGAAAAGCCCTTGCTTGTCGAACCCATCGAGTGAAGCTCTCATCATTGAAGAGACTTTCCCTTCGTTTCCGGCAACAAGAACGACAGCAACCCCGACAGTAGAAAGCCCGTTGCGCACAAGTAAAACGCCGAATCCAAGCCGTACCGCTGACCGACGCGACCGATCACATAGGGTGAAATTGCGCTCAATGTCCGGGCTCCGTTGTAAGTGAATCCGAGGGCGCGAGCCCGAACGCGCGTAGGGAAGATCTCACTGCCGATAATCCCCGAGCCCGAGAAAAAACCTGTTCCGAAAAAAGCTACGACAGCACCCAACACCAAGAGAGTGCCTGTACTTCGTGCTCGTGCGTAGAGCGGTACAACTGTCGCCGCACAGAGCAGGTACAGCAGAAACGCCCGCTTACGCCCTAACCGATCCGCGAACCACCCGAAGCTCAGGTATCCCGGAAACATTCCTGCCAGATTCAGGAACATAAGCAGTCCAGTCGTATCCATCACACCGAAGCCACGTCCTCCCTGCGACACGGGTAAGGACAGATAAGGGGGAATCCACGTGAACAGTCCCCACCAGGCGAACAGTCCACAGAAGTTCATCAAAAGCAGCGCCAGGGTAGAGCGCACATAACCTGCCGCAAACAGCTCCGTGAAATATCCGGCGGCGTCGGCCGCCGTGGCAGAGAGTTGCGCACGCCAGAGCTCGGGCTCCGGAACATCTTTGCGGATCCAGAGCGTGACAAATGCAGGCAGGATCCCGACGAAAAACACCGCGCGCCAGTCGAACCTCCTTAGGACAACTCCGCTGACCAGCGCAGCAGCCGCATATCCGATTGCCCAGGAACTTTGCACCACTGATAATGCACGGGCGCGCAACGCGTCCGGCCACGTTTCCGCTACTAGGGTTGCTCCGGTATTCCATTCCCCGCCCATTCCAAGTCCGAGGAGAAATCGGAATGTGGCAAGCATCAGCAGGGAACTTGACAGACCCGACGCGAACGAGAACACCGAGTAGGTAAGAATGCTGAAGATCAAAGCGCGAGCTCGGCCGATCCGGTCGGCAATGAATCCGAAGAGCACGCCTCCGATTCCTGATGCCACCAGCGTGAGCGTGTTGAGTAGTCCTGCTTCACCTTTGCTGATGCCGAGATCGCGCATGATGTACGCGATCACCAGTGCGTAGAGCATCACGTCGAAGCCGTCGAGCATCCAGCCAAGAGCCGCAGCCAGAAGCGTTCGGCGTTGGACGGCTGTGCTATTTCTAAAAAGCGGGGCAGAGGCAGCCTGCATGTGTGGCGGCGATTTTAGCAGCTAGGCCGCAAGTTGCTGTTCTGTGCGCCTTCTATAATGTGCACGTGTTACGACGACTAGCATTCCTCGGGGTGATCACGGCCTTTGTCGCGTCCTGCCTGGCGCAGCAACCCGCCACCAAGGCGCTTGCAATTGTTACCGCTGGGTTGCCTTACGGGTTCGTTGGCGAGCGCTACGAAACCAAACTGGTAAGCGCCAATGGGCCGTTTCCAATATACTGGGTGCTTGATAATGGCCAGCTCCCCCGTGGTTTACAGCTCGACCGCGACACGGGAGTGATCACGGGCGTTCCGACCGAGGCCGGTACGTTTAGTTTCACCATCGGTGTAACGGACGGCAGTAACGCCCACGCACGCCGCGCATACACGATCACGGTAGGCACGCGCACTCTGAATGTCATTTGGAAGGACTTCCCGCGCGTCGAAGGCCGCGCAATTAATGGCGGTGTTGAGGTGTCGAATTCAAGCGACGAAACGTTTGATCTGACCGTTATCATTGTGGCCGTCGATGAGCACGACAAGGCCTTCGCCCTCGGATACCAGCACTTCAGTTTTCCATCGGGCGCGAAACAGCAGATCCCGTTCGGAACAACGCTTCCACGCGGAGATTATGTCGTTCACGCCGACGCTGTGGGCGAAGTTGCGACCAAAAATGTAATTCGCCGCGCCCGCATACAAACATCGCACCCATTGAACGTGACGAGCGGCCCGTAGAAAACTGCAGGACCGTTGCTTGCTGCGCTCGTGTGGAATAACTGCAGATTAGTCGCCGCAGTGCAGCTTCAATAGATGGAAGAGGCGACGGGATTTATGCACGTCGCGGGATATCTGTTCGCGTAGCGCTTCAACGGTCGGAAATTTCATCTCGGGACGAATGCGTTCTAGGAACGAAAGCTCGACGGGAGTATCGGCCGTTAATTCGATCGGATGGAAGTTCAACAAATGACTCTCGATCGCGAATGAATCGGGTCCGAAGGTGGGGCGAACACCCACATTGGTCACCGAGTCAAAGCATTCGTCGCCAATTCTCGAACGCGTGATATACACACCATTCTGCGGCACCAGTTCATCATAGCGGCTCAGGTTGATGGTCGGCACGGTGTACTTGTGGCCATAACCTCGGCCACGTCCGGGTGAAGATCGGATGGAGAAAACGCGCCCCAACAGGTGACGTACGCGGCTGACGTCGCCGGCCTGGATAAGTCTGCGAACTTCACTGCTGGAGACGGTGGTACCGCGAATCCTCATCTCTGGATAGACCTTTACTTCGAACCCAAACCGCGGTGCCAGTTCATGGAGCAGGTGCACGTCGCCTTTTGCTTTGTGCCCGAAATGAAAGTTAAAGCCTTCGTGAATCTCTCTGGCGCCGAGCTTGGCGGCCAGGATTTGCTCGACGAAATGATGCGCGCTCATCACCGACAAATCTCGGGTGAAGGGCAGCAGGACAACCGCATCCAGACCGGTTTCGGCCAGAAGACGCGTGCGAGTTTCGCCGGGCGTGATCAGCTTGAGATCGCTGTCGGGCCGTAGAATTCGCATCGGGTGCGGGTCGAAGGTGACAACCACGGCTTTGCACCCAGTTTGCCGTGCGCGTTCCACAACCTTTTTCAGAACTGCTTGGTGTGCCAGATGCACGCCGTCGAAGTTTCCGACACTTACGATGGAAGGACCGAAGCCATCATGCACTTCTTTAAGATGGTGGAAGATCTTCATCTTGCAGTCAGATCTCAAACTCTAACTTTAAACCGTCGTACGCCAGACAAACCCCCGGCGGCAGAGTCGCATTGGTTGCGGCATGTGGCAGGTCGTGAGCGATGTGAGTGAAAAACGTCCGCTTCGGCTTGAGTTTGTCCACAATCTGCAGCGAGTTGGCGACGGTTGAATGCGTGGGGTGCGGTTTGTGGCGCAAGGCGTCGAGAAACAGGATATCGAGGCCATGCAGTTGAGCGAGAGAAGATTCGGGCACTTCGCTGAAGTCGGTCAGATAAGCGGCTGAGCCGAATCGGAATCCAAGGATCTCCGCTTCTCCGTGCATTACTTTGATCGGCAGAAAGCAAGCCCCCCAAAGGCCAACAGTTCCTTCGATAACATGAAGTTCTACTTGAGCTAATCCGCCATACTTGTACTTGCCTGCGAAGATGTAGCTGAACATGTCTCGTACGCGTTCAAGGGTTACTGCTTCGGCGTAGAGGGGAATCTTGCCATCGCGATGAAATGTTAGCGGGCGCAGATCATCGAGCCCGAGAATGTGATCGGCATGGGCGTGCGTATACAGGACAGCATCGAGCCGCCGAATCTTTTCGCGGATTGCCTGGGCTCGAAAATCGGGCGTGGTGTCGATGAGAACGACACGCCCGTCGTATTCGAGCATGATGGAAGGCCTGGTGCGCTGATCGAAAGGATCTTCAGAACTGCACACTGCACAGTCGCAACCGATTGTGGGCACACCCATGGAGGTGCCGCTCCCAAGAACTGTCAGCGTCGCCTTCATTTCTTGAAGGGATTGCCTCCGGGAGGATTCGTAAACGGGTTCACACCGGGCGCAGCAGACGCCGGTTGCACGGCGCGAGTGAGTGCGTTCGTCACGTCCACGTAGGCAAGCTGCAGTTCGTAAAGCGAGTGCTGCATCAGATTTTCTTCCGCCGCGGTGAGGTTGCCCTTGGTCTTGTCGCGGAGAAGAGTAAGAGTGTCGATGGTCTGGCGCGCGCCGATCAGATCGACACGTGGCTGACCGCCTTGCTCGTGAACAAGCCCGAGTTGCATCAGGGCCGTCATATAAAGCGAGGCGACAAAGCGTTCGAAGGTCATTTCGAAGTCTTTAGCGCTGTGGCCCAATTGCGACTTGATCTGCTCGTCGAGAGCTTTGGACGATTCCCTGAAAGCGTTGTCACTGGCCTTCTGCTCTTCCGCCGAAGGCGGAGCGGGTGATTCCTCAGCAGCCGCTTTTTCCAGTGCCGGAGGGATGCTCTGCGCCGCGGGCTCCGACGACTTCGCTTCGGACGCCGACTCTACCTCTTTCGACGGGTTGATGATGTGGACGTCGTCGTCTTCCGCATTGAAGCGGCGGCGATCAGTAACAGTGAATTCGGGTTCATTTCTGTTATCTGGCATACGAAATGGGATGCTGCGTTCTGGTTTACTGAAATGATGTTATGCGTGCATTAGGGCCTCTTTAAAAGGAGGCCGTACAACAACGGCCGGTTCGCCATTGACCTTTACGGACTTACCTGGCTCGCCAGACTCCTTCCGGATGTAGCCGAGAGCCACGGTTTCTTCACCCCCCTCGGCGGGAATCCGCAGCGCGCTGGTAATCTCGCCAACTTCCTTTCCTTCAACTTCGATCTTAGCGCCCGGAGCAGGCGGAACTCCCATGATCACAAAACCCGTGAACTGGCGGTGTACGTTGCCGCGCGAGTGAATGCGTTCAATGATTTCCTGGCCAACGTAGCAGCCTTTCGCGAAATGCAGCGCCTGGTTCTGTCCGGTTTCCTGCGGCAGGTCGCGTTCGCGAATGTCCTGTCCATAGCGTGGAACACCAGCAGCAATGCGAAACATCTCGAGAGCGTCGGTTCCGATCGGTCTCGCATCGGCCGCGACCAGAGCGTTCCAGAGCTTCGGCGCATTCCCGGGGGCTAACCAGATTTCATACGTCTGACTGATTTCACTGGCCATTCTAGTCACCGAAATACCGATATCGTTCCAGAGGGATCGCTCGACTTCTAATGGCTCGACTTGTTTGGCGATGTTAATCCCGATCGTGCGAAGGACCTCTAAAGCGTGGGGACCCTGTACCGCGACAGCAGCGAGCTTATCGGTGATGTCGGTGACTTCGACATCATCCATGATGATGTACTTATCGAAAATTTCCTTGAGCCGCGGGGCTTGCCAGAGTTCGGTATCAACGAGCAGGTGGTCGCCAAAATTGTAGATGTAGAGATCGCCCTGGATTCGGCCCTGCGGATTCAGGATGAAGTTGTAGTTGCCATGGTCTGGCACCAGGTCACGAACATTGTTGGTGACCATGCCGTTGGTCCAGCGAATCCGGTCACCACCCGTGAGCACAATCTTGGCGTGCCAGCCGAGGTCGTAGACGCCGCATGCCGACACCAGAGCGCGGTATTCCCCCTGCGGATCGCCAAAAGACCGAGCCGTTTCGGTGCCGCAATATTCGCCAAACTGGGCGCCAGCCGCGGCGAGCTGCTCATATAGAGGAGTTCGGGTCATAAGACAACAGATGATTATAGCGTGCGCAGGATGCGCCGTTGGACGAGGACCGGTGCAGGTCTGGTATCTTGTTCGCCGTGCCCAAGAAGAAGATAGCGGTCGTTCCCGGTGATGGAATCGGAAAAGAAGTAATTCCGCAGGCGGTTAGCGTAATTGAGGCGACTGCTGCTCTGGTGGAGTTCACCCACTTCGACTGGGGTGCCGACCGCTTCCTGAAGGATGGCACCACGATTCCAGCAGATGGATTCCAAATGCTGGCGCAGAATTTCGACGCCATCTTCCTCGGAGCGCTTGGCGATCCGCGAGTTTCTTCCAATATTCACGCGAAAGAAATCCTGCTGGGTATGCGCTTCAAGCTGGACTTGTACGCCAACGTGCGTCCGGTGAAGTTGCTGGATGAGGGGTTGTGCCCGCTGAAAAACGTGAAGCCTGATGACGTGGATTTCGTGGTGATTCGTGAAAACACCGAAGGCGTCTACATGGATATGGGCGGACTGTTCAAGCAAGGCACGCCCGACGAAGTTGCCACACAGGAAGACATCAACACCCGCAAAGGGGTCGAGCGGGTGATCCGGTTTTCCTTTGAGTACGCGAAGAGGAACGGCCGCAAGAAGGTGTTGATGTCCGACAAATCAAATGTCATGACCTATGCCGGAGGACTATGGCAGCGAGTGTTTAAGGAAATTGCAAAGGAATACGCCGACATTCAGACGCAACATATGTATGTCGACGCGCTGTGCCTGCAGATGGTGCGTGATCCGGAGTCCCTGGATGTGATCGTGACCAACAACATGTTTGGCGACATAGTTACGGATCTCGCGGCAGCGCTGCAGGGCGGGTTGGGAATGGCGGCGAGCGGGAACATCCATCCGGGAAGGACGTCAATGTTTGAGCCCGTACATGGATCGGCGCCGGCGATCGCGGGAAAGAATATGGCGAATCCTATGGGAGCAATTTTGAGCGGGGCGATGATGCTGAGACATCTGGGACTTACCGCTGAGGCGGAGAAGATCGAAGCGGCCGTTCTCGGCGCCGTACAGCAGAAAAAGACTACAGTCGATGTGGGCGGAGCAATGGGCACTCGTGAATGCGCGGAATGGATCAGGGACCGAGTGAGCCAGGCATGAAAAAGCCGAGCGACGAAGTGCTGGGAATGAATGAAGGGATCACGCGTCGGGATTTTCTAAATTCCACGTTGATTGCGTCGGGGGCAGCATTGCTCGGTTCGGCCGCTCCGAGCGAGGTTTTCGGTCAGCCCCAGGATGATGATTGGGCCGGCTACGGTGGGTCGGCGACTATGCCAATTCGAACGGGAACAAGTCTGACTTCGTGACTGTAACCTACACTTGCGACGGAAAGCTGTATCGTGTGAATGCGCGGTCCGCCATCATGGCAGGCGGTTGCTGGACGACGAAACACATTGTGAGCAGCGAGATGCATATAGGCAGTTCTATCGCTCGCCCTGCCTGATGGCGAATGTCGCGGTACGGAACTGGCGGTTTCTGTACAAGATGGGAATCGTTGGGTGCCGCTGGTTCGGAGGATTGGGTAATTACACGAGTGTCCGTCGAATGGCCACCTACGGTTCGCAACCGGCCACAATTAATCCCGGAACGCCGACGGTACTGACGATCAAACACATCTATTCGTATCCCGGCATGCCGACCCAGCAGCAGGGTATGCGTGGACGTTTTGAACTGCTGGGGACATCGTACTCGGAATACGAGCGGCAGATTCGAGAGCAATTTACCAACATGTTTGCACCCGGCGGATTCGATGCAAAGCGCGACATAGCCGGAATCGTCTTGAACCGGTGGGGACACGCATATCTGAATCCGCAGCCGGGGGTTTTTTTCGGCAAAAATGGAAAGCCTGCGCCAGGCGATGTGTTACGTGCTGTCCCATTCGGACGCATCGCATTCGCTAATACCGATCTCGCTGGCATCATGGATCATCGCTGTTCGATCCTGGAAGCAAATCGCGCAGTAGGCCAGTTGTGCGATCAGGTGCTGCGCTGAATGCGTTTAGATAGCGACCAGCGCGACTCCGGACGCAACCAGCAGAGCGGCGATCCAGCGACGGCGATCAACGCGCTCGTGCAGAAATAATTTTGCAAAGAAAGCATTGCTCAGAAACGTGAGCGAGGCCGAGGCGGGTCCAACGAGGCTCACGTCGGCCCAGGAGAGTGCCAGCAA
This sequence comes from Terriglobia bacterium, assembly GCA_021324365.1. Lineage (GTDB taxonomy): Bacteria > Acidobacteriota > Terriglobia > Terriglobales > Acidobacteriaceae > JAJPJE01. The sequence goes on along the minus strand of JAJPJE010000058.1, from coordinate 29,159 downwards.
CAAGCTAAAGAAGCTGCCTGCCATGCATGCAATTCCCAGCCACAGACGAGCATTTCCAGCGATGGATTTCAACAGCCTCGCGAGGCCGTGATTCTTAAATAGAGGGCCGACGTCGCCGACTCGCTTCATGGCATTCGAGATGAGGACGTCTCCTGCGGTAGAGAATGCAACCACCGCGAAGATTGCAGTCCATGTATAGAGCGACTTCAAGATCGGCTGCTCCCGACCAGTTCCGGTTCCGTTCGCTGTGGTTCCTGGTGATGATGAACAGTGAGAGCCGGACCTCCGGCAACGAAGCCCACGCCTACCGTAATCAGCGCTACGCCGAACCAGCGAAAAACGCTTACGTCCTCGTGGAGAAAAAAGCGACCCAGCAACGCCATAATTACATAGCCGACTGAGGTTGCCGGCAAAACGTATGTGAGGTCGGCAAATGAAAGTGCGCTGAGATACGTACTGAAAAAGCCGAGCAACAGCAATATCCCGAGGATGACCCATGGATGCGTCAGCGCTACCAACAGCGCGCCGAGATGGTGCACATCCACGGCAGGCATCGATTTCATCCCGCTCGCCAGCGCGACATCACCAAACGAGCCGAACAAAACAACGCCGAGAAGGGTTGCTACTTTACGAACAGGCACGAATTACTTCTACTCCTGAAGGGCTGTCCCACATAGCCGCTCAAATCCAGAGTAGCAAATTTATGAAGGCTGATGGAATAAACCTGCCCGGTTCCGGTTATGCAGGGTGTAACAAATCCCACCGGATGTTTTGGACGGAGCAGGAATGGCTGAAAAGACTTTGCTGGATGTAAATCCGAGCGGGTTGATCGAACACGATCACAACCATGACGGAATCGATCGCCGCGGTTTTCTGAAATGCATGGCTTGGGCGGGTTCAGGCGCCCTATGCGTGATTCATGGAGGAGTGCTTACATCGAAGGCCCTGGGTTTACCAGGTTCGGCGAAGGCGCACGCAAGAGGTGAGCTAAGTTTCGTACAGATCAGCGACAGCCACATGGGGTTTAACAAACCGGCGAACCCGGACGTTATCAGCACGCTGAAGGCCGCAGTCGACAAGATTAATGCTCTTTCAGAGCCGCCTGCGTTCATTTTGCACACGGGAGATATCAGCCATCTCTCCAAGCCTGAAGAATTCGACAACGTAGATCAGATTCTCAAATCCACCAACAAAGAAATCTTCTTTGTGCCCGGAGAACATGATGTTCTCAACGATGATGGCGCCATGTTCCGCGAACGTTATGGAAAAAATTCCAAGGGACGAGGGTGGTACAGCTTTGCTCAGAACGGAGTTCATTTCATAGGCTTGGTGAATGTAATGAACCTGAAGGCCGGTGGTTTAGGCACGCTTGGGAGTGATCAGCTCGAATGGCTGAGAGATGATGTCAGTCATCTCAAGGCCAGCACGCCGATTGTCGTGTTCGCACACATTCCGCTCTGGACCATCTATCCGCAATGGGGCTGGGGAACCGAGGACAGCGGCCAGGCGCTCTCGTATCTGAAGAGATTCGGCTCGGTCACGGTGCTGAACGGACACATTCATCAGACCATGCAAAAGGTGGAAGGCAATGTGACCTTTCATACCGCCTTCTCGACTGCCTTCCCGCAACCTGCTCCCGGCGCTGCTGACAGTCCAGGTCCGATGAAGGTACCGGCTGATCAGTTACGCAGCGTTCTTGGAATCACCGACGTCAACTATGTCCAAAGGCGCCACGCTCTGGCACTGGTTGACTCATCTCTAGCTTCATCCACATCAAGGTCTATGTCGTAGGGAGGATGACCCGGAATATGAGGAAGAAACTGCTCTTCGGTGGTGTAGCAATTGCGACCGTCATTTGCGCGTTATCTCTTCTGCATGGAGCCAAAAGGGAAAATGCGCCCTCGTCGGCAGCAATGCTGCTGGTCAACATCGATAATTTCAGCTTCAGTCCTGAGACTGTTTCCGTTCCGGTGAACAGCACCGTGACATGGGTCAACAAGGATGATGTCCCGCACGTGATTGCCAGTACTCAGGGAGTGTTTAAGTCAAGGGCACTGGATACGGATGACAAGTATTCGTACAAGTTCACCAAGCCGGGCACGTATTCCTACTTCTGCAGCATTCACCCAAGCATGGTGGGAAAGATTGTTGTTCGCTGATTCTCTGCGTTGCCAGCTTACTTCGAGCGCGAATTCAATTGGTCCAGCGTGCGCTTCAGGTCATCCAGTTTCTGTCCGGCCTCGCCCAGCTTGCCTTCTGAGGTGAGCCGCTGGTAATCGGACAGATCTTTTGCGGCTTGGGCGATCAGTGCCTTCATATCGGCAGATTGGCTTGCTCCGGCGCCATTCGCTGCTTGCGAGGGCGCAACGGGTCCAAGCAGTTCAGTTGCGGATGCTCCACCAAAAAGCATTTCCATAGCCGATTCAAACGTCGGTCCGTAAGCGAGTCGATCTTGCAGGCCAAGAACCACCAGACGTAGTTCCGGCATGGGGCTTCGCTCGGCCTGCAGGTAGATCGGTTCCGCATACAACAGGGCGCGTCCAGAGGGAATCACGAGCATGGCTCCACGCCGCACGTGCGAGCCTTGTTGATTCCACAAGGTCAGTTGCCCCGAGAGCTGCGCGTTTTGATCGATCCGGGCCTCGATTTGCAGTGGCCCGTCGACCAGTTTGGTTTTGGGGAAGTTGTAAACAAGGGCGGTACCGTAATGATCTCCGTCGCTGCGCGCCGCAATCCAGCCGATCAGGTTGTTCCGATTCGCTGGTGTGAATGGCAGGATTTCCACGAACTCCACCTGGTCTTCGCCCGGCAACTTCATCAGGATGAAGTTCGGTTGCATGGTCCTGGTGGCTTGTCCGCCGCTGTCGCTCATGGCGACTTCGCTTGCCACATTCCAGAGATCCTCGCGGTTGTAAAAAACCTCAGGATCCGTCATGTGGTAGAGCCCATAGACCCGTGCCTGCAAGGAAAGCAACAGTTCGGGATAGCGGACATGTCTTCGCAGCCCCGCCGGCATGGTACCGGCATCCTTGAAGAGCGTGGGGAAGAGCCTGCGGTAGGCGCCGATAATCGGATCCCTGGAATCGAAAACGTAAAACGTCGTCGTGCCGTCATAAGCGTCCACCACGACCTTTACGCTATTGCGAATGTAATTCACCGAATTGCCATACAGCTGATAGTGGCTGGAATAGGGGAAGCTATCGGATGTGGTGAACGCATCAATGATCCACGACAGCCGTCCATCTTCGCCGACTACGATATACGGGTCCGGCTCAAAAGTAAGGAACGGCGCCAGCGCTGAGACGCGTTGCAGTACATTGCGTCGCATCAGCAGGCGGCTTTCCGGAGTGATATCGTCACTGAACGGCAGCTTCGCCAAATCTCCCCGGCTCATTGCAACCAGAACGCGGCGAAAAAGGCCGCCGAGCACGATTCCGCCATTTCCCTGATACGAGGTGAAGCTGTTGCTCTGTCCCTGGGGATAGTTGAATTCCTTCTGCTTCGTGTTGACATACACATCCCCGTTCGTCAGTTCGCCGAAATAGACCTCAGGCCGTGTGACGGCGAGACCGGGAACCGTACTCTGGACCGGCATATCGCTCAGGTACATCTTCGGGAGGCCCTCAGGCGTAAAGCCGTTGACCGGGTTCATGGTCACGCCGTATCCGTGGGTGTAGATCAGCCTGTCGTTGATCCAGTTGCGGCTGCTCTCGGGAAGCTTGTCGACGTTCAACTCGCGAGTCGCCAGCATGACTTCACGGAGTTGGCCGTCGATGACATAGCGGTCGATATCGATGTCGGGGAAGTCGTAATAAGTACGGATCTCCTGGATCTGACGCAGAGTGTCCTGCAGCGCACGCCAGTCCCACAGGCGTATATTCTGCAGCGTCGCCTGGTTATTTGCTGCGTCCAGAGCCTGGACGCTGTTCTCTGCCGGAAACTCGCGTTGCGATACTTGATCAAGGTCAAAGGCTTGTCGCGTCAGGCCGATATTATTCGTGATGTACGGCTTCTCTCGAACCAGTTCGTTCGGCTTGACCACAAAAGTCCCGACATACCATGCGATTCCCTGGACTGCGAAGTAGCAGACCGCTGTCGGCAAAAGCGCCAGAAGCAGCCAGCTTCCGCGACGGTGCATGACCGCATTCGCGATCGCAATCCCGGCCCCGATGATGAGCGCCACGCAGATAACAAGAATTCCCGGGAGCATCACATGAGCGTCCGTGTAGGTGACGCCGCCGAAGATCGTGTGGTCGTCGAACAGGGTTTCAAAGCGGCTGACGTATACGCGTAGAGCGACCACCAGCAGCAGGAAGGCGAATGTCACCGAAAATCCGCCCCACGTGGAGCGAAGGTCTTGGGGTACACCTTCCAGTGCATTGCCGGCCCGAGCCGCGAAGGCAAAAAACACGGCTGCTGCACAGGTAATTATCGCAAGAAGCATCAACCATCCAGCGATGAGTTGCAGAACGGGCATGCTGAACAAGTAAAACGTAAGTGGTTTGCCGAAGATCGGATCGGCGAAGGCTCCCGGATTACGCGGAGCGTACCAGTAGAGCGCAAACGACGGCCATTCGGACATCATCACCGCCGCAGTCCCAAAGCTGATGATGAGCGAGACAGCGATAGCAACCAGCCGTGCGATGCGGTCCAAAGGAATCTTCAGGGAATAATTTCCCACCCAGAATGTGTGGCTGGGGAAGGCATTCGGGTACGTTCGCCTCAGGATCAGAAAAGTGCCATACAGAATAAAGAACGTTGCGGCTAGAAATATGCAGAAGACGGCGGACTGGAGGCTCAGCGATTTCCAGAACACGTCCGCGTAGCCCAGCGATCGGAACCAGAGTGCATCGACGTAATACGAAAGCCAGGTTCGGCCGCCGATCAGGACAATGAGAAATGCAGCGAGTACGGCGAGTAGCCAGCGATAACGGCGGGGATCTACGGGTGGTCGTGTGGGTGAATGCACCGGCCGCCGCACTTGCCTCCAGCCCATCGGTTCCGACATTCTTGCCTCCGCGTAATTAGCATACGCTTCGGACCATAGTAAGGTTCTGGCCTTGCAGTTTATCGACGTTATCTGGATACTGAGACAGGCGAAAAAGACGAATTTCCTCCTGCACAATTGAGAGGTTGCATGCACAAGATGAGTCGCCGCAAGTTCGTTGCTACAGCAGCCGCTGTTGGAGCTGCCGCCGCAGTTCCTCGCACCATTTTTGCATTGCAAGACACAACAGCGGGTGCCGCAGGGAATCGATTATCGAGTCATACCGGACGCGAAGTCGTTCCGTTGCAGGCGGTTCCATTCCCGATGAAGGACGTGCGCCTGGCTCCCGGTCCATTCAGTGCCGCCGCGGAAGCGAATCGACGGTATCTCAGGACATTGCCTCCCGACCGACTGCTGCATACGTTTCGACTGACCGCTGGGCTGCCTTCGTCAGCGGAACCGCTTGGTGACTGGGAGAAGCCCGACTGCGAATTGCGAGGTCACTTTGCCGGTGGCCATTACTTATCGGCATGCGCACTGGCGTTCGCCAGTTCCGGTGACGAAGAGTTAAAGCGCAATGGCGACCTGATGGTCACAGAACTTGCTAAGTGCCAGGCGCAATACAAAAACGGATATCTGAGCGCGTTTCCGCAAGAGTTCTTCGATCGTCTCCGCGATGGAGTGAATGTTTGGGCGCCCTTCTACACCTTACATAAGATCATGGCCGGCCATTTCGATATGTACACACTGGCTGGGAATCAGCAGGCACTCGATACGCTCGAGAAAATGGCGGGATGGGTACGCCACTGGACAGATCCTTTAAGCGAGCCACAAATGCAGCGCGTGCTTGGGGTCGAGTACGGTGGCATGGGAGAGGTACTGTGCAACCTTTATGGAGTGACCGGAAAGCGCGAGTACCTGCAGTTGTCACAACGATTCGATAAGAAGTGGTTTTTCGATCCGCTGGCCTCACACCGCGATGAACTGAAAGGGTTGCACGTCAACACTCACATTCCCCAGGTGATCGCTGCCGCCCGTCATTACGAACTCACAGGAAACAAGCTTTACTGGAATATCGCTGACTATTTCTGGGATGAAGTCACCAGCGAGCGCTCGTACTGCACCGGAGGTACTAGTAATTTCGAGCTGTGGAGAACGGATCCGGGCGTGCTGTCGACACAATTGAGTTCGCAGACAACGGAAGACTGTTGCGCGTACAACATGATGAAGCTCACGCGACACCTGTTTGGATGGTCTCCACGCGCAGAGTACATGGATTACTACGAACGCGTGCTGTTCAACCACCGCATGGGCACGATTGACCCCGAAACCGGGACTACTGTGTACTATCTTCCGCTCGGCAGTGGCTATTCCAAAATCTATGCAAAGCCATTTGATTCATTCTGGTGTTGCAACGGTACAGGGGCAGAGGAATTCGCGAAGCTGACAGACACGATCTATTTCCACAATGATGATGCAATATTCGTGAACCTGTATATCGCATCGGAAGTAAGCTGGCCGGAAAAAGGTCTGCGCATCATCCAAAAGACCTCATTTCCGGATGAGCAGGGGACGGCCCTCATTGTTTCTACTGACAGACCTGTTGACGTGGATATTCATCTGCGGATTCCGTATTGGGCGAAGCGGGGCAGCGTCAAAGCAGACGGGCGAGTCGTGCCCGCATTTGCCGATCCGGGTAGTTACTTGGTGCTGCGTGGCCCGTGGAAGAATGGTGACCGCATTGAGTTGAATCTGCCGATGCATCTTCATGCGGCACCTATGCCGGATAATGAAAATCTTCAAGCTGCGATGTATGGTCCCCTGGTGTTAGCTGCACGATCAGACGAAGAGCCAAAGGATATGTGGTACCGGCAATTCACGGCTCAGGAAAAGATGGAGCCGGCTGCCATGCTGCGTTTTGTCGGCAACACTGAGGACCCGTACAGCTGGCTTGAACCTGCGGCTGGAAGCTTAAACTTTCGGACTGTTGCACAAGGGCAGCCGGTCACGTTTGTGCCGCTCTCCCGAATCGTCCACGAACGCTATTCCGTTTATGTCGAAGTAAGCGGACGAAGTTCGTGAGAATGCTCGAATTACTTCTTCCCGAAGCGGCCGCGGTCCAGATGCTTGATCTTCCGGTGATGAGCGGAGTCTTCAATGCAAGTCGTCTCTCCCTGGTATATTCTCTTTTTGCGCTGATTACCCAGTATGTCGCCGTTCTGCGGTACCACGGCGGCTGTGATTGAAAGAAGTCCCAGGCTTTCTTATTTGCGCGGAACTGCTTTTCTGACTTGCTGTCGAGCTGTGCTTTGCGCCGTTGCTCGTACGCGTAGACGGCAGATTTAGAATCCGAGCGTTTGGCGTAAGCAGCCAATCCCGCTTCGTGCATCAAGCCTCTTTGGTGAGAACTTCTACACGGCTAATGTTGACTGCACTCCAGGTGCTGCCTTGTTTTCGCGGCGTCAAGCGGATCATGTAGCTTTCACTACCCAGGCTTTGGCGAACGCCGTTCAATTCACCCAAAGCACAGCGCACAGTCAACGGATTCCGGCCAGGTGATACTCGCTTTGCTAGAGTTGCGCTTGTAAAAGCCGACGTAGAGTTCGTCGAATTCGGTGTGGTGCTTTTTCAGCCATGCTCGGAACTTCGCAGGGGTCGAGAAGAACCTAGGTTTCGTGAACGCCACGGATATTGATTTTACAGGGCGCGATGAACCTATCCCTGCCGCTGCGTCAAAAAGCTCAGTACAGCGCCCACGCGCCAATTGCCAGATACAATTGCTGACCTACCGCATCGACTCTTCCACTTCACTTAGCCAATCGGGTCTCTTCAGGATTTCGCGGGGTTTTGGTCCATCGGCGGGACCGACGATGCCGTCACGCTCCATCAGATCGATGAGGTGGGCGGCGCGTCCGTAACCGATGCGCAGGCGTCGTTGCAGCAGAGAAGTGGAGGCTTTGCCAAACTCCAAGACCAGCTTGACCGCGTCCTGGAAAAGTTCGTCGTTGTCGTCCTCGCCGTCGAATTCGCCACCAGCCTCGGTTATTCCGTTCTCATCTTTCGGAGCTTCGAGGAAAGCCTGCTGATACTGTGCGGCTCCTTGAGACTTCCAGAACTCGACCACTGCCGCTATCTCTTTCTCAGTTGTGAAGGGCGCATGCAAACGGTGGAGGCGTGAAGATCCCGAAGGCAGATACAGCATATCGCCGCGGCCCAGTAGAGCCTCGGCCCCGTTGGCGTCAAGAATGGTGCGCGAATCGACTTTCGTCGCTACGCGGAACGAGATACGAGCGGGGAAGTTTGCTTTGATGAGCCCAGTGATTACGTCGACCGAAGGACGCTGCGTCGCCAGAACCATGTGGATCCCGACGGCGCGCGCCATCTGAGCCAGGCGCGTGATCGACTCCTCGACGTTGGATTGATCAAGCATCATCAAGTCCGCTAATTCATCGATGATGATGACGATGTAGGGTATCGGGCCTTCCTGTTGCTCGTTGCCGAACAGGCTCGGCGTGGTGTCTTCTTCGAAAAGATGGTTGTACTGCGAAATGTTTCGCACGCCGCGGCTGGCCAGCAGCTTCAAGCGTCGCTCCATCTCGCGTACCGCGTTCCGCAAAGCATTGGCGGCCAGCTTCGGCTCGGTAATGATCGGCGTATAGAGGTGTGGAACGCCGTCGTAGACGCCCAATTCCACACGCTTCGGATCGACCATGATCAAGCGCACTTGATCGGGTGTGGCCTTGTATAAAATCGAGGCGATCATGGCATTGATGGCGACGCTTTTACCCGATCCGGTTGAACCCGCAATCAAGAGGTGAGGCATAGTCGCGAGATCGGCAACATTGATGCGGCCATTGATGTCTTTACCAAGTGCCAGAGTCAGCTTTGATTTGCTATTGTTGAACTCCGGCGACTCCACCATCTCGCGCAGCCAGATAGTCTCACGCTCGCGATTCGGTACCTGTATGCCGACGGTCGATTTTCCCGCCATGCGCTCGATCAGAATACTTTCAGCGCGCAGCGCCAGGCAGAGATCATCGCACAGTCCTGTGATGCGGCTGTACTTGATTCCGGCTTCGGGCTTCATTTCGAAGGTCGTAACCACTGGGCCGGGATTGATCTGCGTGATCTGACCGTGCACATCGAACTCGGCGCACTTTTCGGTCAGCACACGAGCCAGGCTCTTTAGTTCATCTTCATCGACCGCGAACTGCTCATCCGGGCGATTCAGCAGCGCGCTGGAAGGCAGCTTGTAGCCAGCATGCATCTTCGGCATGGTGGTCTTCGACGTCTGACCTTCGTCGGCGCGATTGGTAACCTCAGGCACGATTTCCGCAGGAGTACGGTTCGGCGCCGGGCCAGCAACCGACGTCGGCAAGGGCGAGCGATCGTCTTCCAGCATGCGCTCGATGCCTGTCTTTTTGGGAGGTTGTTGTGTTGCCATTGCGATGGGAGGAATTGGCGGTTGATCCTGTAACCGCCGTTCTACCATTTTGGTGGCGACCAGAGGCTTCGCAGCCCGACGCTTAACCAATTCCTTAGCGGCTTTGGCCTTTTCGCGAGCACGCCGCCAGTCTTCCAAACGGTCCCAAGCTGCATACAGGAAGGAAAAACGCGCCGGGAACCACACCTGAATCGAGGCAAACGAGAACGCGGTACACAGGTACAGGGCGACGGCGATGGCGGTGATCGAAATTATGTAGGCGCCGGCCAGATTCAAATAATGAACCAGGACATCGCCTGCAATGCGGCCGAGCAGGCCCTCCACCGGAATGGCGTGTACCCAGCGAAAATGCCATGGCAATAACGCCAGCAACGCCGAGGAAAATAGGATCAGCGATGCGCAGCCAAATGTCTTCGCGCGCGGGGATGAGACAGATCGCGACCGGAACCAGCGCTGTGCCAGAAATGCTAGGCACACCGGAAGAAGAAAGGCTGCGATTCCAAATAGCTGAAAGATCAGGTCGCTGCCGTAAGCGCCAACCGGACCGATCCAGTTCTGCGACGGCCGTGAGGGCAAGCGTAGACCGGCAGTGTTGAACGAGGAATCCAGTGGGGAATACGTTATCAGCGCGAGGAACAGGAGGAGCGCGGAGACGAACAGCAGGAAACCAATCAGCTCATTGAACCGGCGGTTCCTGGTCGGCGTAAAAACCTTCGAGAAAAACTTCATCGAGGCGCGTTCGTGCTTCACGATGGCGAGCCCTATCTGAGCTTAAGAGTTGCTGATCGAGCGCGAACTCCTGGCACGCAATCCCAACGAAGCCGCACGAAGTACACCAGAGCAGACGACATTATGCCAAGAAAACGGCCCGGCGTCGGGGAAAAAGAAGTACAGGGGTGACAGGTCGGGTGCGGACTGGCCTGCTGACTCGTAAATCTTTCCGTATCTGGTACTTGGTACCGCTTTGGAATGCCATACGCGAGGCTGAAGCAAAGCGAGCTTTCTGCAACACGCTGTCCTAACGGACAATGGTTGACATGCTAACGCTGGAAACCCTCCACAACCTTCTTCAGGAAGAAACCAAGCGCCGCGAGGAAATCCGTCATCACCTTCAAGCTGCACTTGAGCTACTGAATGCAACCTCGCACGTAATTGCACAGATTCCGGAGCCCAAAGCGAAAGTAAAGTCAGAAACGGTGCGGCCCCAAGTGCCGGAACGCAGACACTACATGGAGAAGATCGTCTCGTTGTTGCGAGCTGCCAATCGTCCGATGAGCCCGGCAGAGTTGCGCGACGAAATCCGCAAGGAACTGCCAGCCACCACGCGAGAAGCGCTGGAACGGGCCATCTGGCTGGAGTTGCGCAAAGACAAGCCTCGTTTGGCCCGACTGGGCGAAGGGAAGTACGGATTACCCGAATGGCGCTATCGCTGGATCACTGACGGCGCTTTACCGGCGCAGACGAAGCCAACTCGCGAACAGTGACTCCCCGTACGACGGCAAGACCCCGGGCCCATCGTTCGGCTGCCAGCACGGTCAGCGTGGATCCCTGCTGATCCATTTGTCCTCCGAGGCCACCGGAATGTTCAAAATCTGATCCACAAGTTCTTCGGGAGCATCCGAACAGCGCACCAGCTTTCGGTTAGACGGCTTGAGAAACTGTTCTTTGACTGCGTGATCCAGAAATCGCAGTAATGGATCGTAGAACCCTTCGACATTCAGCAAACCGCAAGCTTTTGGATGGAGCTGCAACTGTGTCCAAGTCACGACCTCGCAGAACTCCTCCAGAGTTCCAAAGCCGCCGGGCAAAGCAATAAAGCCGTCCGACAGGTCGGCCATGAGCGCCTTGCGCTGATGCATCGACTCCACGATGCGCAAGTCCTTCAGGTGCTGGTGCGCAACTTCTTTATGGACCAGAAAGCGAGGAATCACGCCGATGACCTCTCCCCCGTGCTCCAGCACCGAGTCGGCGACCAGGCCCATGAGTCCCACATTACCTCCACCATAAACGAGCCCGATCTTGCGCCCGGCCAGAATTCTTCCGAGCTTCACGGCGGCTCGCGCATAGGAAGATCGAACTCCGGTGCTCGAACCGCAGAAAACGCAAATCCTCTTCATAGGTGCAGCATACAAGGACAGCTCGATAATCCGGAAGGAGCCAGCCTCAGCGGAATTCCGGGCGGCCCGTCACGCCCCTCACCCTTCCTGCGTCCAAGGTGTAGGGGGTTTATGAAATTCGTTCTTGGATTGTCCATCGGAGTTGTTGTGGGTCTGCTGTATGCGCCGGCCCGAGGCGAAGATACCTGTCGCAGGTTGTGGCAGCAGAGGGAGGAAAAGGGACTCAGTCCAAAAGAGGCCGCTTTGCGCATCACTGACAAAGCCGAGCAAAAGGCTGGCGACATGGGCGAGCGGATTGGACGGCGGTAGGGAGGCAGCAGTTGAGGCCGTTCGTGAAGAAATTCAGGACAGCGGAAAACGATCGGCATAGCTCACGGACCAAGGTCGCCCGTGCCAGAGATTCGCGACTATACTCCCGCGCTGCGAGCGGCCCAGAAGAGCACTGCGGCACCGATCAGGATACGGTAGACCGCGAAGGGTACAAATCCGCGTGTCCGTACCCATCGCATAAACCAGGCTACAACACCGTAAGCGACGATGAAGGACACGACAAAGCCTATGGCTAGTGTGATCCATTGTTGTGCGTTCGCCGGACCGATCCCAATGGCATGACCAACACCTTTTGCCGGACGCAGTGACTTCAGAAGATCGTAGCCCGTAGCGGCAGCCATGGTCGGAATCGATACAAAGAAGGAAAACTCCAGAGCCGCGGATCTCGACATCTGGGCAGTCTGTCCTGCCGCTATGGTTGACATGGACCGAGATGTTCCTGGGAAAACGGCAGAAGCGATCTGGCAGATTCCGATCCAGACCGCCTGAAGGACGCTCATATCTTGTACGTCAGGCGTGTGTACGGGAATAATTTTTCGTTCGTACAATGCATCGACCAACCACATGATGACGCCGCCAATCAGTAACGACGCCCCCATGATGTAGAGACTCTCCAGGTGCTTGCCAATCACCTTTGTCAGGAGCAGTGCCGGAATTGCGGTACAAATGAAAGCAATAAAGGTCAGCGTGAGAGGATGATCCCAAACTGATTTGTCTCCCCGTGGACCGTGCGGGAACGTAGAGACGAAATCGACGATGCGCTTCCGAAAGTAAATAGGCAGGCACAAAATAGCGCCCAATTGGATGACGATTGAAAACATCTTCCAGTAACCGTCGCCTAGGTCCATGCCCAGCAAAGCTTCGGAGATACGTAAATGCGCGGTCGAGCTGACAGGAAGAAACTCCGTGAGACCTTCAACTATACCCAGGATTGTCGCAAGAAAATAATTGCTCAAGAAACCTCCGCCCCTAGTCCTAGCCAAACGACGCGCCAAGTGGGCACCTGAAACTCAGCTACTGCACCACGTTTCCGTACACGGGCATTTGCTGATTCACCATATATAGCAGAGTCTGTGCGCGATAGGCCCAGTCGCTCTGTGGATTCTTCTCGATTGCACGCTGTGCCAGGTCTTTAGCATTCGCTAGAGCAGCATCGATCTTCTTCTGCTCGGCATTGTTCAACTTGTATAGCTGCACCAGTGCTGCCTGGCGGTAGGCCGCATCGTAAAGGGCTTCGCTCGCGGCGGGAGAATCCGGGTGCTCTTTTACATATTTTTCATAGACTCCGGTCTCTTTTTCCGGGCATTCCGGTAGCCCCTGCCAGTCGCCGCACATTTTGTTTTGCAGCAGATGAAATGCGGCCAGGTCAGACCATTTGCTATGCGGAAATTTCTTCATGACCGTGCGCATATCGTCTTCCGGGATCTGCGGCACCAGGGTAGGGTCACGCTCCTTCGCCGACGGGCGTGTGCGATAGTCCTCCACGTCGAGTTGCCAGCGAATGTCAGCGGCGCGATAGAGCGCTTCGCCAGCTAGTGGAGAGTTCGGGAAGTACTCCTGCGTGCGCGCGTAGAGACGCATAGCATCCTCCGCAGCACCCTTACGGCCCCCGCGGCTGCCAGCCTCCCGTTCGCTGTCGGATGCCGCACCGAACAAGACTTGATCCCCGTTCGGAGTGGATGCGGTAACGACGCCTTTGTCGAGAATCCATCCAGTTACGTCGCGTTCTTCGCTAAGTGAGGCAAGGACATGCAACCAGTTGCGACTCTTCTCGAGAATTGCCACTTCGTGACCCCGAGTAATGTCGGCGAGTCTTTGCGATGTATCATCAGGATTGAGATAGATATGTGCAACTCGGATCATGATTCCATGATCGGCGGCGTGGAGCGAAGTTGCCAGGCTCAGCAGCACGATGATGGACCACAGAGGCAGACGATGGGCTTTCAAGAGTACTTCCTCCAGGATTTCAAGAACGCTTCTTCCAGCAGTTTCGAACAGATCTTCAACGCTCGCAAGTCGAGCTAGTTGCGACGGCGCCGCTCCGGACGATTTCTGAGAGCATTTCCGGCGCGATATTGCCTCCGCTGATTACGGCGACCATCTTTGTGGATGGTGGCAGGCAGTCCTCATGGAAGAGGAAGCCGGCAAGCGTGACGGCGCCGCTGGGTTCGACGACGAGTTTTGCGTCCAGGACGTATTTGCGAACCGCAGCGCGAATCTCTTCTTCAGATACGGTAATGATCTCGTCGACATACTTAGAAATGTGCTCAAAATTAATTTCACCGACGGATTGCGTGCGCAGTCCGTCCGCTAAAGTGCGGCTCACCTGCTCGGCGGGCAAAGAGATAATGCGTCCGGCGCGTAGACTCTGGTGGGCATCATTCGCCAGTTCGGGCTCCACACCAATTACCTTTATCTTCGGAGTGGTGAGCTTCAACCCAGCCGAGACGCCGCCGAGAAGCCCTCCACCGCCAACGGGACAAAGTACGGTCTCCACATCCGGCAGGTCTTCCAGGATCTCCAGGGCAATAGTGCCTTGTCCGGCGATGATCTGTTCATCGTTGTAGGGAGGAATTACCTGGTATCCATTGGTATCCGCGAGTTCTTCTGCCTTAGCCTTGCGTTCGCTGCTGCCTGGGCCGACAAAGACGATTTCCGCTCCCAATGCGCGCGTAGCTTCGATTTTGATTTGGGGAGCGTTGCTCGGCATGACAATGACGGACTTGGCACCGAGTTCTCTGGCGGCGTAGGCCACTCCTTGCGCGTGATTGCCGCTGGAATAGGTGATGACACCGCGCCTCAGCTGCTCTGGAGTGAGAGATGCGACCTTGTTATAGGCGCCTCTGAGCTTGAAGCTGCCGATCGGCTGAAAACTTTCCGGTTTCACGTAGAGTGTGCGCCCATCGAGCGGTTGAGGAAATTTCAGCAGTGGCGTGCGTGCAGCGACGCCGCGAATGCGGGATCTAGCAGCCTGGATATCGGAGAGAGTGACGATAGGTAACTCCGTTTTATCTTTCGCGCTTCATGTTTCACGAAAGAGCGATCTGAGTACCGCGATCGATTGCATGCCAGGCCGAGACTCACCAGCGCCCACTTTTGTCGTAAATATGCAACGTGAAAACGCGGTTCAGATCTCCAGGATTACCGGCATAATCAGCGGGCGACGCGACGTGTTCTTCGAGATGTAACGCTTCAAATCCTGCCGAATTTTCTCTTTGATCAGCCCGTAATCCGCTTTCTCTTCGTCACTGGAGACTTCCAGCGTGTTTACAACCACGTCGCGGGCTTCATTCAGGAACCCATTCTCGCCGATCGCAGCGAATCCCCGAGTAACGATTTCCGGAGGCGTCTCTACGCGCCCGGTTAACTTATTAATGGCAATAATTGGAAGCACGATGCCGTCTTCACTGATGTGGCGCCGGTCGCGAATAATCAAGTCTTCCACAACGTCGCCCTGCGAATTGGAATCGATACACCGCCGACCGACAGGTACCCGGCCGGCCTTGCGCGCCCCGAGCTCGTCAAACTCAAGTACGTCGCCACTTTCGATCATCATCACCTGACCGACGGCGCCGTGCATACCCTGTGCCAGTTCGGCATGACGCTTCAGTTGCCGGTATTCACCATGGATGGGAATGAAGTAGCGCGGTTTGACCAGGTTGATGACCAGCTTAAGCTCTTCCTGGCTGGCATGTCCGCTCACGTGTATGGGAGGACTGGTGCCATCGTCATAAATCACGTGCGCTTCGCGGCGGAAAAGGTGATCGACCATTCGATAGATTGCCTTCTCATTTCCCGGAATGATGCGTGATGACAAAACGACAGTATCGCCCGGCTCGATCTTGGCATGCTTATGGTTATCGACCGCAGCGCGCGACAGCGCCGACATCGGCTCGCCCTGCGTACCCGAAATCATCACGCAGACGCGTTCCGGTGGGTATTTTTTTATATCGCCAGGGTGGATCAACATTCCGTCCGGCACTTCGATGTACCCGAGGTCCTGCGCAATCTCGGCGGATTCATTCATCGAGCGCCCGACCAACGCCAGCTTCCGCCCGTGTTCCATCGCCATTTCAAATGCCAACTTGATGCGATGGATCGACGACGAGAAACACGCAATAAAAAGACGCCGACTTGTGCGGGCGAAAACTTCGTCGAACTTGCGGCGGACGGCGCGCTCGCTGGGCGTGTAGCCGGGCCGCTCGACGTTGGTTGAGTCCTGGAATAGGGCCAGCACGCCATCTTTGCCATATTCAGCGAAGCTGTGAAGATCGAAGAGTCGATTGTCCGTCGGAGTGGGATCGACTTTAAAGTCGCCGGTATGAATGATGACGCCGAGTGGCGTGTGAATTGCGAGTGCTACGCAGTCGACCAGCGAGTGCGTAACCTGAATCGGATGAACTGTGAACGGTCCAATCTTGATGCGGTCGCCCGGTCGAATCTCGATGAGCTTGGCGTCATCCAGGAGGCCGTGCTCTTCCAGTTTTCCTTCGACGTAGGCTAACGTGAACTCGGTCCCATAAACGGGAACATTGAGTTCTGCCAGAACAGAGGGAAGGCCGCCTATGTGATCCTCGTGGCCATGCGTCAGCACAATGGCGCGGACGTGCTGCCGGTTTTCAAGAAGATAACTGATGTCAGGAACGACGATGTCTACGCCGAGCAGTTCGGCTTCCGGAAACATGAGCCCGGCATCGATGACAAGGATGTCATCGCCCCAGCGGACGGCCATGCAGTTCATGCCGAACTCGCCCAGGCCGCCCAGCGGAACGACATGGAGTTTTCCGGCAGGCATCAAACTTTTGATCCTAGCACAAGCACGTGCATCTTGCCGGTTCCCCGGAACTTCCAAAACAGAACGGGTTAGACTAGAGGCATGGCTGTGCTGAACAAGTCATGGTTGCGATTGCGAGTGGAAAACGCGCTGAAGAAAGGCTTTACACAGGCCTATGAGTCGGTGAAAGTCGATCCGCATCATTACTTGTTGCACCTCCAGGTGGCACATAGCCTGCCGATTACCACCTTTCGGGGAATCTATTCACTTTCGTTGAGTCAGATCGATGACATTGCCGCGGAAACCGTACGTGCCGGTATGAAAATGGCCATGGCGGAAGGCGCAGGAATGGGAATCGGCGGTATGTTTACCGTGGTTCCCGACCTCAGCTTTCTCGCCGTGATTACGCTGCGAACAATTCAAAAGCTGAGTCTCCTCTACGGTTTCGAATACAACACAGATGAAGAGATCGCCGATCTTTGGGTGGCGGCGGCGAGTGCCGCGGGTGTCGACATCAGCAGGGAATTGATGGAGAAGCAGTTTGTCGGCAGATTCGTCCCACGGGTAATTCAGGCGATGGCTGCGCAGGCCAGTAAAGAAGCCGTCGAAAAATGGGCCGGGCGAGTGGTTCCTGTTCTCAGTTCAGTCATCGGCGCTGGCCTGAACTACTTCTTCGTTCGCGCTTGGGGCGAACGCGCGATAAAGCATTTCCGAGAGAAACATATCGCCGTCCGGAACAAGATGGCCGGCGGAGAGATTCCCTTCGTTGGCGTACCGCACGAACTAGGATCGGGGATTTAGTCGATCCGCCCCCGTCAAACGCATCATCTCATTGACTAGCGGTTGGTCGGAGGTCCAATGGAGATCCAGAAGTACTTGGAGTCGATTCCCGTCACCCTGTCTTCCACGGCGCACGTGAAAACAATCTTCGGCGACCCGGTGGAGGCGCACGGGAGGACGATTATTCCGGTTGCGCGCGTTCAGTTCGGATTCGGTGCAGGGTCGGGTGGCGGAGCGACCGGCGAGGGGAGCGAACGCAAACGTCAAGGTGAAGGTGGCGGAGGAGGCGGAGGCGTGCTGTGCCTGCCGCTGGGTATTGTCGAAATTTCCGCGGGTGAAACGAGGTTTCTGCCGATCCGCCGAGGAACCCGCCGCCGCATGGCAGCTGCCGCGCTGGCCGGATTTATTCTCGGCTGGCTCGTTCTGCGCCGCTAGGCATTATTCAAAATAGTCCGAGTTGCTCTGGTTGGGGATCCTGATCAGACTGTTTTTCAATCTTCATCCTCGGATCACGGCCTTCGGCCTCGAGTGCATAGCGATCATAGGTTCTTTGCCGATCTGCCATGCGAGTGAAGCCGTATTTTAGCCGCAAACGGGTCATGAGCTGGCCGATTTGTTTCCTATACGCGTTGGGCAGGAAGGCACGGTCGGCGAAACGCCGGCGATAGTTCTCGAGCAAGTGCGGAAACTCCTTTTCCAGAAACGGCAGGAACACCGCTGCCGAACAGGGCTTCAGAAAAACTGGATTGCCAAAGATGTAGCTCGCTCCGGCTTGCCGTGCTGCGCGGACGAGAGCCTCGATGTCAGCAGGCTGATCGGTGATGCCGGGCAATATCGGAGCCATGCTCACGCCCGTACGAATTCCGGCACGATGCAGTGCTGTAATGGCATCGAGGCGCAAGTCAGGACGCGGTGCACGCGGCTCCGTCAGACGTGAAAGGCTCGCGTTCAAGGTGGTAATTGTCAGTGTTACGCTGATCTGGTTGTCTTCAGCGATTCGCCGTAGCAACATGGTGTCGCGCAGCACGAGGTTCGACTTCGTGACAATGCCGATCTCCAGTCCACGGTAATTAGCCATTTCCTCCAGCACCGAGCGAGTGACCTCGTAACGGCGCTCGGCAGGCTGGTAGGGATCGGTCGCCGTACCGATGGCGATCTCCTCGCCCGGCTTTACTCGCTTCAGGTCGCGGCGCAACTGCGACCGCACGTGTTGTTTCACGTAAATTCGGCGCTCGAACAGCAGGGGATCGCGAAGCTCCATGAACTCGTGGGTATAGCGCGCATAGCAATACTTGCAGGCGAATTCGCAGCCACGGAAGGGATTGATCGTCCACGCAAAGGGCATGCGCGGCACGTTGCAGCGGTTCAGGATTGAACGCGTCTCAATGGTGAAGTATTCGACGTTGTGCCCCTCTCGGATCGACTCGCCCGCAGCAGCGAGACGCGCGATTCCGACCAGTTGCGGACCTAGTGCGGGGACGAGGGCGCAATCGTCTTCGGGTTGAAGTAGGGGCAAGGAGGCCATCGGATTACCTGCGCGAAGTGCTGAACCCCAGAGCGCGTAGAGCTACTCATCTTCGCTTTCTATTCGCCATAGTAGAGCGAGGAAAATGGGGAGTCAAGAGAGGAACGGGTAGGGGGTTAGCAGCCGCAAAAGTTGCACCCCTTGTTCTTCCTATCTCTTACGCGCTCGCGAATTTTGCGATCAAGTTCGGCGTTGTGACTGTCGGTCATGAGTTTCAGATTTTGAATATTCTGTCTGAGAAGCTGTCGTTTTCAAACTGTTGCTTCGCACCTGCACCATCGATGTTCGCGCCAACTTAAGTGAAGCGCATTTCGCTACCGATAACGCACGCGCGAGATCCTCCCAGGCTATTTCGCCTTGCTAGAGACATGGAAGCTGCTGAGGAAGCTGAGGAGATAACCTCACCCGCAGAAAACCGTGTTTCGGTCTCGTGTCACCATTTGAGAATGACTAAACTGTGCAAGTGCATCTGGCATCCCAAGGTGTCGGAATGAGAGTCGTCGGTTTCGCGATCGGATCATTAATTTGCCTCGCCCTCACCGGCTCAGCGCAGCAGCCTAACGGCAAAGGTGCGACTGTCGGTCGCATCGTTACGCAGACGCGACTTGTCTCTCTTTACTCCAACCTTGAGACGCAATTGGCTAATGCCGCCGAAAAGAATGATCAAATGAAAATGAAAGAGCTGCTGACTGATGACTTCAATCAGTGGACACCTGCACCGTCGGGCGATCCTGTGCCAGTCGACGATTGGATTACAAAGTACCGTCCTTCGAGCTTCAGAATACGGCAAATGGCCGTTCAGAATTTCGGCAAAATCAATGTTGCTAGCTTCATTCTTACGCAAAGAGGAAGCTTCGGCGAGTCACCAACGAACGGTTCCTACTTCGTGGTAGATCTCTGGACGGAAGAAGGTGGCCAGCCCAAACTCGCCGTACGATACATTTCTCCGCTCCAGCAACCGAGTGTTAAGGTATCTACCCCTACCGGAAAACAATAGGACAATCGACCGTATTCACAATTGACAATGCCTTAGCTCACGGCTACTCTCGCCAGCAATTCTCTTGGGGTGGTGGTCGCTTCGTTCGTCGGGCTCCTTCCCTTGAATTTTTTTGGAGGATCAAGTGAGAGACAATGTCCTGCGCAGGGGCACGCTCCTGTTGTGTCTGGCGCTAGCCAGCACATTTTCCGTCGCACAATCCGTAAAAGATTCTCATCACCTTACCCCGACCGGAAAAGGATGGGGCGAAAATAATCCCAACATTCCCGATGCTCAGAAAGCGCGGAGTGTGATCACCGGCAATCGGATTAACTATCACGGCGGCCCGGTTATGCTGAACAAGGTCAACGCGTATTTCATCTGGTATGGGAACTGGGGGGCTGGCGGATCGAACAGTTCGGAGACCATCACGCTACTCAATGATCTCTATAGCAGCGGCGGATTGAACAATTCCGGATACGAAAGGATAAACTCCACCTATGGCAGCAACAGCGGGAATGTGAGCGGTAGCGTGGAGCTTGCCGCGACTGCTTACGACAATTACTCCCATGGAACCAGGCTGAGCGACTCTGCAGTCGAGGCCGTTGTTGCCAATGCGATTAACAGCAACAAGCTTCCTAAAGATGCGAACGGAATCTACTTCGTGCTGACCTCCTCCGATGTGAATGAAACCTCCGGCTTCTGCACGCAATATTGTGGCTGGCACACTCACGGAAGAATCGCCGGTTCAGATATCAAATACTCTTTCGTCGGCAATCCCGATCGCTGTCCTTCGGCGTGCGAAGCAGAGACGTCGAGTCCGAACGGCGATAGCGGAGCCGACGGCATGGCATCAATCATGGCGCACGAAACTGAAGAAGCGATCAGCGATCCCGATCTGAATGCCTGGTACGACTCGAGCGGAGCAGAGAACGCCGACAAGTGCGCTTGGATGTTTGGTCCAACTACCGGGTCCGTCGGCAGTGGCGGATACAACCAGACGCTAGCTGGTCACCATTGGCTCATCCAGATGAACTGGGAGAACTCGCGAGGCGGCGGTTGCGATCAGACGAAGGGCGGCGCGTTCTACAATTTCTGATCCGTGCGATTCCTATCCGAATAGACTGGGCCGTCCCGCATAGAGCTGGACGGCCTTGCCTGAAAATACTTCTCTTGAACGGTTATTCCAATTCGAGTTCTTCGAGCAGGGCGCGGCGGATCTGAAACTGATGTTCGCCGCTCAATTTCATACATTCCCAGGTCAGGTAGAAGACGTCGATGGCGACATGGCCCTCAGTGTCGATGAGGGCGACTTCAATGTTGCAGCCATAACGGCCGAGCGTGGAAGCAATTTTGTAGAGAAGCCCGGGTCGGTCCTGGGCTACGAGTTCGAGCAAGGTACTGTGTGAGGAAGAATGGTTGTTGAAATCGAGGCGTGTAGCAGTTTGTAGTTTCGTAGGACCGTTGGTTGCGACTCTCTCGCGGCCTTCCATGAGCTTATGAAGGGAAACTTCTCCCGAGAGCACCTGAACAATGCTGTGCTCGAAACGTTCCAGTTCCGGCGGATTCAGCTCCAGCGTCCGGAAACGATCTTTGAAATAGAACGTATCGACGATAGTGCCGGCCTGGTTGGCAAACGCATTCGCCTTCACGATGTTCATACCCCAGGCGGAGAGGACGCCGGCGATGGTTGCGAACACCAGCGGGCGATCACCGGTGAGTAGCGTCAACTCGTAGAGGCCGCGCGTATGCTTCAGGGAAATCTGTACCGGCTTTTTTGCCAGCGCTGTCGACATCTCGAAGTGCTTGGCGATCTGCATCGGCGAGTGTGTCCGTAAATACCGGTGCGGCAGCCCTTCAAGGTATTTGCGCAGCTCGGTGGATTTTTTCGGAACGAGTTCACCAATGCGAGATAGTGTTTCTGCCTCGAACTCGGCATGGAACCGATCGTCGTCGACACTGCGATTCATATAATTCGACGCCGCCATGTAGAGACGCCACAGCGACTCGGCCTTCCAGGGCGTGAGCGCTTCGGGGTTCACCGAGCGAATGTCGGCGTAGGTCATTAAGCAGAGCATCTTCAGACGTTCGGGTGTGCCGATCTTGTCGGCGAAGCCGCGAACCGTTTCGTGATCGAAGATGTCGCGTCGCAGGGTAGCTGACATCGCGAGATGCTCGGTGATCAGGAAACGGATGGTATCCAGTTCTTCTTGGTGAACGCCGATACCGCGCAAACTGCGTTCCATTACCGGCAGGCCATTCGCGACGTGGGATTCACCTGGTAGGCCCTTGCCGACATCGTGAAAGAGGAGAGCCAGATAGAGCAACTCCGGTTGTTCGAGTTCTTTCAGAAGATCACCGAAGTATGTTTCCCATTCGCTGGGCTGTTCTTTCTGCGGAGGCAGCAGGAGTCGATGCAATGATTCAATGGTGAGGAACGTGTGCTCATCGACGGTGTAGCGGTGGTAGAAATCGCGAATCACCAGCGAGTCGATGAGGTGGTACTCCGGAAAGAGCTTTACCAGGAATCCGAGCGAATGCATCGCACGCAGCGCATCTGCCGCAAAGGGTGCTCCGAGGATATGCCGCAGGTGAGTCCATAGCGTGTGCGTACGCAGGTCTTTAGAAACAAAAGTGGCAATGGCATCAGACAGACGTTGTTCGGTCTCGCTGTTCAGGCGGAATCCGTTCTTGGCGAGAAACTCGAATGTACGCATCACCAGCGCCGCGTCGATGTTTACATTCGTATGTAGAAGAATGCGGCCGTCTACCACCGACAGATCGCCGTTGGACACGCGCGAGCGCCAGCGCTGAAAATGTTGATACAGCGACGCACGCGAAGCCGGAACCTCGTCGAGCAATTGTGTGGTCAGGCGATCGATAGCACGTGCATGCCGGAAGTAGGCCCGCATCCAGTCGGCGGCCGGAATCTTGGCGTGATCGGGAATTCCGATAGCGCGTGCGGCCGCGTCATCCTGTGCGTCCCAGGAGAGCGTATTGTCGTCGCGGCCGTGGCGGTAGTGCAGGAAGCAACGAACCGCCGCCATGAAATCAAACGCAGCATCGATGGCTCCGCGATTCGCAACTGGAAGAACGCTTTCTTTGGCCGGCCAGCCGTTCTTTTGAAATGCAGCAATCAGCGATAGCCAGACGGCGACATTCAAATCCCGCAGGCCGCCGGGCGTTTCTTTCAAATTCGGTTCGAGATGAAAAATAGTGTTGCTCTGTTTGGCGTGACGGCTACGGGTAACTTCAGAGAGCAACTGAACCAGGGTTTGCCAGTCGCGCTTCACCAGGGAGGGGATGATCTGGTCGTGAACGCGGGAAAAGAGTTTGCGATCGCCCGCCAGCCATCGGCAGTCCAAAAGCGAAATCGTAAATTCAACGTTGTCCTCGCTGAGCTTACCGCAATCGCTCACCGGCCGAGTGGAAGAACTGACGCGAAGGCGCAGATCCCATAATTCTTGGTTGAACTTGCGGATCCGGTCCTGCAGCTTGGGATCGGGGCGCTCTTCCTCAGTTAAGAAGAGGAGGTCGATGTCCGAGTGCGGGAATAGATGCCCGCGCCCATAGCCACCAAGGGCCAGGAGACTCAGGCCCTCGGGTTGATCAATTTCAGCGGCGACAAACTACTGCCAGAGGCGTCCCACGATGGAGTCTACCAGCGCTGTTCGGCGAGCAATAGCGACCTTGCCGTCTCCAGTAGTCTCGAAGCCCTGGCGAATGGAGGCGGATTCCGAGCTATGGATTCTGACCAGATCGAATAGTGATGGACTCGCCGACATCCTGGTTATCGCCTCGGAGACTTACGAACTGATTGCCTTGCCGAGAAGACGCCCGGAGAGCAGGCCATCCTCCGACATCTGGTTAGAGCGCCGCAGCTCCACGCTCTTCGTTACGAATGCGAATGGCATCATCGATCTTCGACAGAAAGATTTTGCCGTCGCCTATTTTGCCGGAACGCGCTGCACCGACAATGGCGGCGACTGCCTTTTCCACCAGTGCGTCGTCGAGCACCACTTCCACTTTCACCTTCGGCAGTAGATCGACGGTGTACTCGCGACCGCGGTAAAACTCCGTGTGACCC
Source organism: Terriglobia bacterium (assembly GCA_021324365.1). Lineage (GTDB taxonomy): Bacteria > Acidobacteriota > Terriglobia > Terriglobales > Acidobacteriaceae > JAJPJE01. Next base: position 5,139 of record JAJPJE010000058.1, on the reverse strand, counting down.
TTTTGGCGGCCATGGCCACGCACTTCAAGGATCGTCATGCCATCTACACCGATTTCCATCAGCGCATCTTTGACGGCGTCGAGTTTGGAAGGTTGGATTACCGCTTCAAGTTTTGTCATGGAAGACTTTCCCGTTTCCTGGGTTTGGTTTGGCTCTTCTCAAACTAACACAAGCTACAACGAGGATGCCTCCCAGTAATAACCTTCTTCTCCATGTTGCGTGACGTCCAAGCCTTGCAATTCGTCCTCATTGGAGACGCGCAGCCCGATCACCAGATCAACCAGCTTCAAGATCGCCAGCGTCCCCACAATAGCCAGGGCAAAGGCAATCGCAACGCCGATCATCTGATAGAAAACTTGCCCGAAATTGCCGTCCACAAACCCGAGGCTGAGCGCTGCACCCTCCGAGTCGTGGAGGATCGGATTGATCGTGCGGGTCGCGAAGACGCCGGTCAGGATTGCGCCGATTGTGCCTCCGGCGCCGTGAACCCCAAAGGCGTCGAGGGAATCGTCGTAGCCGAGCTTCTTCTTCACGCTGAACACCATGAAGAAACAGGCGACGCCGGCAACCAGTCCGATGATTAAGGCCGACGTCGGGCTGACGAAGCCCGAAGCAGGCGTAATGGCGACCAAGCCGGCAACCGCACCCGAGATCGCACCGAGCGCACTCGGCTTTCCGTGTAGGATCCATTCGGCTGCGCTCCAGCCAACCACAGCTGCCGCTGCCGCGAAATGGGTAGCCACAAACGCGCTGGTTGCCAGACTGCCGGAACTCAGCGCGCTGCCTGCGTTGAACCCGAACCAGCCCACCCAGAGCATGCAGGCGCCGATAAAGCTCAGGACAACGCTGTGCGGCGGCATCTGCTCGCTTGGATACCCGATCCGCTTGCCCAGGTATAGCGCACAGACAAGCGCAGACACGCCCGATGTAATGTGAACGACGGTTCCACCGGCGAAATCAAGCGTGGGGAAACGCCCGCCCAGTGAAGCATTCAGGATGCCGCCCTTCCCCCAGACCATGTGCGCCATCGGCGAGTAAACCACAATCGACCACAGGATCATGAACACAGCCATGGCACTGAATTTCATGCGCTCGGCGAACGCGCCTGTGATCAGCGCCGGCGTGATGATGGCGAACATGAGCTGATAAATCATGAACGTCTGCTGGGGAATTGTGGGCGCGTAGTCAGGATTCGGAGCAGCGCCAACACCACTGAGGAAAAGATGATGGAAGCCGCCGATAAAGCCGGTCCCGGAGCCGAAGGCGAGACTATAGCCGATAATAGCCCAGAGCACGGTAATAACAGCCATCATGGCAAAGCTTTGCATCATGGTCGAGAGCACATTCTTCTTACGCACCAGTCCGCCATAGAACAATGCAAGACCGGGGCCGGTCATCATCAGAACCAAAGCAGCGCTTACCAACATCCATGCGTTATCGGCCGAACCTTTGGCATCGGCCACCTGCTTCTCCAGAGTCGTGATTCGTTCTGGCGAAACTGTGGCAGCAGTGGAGATTGCCGGTGCTGAGGACTCAGCGGACTGCGCAACAGCAATGTTGAGCGAGGGAATCAGAAGGAGGCACGCCAACAACAGCCTTCGACAAATCCTTGGCATCGAGAAGGAGACTCCATTTCAGCATCGAGTTTTCGATGAGAGACGCCATGGTCCTCCGATCCAAAGAAATGATTCCTAATTGCATACTGCCGCAATCGCTCTGAAGACCTTGGCATCACTCTCGGCTGTGCACGACCTGAACTCATATTGCCCACTCCGCTTACATAGTCAGAGCTGTGGCAGGTTCAAAACCGCCAGTCGTTCACAGTTTGGCACGTTGCGTGGTTCTCTCTTTCTTACCTGCAGGATGAACGATCCGGAAATCAATAATTTTTATTCGTCGAATCAGGGAGGATTATGCGAGCGGGATCGAAAACTGACCTCCCATTTCTGCCTTTCTGTTTGCAGAAGTGGGACGTGTTAGATAAAAAAGCCGGCGGGTTGCCGGCTCGTCAAGTCTGGGAAGCTCGGTTTTAGAAACCGAGCTTCAGTGCAAGTTGGAGAATGCGTGGATTATGGGCACCACCCGGGAGCATAAAAGTGCTGGCTCCGAATTGGTTGTTCACGCCATTCGAACCAGAGTTGCCCGTCGCGCCAGACGAACCCGTCCAGGCTGTATGGTTGAACACGTTGAATGCTTCGGCGCGGAATTCAAGATTCGTCCGTTCCGTCGGCTTGAAGTTCTTATAGAGTGCCATGTCGGCATTCCAGTAGTTCGGGTTGCGCAGGCTGTTGCGTCCTGAGTTTCCGAACGTCAAGCCGGTGGGTTGAGCATAAGCATTAGGGTTATAGATGAAGTTGCCAGTTGGCGCACACGGATTCTGCGCACAGGGGATGTAATCGGGAACCGGTAGGATGTTGGGATTTCCAACGCGATCCGCGTAGGAACCGGCGCCGATGCCGTTCGCCACGCCAGCGGTGTCTCCGAAGATGCTATTGATCACAGAAAAAGGAGTGCCGGTCTGGAACGTGAAAATTCCCGAGTATTGCCACCCTCCAACCACAACCTTCTCAAGACCATTTCCGTTTTTGAAGAACGGCAGGTCATATACCCAACTTGTCGTCAGCACGTGTCGCTGATCGAAGTTGGAGCTAGCCCAGTTCGCCTGCGGGTTGTATGAATTGACGAAGGTCGCATCGTACCGGTCCGAAGAGTCATCCAGCGAATGGCTCCAGGTGTAGGCAAGGCTGAGAGTCAGACCGCCCTGCGTGCGACGGCCCGAAATCTGGAGCGCGTTATAGCTCGAAGCAGCCTGAGGCTCGATACTGGTGATGTTGCCATATCCGCCATATGGGCGGTACGGATTCGGATCGTTGCCGCATGCGGCTGTCATATTGCCGAAAATTGGGCTGCTTGGCGTAATCACGGCGCTGTTCACATCGTAGTTTCCGTTGGCATCGGGTGTGCACACTGCAGTCGAGATTGGCTGGCCGGGCAGAAACGGATTTTGCGAAGCCGGCACAGGCAACAGCTGATTCAGATTGCGCTGCCAGGTTAAGTGAGTACCTTTACTGCCGACGTAGGAGATCATGCCGACGACGTCGCTGGGTAACTCACGCTGCACATCGAGGTGCCACTGTTGCATATACGGCCAGATAGCTTTTCTGGGGATAGAGGTTACGTCCAGCGGAAACAGCAGTCCTGTCCCACCGCCAATGTTGCCGTAACCTGTGATGTTGTAGGCTGTCGGAGTGAGCACCAGCGGGGGAGAGCCTTCCAGTGCTTCCGAAGTGCCTTCGTTGCCGTTGGTGTGGTCATAGAAGATACCGTAGGCGGCGCGTATCGAAGTTTTGCCGTCCCCGAACGGATCGTAAGCAAGACCAATACGCGGAGCCGGGTTGAATAGATGTCCCTTCATGCAGCCGGCGGGTACGCCATTCACTCCGCACTGTACGATCCCATTCGTGGGTGATCCGCTGCCGGGAATAAGAGCACCTGCCTGCGTTGTAATTGCGCCGGTGCTGTCGATCTGCGGCGCGTTAGCAGGATTCCATTGGGCGGGATCGAAATTGTAGGCCTGGTGCTTTATCTCGCGATAAGTGCCAAACATGCTAACGCGAAGACCGAGGTTCAGCGTCAGCTTGTTGGTTGCATGCCAGTCGTCCTGGAGATACGGCTCGAAAATCTTGTACCGGTTGTAGTACTTCGGCTGGGCACTTGCCTGCGTAAAGCTGGCAATATTGCCCATCAACAAGTCGGCAAACGCATTGCCGGATGAGACAGGAGCGTTGCTGTTAAAGGTTAGCAGCCCGTTGTATTGGACCGATGCCAATTCATTCTTCTCGGCGGCCACAAAATACCCACCAAACTGCAAGTTGTGCCTGCCGATGTTCTTGGTGACATTATCTCGCAACGTGTAGGTTGGGTTCGAGTTGAACGGGCCGGATGCGGGGATGATGCTCGGGTCCTCGGTAAACCCGCCACCGTACTCGCTGTTGGTAAAGACTTGGACGCCTGGCAGAATCTTGGTGTTTCCGGGGAATAGCTGGCCCGCGGTGAAACTGCTGGGACGTTGCCAGGGGCCGCTGTTCTGAAGTGTGATCTTGTCGGCCGTGTAGCTGGCAACAAACTCATTCAGCAGCGTCGGCGAGAACGTCGATACCAGTCTCGCTACCATGCTGTCTCCAGGGCCTGTAAAGTGCGTTTGCAACGTCGGGAAACTAGAGCTTGTTGCGCCCCACGGCAACACCGTCGGTGTGATCTGATCCCAGGAATCGTGGATGTAACGGAACATGGCACGATGCTTATCCGTGACGTTCCAGTCGACACGAGCCAGTTCTTCTCGCCAGTTCGTGGGTTGGGAGGGCGCAGCATTGTAGAAAGAATTCACTCCTGAACCGGAATTCGCAGGGGGAATCATGTTCAGCAGAGCCGCGGCGTTGGGATCGATCATGTTCGCCGGGATGGTGTTATTTGGGAATGGATTACCGTTCGCATCGTGCGGACAATCCGTCACGCCATTGGGGTTGTTGCAGACATCATTGAAATTGCCGGCACGATTCTCGTTCGATGGAACTGGAACGCTGAAGGTCTGGCCAGGAACTCGGTCGTAGCGCCACTCCTGCGACCAAAAGAAGAACAGTTTGTCCTTCTTGATTGGCCCTCCGATGTTGTAGCCAAAGTCGTTCTTCTTATATGCAGGAGCGGCCTGGCCGACCGGATCGAAGTAGTTGCGCGCGTTGAAGATGTTATTGCGCACATATTCGAAAGCCATTCCGTGGAAAGCGTTCGTGCCTGACTTGGTTTCAACCTCGATGGTGCCGGAGGCATTACGCCCATACTGCGCGCCGTAGTTACCCGTAAGTACGCGGACCTCGGCGATGGCATCGAGACTTGGATAAACGTTTAGCGTGGTATTGCTGCCGTTATCCATGTTGTCGCCACCATCGAGTTCCCAGTTGTTGTACTCGGTGCGGCCACCGTTAATGCTGTACTGAACGTTGCCGGAGACGCCGACCTGACCCTCGTCCTGTCCGGTCTGATTGTTAACACCTGGAACGAGAGTGACCAGTTGCGTGAAATTGCGGCCGTTGAGTTGGAGCTTGCTCAATTCTTTGCTGTCTACGGTTCCGGCAAGCTCAG
>JAJPJE010000112.1 GCA_021324365.1 Terriglobia bacterium | reverse complement strand
AACGTGAATGGTTGACGTGATCATGCCGCCAACAATCGGAGCGGCAATCGGTTTCATCACGTCAGAGCCAATGCCCGATTCCCACAATATCGGCGCCAGGCTCAAAATGACGGCGGTCACCGTCATCAGTTTGGGACGAAGCCGCTGAACGGCGCCGTCAATGGCGGCTTGTTCAACGTCAGCTTCACTCACCAGTTTGCCGGCGGCGAGACGATGCTCCAGGGCCTCGTGCAAGTAAACGACCATGACGACGCCGGTCTCGACAGCGATGCCGAACAACGCGATGTATCCGACCCAGACGGCGACACTGAAGCTATATCCCAATATCCATTGCAGAATCAGTCCACCCGACATCGCATACAGCGTGGGGAAGATCAGCACGGCAGCCTCAGCCGCCGATTTGAACACCATGTACAACAGCAGGAAGATGACGAAGAACACAATCGGCAGAATGAGTTTCAGTCGCTCTTTGGCGCGAATCTCGAATTCATACTCCCCGGCCCAGCGGTAGGTGTAGCCGACGGGCATCACGAGTTTGTGCCGCAGCAAACGGTCGGCTTGGTCCACGAATCCACCGTAGTTCTTGGTTTTCAGATCGAGGTACACGTAACCGGTGAGTGCGCCATCTTCGTCGCGGATCATGGCGGGTCCGGGCGAGAAAAATACACGAGCGACCTCCTTGATCGGAATCTGCGAACCCGACGGGGTGCCGATCAGGACGCGGCCGATTGCCTCGGGATCGTCGCGAAAGTCACGCTCGTAGCGCACGTTGATGGGAAAACGCTCCCGCCCTTCCACATTTTGGGCAATGTCGGCACCGCCAACGGCCGACGTAATCACCCGCTGTACATCGCCGACGGTTAGTCCGTAGCGGGCAGCCTCAGGACGGTTGACCTCGACATTCAAATAAAAACCCTGCGACACGCGTTCCGCGAAAACCGAGTTCGTCTCCGGCATGTTCGACAGAATTTGTTGAATGTGTGCGCCAATCTGTTGGATCTTCCCGAGATCGGGCCCTTGGATCTTGAGTCCGACCGGGGTTTTGATTCCGGTCAGCTCCATGTCCAGCCGATTAGCGACCGGCATGGTCCAGGTATTGGTTAGGCCGGGAAATTGCAGCTTCTGATCCATCTCGCCGATCAGCTTTTCGTAAGTCATCCCGGCGCGCCACTGCTCGCGTGGCTTGAGCATGATGGTGGTGTCATACATGTCGAGGGGGGCGTTGTCAGTAGCGCTGTCGGACCGGCCTACGGTGCCGAACACAGTCGAGACTTCCGGGAAAGAACGAATGATGCGGTCCTGCTCTTGCATCAGCGCAGTCGCCTGCGTGATCGAAATCCCCGGCAAAGCGCTTGGCATATACAGCGACGAGCCTTCGTATAGCGAAGGCATGAACTGGCTGCCTAGCTTGAAGTACAAGGGGATCGTCGCGGCCAGGAAGATGAGATTGAGCGCGATCAGCAGTTTCCAGTGCCGTAGGCACCAGCGCAGGACGGGCAAGTAGATGGCTTGCGTTACCCGCGCCGCGGGGTTTTGCGATTCGGGCCGCAGTCGTCCGCGAATGAACAGCGGCATCAACACCGGGACCAAGGTGATGGAAAGGAGCGATGAAAAAAGGAGGGCTGTAGTTTTAGTCCAGGCAAGCGGGCGAAACATGCGGCCTTCTTGCGCCTCAAGCAGGAACACCGGGAGGAATGAAACTAGAATAATGATCAGCGAGTAAAACAAGGCAGGACCAACCTGCTTGGCCGCTCCCAGCAGAATGGACCGGCGCTTTTGCTCCGTCAGTTGCTCTCCGTCAGTCAACCCGCTGCGTTCCGCCAGATGTTTGTATCCGTTCTCGACCATCACAATGGCGGCATCGATGAGTACACCTATGGCCAGCGCAAGGCCTCCAAGCGACATCACATTCGAGCTGACGCGAAGGAAGTACATCGGAATGAACGCCGCCACCACCGCGATCGGGAGAGTGATGATGGGCACCAGCGCCGATCGAAAATGAAATAGAAAGGCAATCGTTACGAAGCTGACGATGATAGCTTCTTCGATCAGGTCGCGCTTGAGTGTATTGATCGACTCGTTGATGAGCGGTGAGCGGTCGTACCCAGTCACGATTTCCACGCCAGGCGGAAGCGACGGCCCAATCTGCCGCAGCTTGGCTTTCACGCCGTTGATTACATCGAGCGCGTTCATGCCATAGCGCATCACCACGATTCCGCCGACTGTTTCCCCCTCGCCTTGCCAATCGGCGGCTCCTCGGCGTACGTCCGGACCGAACGACACCGTTCCCAAATCGCGCACCAGTACTGGGGTTCCGTTCTTGGTGGCGACAGGCACGTTCTCCAAATCCGCCGGCGAGTGCAGATAGCCAAGGCCGCGCACCATATACTCCGCGCCACTCATTTCCAAAACGTTGCCACCAACTTCATTCGTGCTATCGCGCACGCGCTCGATAACTGTCGAGACAGGTATGCCGTAAGAGAAAAGCTTGTTGGGGTCCAGCTTCACTTGATATTGGCGAACGTAGCCACCGATGGTCGCCACCTCCGCCACGCCGGGCACGGTTTCGAGTTGGTAGCGCAGATACCAGTCCTGCAGCGCACGCAGATCGGCGAGGCTCTGGGTGTGACTCTTATCGATGACCGCGTATTCGTAAACCCATCCGGCGCCGGTTGCGTCAGGACCGATGGCGGGATGCACATCCGGCGGCAGCCGCCCCGAAATCTGTTGCAAATACTCCGTAACACGTGACCGTGCCCAGTAGAGATCCGTGCCATCCTCAAACACAACAAAAATGTAGGAATCCCCGAACATGGTCTGGGCGCGTACCGCTTTCACGTGCGGCGCCGCGAGCAGAGTCGTCACGAGAGGATAAGTGACCTGGTCTTCGATCACGTTGGGCGGTTCGCCCGCCCATTCCGTGTGAATGACCACCTGCACGTCGCTAATGTCGGGCAGCGCGTCCAAGGGAGTGTGCTGCACGCACCAGACACCTGCTACTAGCAGAAATGCAACTCCCGTGAAGACCAGGAAACGGTTGCGCTCGCACCATTCAATGATTCGGGAGATCATCGCATCCCTCCCGTTACGTTCACCGTGAGGTGTTTGGTCGCGAGTGTTTGTCCGTTCTGCTGCGCGGTGAGCGTCAGCTGATACGAGCCGCCGCTCGGCAGGTCGAGCTTACCCTCATAGCTGCCATCGCCTTTGTCGGCGAGAGTCGCTTGTTTCCGAATCGCAGCCATCCCCATTGCAGGCATGGCTGCCATATAGAAGGTCACACTGACCTGTGCGCCGGTGATTGGTTTCCCGTCTGCGCTACGCAGCTTCACCTGCAATGTATTGCTTCCCTTGTGCGGCGGAGAAGCGTCGCTCGTGAAGTCCATCGTTACCTGTTGCGAAGGAGCATTCATGGAGGCGGCCGCGCCTGCTCCGGGTGGAGGTGGGGCGAAAGACCCGACGGCCGCTTGTAGCTGCGCCTCCGAGTCCACCAAGAAATTCGCCGAGCTCACGATGCGCTCGCCTGAGTGCAGCCCCTTCCGAACAACCACGTGGTCGTCGAGCCGCGGTCCGATTTCGATCGGTCGGGGCTCAAGGTATCCGCCGCCGTGGTCAATGAACGCAATTTCTCGCGTGCCCGCCTGGAGTACGCCCGAGGCAGGAATAACGAGTTGGCGCCCGAGTGAAACGTGGATGCCGACATTCACGAACATTCCGGGCTTGAGCGCAAGGCCGGGATTGCTGAACACGAACCGCACTCGCACGGTGCGCGTCGTGGGATCAACCTGCGGAAGAATCTGGTCAATCCGCCCGCGAAACTCGCGGCCGGGATATGCGTCTACCGTGACTGTGGCGGGCATCCCGGGCCGTAGCTGACCGACATCGGTTTGATATACGTTCGCGTACACCCACACGCTGGAAAGGTCTGCAATGGTGTACAGCTTGGTCTCGGCCTGCGCGTACTGGTTGGGCAACGCGTTGAATTCGGTGATGTAGCCGGAGGCAGGCGATTCGATCGTGATGTCATGCTGGACCCTGCCGGTCCGCTCTAGCCTCGTTAATTCGCTGGCGGGCACTCCGAACTGCAGCAGCCGGTCCGCTGCGGCTTCGAGCAGCCAGTCGCGTTCTTTGACAGCCGTGCCGTGCCCGTCAGTCGCGAAGGTCTGCCGATTCTGTTTCGCAAGAAGATATTCCTGTTCGGTGCTCACGAGTTCCTGGCTGTAAATCGTGAAGAGCGGTTGACCCTTGCGAACGTATTGATAGCTCGCGTTGGCAAACACCCTCTGAATCCAGCCGGGGAAACGTGTCTGCACATACGCGAGCTGCCGTTCGTTCGCCTCAACATTGCCGGGTACGCGCAGATCATTGCTGACCGCTTGCTGCTCGACCACGGCGGTCGTCACCCCGATCGCCTGCATTCGTTGCGGCGATAACTGCACGGGAGTGAGCGGCAGGGCGGAGGTTGTGGAAGACGGGGGCATTGCCATCGAAGCCGGTTGCCCCGGCGTGCTCGGTCCCTGCGCAGCGACAATGCTCGTCTCCTCGGTCGCGGCGTGTCTTTTGCCCAAGACGACATAGGCCAAAGCGCCGGCGAGAGCAAAGCAGGCGATCAGAGCAATCTCAAAACCAATCTTGTATTTGTTTTCATTCATTGCGTCACCTTCGGCGTGGTCTTTTCCTTGTCGTTTCGCGGGAGCGGCGTTCCCACGGCTAGCTCCAGATCGGCGAATCGCGTTTCAAAGTCCGCGAGTGCCTGGAAATAGGCAAGGTCGATATCAACGACCGTGGTCTGGCTGTCGAGCAGATTGAGGAAGTCCGTGCGATCGTTCTCGTAGGCGATCACCGTCGAGCGGAGAGTCGCCTCGGATTGGGGCTGAAGAGCTTCGTGATAAACGTCCGCCAAACGTTGCGCCGCCTTCACTCGCACCAGCGCCTCCTGGATCTGACCGAAGGCGGCGGTGCGCATGCCATCGAGTTCAGCGTCTTGTTCGCTGGCTTTGGCTTTGGCTTCGGCAACCTCGGAGTCGTGTTTGCGACGATTCAGCCACGGCAAATTGATCGAGCCCTCCAGCATGTAGTTGTTCCGGTGGTCGGAGCCGGAAGGCATGAGCATGTATCCCGCGGCAACGGTGAAGTCCGGCGAATACGCTTTCGCGGCCAGCGCTTGCTCTTGTCGTCTCTTTTCGACCGCAGCCTGGGCTTGCGCCAGGTCGGGGCGCGAAGCGAGCGCTATTTTTTCCAGGTCTTCGATGCCGAGTAAATGTTGGGGAACGGCGTAGTTTCCATGAACATTGATCGAAGCTGCGGGATCGCGACCAAGTAGCGTGTTCAGCCGCGCGCGTGCGAGGTCGGCATCCTGTTCAAAATGGATCAAGTGCTCCGCCAGCCGGGTCAGCGCAACCTGGGCTTTCAGAATGTCCTGCTGGGGAACATTGCCGACCGTGTACTTGATCCGCGCTGCCTGAACGGCCTGCCGCGCAATCGCAACGTGCTCATCGTGAATGCGCAACTCGTCCTGGGCGCGAAGCAGATCGTAAAACGCCTTGCGCACCTGCACCCGTACACTTAGGCGCGTGTTTTCCAGCGCCGCCTTCGCCTCGGTTACATCCGTGCGCGCAATGTCGGTGCGCAGTCCACGCTTGCCAAATCCAGGAAAGGTCTGGCTCACCATGAACATGTTTTGTGCGGCGTTGTAGTCCCAGGGTCGGCGCAGAGGAACACCCCAGCCTCGATATATAAAGGACGGGTCGTCCAAAGCGCCCGCAGCCGGTATCTTCGCTTCTACTACCGCCAACTGCCGCGCCGCCACGCGGATTTCAGGATTGCCGGCCATCGCCATCTGCTCGATCTCGCCGAGCATGAGCGCCGGTCCATTGGCTTCCGCGTGCTGATCTTGCGGCAGCAACGCATCGGCACCGGAAAATGGATTTTGGGCCGCAGCAATAACGGCGCAGCTCCAGAGCAGGAAAACTGCGAATACAACTTTCATGATGTCTCTCCGTCGAATAAATACACGCGGGCCTAAGCCCGATCGGAACGGACGGAGAGAGATCTAGATTCTTAAGGCAATGACTTCAGGCAGGAATTCGCCAGGAGGGTGATGATCCCTGACTACTCCGGCGCTGCGCTCAATCGGTGCCGTCACCGGAATTGCAATGGTTCCCATGGCATTGAGAACTGGAACCCGTTGTTGGGTCCCCGCAGGCATCATCGTGTTGCCCGATCGAACAACGGTCTTGCAGCAGGAGTGGGATTGCGGCATCTGCGCCGAACCGCACATCTCCGGCATCTTCGTACAGCATTCGCGTTCTTGGACAGTCATGGCGCCGTTAGACGTAACGCATGCCAAAAGCGGAGCGGCGGTCCATGAAAGGGCCAGCAGCGCAAACGCTATGATGACAAAACGACGCATGACGTAAGTGTATGGTGAGTATGTCCTACGAGCAAGTGATCGCAATCACGAGCGTATGTGATGTCCGTAATGCCGTTCGGTCCACAAACTCGGACGATGGCGAGATCGCCCGAAAACAGCGCTGAGGTGACAGCCCGGAAACACGGTTCGGCGGTGTTTGCGTTCGTAGCCGCGAGGAATTGAGCTGCTGAAGCTACGGAGAGACAGCGGTCTTCCATGGAGATCGGCATTAGACTCGAAAACCTGAAGCATCAGAGGAGTCTTGGAGGAGATGGGAACTGAGTTCGAATTCCGCAGGGTGGCCATGAGGCCGGGCAAGCCATTCGCATTTGGTCCACGTACTTCCCTTTCAGGCAGCGCGTCGTTCGTAGCGATGATGCAAGCCTCCGACTTGTGGAATGGCGGCGATCTCGCCGCGATGCAGCACTGCGCGTGATTCGGGAGCATCTTTGGCCAGTGCCAAATGCGTGCGCGATCGATGATAGTAGACGAAATAACTCTTCAGCAGGTGGCCAAGGTGCCGCCGGCTGAGAACAATTACGTGCTCCAGGCACTCCCGTCGAATCGACCCGATCAGCCGTTCGACGTAAGCGTTTTGCCACGGACTCCTCGGCGCGCTGATGACCTCATTCAGGCCAAGCGACTGGACTCGATTACGGAACTCCTGGCCATAGATCGAGTCGCGATCACGGATCAAATAACGCTTGGCATCGCGGTCGGAAAAGGCTTCGATCACTTGTTGGCTCGACCATTCAGCCGTCGGATGCTCAGTGACGCCGAAATGCAGAACTCTTCTGCGTTGGTGCTCGATCACCAGGAATACATACAGTACTCGCAAGCGAATCGTGGGCACCGTGAAGAAGTCAATGGCAACGATTTCATTCAAATGATTCTGCAGGAAGGTTCTCCAGGCTTGTGAGGGTGGCCGTTTAACGCGCCGCAGGATGCGTGAGACGGTTCGCTCTGATATCTCGATGCCGAGCTTCTGCAATTCTCCGTGAATGCGGGGCGCCCGCCAGAGCGGATTCGCTTGGGCCATAGTGTGAATCAACGCCCGGACCTCTCGCGGCGTCGAAGGGCGTCCACGTTTCGCGGTGCGCTTGGAGAGGTTTGACCAGTACCGTCGACAGCGTTCTCGTTGCCAGCGCGCCACGGTGTCAGGATGAACCACGACCAGAGCACGACGCCAGTCTTTCCACACATGGGACAGCCTGATCCAAAACCAGCGGTCCCATCCGATCAGGCGCGGACGTTTCTGCTTACGTTTGTAAATAGCGAGCTGCTGTCGAAGAGCCAAATTTTCCAGCGCGATGGCGCGATGACCCTTTCCAAAAAGCCAAACAAGTCGAAACAGGCGCAAGAGGACGCCGAGCATAGCTCGTGATTCTTGCTGCTATGTCGCTGAAAAGTCAACCAATTGAAGACGATCTAGTTTTGGCGAAGGACAGGTCAAACCATCGGACCCAATCGGACCCAACTTTTGGAAACTGCAGAATTGGCTTCAACGCTAATTCAATGAGCCACTTGGGTTTATTGGTCGGGGAGAGAGGATTTGAACCTCCGACCCCCTGGTCCCGAACTAGATTCTAGAACTTATTGAAATCTATAGAAAATTGGCATCCGTAACTGATTGGTGTTGAACCTGTTGCGGGCTCGATTTGAAATTGATTGAACTCCTTTGAAGTCAGGTGCTCTCGCAGCTACAAAATCGTCTACACACTATAGCTTTCCTCTGACGGGTGCAGTCTTCTTTGCCTTCACAGCTTTCATCATCGGCTCATTTCTGGCGCTACGCGGGTGCTGGTCTGTGTCTGCAACTGCATCAACCGCATCAACCGCATCTTTCCACCTATCCAGGCGGTTGGCAAAGCAATCATGGCCAAGGCCACAGGATACCAATGCGGCCCGAGATTGCTGTTCCACGCCGCTACTGCCCCCAGAACGTTTAATAAAAAGCCCACGGCACCACCGACCAGCGCGTGGCCCATTGGTCGATTAGGAGCGAGCCGCGCAACCAGGTAACTAGCAATCACGCTGTACACCGTTCGATAAGCAGTGGCGAATAGTAATAGGTGGTTCGACCATACTTGGTTCAACGCAGGAGCCAGTCCAAGTTTGTGAAGTCCAATATCTGTCCCGACTGAAAGGACAACTCCCAGTACGAATCCCGCAAACAGCGCCACAATACTGCGTCCAAGGCGGCTCGGACGACTCGGAGAGTCCGACTGAGCGTTCATCTCTTCACTTCCGCATCCGACATTTGCGATTTCGGTGACTCGGACATCTGCGCCTCCGTGTGCTTGCCCTTAGACATGCTTCCGCCCTTTCCCGGACCTGTTTAGAATCCGAAATCATACTCGGCTGTGTGCGGATTTAGGGGAGCAGGTCACATTCTCACCGCGCTCGACCACTTCGCCCGCACCGGCGAGGGCGATGTCAAGAAGCTCCAGGGCAACACCAACGATCTGCGCCTGCGCGTCGGCGACTACCGCATCCGCTTCATCGAGAACCCGCCCGGCACACTCTACATTCACGCCGTCCTGCACCGCTCCGAAGCCTACCGCTGAACGCCCTCGGACCGGCTCGAACGATGGCCGGACCCGGCTCGGACAAGGCCGGACACCGTGCCAGCTGCGTTCGATTTTCGTCCGATGACAGGGCCGGGAACCGGCCCGCTAAGCCGTCAGGCTTAGGGATGGTGTCTATGCTCCAACACATCGCCGGATGCGCCACGGATGCCCGACAGCGCCCCGGTGCTGCGCGCTTCATTGCCGGACCTGAACTGCGCCGCCGCGCGGATCGCCGCCGTGGTCGGCCCCGTGGCCCTGGTCATGTGGAACATGAGAAAAATACATTTTTCTCATAGCTGCAAAACAGCCGCAGCGAGGACGGCGGTCAAGGGCGCGCCGCTCTCTGGCGCGTTCATCGGAGCGAAGCGCAGACCCTTGACGGCCACCGCAGCGGAGGCTACGCGGCGTCAGCGCGCCGGGACGCCGGTTCCAGCCCCGATCCTTTGCTTTCAACAGGTTTACGCCGCAGCAACCCTGGTTACTCCCGCAGAAACCGCGCACCCGCCCATTCTCTTCTTAGCTGCTGATTCCATACATGTTGACGCACGTAAACACGTAAACGCCAGTGTTTATGCGGTTGCGCGCTGCATGGCGCTCATTCCATTCACGTTCCCGCAGAGTTACCGCGCGGTAACTCTGCAGCTCCCATTTGGGGGTGACGTGTCCCTACTCCAGCCGACGCTTTAGCGGCGTTGCTCTTCGGGATGCTCGCCGGGACACGGAACCGAGCGCCACCACAGACAGCGAGGCCGCCCCGGTGACAGCCCTGCATGGTTGCGAGAGACGAAGCTAAAACCTACCCCTTCGCACATTGCGCAATGATATCCATGAGTTGATTGCTATCCCCATGCAGATCACGAAGGGAACGAACAGAGCCATTGAGAGGAAAATTAAATACTTGCCGAATGACTCCCAGTGAGCATGGAGCGAGTGCCCGTACAAGAAAGGGTATACGGCTGCGCAGCTTAGGATGAAAGCCACCGTCGAATATAGCGCCCGTCTCTGCCACAGATGCAGATACTCCTCCGCATCCTTCCTTGCCCCAGCCAGTTCCTCTCTGCTTGGAAAGGACTCGTCATCTAAGTCGTGATTTGAACTCATTGGCAAGGTCTCCCGCTCATATCCTGACAACCGATGATTGTTACCGTCACGTGTGGCTGCGGCGCAGGCTGTGGGTCTTGGTTGAAGAACCATTGCTCTGCCCAATTCCAAAGCGTATCCGTTGCGTGACTGGCGGCGGATGAAGCCACTCCTGCTCGGACGCCTTGGTTGATAAACGCTTGTGTGCTGCGACCCCTGAGGGCGCGGAGACCAGCTCGGTAAGCCTGGTTGTAGTATCGGCCATTACGTCCATTGAAATGGAACGTTGGCTCGTCTGGGATGTGAACGAAGTCACCCGCTATATGCCCGGCCCCACCTCCTATAAACCCAGACACAGCATCGTCAGCAACGGCACCTGCGGAGAGCACTTGATCGGCGTTATCGCCGCTCGCAGCTCTGGTGACTATTCCTCCCGCGATGTTTCCTGTCGCTCCTGCCGCAGCATCCAAGATTAGCGATGCTCCACCCGTAGCCCCGGCAATCGCGCCCGCTACAGCACCACCCGCCGCATTTGCCCCAACTTCACGCCAACTGACTTTGGAGAAGTTTCCACCATTGTGGTAGAGCTGTTCGCCAAGATTGAACCCGCCTTCCACAACGCCACCGATGATTGCCCCGATACATGGAGGGCACCGCCCGTCTGGATCGGTCCCATAGAGCGGACGGTTGTATTCGTAGCTGTACTTATTCCAAGTTTGCGGCAACTCCATGATGGCCCCATCAAGGGATTCATCTGGACTCAGCCACCTTCCCATCGTAGAGGAATAGAACCTGGCCCCGAAGTAGTCGTTGCCTGACTCGGAGTCACGTTCTTTGCCGGTGAAATGAAGTGGGCTCGATCCTATGCTACTTAGGGAATCTCCAAATGGAAGGCTTGTGAAGGTCTCTTGAGTTGCTCCAGAGACGCTGCTGCGTGCGCGTTCGGTACCAATCCAGTCAGGATGCGCGAAGTAGGTTGTACCGGCAAAGTAAGTCGCGAGATGTTTACCTTCTGCGAAGACTTCCCCACGGGCCCAATTTCCAGATCCGTCTAGCGCTGTAATGACATGGCCGGATAAATCATAAAGATATTCAGTGACTCCCGGCGCCGTCTTCTTGACTCTTCTGCCGTCTGCATCGTAAACGTACGTCGCCGTGTTTCCGCCATCGACCTGGATGATTCGATTTTCAGCATCGTAGGTGTAACTGTGCTGCGTATCATTCAGAAGGTTGCCAGCAGCATCGTAGCTATAAGTGTCGATTCGGTTGTTACCGCCTGAAAAGGAAAAGCTGCCATTGTTGCAGCTGCCGTTGTAGGGACTCTCCTGCCAGCGGTTTCCGTAGCGGTCGTACGCGAAGCTGCAGCCTTCACCATTGGAGGCAACGGCGGTAAATAGACGATTGAACTGGTCGTATTGGTAAGTCCAGTTGGCATTCACGTTGTCGTTCGACGCAGTGATGTTTCCGTCTGGAGCGAATGTCAGCGAGAATTGATGTACTGGTGGAAGTGCATTGTTGCCGCCCGTCAAAGCGGAATCATTAGTCTCGGAGAACGATGAATTCGGAAAATGAGACGTCGGGGTCGCCCGTTGCGGCAAACGTCAAACACTAAGCCTTGTTGTTGCAGTTCGAGGATTTCGCCGCCACAATTTCGACTACAGTGGATTTTCGGCAATCTTAGAAAGGCTTGCATCTGTTTGAAAATATTGGTCGGGGAGAGAGGATTTGAACCTCCGACCCCCTGGTCCCGAAAATGGGATTAGGTTGTCGTGCTGAATGTTTTCAATCTCATACAGTGGCGCTTCGACCTTCTCATTCCTGCTCAATCACGCCAGTTTGGAGCAAATGTAAACCCTCGGATGGCAACCCTAACCAGGGGTTCATCCGAAGTGGAAAAGAAACCCTGGCAACGTACCAGGTACTCCTTGCCGCCGATCATTCTCTAATTTTGGGAGGGTACTTCTGCTGCTCCGTGGCGCCTTATTCTCTGCGTATAATCCGCCGCATGCTTTGGACCGTCACTCAAGTTGCGCAATTTTTGCAGTGCTCGACCTGTTGGGTATACCGGCACAAGTATGAGCTTCCTTTGGTCCGCGTTGGCGGATTGATTCGCTTTGATTCGATCCGCTTACAAGAGATCGTCAGCAGCCAATCGCGCGTAGCGACTTTAACGCGCACTGTCGATTCTTTGTACTGGCACAAAAAATGGGGGCGCGGCTACCGTCGCCGAGTTGGTTGCTGATACATCCCATCGGTGACAACGCACGATTCGAACGATCTCAGGTGGGCTGGGCCTTCTGTTGGCGGGACAGAAGTACTTCTTCAAAAGTAGCGCGCCTCGACGACAAGGATTCCGCTATAGATGTCCGCAGGAACTGTCGCAGAGGGTGCCACGCGTACAGTGAGCGGCAGGCTGCGATGACCTATCGCGTTTGCGTGCGAGAGGCTTTCTCTAAGCATCGTCATTCCTGCGTGATTGCCCATTGGTTCCGAAAAAGGACGGAATGCCTGCTGTCCTACAGATCCTTGCAATTGAGATGCCGGCACATTGGTGCCCTGAGTTCCGACGACCGCTGCATCCGATTTCTCAAAATAGCTGAACACTTCCACTCCGCGCACATCGTTTGGGTTCAAATTCCAAGATGCCTCTATTGGTACAGACATCGAGTCGCTGTTCTTCCCTTCTGGGTCGAAGCGTAAAGTGATCGGAACGCGGCTGACGTTCACCGTTATCCAGCCCGGAAGAACCGCTATGATGCGGACCGTAGCCGACGCCGATAGTGGATTTTTCGCTGAAGCTGTCACCGATAGATAGCAGACAAAACAAGCCAGAAGAAAAACGAACCTCCTATCATTCGTTAGTCGAACCTTCAAGAACATCGCTGAGCTCCTGCTTCTCTCGTCGAAGCAGTCGTACCAATCACATGCATGTGAGGTGCCGCAGCAGCTTGTTGACTCAATTCGACTTATTGGGAGACAAATAGCACGTAGCGACTAGGAATCTATCCAGCAAACGGGGAGTCTAGAATCGGGACACTTCCGGAGCAGTCGTACCATCGGGAGCGATTGATTGTTGTGTAGTACCTGGCCGATGAGATCACTGCAGAGCTGTTAGTTTGAGTTTCGACGCATCGAACAAGGACCAGTCCCCGTTTGCTGGCCATTTCAGAAGCCCGGAAATTTTGACCTTCTTTACGCAGCGTGTTTCACCGGGCCCCGAAATCGTTCTTCCGCGCGAGATGTGCTTCTGGCGTGATGACACTTGTCCGTTTCTGGTTGATACGCCACTCGTACCTGCATTTGCTCTCCTGCCCTCATTCCAGGTAATACAATTCGATGGCGATCCGGCATGACAGCTACTCCGGCACTCACAGTCGCAATTTTACGCTGAAATTCAACCGTCAAACCTTGGATTGCTTCACCGGCGTGAAAGTCCAAGACATCAGATCGAGCGTTCGCAGAATGAACGCTCCAAACCAGGTGATCGCGTGCGCGCCAAAACCTTGCAAACGACAACATGTCCTTAGCCGGGATGTCGGGCGGCAACTCTGCGATCAACTTTTCTTCAGCAGGAAGTTTGGTCTGATACTCATTACTGTGAATTAGTATGACACTGATGGCGCCATTCTCCGCGTTTGCGCGGATCACCTCGAGAGCACGGTCAATGCGTTGCACTAAAGGGGGCGATTCCTCATCTTCGAGCGTTACCGGAAATTCGTAGATTCCGCTATCTTCGCTGAATCCCAACCCAAGTGGCAATGCATATGGAAAGTTGGTAAGCACATCGTCGGCAGTAAATGACGAATCGAACTGATAACCAGAGCGCTGAAGCGCCTCCGGTAAAGTTGAAGGAACACGCAAGTGCCCGGCCCGAAAAAATACAGTCTGCTGCTCCAATTCACCGTCCAGCAACTGCTTACTTACCGCTACTTCTCCGAATACTGTCGCTTGCGCTGCGGTCTCAAACCCTGTAGCTCGCGGGTGATAGGTGGCGAATCTGACAGTCGGCATTCCCAGTTCGAACTTGTTGAATGCTCGCGAATGAATGATGGAATGACTACCGATTGAGCATCCTTGCGAACGCAACTGGTGTAAATAGTCGAGGTCTTTTCCGAAGAAAAATGCCTTGCTGTTATAGTCGCTAACGTACTTTGTCTGAACAAAAAAGGTGCTGCTTGTTCCGAGTTGCTTCTCTGCCTGGCAATAGACTAGTGCAGGGGAAAACGAATTCTCCCAATCTATGTCGTGCGACAGAAGAAGGACGGAACGATTTCCGTCTGGAATGGTGGCGATGCGAATCGCGCCAGGCTGTTCGGATTCGTACCATGCTCGAAGCAAGAGCATCCAGACATCCGCACTGGGTTCAAAGTTGTTAACGTAATGTCGTTGTGCTTCGTAATCTCGATCTACCTGATCGCGCAAAATGCTGTCTTGAAAGCCGATACCAGAGAGGAACGTCGTCCCTTTGCCTGTATTTTTGCTAACTAGTGCTGCTGTCCCATCTTCGAATCGAGCTAGGACCCTAGCGTTGTCCTCTGGCAGGTATCCGTTGCTCCAGATAACCTCCGATAGTTGTCGATTTCCCAAGCTTATCTCTTGTTCTTCGGGACGGTTCAGGTAGTGGAGAATATGATGGGCGCCGCTAGCAAAGTTCACACGATAATGGTGTCGTGATGGTTGAAATGAACGAAACCCAAAGATGAATTTTAGAGCGTCTGCAAAAACATTTGTCGCAAAGATGCTCCCACCTTCTCTAACATGTGCACTAAGCTGCTCGATCTGAACATTATTAAAAGTTGTTGCGTCAACTGTTGGTTCAATAATGAGCAAGCGGTGACGCAGAGCCGTGTGAAGATTGCGTGTCACGAAAAAAGGAATTCCCATTTCGTGGAGTGCATGAACAAGCCCCAGAATGTCTTCCCCGGGCTTTGACCAATAAACGGCGACTTGAAGGGGGAAGGATTCAGGATAGTCGGCTGTAGGATCCTGCCGGCGGTGAACGAGTTCGTGCACCTGGATGTCGGCCACCCTCAGGTTTGCCAAATTATCCCTCTTACAAGCGCACAGGCAAAAGATCAGAATTAGTATGGGGTGAAGCCACAATGAGCGAGTTTTATACATGCTCGCCTGTCTCTGATGTAGGCTGAAAGCCGACTCTGCGCATTTCGCGCCAATGCAAATCGCCTCGGAGGTACTGCCATATGCCCTGCAGTCGCCAGATCATGTGTAGTTGGCGGTACGGAAAGTGTTCCAGTGTGCAGTACACCAGCAGCTTTGCCACCTCCGACCAGTCGGTGTAGCGGCGATAGGTAAGCTCTTCCAGCAACACGCTGCCAACTGAGATCATTGTGGCAAAGGCATACCCAAACAGCAAAAACTTGAAGAAGAAATCTGCACCTAGAACTCCCAAACATGCCGCTATGATCATGCTTGCATACCCGAGTAATTCAATGGCAGGCTCTAACAGTTCGAAGGCCCACAGATAGGGGAGCATGAGACAACCCATAAGCCCATAACGGCGGCGAAACAACATGTCGCTATTAACACAGAGTACGTCAATAAGTCCCTTCTGCCAGCGGGAGCGCTGCCTAGAGAGTGTTCGCAAATCCGACGGAACTTCTGTCCAACAAGTTGGATCTGGCACGAAAACCACCCTGTGTTCTACCCCTCGTTCCAATAAATCTCGCTGCATGCGCACAACCAGGTCTAGATCCTCTCCGACTGAATCAGCGCGATAACCGCCGACGCGGCGCACCACGTCGGTACGAAATACACCAAATGCGCCGGAAATGATCGGCAGCATCCCGAAACTTGCCCAGCCTTCCCTGCCAATCAAGAAAGCACGCAAATATTCGATAACCTGCAAGATTTCAATCGGACGCTTTGGCAACCTAATTTCGGTAACACGGCCCCTCTCAACCGTTGACCCATTGAGCACACGAACAATGCCGCCTATGGCGACAACGTTCGTGCTGTCCGTAAACACGCGCGACATGATCCTGAACAGTGCATCACCCTCCAAGATCGAATCGGCATCGATGATGCAGATATATGGACTGGTTGCAGCGTTGATTCCGGCGTTGATTGCATCGGCCTTACTACCCCCGCTGATCTTATCGATTACCAGGAGCCCCGTTTCTGTTGCGCTCGTGTAAAGGTGCTTAAGAGCTGCACTACGAATCTGTTGTATGTAGAGCATCTCCACCGGGACTAAACTGAACTCTTCAATCAGTCGATCCAGTGTGCGATCTGAGGATCCATCGTTGATGACAATGATCTCCAGTTCCGGATATTTCAAGTCGAGAAGAGCCCTGACGCTTTCGACGATGCTTTTTTCCTCGTTGCGCGCCGGACAAAGGATCGTAATGGGGGGGGTGAAAGGAGAATCGTAAAGAGGATCGATGCGCATCTCCGCCAGTCGGAACTGGTGCTTCACAGTAGCAACCAAAGCCGTAATCAGCAAACCCAAGTAGATTAAGTTTGAAGTTAGGTAGTAAACAAAGAAGCTCTCGTTGAAGAAATTGAGGACTCCACTCATGAGACTGTAGCTTCCTTTATAGATGGTCGAGCCTGGACGGCCTTCATTGACAGTTCCTGGTGGGCGTAGTCGACTGCTTTGATCAGGTCTTCATATCCCGACTTCCACTGGTTTGCCTTCAGTAGATGGATCAACTTTCCGTAATGTCCGCAGCGTTGAAGCTCGGAAACAAACGAGTGCAACGCATACTTGTCGTTCAAGTCAATAATTTGTTGCAGGATGAATCGCTGTTCATTCTGGAACTGCACCAATGCCATTGCAGCGCGCTGACGTACGACGCGGTTCGGATCAGATGTGCAGCGGACTAGAACATCGATCGAACTTGGATCTTTAAATGCAGCGAGAGAAACAACTGCGCGCAACCGTACGAACCAGACCTCATCCATCGTCATTGTCGTTAGCATTGGCACACCAAACTCCGGCCGAATTTTTCCCAGAGCGCGTGCTACCGAGGCACGAACTTCCGGGCACGGATCTTGGCACAGGAGCGCCAGTTCATCGCCGAGTTCGGGAGAAATGACCTCTGCGAGAGACCGCGTCAGAACTTCTCGTACGCTGTCTTCACAATTCCTTAAATAGTTTAGGAGTAGCGATGGTTGCTCCCGACAACAGTTTACGAGCGCGCTCTTCAACGGAATCTCCGGAACCTTGAGCTGGCCTTCGGCAAGTCTGTCGAGGATTGGAATAGCTGCTTGAGGCAAGCCGATTCGACCTAGGCCGCGTACTGCCGACGTAACCTCACGTGGCTGCGGTGAACTCAGCGCCTCAGACAATGCACCGATTGCCTCCGGTTCACGCGTGCGGCCAATCGCCGCCAGAGCCGCTTGCCGCTTCCAGCCGTGAGAACTTCTTGCCTGATATATGCGGATGTCCAGCAATCCCGAATCTCGATAACAGCGGAGCAGAGCTTGTAATTCGTCACCTGTGGTTACATCGATTTGGTCCAGCAGGATGCTCTCAACAAGCTGGCGATCCAAGCTATTTTGTCGCCAGCTCTCTGGGGGGATCTCCATCGACACGATCTGCTTCCAGTTTTTACGTATTTCAAAAGCCCGTCTGTCTCGCCGTCTGAACATCCGAGTTCTATACGAACGGCGTACCCAAATAAAAAAGATCAGCGCAGATATGATCAGAACTGCAAAGAAGGTCGCTCGAAATGCGAACTCTGCAGGCGCGTTGGCCCAAAACCAGCTAGAAGCGGATTCCATAGTTGAATCCCATAGTGGTTTGAGTCAGGCCATGCGAACGGCTTTGGAACGCGCCGTAGCCGGAGATATCCTGCGAGCGGGTTAACTTGAGGCGAGCACCACCTCCATACGTGCGCGCTGAAAATTGCCCGACCTGGTCGAGAATTGCATAGTCTTCACTTCCCTCGGCGAACAATAGGTTGCCTTGCAGCTTCGACCGAATCGGAAATGTAATTCGGGAGGACCCCGCAGGCGTCCAGCTATAGCCAGCGCCATCAAATCGACTTCGTGCAGCGATAATAGCCAAACTCCAATACCAGTCGCGAGGAAAATAGGTGATGGTCGTTGCTTGGAAAGTCGTGACCTGCGATGTGGTAAACCAGGATGAGCGCTCCTCCAGATAAGTTTCTATTCCGCGCACAACGCCCAGACGAAGCGCAAAGGCGTGGTCGTAGCCTGCGGACTGGTCCGCTGTGGAAACTACGGGTTGCCTGTTTGCTACGGCACCGCCAACCGTTATGGAGTCTTTCGCTCCCAGCTTGAGAGTTTGAACCACGCCGACTTTTTCTGCAATAGTCCCAAAACGCTGGAATGCCTGAGTTGTGAACAATGTATTCCAACGGGAATTCCATTTAGAAAGCAGTGATAGCGATTGCGAATTCGCCGCATCTGTAAAGTTGAAAAAATCGGTATCGTTGCCTATGCGAAGCTCGAACCTGGTTTCGCTCTCGTTCGCCAATGCGACGCGAGCTTCTGCATTGTTGGGATCAAGCAATAGAAGCTGTTTGTAGTACCCGTTAGCCTGGGTTTTACGATCAAGCGCCGTCAGTAGTCGAGCGCGTCGTATCAAGATTTCAGATTGCGGTGCGCCGGCGGCAGTTGCGCGGTCTAATATCGGCAGTACCTGCGCATACTTTCTCTGCCAGAAAGTGACATCGGCCAGACCAAGTAGCACATCGACGTCTGTAGGGGCGTGTTGTAGAACTCTGCGATACTCAGCCTCGGACTCGGCCCACTTTCCTTGCCATGAGATGATGCGAGCATGCCATCCCAGCGCCTCCCAGTCATCAGGAAAATCAACCAAGTGCTGGTCCACACCTGCTAATGCGGACTTCAAATCGCCTCTCTGTACGGCCTGCTGGCACTGCGTTATCCAGTCCTGAGCGTGTGCGATTGAAAAGCAAAAGACGGCAATGAGAATCAGCAGAACGCATGACCTTAGACTCATCCCTGGCGTTTGAATATTGCCACCCAAATTTGCTGATGTGCCGCTCGAACGGTCACATCCGGCCGGTTGTGGTATCCCCGCTCTTTGAGAGAACCACCCGTATTGTTGTGCCGTGCTTGATTCTGCGGACAAGGCGATCTCCACTCTTTAAGCTTGCGGCTTCAACAAAACCGTTGCACTTTCGGCTGGGTTGAGGCTTAAGTCAGATCCGCTGTCGGCGTTGGCCGTAACCATCAGCTGCGCGACTGGATTAGGCGTAGGCCGGCCGAGTAGGTACCCCTGCGCTTCGTCTCCACCTCTAGATCTTCGATCAACTTCAGTTGCTCACATGTCTCGATGCCTTCAACGATTACTCGCATTCCAAGCTCGTGTGCCAGAACCACCAAAGAACGCAACATTGCTCTTGTTTCGGGCCGTTGAGTCATATCTTTTACGAAAGAGCAATCCACTTTGAGCGCATCACAAACGAAAGCTTTGGTAAGTAGCTCAAGCACGAATATCCTGTTCCGAAGTCGTCTATCGCGACCCTGATACCAGCTTCTTGCAAACGACACATTGATTCACGAGCCTCTTCTATCCAGTTCAGCATCGCTGATTCCGTCAGTTCAATTTGCAACAGGTTTGGGGGAAGTCCCGTTATCTTTAAGATCGGCAATCGGCACTTGTACTGACATCACTAAATAACTGTTCTCGATGTTTGAGTAAGCGCTAACGAGAAAGAGGCCTGCTCCACAGGCGCTAATTGTTCTGCGCATTTCGCAAGCTTTCTTGCAAGGATTTCTTTGTCTGCGTCTGAGATCTCCAGAAATTCGCAACCATTTCCAACTCCCGGATCGGCCGTTCTGACAACAGCTTTACATGTAATAAACTCGTCCGCTAGGGCTAGTCGAACCTGTAACTCAGTTCCGACAGCAAGTGGAAGCATCGTTCGAAAGTAAAAGCCAGAGAGACTCACATCGTTGGTTTCACCCTTGATTCCGTACTGTTGCTGCAGCGGTATTAGTTCCGCTGGGAAGGAAAGGTTGAACCTCGGATAACGGCGTCTTTCGTACAAACGCGCTGTGGCCATTGTCACCTCACTGTGGACGCTCGCAATGCCATCCTCTTTCATGTTCTCTGTCCCTTTAATTGCATGTGGTTGGCCAATTTCGCCGATCCGAGCGATTACCAAAGAACTCGAGGTACATAAGGAGTACAAAAAAGTGAAGGCAACGTGGCATCTGCTGCGGTTATGAGTGGAAACTGCCGACTTGATTCCGACAAGAGCACATGTCCAAGTACACGAAAGGCGTAACTAACAGAACGGACCGCTCTAGTTCTAGAACCTTGACGTATAAATTCTAGAATCTGGACACTCGCAGCTAGCAGCGGTCGGACGGTTTACGAACGTGGTTATCCTGTTCCTGATCCGTAACATCTCCTGTTGGGATTTGTCCCCGAATGAGCGAAGATTCTCAAGGGAATACTCGATGAAACTAGCAGTTGCCGTCTTTGTGGGACTCCTCGCATTATCGGCTTTGGCTCAAAACAACGCTGCTCTCACCCACATGGGGCCAGGGGCCACGGTGAATCACAATGAAAATATAAGCGGCGAGGTATTACCAGGCGATTCCGTTGAAGTCCCGGCAAACTCCTTTGTCTTTCTCATAACTCGGGGTGATCGCATAACAGTCGGCGAAAATGCCGTGCTTCTCTACCTAGGCAATAAGCTTAGTTTGGACCACGGGACTGCTCGTGTAGAAACTGCCACCGGCCTGGCCGCTGACGTACATGGCAATTTATTAATACCTGCGGTACCGACTAGCACATATCAGATGTCTTGGCAGAACGATTTCGGCTTAGTTGTGGTCTACGTCGGTCAAGTAGAGATTCATAAATGCAATAAGAAATTGATGATTCCGGCTGGTCACATTGGTGAATTTCGAAAGGACTGTGAAATGGCAGCCTTTACGAAGAGCGCCTGGACTACCGCTCATGGCGTTATCGCCGGAAGCGCTGCGGTGGCAGCGCCGGCGATTTGTACCGTTTCAAATTGTGCTAGTGTTCTTCTACCTCGCCGACCCCCAGCGAGTGCATCCGACCCCTATGAGCCTTAGTTATTCGATGCCTTTGTTTATCGCTCAGAAGTGTCGTAGCCAAGCTGATTAAGAATAATGTTCTCGAACTCGTACTCGAGCGCGTAAGATGCAATGCTTGAGGCTACAAATACCTTCGCTGGCGCGTTCACGTAGACATAGGAATGAACCACCTGGGGTTGGCACTCGGTACAGATGATTAGGCCGGTCGGGTCGTGCAGGTTTGCATATTCTATGCCGTACTGAACCAACTGGGAAACTGGAGCATCCTGCACAGCCGTAACTTCGACACAATCAGGCTGGATGTTGAGAGCGCTCGGATTGGGGGCCGACTTTTGCGGAGGGGCACCGGTAAGTGTAACCTGCAGTGCGTTGAGAACAACGCCGCGTGCTACTGATCCTTGGGCAGTACTCCACTGTTGCTGCAGGTTTTGGAGTGAGACCCCAGCATTGTCGACGAAGCCGCCGGTGCAACCACTCATTTGATTCTTCCCGATAATTCCTGCACATCCAAACAGTGGCAGGATTAGCAAAGTTATCATTCCCATTCTATTTGCGGTGACCATCTATCCCTCGGCTCCTTTAGAAGAGGCCATACGTTCTGATCGTCAAGTTCCCCGCAACCTTTAAGCGCAAGTGAGTTGCTAATGAGAGATAAACGTTTTAAAGGACTTGTCCTTTTTCCCCGGTCCAGACGCAAATCGAATTCTAGAAACTAGCGAGAATAACCTTCGAATGAGAGATGGTTCCACCCCTGATCTCTGTGGCCAGAGCAGAGAGGCGTAATCCACTTTCTAGATCTTTTCTTATTTTTGGCGGCTCGGCCTAGACACCTTGCTGGCTTAAGAACCGAGACGGGCATAGTCAAGCGCAGTAATTGGACACTTTCCCCAGGATTTCCAAGTGCGACAATCGATGTCACAGTTTGGAATGAGCGTTGCATACATTATGAGTAGTCACCCATCCACTCTTTGAGCAGGCACGGAATGCCAAGACGTTTCATGCCTGCTCCCATATTGTTCTGAGTGGGGCTGTGTTTGTGGTCCGGTTGAAATGGAAATGTGAACTCGCTTTTCACCGGCAAGTTGCGGGGGATAGTTGGCAATCCCGAAACCTTTCGCTACAAGTACTCTGAGGAAGCCTTTCCAGATTATTACATTTGCTAGATCTGCAGAGCCTCCCGCCCCCCCCGTGGGCCAAGTTCTCGAGGTCGAGAACCGAATTCTTAGTAGCCTACTTATTGCTGATATCGACGCGCTTCGAGCGCTATTAGGACCGGATTATGAATTCGCTACGGCGGACTGTGTCGAGTCCAAATCTCAGCACTTGGCGGCACTTGAATCGAGATCGCTCCGATACACGAAAGTGCATCCGAGAGAACAACAAATCAAGTGTTATGGAGAGATCAGTGTCGTAACCTCCTCAATTGAGCTTGCCGGCGAACGCGATGGTCATGCGTTCAGCGGAACCTATTGTTCTGTGCGCATTTACTACAAGCAGACTACGAGCTGGCAAGCCGTTGCTGGGTATCTATCCCCCGCCTAACCTGGTCATCAGGCCACATCCGTCGCCAACACAGTAGCGCAGTAGTTAGATCTTGGAAGATCGACAGAGAGTCTCAATGGATTCCAGCAAACTGGAGAATGCGAAGGGTTTTTTCAAAAAGATACTGTGGCGATACAGCACGCAATGTTTCGTGAGATTACGGTCTGCATAAGCGGACATGAAAATCGCCCTCTTCTCTCCAAGGCTTTCACAAATTCGCTCATACACTTGGGTCCCGTTAAGATCTGGCAATTCGAGATCAGAAAGAAGGAGATCAAAACTTGGGTCGGTAACAGCTAATGCCACAGCAGATTCGCCGCTTGAGGCTTCTCGAACGCGATACCCAGCATTACGCAAACGTTCGGCCAAAGCATCTCTCAAGGAAGGTTCATCCTCGACCAGCAGGATTGATTCGCAGGGTCGAAGGGAGATGGATACGGGGATCCGCTGATCTTGAGTAGAAACGTCCTGGACTCCAGGAAGATAGATTTTGAACGTCGTGCCCACGCCAAGATTCGAATCAACGTCGATGAAACCGTCACTCTGCTTGACAATGCCGTAAACAGACGCAAGTCTCAACCCAGCGCGTTTAGCAAGTAAGCTGGTTTTGAAATATGGCTCAAATAGATGGCCTTTTGTCAATTCATCAACACCAACTCCACTATCCGAGATAGTCAAGAGCGCGTAGTCCCCTGATTTAAGCATTGTGGGATTCGAGCAAGAGTTTCCGATCACCCTATGTAAGCTCGTCGAGAACGACAGCATGCCGGCGTTGATCATCGAATCGCGAGCATTGGCTGTGAGATTCATCAGAAGCTGAACCATCTGAGTCGGATCTGCAGTAACAGAGGGAACATCATCCGCGAGGTTCAGCTTGATTCGAACGTCGCTGCCCGCTAGTCCCGAAAGCATGTCTCTGGAATCCCGGATCAGGTCATTAATGCGTAGTATCCTTTTCTGCTGCACCTGCTGGCGGCTAAAGGCTAATAGTTGCTCGATCAGGGATGCTGCACGTTTACACGCTCCGAGTATTTGGGATGTGTACTTCTTCTGTCGTTCCTTCACTACCGAGGCTTCCAACAGCTCTGCATAGCTGCTTATAACCATCAAAACGCTATTGAAATCGTGAGCGATTCCTCCTGCGAGCTGGCCGATCGCTTCCGCGTTCCGAGCCTCGCGCAATTGTTCTTCAAGCATCTTCCGCTTGGTAATGTCTTGACCGGCCGCTACAAAGTAGCGGATCTGTTTAGCATCATTGAGTACCGGCGTAATTGTCATTTCTTCTTCATACAATTCACCGCTTTTCCTGCGCTCGACGATTTCGCCATGCCAGCTGAGCCCCGAAGTTATTGTCGTCCAAAGCTCAGCGTAGAACGGATCATCATGTTTCGCGGAACCGAGCAAAGACAGCGGCTTACCCACCACTTCATCACTTTCGAACCCGGTCAAACGCGTGAACGCAGGATTTATCCATATGATGTAGCCATTTCGATCGGTAATACAGATGGCATTCGCTAAATTTTCCAATATGAGTGTGCTCAGCTGCGATCTATCTTCAGAACACTTTTGTTGCGTCATCTGGGTCAACACATCTTACTCCGACACAAAGACGTTCGTTCCTGGCGAGTGGCATAAGTGCGACAAGTCAGAGCTATCCTCAGAGAGTTGGTTGCATCTGCTGTTTGTCGTTAGGTTGCGCACATCTCTACTACGCATAAACACAACGTTCTTCAGCCAGCGTTTGCTGGAAGCGGTATTGATGCGAAGCAATTACAAACAGGGATTTTGGAGAGATATGCACGATGCATTTGTTGGCACGAAGTGTCTACGCGCTAGTTATCAGTTCGTTCACATGCAATTGAGAGCATCACAGTAACATCTGCAGTTCGTGTGCCAATGGTCAAGCTCTTCCGCACACCGCGAGGCAGAAGACAAAACCCAGCGAGTGCTCGATTTGCACGAAATTGCGGCCCTGCTTCGCTTGATTTCCCTCTACATCGCACGGCTGATTGTTCGCGTTTCTAGATTCTAGAAGGCCGTGGAAGGGCTGATCAGCTCTAACGAGCCGTTGCGCAAAGGCTGTTCAGTTTATTGAGCAAACTAGGGAGCGAAAAGGGTTTGGGGAGTAATACAACTTCAGAATGGCGCATTCCTGAACGAATTAGAACGTCGTCAGTGTACCCGGACATGAACAGTGTCTTTAGGTTAGGAAAATCGGCATGCAGCCTCTTGGAGAGCTCAATTCCGTTGATTCCGGGCATTACTACGTCTGTGAGTAAGACGTCAATGACATTCGGCTGTATTGATTTGCAAATGTCTAGCGCGCGTTGGCCGTTAGCTGCCGAGAGGACAGCACAACCATTCTGTTGAAGATATGCTGCCAGCGCTTCCCTGGTTGGATCTTCATCCTCAACCAGCAAGACAGTTAACTTTAAGTTGTTTGTAGCTGGCACAGATTGCGGCGGAGGAGCCTCACAGCTCTCGTGCACTCTGGGAAGGTAAATGGTAAATGTCGCTCCCTTGCCGGGTTCACTGTCAAGTCTTATGTAACCGTCGCTCTGCTTCACAATCCCGTAGACAGTTGACAGCCCTAGGCCTGTGCCCTTGCCCGCTTCTTTAGTCGTAAAGAATGGCTCGAAAACTCGCGATTGCATCTCAAAGGGAATTCCAGCTCCGGTATCCGATACTTTAAGGACAACGAATTCTCCTGCTTTTGAACCTGGATGGGCTCGGACAAACTCCTGATCCAGTTGCGTAACTGTAGTACCTATACTCAATTTGCCACCGTTAGGCATCGCGTCTCGGGCGTTAATGGCGAGATTTAACAGAACCTGCTCAATCTGGTTGGGATCGGCTGTAACTGAGCAAATATCTTCGGTCAGGGCGGTCTCCAATTGAATATCTTCGCCGATCAGCCGCTTCAATATCTCTTTCAAGCCGGTGACTGTCTCGGCCAGGTCCATTACGACCGGCGTCAGCACTTGTTTTCTACTGAAGGCCAACAGCTGTCCCGTCAGCGAGGTCGCACGAAGGCCGGCGGCCCGAATCTGCTCAACAGGACCGTATAACGGATTATCGCGGGTAAGCCTTTCGCTAAGAATCTCACAATAGCAGTTGATAATCATCAGAACGTTATTAAAATCGTGCGCTATGCCACCGGTTAACTGTCCGATGGCCTCCATTTTCTGTGAGTGCTGCAATTGCTCCTGCAGTTTGCGAATCTCAGTAACGTCCAGCATCACACCGGCAATGATCTGAGGCTCGCCTACTCCTCTTCTAACTAAATCCAAATTTGCCAGCACGGTAATTTTGCTGCCGTCTTTTCGCCATAACTCGGCTTCATGATTATGCAGGTGCCCCTTTTCGTACAGCGTGGTTCGCGCTGCTTCTCGCGCCGCTGGATCGCAGTGAAGAAGGCTTAGATCCAATTCCTTCATCTCGCTGCGTGTGTATCCCAACATTCGGCACATTGCTTCGTTGCAATGCAGTAATCTGCCAGCCTGGGCATGAAACATCGCTGCAAGGTTATCGTCGAACAGAGCGCGATACCGCTCTTCTGATGCTCGGAGTTCCTCCTCAGCCCGGCGCTTCTCACTTACATCGATTGCGACGGCTAGGGACAACAGTCTCCCGTGCTGTTCGAATATCGAGCCAGAGATATCAACATGAAGGGTTCTTCCGTTCTTTGTGAGGTGGCAGTAAGTACCACTGAAACGATCTCCGTGGCTGCACTTTGCTAGCATCTCCGAAAGCGGCTGATGGTCACCTGCAGGATGCAGATCGTCGATGGTCATTCGGAGAAACTCTTCTCGGTTATATCCGTATCTCTGCACTGCTGCCGCATTCGCTTCCAGGAAAGCATGTGTCCTCGCGTCGGCAATCCACATTGGATGTGGATTTTGAAGAAAAAGGAACTGGTACCATGACTCCGAGTTGGGTATACAGTACTCAACAGGTTTGTCCCTTCCTAGTGACTCGGTCTCATTTACGCTAAGCTTTCGCTTTCCACTTTTGTAAGAACGCCGCAGGCCGACCGTTGCCACTGCGCCGACCACGAAGATAGCCGCTAGAAATATCGTCACAAAATCGGTTCGACTCCCGATAAATTCTGCTGCGGAATGGAGACTGTGCAGTGATTTGACCCCAAGTGCAACATCCAAAGAACGTTTTGCAATTAGCGGATTCATAAATACACTCGGGTGCAGTGGCGGGCTGAGTTCGTGAGTGACCGACACTATACAGATATCTAATTTCGCATCTTGCGATCGGCCAAGCTCTCTGGTTTCATCGTGGACAAGAAGTTGTACAAGGTGGCTCGACCCATTCCCAATATCTCCGCAGCCCGCGCCTTATCTCCATTTACCTGTTGAAGGATCGATAGTATATGTCTTCGTTTCACCTCCTCTAGCGATATCATGTCCTCGTGTGATCGAACAAGTTCAGACTGCCTGGAAGAGCGCAAGTAAGATGGGAGATCGTGCACGTCTATGAACGTCGCCTGTGTCATCATGCAAGCGTTCCCAATGACGTTCTCTAGTTCTCTCACATTGCCTGGCCAATGATATGAGGCCATCAAATCCTGCGCGCGACGAGTGATACCTTTGATCTGCCTGTTATATTGTTTCGCAAATTTCGCCACAAAGAATCTTTGTAGAAGAGGCAGATCTTCTTTCCGATCCAAGAGCCTCGGTAATTCAATCTCAACCATTGACAGACGATAATAAAGATCTTCTCGGAAGACCCTGTCTGCTACAAGAGCGCGGAGATCCCGGTTCGTAGCGGCGACAACACGAACATCTATCTGCCGCGTAAGCGGCGAACCAACTCGCTGAATCTGATGATTTTGAAGTACGCGCAAAAGTTTCGATTGCATTGCAAGAGGCATCTCGCCAATTTCGTCGAGAAAAATGGTGCCGCCATTGGCATACTCGAAGTGGCCCATCTTGTCTTGTGTTGCCCCAGTGAACGCGCCTCTCACATGGCCGAACAGTTCACTCTCGAACAAAGTTTCAACGATCGCAGCACAGTTAGAAACGACGAACGGCCCAGCAGCAACCGGACTTAGTTTGTGTAGCGCGCGTGCAATTAGTTCTTTTCCTGTTCCGGTTTGTCCAGTAACCAGAACGGTCCGGTAGTGAGGAGCAATTCTTCGGACTCGGGAGAACACGTCTAGCATGGAAGGGCTTTGTCCGATCATTCCTTCGAAGTTGAATGCATCCAGCAACTCGCTCTGCAACTGCATAGTTTGCCTTCGCAAATCGCGAATCTGCACCTGTTTGCGGATCACCTCACGCAATCTCTCTACCGAGATAGGCTTTGTCAAGTAGTCCGTCGCGCCGCGCTTGATTGCCTCAACAGCGGACTCTGTGGAGTAATAACCGGTGATCAGGATTACATCTATTATCGGATCAAGCTCATGGATCCGTGTCATGAGCTCCATGCCGTCCATACCGGGCATCTTAACGTCCACTATGGCGATCTGCGGTCTCTTATTCGCAATTACTTCTAAAGCTTTGGAAGGGTCAGCAACCGTGGATATCAGTAAGGATTCTTCAGATAATGCGTCTTCGATGACGCTCAGAATGCCAGGATCATCGTCAATTATTACTGCTGAAACGAGCTTGCGTTGCTCGCTTTCCATAGTGAACCCCTTTTTTCGTACTGGTTCGCAGCCTTTCCGTGGCGGTTTTGTACATCGCCGACGGTAATGTTGCGCGCAGTTTACAGCGGAAATTCTTTCTAAGAATCAAAATCAACGAGAAGCCGTCAACAGCGTAATCAGCTCACAACAAGGAACTTACAGATCCAGGACTCAATTTTGTACATGCAGTTGCGATGCCATAGAGCTGCTTGTGCTTTTGTCCCGAAATGAAACTGGCAAATTACTACGAAGATAACTCTGGTCTTATCGCCTAGGCCCGCGGTTCGTTGTTGGGCTATCATGCTGTCAGAGTTCTTTTCAGTCAGGCTTGTGGTGGGGCTGGCAAGCGACACCCGTAGCCTTCATTCAAAAACTCAGTCTCATGTATGTCTTTCGCAAAAGACCGCGGAGAAACTAAGGAACCGAGTGGACGAAGAGCGTGAACTAGAACGTCAGCTGGACATAGTTCAGCGGCGGCTAAATTCTGCCCTACTATCGCCCCAGCTGCGTCACGAATTGGAGCAGATGTACGAGAGGCTAAAGCTGGAGATTTCCGAACTTGGGAAAGCAAGGGGTAAATCCTGACAAGTCTAGTCAGGATTCCTCGGTATTCCCGTAAGGGGTAGTACGTTCACGATTTCTATAGACTGGACATAAGAATCTAGAAAATAGAATCTAGAACAGTGGTGACATCACTCCTCCGGCCCTGAAGATCCTGTCAAACTAGTCCGAACCGAAACGACACTTCAGGCTCGCCCATCGGTTACTGCCGTGCCACACTCCCTGTCGCGAGTTCCCCTCTTGAGCCCTTCATGATGAGTTCTACGCATCATTCACCAGCTGTGTCGTAGATCGTTCTCGATCAAGTAGCTGGCGAACTTGGATAAGACGGTAGTCGCTCCTGAGACATAGGCAACAGTTTTGAACGTTGCTGGTTCATTGGTATTGAGAATGCATTGTCACTTCTTTGGGATGAACAACTCTCACTTGGTTACCCCTTATGGAAAGTAAGCGCCGAGTCTGGATAGCTATCGCAATATTTTGCTCGTTTGCGCTGCTTGCAACCTTTTGGCTGAGTGTCTACTCCGGCCTCGAGTTCCCATGGCAAAAACATGACACAATTATTGATCTGCAGGAGCTCCCGTTACGGCAAGTAAGACTTCGTGGAGTCGTTACTTATGTTGACAACGACCGGAAGCGGCTTTGGTTGCAGGACGAAACCGGAGCGCTAGGTATCGATATCGATCCCATTCGGTCAAATGTTCATTTCGGAGAAATGGTGCGTGTTGAGGCTGAAAAAGCGCACGCCTATGATCCAAATACTGGTTTCTCAAGCTTGGGCTTGACGAACATCAAGATCAAGGAACTCAAAAGTCAGAGCAGATTACCAATCCCAATCAGTGCGGCAATTCCAACTCTTTTCGAACAAGCAAAGAACGGTATTCGGGTGGATGTTACGGGTGTAATTCACGGAGCTATACCGAACGGTAATGGCCGCGTGAAGTTGTATCTTGGGGACGGTGGACGAGAAGTCGAAGCATTTGTACCTGGGGATTGGCGGCAGTTCGCAAAATGGCTTAATGCTACCGTCCGGATCACGGGCGTGCTCGAGGTCCTGCTCGATGAGGGAGGAAGCCCACGGTCACAACTGATCTGGGCGCAGAACTCCACTGATGTAGCGAAGATTTCTGACGCCCCGATAGCAGCACCCTCTTCAAGTATTCGTAGTCTGTACGCCACGCGTAAAAACATCAGTTCACACCTAGTGCGGCTCAGCGGCAGAGTCCTGCAACAAGAGACGGCGAAACTAATACTGATTGAGGATCAGTGGGGCACGGTTCGCTGCACGCTAGAGAACGCTGCTGAGTTTGCGGCTGGAACACCCATTGACGTAACCGGATTCCCGCTCGAAGACGGGTTGCGGATCGATTTAGCGCACGCAGTGGCGACCCAAACTGCTCCACATGACCTGAAGCTATCCCCGCAGCCTACTCGAACTGAAACTATTGCAGATGTTAGGAACTTCGACGAAGAGGTAGTGGCCACCGCCCCTCCAGTCACCATAACAGGAACCATAACGTATGTAGACACCGAATGGCGGCAACTGTTTATTCAGGATTCGACCGGAGGCATCTTCGTCAAATATGCGGGCAGCGCCACACCATTGTTTCAAGGCGAACGGATTAGGGTCCTGGGGCTTGTTAACCCAGGCGACTTCGCTCCGGTGATTGTGGCTCCAAAATTCACTCTCCTGACCACAGCCCCTCTTCCCAAGCCAATTCCAATGACACTACGAGCTGCGTCGGGTGTGCTGGACTCGCGCTACGCGCAAGTGGAAGGCGTCGTACACCCACTTAGGGGAAGGCAAAACCCGAGACATCTTACATTTGATTTGTACACTTCTCTCGGTCCCGTTCACGTAACACTGTCGCCGGACGCTTCACAGAGCAACAAGATTCAAATGCTTGAGGATGCAACCGTCCGAGTACGCGGGGTTGTTGCGGAATTGTTCAATTCTCGCAAACAGCTTATTGGACTGACTGTTAGTGTCTCCAGTCTATCGGATATCGACATACTTGAACCGGGCGATCCTAACCCGTTTACGAAACGCACTATCCCAATCAATAAG
Organism: Terriglobia bacterium; assembly: GCA_021324365.1. GTDB lineage: Bacteria > Acidobacteriota > Terriglobia > Terriglobales > Acidobacteriaceae > JAJPJE01. The sequence continues at coordinate 7,747 of JAJPJE010000112.1, read as the reverse complement.
CTCTTCAGGTATTCACCGAATGCACGCTTTGACCACAGGGTAGTGGTTCGCGGTTCGGTAACAATGTTAAGCAGCACGTTCTTTTACATCCAGGACGGAACGGGCGGGATACGCGTCGAGGGCGATACGACTGGAGTTCACCTCGACGATGTTGTTGACGCCGCCGGTTATGCCTCCGCGATCGGCTACTCACCAGTTCTCACGGATGCCACCGTGCGCGTGCGACCTGAGGTCTCTGCAGTCGATCCGCAGTCTGTGACAGCTGAGATGATGAGTGATGGCCGGTTCGACTCAGAACTGGTGAGCGTAGAGGCCACCGTGCTCAGCGTCGATAAATCGCCTGGTGCGAGAACGTTGTTACTGCGCGCGGATGGGCGAATATTCCAGGCACTACTCTATTTGATGGATTCCGATCAATTGTTCTTGTCTCCTCAGGAAGGCGCAATTGTACGGCTCACTGGTATTTGCTCCGTCGAGGTCGGTCGCAGCACGACCTACAAGCTACTCAGAAAAGATCCTGTCGGTTTCAAAGTCATTATTCGCTCCCCTTCTGATGTGCAGATACTCAAATCCGGAGGCTGGTGGACGCTCGGCGACATGCTGGTGCTGAGTAGTGTGCTACTGCTCGTCGTAGTACTCAGTGTCACTCGAATTCTAGCCCTGCGTCGGCGAGTTATGCGGCAGAGCGAACAACTGCGCATGGCCAGTGAAAAGGCGAATGCAATTCGAGACCTGATTAGGGCTACGCAACAAGTGCGCCTGCAGAAACAGTTTACGTCCCGCGTGTCGGTTTCCGGTGCCGATGAGCTAGGCCTGCTCGGCACCGAGTTCAACCATATGCTCGAGGAACTACATGCGCGAGACCTCGCGATGGCAGAAGCAGAAGAAAAGTTGCAACAGCAGGCCCTGACGGACGCACTTACCGGCCTGCCAAATCGTCGCCTACTCTCTGATCGTTTGAAGCAAAGCATTGCCGGGACAAAACGCGATGGCAGCCTGCTCGCAGTACTCTACATCGATCTTGACGGATTCAAACTCGTAAATGACAGTTTTGGACACAAGTTTGGAGATACGCTCCTAGTTCAGGTGGCCGAGCGATTAACGTCTCGGATCCGTCAGTCCGATACCCTCGCTCGGCTGGGAGGCGATGAATTCGCGGTGGTGTTGAACCGGGTGAAAGCGGCAGAGGATGCGGAGATGGTCGGCAATTCTCTGCTAAAGGTCCTGGCAGAACCGTTTGAGATAAATGGACAAGAAATCACGATTGGCGCAAGTGTCGGGATCTGTCTTTTTCCTCTGCAAGCGAGAAATGAATCTGAACTGCTGCAATACGCCGACAGTGCCATGTACGCCGCAAAACGCTCTGGAAAGAACCGTGTCACTGTATATACCGCAGACCTGGGGGAATCCGTGCGTGAGCGACTCACCCTCGAAAATCAGCTTCGTCGTGCCATTGAGGATCACGCCATCGAGGTACACTACCAACCCGAATTTGAGATTGGATCAGGAAAGTTGGTTCGATTTGAGGCGCTCGCCAGATGGAATCATCCGACTCTGGGGAGTATTTCTCCCGTAAAATTCATACCGATTGCAGAGGAAACCGGTCTGATTATTCCATTGGGCGAGCACATACTCAAACGTGCTTGCGTCGATGCCCGCAACTGGCAAGCAATAGCAAACCGGCCGGTGCAAGTTGCGGTGAATGTTTCAAGCGTACAGTTCTGCCGTGACTCGTTTGTCGATGAAGTTGAAACGGTCCTCAAACAGACGGAGCTCAACCCCAAGCTCCTTCAACTTGAACTCACCGAATCCGTCATGCTACACGGCATCGAGCGCGCTGGGGCAATCATCCGGCGTCTACAGAGTATTGGTGTCAGTGTCGCGATCGACGATTTTGGAACTGGCTATTCCGCACTCAGCTACCTCCCGAAGCTGGCATTCAATGCTCTCAAAATAGATCGTGGGTTTATGAAAGAGATTATGCAGCGTGCTGAAACGAGAGCCATGGTGCGCTCGCTGATCGTTCTCGCTCAAGAACTCGGGATGAAGGTGATCGTGGAAGGAATCGAAACCGACGAACAGCTTAAGCTCATCCAGGAGATGGGCGGCAACGAAGCACAAGGCTACCTACTTGGGCGTCCGACGCCAAACCCAATTTCGCACTTACTACCACATAGCTCGGAGCCATCGGATCGAGCAGCAAAGCAAAATGCAAAAGTTTCGTTGGAGTTCATGTGAGCGTCAATGAGCAACAAGAAGCGCGGCTCTCGTTGTCATCTAAATCGGGATTCCTGGTATTCGAAGGAGTTAGTAAATGGTAACGCCAGTCGAACAGGGGCATCTTCGCTCCGAGGAAAATCTAGCGATTCGTGTGCTTTTAGTCACAAACGACGATAAAACGATTGATACGCTTTCTCAAGTTATGGGAGCATCCGCAATCAACGTTCAGGTCGCCCCAGATGCTGATGCTGCAACGCGTGAACTCTGCCGAAATAAATACGAGGCTGTAATGGTCGACTTTGACCACAAAGACGAAAGCCTTGCTCTGCTTCGAAAACAGAGGGCAACTACGTCAAACCGAAATGCTGTCGTCTGGGGCATTGTGAACAGCGATAAAGATAGAGCTGATGTGTTTCGTGCTGGCGCACATTTTGTTATTAGCAGGCCCCTTTCCCGAACGGTGTTGGGACGCACGCTGAAAGTGTCGTATCCGTTGATGATTCGAGAAAAGAGACGCTATCACCGACTACCACTCTACACTCAGGTATTTGTAAGTAGTGCAAAGTACCCGGAGTTTGTAGCGAATGCCATCAATATCAGTGAAGGTGGCATTGCAATAGACGGCGTTGTACCCGTTCAGGTCGGCGATAGGCTTTCACTTCGGCTCAAATTGCCAGGTTATGAGACCGGGATTCAATTCAGAGGTGAAGTCTGCTGGTATGACCGCAATGGCAGAGTGGGATTGCAGTTCATTGATCTCCCGGACAGCTTAAAACAGGAGATCCAGCAATGGGTCTCGGAGCGTCTGGACGCATGTCTCGCGTCACACGTCGCTGGGGACTGAACCTTGACAAGCCACAGCAATCTACCTAGGGAAACATTCGCAGGCGCCTAGAACTCGCCGATCAGATTGATTCAAAGTCGAAAGGAGCGGATGACATGAAGTCCGCGAAGAAACTGGAGCGGCCGACTTATCTTTCACGGAAGAGCCGAACGGTTCCGCCTTGGCCTCAAAAGCTCTAGGCGAATATCTTCGGACACCTCCCGACAGTTGCAAGCACCAACACGATCGGAGGACGAGTGCAATAGAGTCTGAAACTCACGCTTGGAAGTCACTCGATCAATCGACTTCCATACCTCGCGGCATCGAGAGAAGACATTTTCTGTTTGTTATCCATTGCGGAGACGATGAAAAGAGCTACGGTTGATCAGACGGAATGGCGCAGTAATCAAAGTTCGGTGTTGGAGGTGAAGAAGACGGAAGGCCGCGAGTGGTGGCTTTGGGGACTCGCCGTTACCGTAACTCTCGTCCTGACTCTCGGAATCGTCTCTCTTACTTTTCCCCCTTTACCGTTGCTCGGGACAGCCGATCTGTTCGTACTTAGAGAGTGGGTACGGGGGCTTGCCGCACTAGTCATTCTTTTTGATCTATACGCGGTTTACCAGCACTCGCAGCTGCATCGGGTTCGTGAACGCTTGGCCGAGAGGGAGGAACTATATCGACTGATCAGTGAGAATGCTGCTGACATGATAGCGCTCATCGACCGAGATGGACGTCGCGTGTATAACAGTCCAGCCTACCAGAAGGTTCTCGGGTACTCTCTCGAGGAACTGAGTCAGACCTCAGCCCTTTCGCAAGTTCACCCGGATGACCGGGACCGATTCTCACAAGCCGTCAGCAAGGCCATCGCTACCGGAATTGATGAGACTATCGAATATCGTATGCGGCATAAGGAGGGGTCCTGGCGCATCTTGGAATCCACCGCCAGTCCGATTCAACAAAATGGAAAAGTTACGAGACTCGTTATCGTCAACCGAGACATAACTGCGCGAAAGAAAGTTGAGGAGAAACTCGCCCACACTACCCTGCACGACAGCCTCACGAATCTGCCCAATCGCGCATTATTTCTCGATAGATTGCAACGAGTTATCGCAGTATCAAGGTGCCAGCCGCATTACAAATTTGCTGTTCTGTTTATCGACATTGACGACTTTAAGATATTCAACGAAAGTCTTGGCAACCTTATTGGTGATCAATTGTTGATTCAGATCGCTCGCAGGTTGGCGTGCTCCGTCAGATCACTTGATACCGTTTCGCATACCTTTGAGTTCGACTCATCTTCCCTGATCAACGGATTTACCTTCGCCCGACTGGCTGGCGATGAGTTTACCGTACTGCTAGATAACATCAGAAACTCGGCAGACGCGATTCGCGTCGCCGAACGTTTGCAGCAGAAACTTGCTGAGCCTTTCGTAGTCGAGGGGCATGAGCTCTTCATCTCTGCCGGCATCGGCATCACAGTCAGCGGTAGATCGAGAACAGCTGCGGAAGATATGCTGCGTGACGCGGAAATCGCGATGCAGCGTGCAAAACGAGCCGGAAAAGCACGTTGTGAGGTATTCGACAGTGCGATGCACGTTGCTGCAGTCGCCCGCTTGCGACTGGAAACCGATCTGAGGAGGGCTTTCGAAAGGAACGAATTCGTTGCCTACTACCAACCAATTGTCTGCCTGGCCCGCAGACGAATTGTCGGTGTTGAAGTGTTAACGCGATGGCAAAGAAATGGTACCGTGGTTTCTCCAGCCGATTTCATTGCGGTTGCGGATGAAATTGGGCTCATCGTTCCGATGAACATGGCACTTTTGCGCGACTCATGCCAACAGCTCCGAGCATGGCAAGCTCAGTTTCCAAGCACGCCAAATCTTTGGCTGAGCTCGAACATCGCTCCGAAGCAATTCGTGCAGCCAGGACTGGCCGGTGAATTCAGTCGAGTGATAGTGGCATCTGGCCTTGACCCGCGCGACCTGCACTTCGAAATTGTGGAAACCATTGCAATGGGAGAACCTGAACAATCGGCAAGGGTGCTAACCGAACTACGAGCAGCTGGTGTCTCCCTGAGTATCGACGACTTTGGAACCGGGTATTCCTCACTAAGCAGATTGCAGCAACTGCCAATCGATACGCTCAAGATTGATCGTCGATTTATCTCAAACCTGGAGCAGAATGCAGAGAAATATGAGATTGTCCGCGCGATCATTACTCTGGCACATAATCTTGGAATGAAGGTGGTCGCGGAAGGAACGGAAACTGCTGCACAAGTGGAGATGCTCGGCCAATTGGGGTGCGACCTAGCACAGGGCTATTATTTTTCACCACCGGAGAGCGCGAGCGTCATTGCCGGACTGATAGAGATGTACAACCGTGAGATGCCATCACAAGTCACCAAAGCTGAGCAGTAGCTGCGTCAATTCGAGAGCTTCATGGTTGGTTTGGGTCGGATGGACTTGCTAACGGTTCCGTGTGCCCAGATGTCCCGGCAACAATAAACGCTGCCGCTGGATAGCGCGATAGTGCCACACCGCTTGACATCACTGTCCTTTCAGTCCCCTCTTCATCGGGGAAGACTCTTCAACGCTCTCCGGAAACGGAATCAACGCGTGTGAGGCTAGCTTTCAGTCCCCTCTTCATCGGGGAAGACTCTTCAACACCGAGCCAGGGGTCAGGGACCGGCGGCGGGCGAACTACAAGAACCCGACATTAATGTCGGGTTCTTGTATGGAATTCGCTTAGAAAATCCCTGCAAATCCTGCAAGCTCCTTTTCGAACTGGTTCCAAAACTGACCCTTGAGGCGCACGAAGCAGTTACTCCTCACGGAACCTCCAAAGAGCCGTGTTTGGATTTCAGTAATAAGCTCCCAGTCATTCGGAGTCAAACCACTGCTCAAAGGCTGGACCCCAGAAGCGCAGGGCGTCTTCACCGACAATTTGAACCGCGCTCGTCAAGAGCTCGCGGCAACGTTTGAGCGAAAGAGTACGGGACTGCGTCCTATCTCAGCGGGCACCGACATCTTCGGTGCGTTGTGGCAAATGAAAACACTGCTGGATTCTGTGCCAGCTGAAAAGAAGGAGATTTGGATCTTTTCGGACATGTTGAATGAAACTGAAGCAATTCCTATGCCCGCGCTGCTGTCACACGGAACGGATGAAATACTCAGCCGTGTCGAGGCATCCGATCTCGTTGTGCCACTGACCTGCTCCCCGCTTTCCGAACAAGTCCAAGTATGATTTCGGACGAAGGAAAGGGGAACGAGCATGTCGGTGAGCAGGCATACGGAAGCCCAGATCATCGGGGCGTTGAAACAGCTGGAAGCCGGACGCAAGGCGGAGGACGTGGCGCGGGAAGTGGGCGTGTCGAAGCACACGATCTACGCCTGGAAGGCGAAGTACGGCGGGATGGACGTGAGCCAGGCGCAGGAGGCCAAGCAGTTACGGGATGAGAACACGCGGCTGCGCAAGCTGGTGGCGGACCTGAGCCTGGACAAGGACATGCTGCAGGCGGTGATCGCAAAAAACGGGTGGGGCTCGTAGACCAGCGGTCGGATGCGCGCTGGCTGCTGAGTCACTACACGGCCAGTGAGCGCCGGGTTTGCGGGCTGATGGGAATGGCGGCGTCGAGTTATTGCTACGACAGTAAGCGGACGGATGAACCGCTGCGGACGAAGTTAGTGGAGTTAGCGGGGGAGAAACCGCGCTTCGGGTATCGACGGCTGCATGTGTTGCTGCGGCGAAGCGGAGAGCGAGTGAACCACAAGCGCTTGCATCGGATCTATTGCGAGGCAGGACTGAGGATTCGGCGGAAGAAGCGGAAGCATTGCGTGCGGGAGGGAAAGCCGCTGGTGGCACGGACAGCAGCGAATCAGGAATGGGCCTTGGATTTCGTGCACGATGCGGTGGCGTGTGGACGAGCGATCCGGGTGCTTAGCGTGGTGGACGCGTATACGAGAGAGTGTCTGGCGCTGGAGGTGGACACGAGCTTTGCCAGCCGGCGAGTGACGCGAGTGCTGGAACAGATCATAGCTGAGCGGGGCGTGCCGCAAGCGATTCGCTGCGACAACGGGCCGGAGCTGACGAGCCGGCACTTTTTGGCCTGGTGCGTCGAGCGGCAGATCGAGTTGCTGCACATCCAGCCGGGAAAGCCGACACAGAACGGTCGAGTGGAAAGCTTCAACGGACGGTTGCGGGAAGAATGTTTGAACCTGAGCTGGTTTCAAAATCTGTTCGACGCCCGGCGCAAGATTACGGTGTGGCGGAAGGAGTACAACGAAGAGCGCCCGCACAGCAGCCTGGGATACAAGACCCCGACTGAGTTTGCGGCGCAAGCAGCGAGCTTCGAAAACATGGGGTGATGCCATTCACCCGAGCAAAGGCCCGGCAACTGAACTGAGCGGAGTGCTTCTCGAAATCGCGAGCCCGAGAGCACGTCTGAGCAGGACTGAAACGAGAGGAAAGTTATTCACCGCGTTAGGAGAAATGGCTGCGTCGAGATCAGCTAATCGATGTTTGAGCACTTCCGCCACAGCGTCCCCAAACTCGCGCCTTGCCTCGGCTTCGATCTCGCAAATATCGCGAAGCTCCTTTGTTTTGAGCCTGGCGCCGATATTGTGGGAATCGGGCATTGGCTCTGACGTGATGAAACCGATTGCCGCTCCGATTGTTGGCGGCATGATCACGTCAACCATTCACGTT
>JAJPJE010000022.1 GCA_021324365.1 Terriglobia bacterium | reverse complement strand
ATGGAGCGAATCCTGCGAGACGCACAAGTGCTCACAGTCTGGGAAGGTCCGGCGAATATCCAGGCCTTGGAGTTGTTGCGCCTGTTAGGGGCGAAGTACGCGGGAGCAGATCTGTATGAGAATCGCGTAACAGCTGTGCTGGACAGAATGCCAGAGTCACTCGCAGATCTGCGTCGTAAACTGGAGACGAGGCTTCGAGAGGACCGGGAGGCCATTACCACGACGTTAATCGATCCCCAGAGCACCCAACGCTATGCACGCAGACTTTTGGACAGAATCAGTCATAGTCTTGCATTTACGCTGATGTGCGAACGGGCTGCAGAAAGCTATTCGACCGGGGATGACCGCTTCGGCCTCACGGCAAGCCGGTACTTCGAAGAAATCGAGCAACCAAAGATTGGCAGCGAAGATTCGCGGGTGAGGGAAGCCGCCTTGCGGTTGCTTGATGACGAACAAGTAAGCGCCCCTGCTCAGCTCAGAACCGCGCACTAGCTAGCCTGCGCCGAATAGACAACTACGCGCTGAAAAACGTCCCGCCGCTGTCGACATCTGCTAGCATTCCTCCGCCATGTTCAAGCCGAAAGTGTGTGCCTTATTTTGTGCATTCCTGCTGACATCCTTTGCAAGTAGTCAAACCCAACCGAACATCATTGTGCTGCATGCGGCGCGCCTCCTGGATGTGGAGTCAGGACGAGTGATCTCGCCGGGAGAAGTACTGGTGCGCGGTGAGCGCATCGCTGAAGCCGGGTCCAGTGTTACGCATCCAGCGGACGCGCAAACTATTGATCTCGGCGACGTCACTATCATGCCAGGATTGATCGATGCCCACGTACACCTCTTCCTCCATCCGGGCGCGGAAGATTTGCAGACTGTGGAGGAGTCTGTACCCGAACGCACAATTACGGCAACCCTTGCTGCCAAAGCCGATCTGATGGCGGGCTTTACGGCCGAGAGGGACATGGGGACCGAGGGCGCCGGCTCGGCGGATACGGCCGTCCGCAATGCAGTTGACTCGGGCAAGATACCCGGACCGCGATTGCGCATCAGCGGGAATGCGATCGATATTCTCGGCGGGCACGAAGATGCGAACGACTTCAATCCTGCGCAGCATGTTCTTTCCAACGCCACGTACGCAAATGATGCGGAGCAGTTAATAGAAGCAATCCGCGTTCAGGTAAAAGAAGGCTCGGATTTCGTCAAGATTTACCAAACTGGAAAAGACAGGCTCGTGAATGGCAGTTTGGCAACTCCGTATCAGTACACCGAGGCACAGCTAGCGGCGGCGGTTCAGGAGGCTGCACGAACGGGGCGGCACGTCGCGGTCCATGCAACCGGGGAACCGGGGGCGCTCTATGCGGTGCAAGCGGGAGTGGAATCAGTCGATCATGCCTATCAACTGAGCGATGAGACCATGCGCCTGATGCGGGAAAAGAAAATTCCAGCCGTACCGACTTTCGCAATTATGGAGTACTTTGCGGATCATGCGGCAACACCGGAAGCCGCTCAGCGCGAGCGGGACATGCAAGCCCTCCACGCACAAGAGTTCAAGAAACAACTGGCGGTGGGAATTCCCATGGCCGTGGGATCCGACGTAGGCCCCTTTCCGCATGGAACTCAGGCGCGCGAACTGGAGCTGATGGTGCAGTACGGAATGAGTCCGGTTGCCGTCCTGCAAGCAGACCTCATCAACGGCGCACGTCTCCTTGGATGGGACGGGCAGATTGGCCAGCTGAAACCGGGATATTATGCGGACGTGATTGCCGTACCGGGCGATCCGACGAAAGACATCAGCGCGGTAACGCATGTCAGATTTGTAATGAAGGGCGGGGTAGTATATCGGACCAAATAGCTCTTCGTCCTCTTTATGTGCTGTTGGCGTGAGTGGGTTTGCGCTACAATGCCCGACCCATGACCGGTACACCTGCCAGGATCTCACATGCACAAGATGGCCCGATCGTGCGCCTCGGGCTTGCACTCGCGCGATGGAGCGAGAGGTGGTTTCCCGACCCGCTGATATTTGCGTTTATCGGCATCGTTTTTGTCTTTGTCACTGGACTGATAATGGGGGAACGTCCTGCGAAACTGGCTATCGAAGGTGGAAAGAGCTTTTGGTCGCTGGTGCCATTCACCATGCAGATGGTGATGATCATAATTGGCGGCTTCGTAGTGGCGACTACACCTCTCGTTCAGCGCGCCATAAGAGGACTCGCGGGCATTGCACGAGCGCCACGCTCCGCCATCGCACTAATCGCATTGTTCTCGATGCTGACGTCGCTGATTTCCTGGGGATTGAGCCTGATTTTCAGCGGACTGCTTGCGCGGGAAATGGCGACCCGCGTCAAAGGCATGGATTACCGCGCAGCGGGTGCGGCCGCATACCTTGGCTTGGGTGCGGTATGGGCCATGGGACTGTCGTCATCGGCAGCCATGTTGATGGCAACCAAGTCAGCGATTCCGGTGTCGCTGCTTGCGCTGAGCGGCGTAATTCCGCTGGGACAGACTCTATTCCTACCCCAGAGTATCGCGCTCACAGCCGTCTTGATTGTCGTCTCCGTGCTCATTGCCTACCTATCGGCGCCTCCTGTTGAAAAGGCGCGGACAGCGGAAATGTATGGCGTCATTTCTGAGCCCCTGGGTGCAGAGTTAGAGCCACGGACCAAACCCGGAGAATGGCTTGAGTACACTCCGCTGCTCACAATCCTTGTTGCTGCACTTCTAATCTGGTACCTGATCAACGTATTCCGTACCTCACCTCAGGGCGCGTTAGCCGCGCTTGACCTCAACACCTATAACTTGATGTTTATTACGGTTGGGCTGCTGTTGCACTGGCGTCCAAAGCGATTCATGCGCGCTGTCGTAGACGCTGTGCCCGCCACTGGTGGCGTGATCATCCAGTTTCCGTTCTATGCAGTAATTTTTGGAATGATTGCGGGGACGAACATCAGCACGCATTTGGCTACGCTTTTTGCTGCGGCCACCACACACAACAGTTACCCGTTATTGGTTGCCATCTACTCGGCTGTGCTCGGAGTGTTTGTGCCTTCGGGCGGAAGCAAGTGGGTAATTGAAGCACCCTACGTAATTCAGGCAGCCAACATACACCAGGTGCACCTTGGGTGGGTGGTGCAGATTTATAACGCAGCCGAAGCACTGCCGAACCTGGTTAATCCATTTTGGATGTTGCCGCTACTCGCGATTCTACGTCTGAAAGCTCGTGATCTGGTCGGTTATGGGATGCTGCAGCTGATTGTACACGTCCCAATCGTGTTCTTTTTATGCTGGTGGTTCGCACAACATCTCACATATGTGCCGCCCATACGTTAGTCGGCCAACAAAAATAGTCTTCATAAAAAAAGGCGCGGACCGAAATCCGCGCCTGGCAGGCATTGTCGTCTAGAAGCTCAATCTGATTTGCGATTGCAGCACGCGAGGTGATGCATCGGCACCCAGGAATGAGCCGTAGATCGAGGTAGGAGGACTGATCGCGGTGACGATGGTCCCGAAGCCCGGCGCAGCAACGTCGCCTATGGGCTGGTCGAAGTTTGGATGATTGAAAAGATTGTAGGCAGTGGCGCCAATCGTGAACTCTGCTCTCTCCCAGTGGGGAAGCTTAAAGTTCTTGTAGAGAGAGAGATCGGTATCGAAGAAGTTTGGTCCACGTACCTGGTTACGCCGTTGAGACCCGAAACCGCCTACATCAGGAGCAAAATTCCCGGTCAACAGCGGACATGCACCGCTGGTCGGATTCGCATATTGGGAGCCGCACGAATTGGTCATGCCCAACGCGCCGATCTGGTTAGCGAAGGTCGCACCAAAAATCGTCGCCCCGCCATAGCCATACGCGGCAAGCGAGCCACCGGTGCCTGTGTCGACCACCGTGAAGGGCAGACCGGAACGTGCGAAGACTGTCCCTCCCACTGTCCAATCCCCCAGCAGACTTCCGAAGAAGCCGTGGAACCAGCTCTTCGGAGTGGTGTAGACGTAATTCGCGCTGAAGTAATGGCGTATGTCGTAATCGGCATTCCCATACATGTTTTGGAACGGGCTAAATGGATTTTGTGGAGCGGTGATACTGACGTTCGTATCGAAGTTGAACGGCGAGATTCCCTGACCTGCGTTCGAGACGTAATCCATTGCGTGGCTCCAGGTGTAATTCAACTGGAACTGGAATGCAGAGAAGCGCCGCAAAAAGGAAGCGGTGAAACCGTTGTAATTCGAGTTGTAGCCTGACGAGATCTCGGTCACAGTCCCGAATCGAGGATCCATTGGTGCTGCCGGCAGACCTGCGAATCCAGTAACTCCCAGTGTCGAAAAACAGGAAGGAGTTCCGGGAAGGGCAGTGACGGCGGCTGTCGGACCGCAATAGGCATTCAGCCCGGTGTTGTTGATCTGCTCCCAAATACCGTGATTCCCAACGTATTTGAGGGTCAGAGCTGTTTTGGTTCCCCACGCGCGCTCAACCTGCAAATTCCATTCCTGGAACCTGGGCGGGTGAATTCCTTGTCCTGCATTGAAGAAATTTGGCACGCTGAACGGCGAGCCAGTGGCTGCCATCACCGCAGAGTTTAGGCTGTTATAGGTGGCGCCATTCTTAAAGCCAGATACAAGGGCGGCCGCTCCGGCAGCAGCGGCGCTTTGGGCATTGCCAGTCATGCCAGGTCCGAATGGCAATCCGGCAATGGTGAATGTTGGATCGTTAGGAAGATTGTTGATCAAGTTATCGGTATATCCCGCCGGTAACGTGGCGGCGAAGAGACCGAAACCACCGCTGATCACAACATTGCCGTCCGTTCCAAACGGGCTGTAGTTAAATCCAAAGCGAGGTTCCACCGTCCACGGATCGTAGGAAGACGGGAGCGCCTGGCTCTGATTCGCCATTACTGCTTGGTTGTAGGGCGCGCCTAGCGAATGATCCACATTCAGGAACGAGCTGTTTAAGCGGCTGAAGCAGTTGGTTACGCAGCTTGGGTTGGAGTAGCGGTCCGCCCGTATTGTGAATGTCAGGCTGAGATTTGTCCTTGCGTGCCACGTGTCCTGCGCATACATGCCCAGGTCGTAAAGATTGATGGGCTGCTTCAGACGGCTAGGAAATGCTTGTGTGAACGTTGTCGCAACGCCGTTGTAGAAATCGGTCAGGCTTTCATTGGTTGCGGCTGGAAGTGTGTTGATTCCGGGGCCGTAGGTTGATATGTCGTAACGGGCCATGTTGGCGCCGATCTTGAAAGTGTGATTACCCATAACATGGCTCACGTCATCGACGAATCCATACTGAGTGACATTGCGGCCTTGAGGGGTAGGAAGAGGCAACTGGTAGTTACGTCCCAGACTGTAAAAAGCATTTCCCGCAAACGAAAGTTGCAGCGGTTGAAGTGCCAGTGCTGCTGACTGATTTGCCAGCTGAAAAATCGCACTGTAGTAGGAGCCGTTCAGATTGAAGGAGTTCGTGGTACTCACGCCAAAGTTGTGTACTTCCTGAAATTGTCCTTCCCATTGTGGCTGGGTACTGACGTCATTGAAACTCGGACTCAGCGGGTCGGTGTAGGTAGCCTGAACACCGTGATCGGAGCGTATGTGCAGAAAGGCACGGTCGTTGTTGCCGATGTTCTGATCAATGCGACCGGTAACCAGCCACTCATGCGTGTTTCCGGTTACAGTCGAATTGAAACGCAGAGCGCACGGATTCGCAGCTCCGAAGCCCGCGCCTGTGAAGTCGGCGCAACCGCCGCCAGCTAAGGTATTGGTCGCTGAGGCTGCCCCCGGCGCATGGTTATAGGTATTGAACATGTTCTGGTACAAGGAAAGCTCGCCCGGTTGGGTAGCCCCGATATTTGCAAGCACGGCAGACTGGAATGCAGGAGAGGGAATGTTCACACTGGTTGCAACCGGCACCATCAGGTAAAGACCCTCGGTATCTACAAAGAAGAAGGTCTTATCTTTTCTAATAGGACCGCCAAACGATGCCTGCCACATATTGTCGTTCACAAATGGACGCGGAGTGGGTGGAGAATTCTGTTTGTTGAAGTAGTTGTTCGCGTTTACGTACCGCCCATTCCAACGCCAGCTCGCATTTCCGTGAAATGCATTGGTTCCGCTTCGACTGACATAGTTGACGTTCGCGCCTGGCATGGAGTATTCGCCCGAATATCCATTGCTGACGACGGTAGTCTCGCTGATGTCATTCTGTCCAAGCAGAATGTTGGTCGCTCCGGAGTTGTTGAGGTTCAGGAACGGATCGTTCTCCGGCATACTGTTCACGGTAAAGTTGTTGGCGTTTGCAGGCACGCCGTTGCTGGCGAAGTTTCCATAGCCTGCCTGGGTATTCATCGTTGAACCCGGCGCAGTCTGGGCGATAAAGCTCAAATCACCGCCGCCATTGGGAACGTATTGAATCTGCTCGTTCGACATTGTGGTAGTCAGGCTGGGTGACGTCGTCTGCAGGATTCCACCTTCGGCGGTGACAGTGACCGTCTGATTCGCGGCTTGAACCCCTAGTTTCACATCTTGCGTGGTCACCTGGCCCACGGTAACCAGCACCGTCCTGCTAGCGCTAAGGTAGTTTGGAGCTGTGTACGTAATCGTGTAGCTGCCCGGAGCTAAGAATGGAAACTGGTATGCACCCGTGCTGGTCGTCGTTCGTGTGGCGGTTGCACCAGTGTCGTTGTTTTTCAATTCAACGGTTGCATTCGGGATTACGGCTCCACTCGGGTCGGTCACCGTTCCGTTGACTCCACCCTGGGTCAAGCTCTGGGATCGTAGATACTGAGACGAAATGGTGAGCGCCAGGGCTAATGCCAGGGCCGACCAAAGACAGGAGCGAACTCTCATAGATCCTCTTTCCGGACATCACCAACAAACTTTTGTGCTCGACAAACCGAAACGCGGATTGTTCGCAGGCTGCTACCTGGACTTGAACGCCGCCGCTTCATCCAGAGCGGATGAGAACGCACATTCGGCTCCGAACAGGCAATGACCACCAATACAACAGCAACCGGACTGCCGCGGGTGGGTGCACGGATTCGCCCTGCATTCTTCGCGTTCAGCCATGTAGCCGGCGGTTGTTTACGGATTCTCGTATGTCGTGTTGAGCAGGAGAAATGCGGGCGAGAACCAGTTTTGAGCGTTTTGAACGCAAGCTTGTTTCGTTAGAACTGTGTTTGTGCAGCTTCTCAAAACAGAATTCAGCTGCACAGATTCCTCCTGTTCTTGAAAGTCAGCAGCACTGCCGCGCTCTCTGGAGTGTGTGTAGTACAAAAAGGTCGTGGGCGCAGTACAAAAAGTGCCGATGCGATACATTGCGATACATTGCGTGCACAACCGATTCACGCAGCAGCAGATGTCTGTTCGTCCGAAGTAATCATCCCGGAAAATCTTGAGAGCCTTGAAAAACCATTGGCCTATGAAAACGCTTTCATATAGCATTTCAGCGACTCTGTTGCTCACATTCCCGCTTCGGAGACCAACGTTGCCGACCAGATCCGGGTTGTTACGCTTGATGGCAATCGCACTGATACTTATCTGTTCTTCTTCACTCCTCGCACAAGATCCCGACGCTCCCACGTCATCGCAAGCGCCGGAAGCGATCGATCAGACGTGGCAGACGGCAAGCAGCAAGTACGATTCGTACCGCGCGGCTATCTTGAAGGATGTCGATACGGTAATCCAGCAGGGGCCCTATCGCGCCGACTGGCAGTCACTGCAGAACTACGAAGCTCCGGAATGGTATCGGGACGCGAAGTTCGGCATCTTCATTCATTGGGGCCTTTATTCCGTACCAGCGTTTGGGAGCGAGTGGTATCCACGCAACATGTATCGAAAGGGAACGCCTGAATATGCGCACGAGATTGCGACGTATGGTCCGCTGACGAAATTCGGGTACAAAGACTTCATCCCAATGTTTAAAGCTGAAAAGTACGATCCGGCAGCCTGGGCGAAGTTATTCAAAGATGCAGGAGCGAAGTATGTTGTGCCGGTGTTTGAGCATCATGACGGATTTGCAATGTATGACTGCGGCTTGTCCGATTGGACCGCAGCAAAGATGGGACCGCATCGCGACCTGGCCGGCGATCTGGCGAAAGCCGTAAGGGCGGAAGGATTGCATCTTGGAGCCTCGTCTCACCGCGTCGAGCATAACTTCTTCCTGGACGGAGGCCGCACAATCGAATCAGATGTGAATGATCCGAAGTACGCGGCGTTCTACGGGCCCGCACATACGTGGTTGGAGGCGAAGAATGGAACTCCGGTCTCCAACGACTTCACGTACGTCTCGCAACAGTGGACTGACGATTGGCTGGCTCGCGCTGCCGAAATCGTGGAGAGATATCATCCCGACCTTATGTACTTCGACTGGTGGGTAGGACAACCCTCCATCCGCTGGAATTTGACGCGCTTCGCCGCGTTTTACTACGACGAGTCTCTCAAACATTCTGGCGTGATCGGCGTGCTGAATTACAAGGATTACGCGATGCAGGAACATTCAGCCGTGTTGGACATAGAACGGGGACAACTGGCGACCATTCAGCCTCGCGCGTGGCAGACCGATACGTCGGTCAGCAACAAATCGTGGGGTTACATACAGAACGACACGTTCAAGACGCCTGATTTCATCGTGCATCAATTGATCGACATTGTTAGCAAGAACGGCAATCTGCTCTTAAATGTTGGCCCGCGGTCGGACGGGACAATTCCGGACGAAGTACAGCAGGTGCTACTGGATGTCGGTTCGTGGCTAAAAGTGAATGGGGAAGCCATCTACGGGACCCGGCCGTGGATCGTTTACGGGGAAGGTCCGACGAAAGTGCAAGCCGGAGCATTTCACGATACCGACACACGGCCGTACACGCCCGAGGATTTCCGCTTTACGCAGAGAAACGGGGTTCTCTATGCGATCGCGATGGCATGGCCGGAGAGCCAGGAAGCAATCATTCACTCACTAGCGAAGGGCGCGGGGCAGCAGGTCCGAGATGTGAAGTTGCTGGCGTCCGATGAAGATTTGAAATTCGAACAGAGCCCTGATGGCCTGCACGTACACTTGCCAAAGGAAGCACCGGGGAAGTACGCGTTCGCAATGCGTATCGACTTCGCAAGATAGTATTGGCCACAGATAGCAAGCATGTGCGCGGAGATTCCTGTTCAATCCGCGAGAGTCAGTGTAGTCCGTCGCCGATCTTTCACTTCAGCTCGAGCTCAATTTTCTTGTTGTCAGGATCGAGCCGCGTGATTCTAAAGCTGCGAACCTGTCCGGCAGCTGCGGGTTCGGTCTTCTTGTTCTCCGACTGAGTCTCGCCCTTCCAGCGTGCCTGCAGCATAGAGCTCAGGGAAGACACGTCCGCCTTGGCAGTCTTTTGTTCTTGAAGCGAGCTTTCGGAAATACTGGAAATCTTGCACTTGGCCTGAATGCCTTCTCCAAGCTCCACGCGGGCGTTTGATCCCGATACATCCATGATACGACCGCTAACAATATCTCCGGGCTTATGTTCCGCGAGATATTCGTCGAGTCCGGTGGGGACGAGCTGCTTCATGCTTAGCCGGATGTTCCGTTTCTCAGTATCGATCGCGAGGATCTGCGCTTGGACCACTTGCCCGACCTTCAACACGTCGCGTGGATGAGCGATACGCTTCTCGGTGCTGATTTCGCTCACGTGGATCATACCCTCTACACCTTCAGTGATCTGAACGAACGCCCCGAAATTGGTGATGCTGATGATTGGTCCTTCAATCGCCGAGCCGGCTGGGAACTTCTTGCTGATGTCGGCCCACGGATCACCGAGGGCTTGTTTAAGGCCAAGAGAAATCCGCCGTTCAGCCACGTTCACAGCGAGGATAATGGCGTCCACGGTGTCTCCAGTCTTCACAACATCAGTAACCCGCTTCACCTTGCGCGTCCACGAGAGCTCGGAGATGTGAATCAGTCCTTCAATCCCCGGCTCGAGTTCAACAAAAGCACCGAAATCTGTGACGCGCGAGACCCTGCCGCGCACACGCTCGCCAACGTTATACCTCCCGGCGACCGAATCCCAGGGATGCGGCTGAAGCTGCTTCATACTGACTGCGATACGGCGTTTGCCGCCCTCTTCTCCCACCTTAAGGACCTTTACCTCGATCTCTTGTCCAACCGAAAGTGCCTCGGACGGCTTCTCAACGCGCGACCAGCTGATTTCGCCTACATGTAGCAAGGCATCGACTCCGCCGAGATCAATGAACGCTCCGTAATCGGCGAGGCTGCGAACCGTGCCTCGCAAAACGTCGCCTTCTGAAATCTCGGAGTAGCGACGCTCACGCGCAGCATTGGCCTCTTCTTCCGCAAGGGCACGGCGGTCGACCACGACATCTTCTTCGGTGATATCGAGCTTGGTAATGCGGCAGCGGATTTCCTGACCGACAAGCTTTTCCATTTCGGACGCATCGCGCGCTCCACTGCGGGAAGCGGCCATAAAAGCTCGTACGCCAACGTCCACGGTCAGGCCGCCTTTAACGACCGCGCTAACCGTGCCGAGGATAGTCGACTTCTCATTGAACGCACGCTCGAGAGCAGGCCAGTCCGCAGGGCGCTCCACGCGTGAGCGCGAGAGCTCGTAATAACCCTCCTCGTTGCGACCCTTCACGGAAACCAGGAATCTGTCGCCGGGCTTCACTTCCTGCGCGGCATTCTGGAATATCGAGAGCGGAAGCACACCTTCGGTTTTGTACCCAATGTCGAGGAACACGGTATCTGCAGAAACCGCGATAACCGTACCCTGCAGCTGTTTGTTAGCCTCCGGCTTATGAGCGCGTTCGAATTGCGAAAGAAGATCTCCAAAGGAGACTTCGTCAGTATTCTGTTCGGAAGATGGCAGGTCGGACATGATGACGATGTAAGTCTATCAGCCGTGAGAGGGCCGGCAGAATTGGAGTGTGCCAGTGAGGTGAGGGAAGGCATGAACCCCTTTTTAATCAGATGCTTAGCTCCCATAGGTACGCAGCGTAAGGCTTAGGTTTACCTACGAACGATGCGGCTTTTTCCGTTACTTCAGTCCAGTCGGCAAACGTAACGATCGTGCTCTGCCATGTTTGCGCCCGGTCGATTATTTTTCTTCAGTCCATGGGTAGCGAGAAGGATTGGATCGAACTCATCGCGACCGACGCTCCACTATTCGAGGATCGCCGGACCGAATTGCGGCTGCCTGCGGAGGGACAGGTTCGCGTGTCTCTGAAAGATTCGGATACCGTTCAGGAATTCCACGCTGACCTTGTGAATCTGAGCCAGCGCGGAATGTGCATCCGGCACACGTTCCAGAATCTCAAGCCTTGTCAGACGCTCCGGGTATTTTGCGACGGCAGCGAGATTGAGGCTGAGGTGGCATGGAATTGGGCGGTGGGGGCTGTCATCATCTCGGGCTTGAGGTCGGTGTCCTAAGAGAACCTCTCGCAGCCGGGACGGCTGCGCCACGTGATCTCATTAGCCGGCGAAGTCATCGCCCCTCCGAGCGCTACTGTTAATTAGAAACTTCGTCCAGTAATTCGCCGCGGCTATCCACCAGCCGGAGACGCACTGCAACTTGCCCCGATGCGTGGGTTGAACAGCTCAAGCAGGGATCGTAGGCCCTGACCACCGCGGATACGCGGTTCAGCGCACCTTCTTCCAGCTTATCGCCTTTCACGAAGTGCTCGGCTACCTGCTGGACGCTTTTGCCGATTGCAAGATTGTTGTGCCCAGTCGCCACAATGAGATTGGTCCATTTCATGGCACCCTGTTCATCAACCTTATAGTGGTGGATAAGCGTGCCACGGGGAGCTTCGATTACGCCCACTCCCTCCAGTGCATTCACTCCGGCTTTGGCGCGAACATGCTCGTCGAGCGTGCGCGAATCGCCGAGTAGCATTTCGATTCTTTCCAGCGCGTAGACAATTTCAATCAGGCGGGCGTAATGATAGAGGAAGGAGCTGTGTGCGGGGACTCCAAAGCGCTGTGCGAATTCTTTCCGCTCCGCATCCGCTGCAGGTGTCCCGTAATTTTCGATGACATTCAGACGCGCGAGCGGGCCGACGCGATAAACACCATCCGGAAATCCCACCGGCTTGAAATAGGGAGCCTTCAGGTACGAATCCCGCAGAGTAGCCTCAGCAATCCATTGCGAGTACTCCTCCGCCGGAATCTGATCCTCGATGATTTCTCCGATGCTGCTGCGGAAACGAAGAGCGCCTTCATAAAGCTGCAAACTACCTTTTTGGTCGACTAGCCCCGCATACATCGTTGGATTGGATCCAAAGTGGCTGATCTCGTCCGTGTAGTCGTCGAGGACAGCCTTGAAGAATTTGAATGTACGGTGCGCGATTGCCTTCGCTTCGGGCAACTCGCCAAGAATGCGATCTCGAGTTTGCGGAGTGATCGGCGCATTTACGCCTCCTGGAACCACCCACGACGCGTGAACACGCTCCCTGGCCAGGCTCTCGATGATCTGTAAACCGAACTTGCGCAGTTCGATTCCGTCGCGGGCAACATCCGGATGCTTGCGGATGATTCCAAGCACGTTGCGACTGGCTGGATCTGAATCCATTCCCAAAAGAAAGTCAGGCGCTGACAAGTAGAAAAAGCTCAGTGCGTGCGACTGCACGTACTGCGCACAGTGCAGCAGTTCGCGGAGATTGCGGGCAGCCGGCGGAATGCGCACCGCCATAATTGCTTCACATGCTTTGGCCGATGCCAGCGCGTGGCTCACTGGGCATATGCCGCAAATGCGCGAGGTGATACCCGGCATCTCGTAAAAAGGACGCCCTTCGGTGAACTTTTCGAAGCCGCGAACCTGTGTGACCTGGAAATCGGTTTTGGCCACATGACCGTCGTCCGCCAGTTGAATGGTGATCTTCGCATGGCCTTCTATTCGGCTGACCGGCTCAATCGTGATGCGCTTCATCCAGAGCTCCTTACCCGAATTTCACCTTGCCCGCCAACTCCGGTTTTTTCCCGTCGAGAAGATCTGACAGCACACCCACGATCAGTTTTGAACTCGGGGGACATCCCGGCAGATGCATGTCGATCTTTACGAATTCGTGCAATGGACGAGCGTGGCTGAGTAATTGCGGTAGGCGTTCACCCGGAACATCTTTACTGCCATTTGAAGTCGCGTAAATTGTGTGCAGCAACTGGCTGACAGGCACACCGTTGCGCATCGCGGGAACATTGCTGGTAACCGCACAGTCGCCCATGGCGATCAGCGTCTTTGTGCGTTGCCTGACCTTCTGGATCTTTGTTGCATCTTCCTGTGAGCTGACAGCGCCCTCCACTAGCGTGACATCAACATCGTCGGGAAACTCCTGCGCGTCTACAAGTGGACCGTAGACTATGTCGATCTTCCGGGCGAGGGTGATAATGGCCGCATCCATATCGAGCACCGACATGTGGCAGCCCGAGCAACCATCGAGCCACACGGTAGCGAGTTTTACACGCTTCATGCCCCGGCTCCCTTCCTGTGCGCCAGCACAGTGATGTTGTCGTTGCGCTTGATCATCTCTTCCACCGCCCATCCTTTTTCGGCCAAAGCTCCCGTTGGGCAAGCCTGCACGCATTTTCCGCAGTTCGTGCAGCCTCGGGATTCTCCCCATTTCTGGTTGAGGTCGCTTTGCACGCGGGCGTGAATTCCGCGCGAGGTCACTTCCCAAACGTGAGCGCCTTCCAGTTCAGCGCACACTCGCACGCAACGCGTGCACAGGATGCAGCGGTTGTGGTCGAGCACGTAGCGCGAATGCGACTGATCAACCGACAGCTTCGGATAGTTGTAGGAGAAGCGAACATTGGTGATGCCCATCTGGGAAGCCATTGCCTGCAGTTCGCAGTGACCATTTGAAACGCAAACGGCGCAGATGTGATTGCGTTCGATGAACAGCAATTCCAGCATGATCTTTCGGTAACGGGTCAATTTGGCCGAGGTGGTGCTCACGGACATGCCATCTTGGATGGGAGTGGTGCATGCAGGAACCAGACGGTCGATTCCGGACACTTCGACCATACACAGCCGGCATCCCCCGACCGGAGTCAGCCCATCCAGGTAGCAAAGGGTCGGAATGTACTTCCCGCTGTTGCGTGCTGCCTGCAGGATGGTCTGGCCTTCGAGAGCGCTCACCATCTCGCCGTCAATGCGGAGTTGTAATTTTTTCGGCACGTTTTC
Source organism: Terriglobia bacterium (assembly GCA_021324365.1). Lineage (GTDB taxonomy): Bacteria > Acidobacteriota > Terriglobia > Terriglobales > Acidobacteriaceae > JAJPJE01. The sequence goes on along the minus strand of JAJPJE010000022.1, from coordinate 65,336 downwards.
CGTCCCTCTCTCAGGCTTCTACTTTTATGTCGCAGCGAAGGCAGCGGCAGGCTTCGTCCATGGCCTCGGCATTGGTCAGTCCAGTCACGACCTCTTCCTCTGAGCGGACGCGAGTCGCTACCGCTATTTCATGGCCGTGATGCCGTCGGCTTTCGCTCGGATTTTCCGGTACAGACTCGTCGCAATCGATCTTGGCGAAGAGCTTTTCCCAACGTCGCGTTTCCATCAACTGGAGATCGATGTTTTGCGCCGCCTGCTTCCCATAGGCCATCGCATTCGATACATTTGAGGCGCCGGTAATCACGTCGCCGCCTGCGAAGAAGCGCGGTCGCGTGCTCTCAAGAGTGAAGCGGTTCACCTCAATCGTGCCATTCTCCTTCATGCCAAGACCGGAAGCGCGCGCAAAGTCGAGGTCGAATGTCTCGCCGACAGCGAGTATCACGGAATCGCATTCGATTCTCTGAATTTCATCAGTCGGTACGGGCTTCCGCCTGCCGGAGGCGTCGTACTCACCCAGCCGCGTTTTTACGATCTCAATCGCCTTCACATTGCCCTTGGAGTCTCCGACGATCCGGTGGGGCGCGGCCAAAAAGGCAAACTTGACCCCTTCCGCCTGCGCGGCGGTGGTCTCTTCTTCGATGGCCGGCATGTCTTTGCGCTCGCGGCGATAGATCACGGTTACATCACCTCCCCGGCGCAAGGCGGTTCTGGCGGAATCAATCGCCGCATTACCTCCACCGATTACAGCTACCTTTCTTCCCAGGCGCACTTCTTCATGGTTCGCGACGGCTTCGAGAAAAAGTAACGCGGGATAGACGCCTTTCAGTTCGGTACCGGGTAGATAGACCCAGGATTCCTTCCATGTGCCGATGGAGATGAAAACGGCGTCGAAGCGCTCATCTAAGTCGTTCAACGGAATATCGAAGCCGACCCGAGTGTTGAATATGAACTTCACGCCCAACCGTTCGATCAGTTCGATCTCCCGCGCCAGGACTGCTTTTGGCAGCCGATATTCCGGCAATGCAAAACGAAGCATTCCGCCGGCTTCTGATTTGCCGTCGTAGACGGTTACGTCGTGACCGAGCATGGCGAGATAAAAAGCTGCGGTGAGACCAGACGGTCCGGCGCCGGCGATTGCCACCTTCCTGCCGCTCGGTTCCAACTTGCGAGCGCAGACCTGCTTTGTAACCTCCTCGAAGCGCTCCGAGAGTAGAACGCTATCTGCGATGAAGCGATGAACTTCACGCATGTTTACCGGTTCGTCTGTTGTCTGGCGACGGCAACGCCTGTCGCAAGGATGCTGGCACACCCGCCCCGTCGAGGCCGGCAGCGGATTGTCCATAATTACCGAAAGGAATGCGTCTTCAGTTCTACCTTCTCGCTGAAGTTGCAGGAAACGCGGGATATTCATGTGCAGCGGACAACTGTTTTCGCATGGAGAGATGGCCAGCTCTTCGCAGACACCTGCTGCACAACGTCTGCCGAGGATGTGATCTTCAAACTCGTTCCGGAAGTGGCGCATCGTGGTCAGCACAGGGTTGGGAGCGGTCTGGCCCAAACCGCACAGCGAGCAGTCGCGAATATAGCGTGCCAGTTCATCTAAAACGTCTAGTTGATGCATCGTGCCAGATCCCTTTGTTACGGCGTTCAGCATCCGCAGCGACTTGTTCAATCCAACGCGGCAGGGCACGCATTTCCCGCACGACTCCGAATGTGTGAACTCGATGAAGTAGCGTGCTACGTCGACCATGCAGTTGTCTTCGTCCATCACAACCATGCCGCCGGAGCCCATAATGGATCCGAGTTGCGCCAGGCTTTCGTAGTCCACCGCTGTATCGAACATTTCTTGAGGAATGCAGCCGCCGGAAGGACCACCCGTCTGCACGGCTTTGATCGGAGATCCGCCCGCACTGCCTTCGCCGATGTCATAGATGAAAGTCTTTAGGGGTGTGCCGAGTGGCATTTCGACCAGTCCGGTGCTGCGGACTTTCCCCACCAGTGAGAAGACTTTTGTTCCTGCGCTCTTCGGGCTGCCCGTATCGGTAAACCATGCCGGTCCCTTTGTGATGATCGGGGCAATGTTGTACCAGGTCTCGACATTGTTGATGTTCGTTGGTTTGCCCCAAAGGCCTTTCTGGGCTGGGAAGGGGGGACGCGGTCGCGGTCTTCCGGCGAAACCTTCGAGCGACGCAATCAGCGCGGTTTCTTCGCCGCAAACGAAAGCGCCGGCGCCCTCGACGACGCTTATGTTGAAGCTGAATCCGCGACCGAGAATATTCTCGCCGAGAATTCCGTATTCACGGGCTTGATCGATCGCCCGCGACAACCGGTGAACTGCCAGCGGATACTCCGCACGCACATAGACGATTCCTTGAGTGGCGCCGGTAACGTATCCGCCGATGATCATGCCTTCGAGCAGCGAATGCGGGTCACTTTCGATCTCATTGCGGTTCATGTACGCTCCCGGATCGCCCTCGTCCGCATTACAGATGATGTATTTCGCGTCGGCTTTCGCTTTCGCCAGGAATTCCCATTTGTTTCCGGTCGGAAAACCTGCGCCTCCTCGTCCGCGCAGTTTGGAGGCTTTGATCTGCTCGATCACCTTTTCCGGATGGCCGTCGATGAGCACGCTATAAAGCGCCTGGTATCCGCCGACGCCTATGTATTCCTCGATATCATCGGGATCTACCAGACCGCAATTGCGCAGAACGATCTTCTTCTGCCCTTTGAAGAAGGGAACTTCATTCCAGAGGGGAATTTCAGGGTATCCGTGGCCGTATTTGAGAACACCGGTAATGTGGTCCCACTCTTCGATTTTGCAATAGATGAGATCGGGTGTGATCTTTCCGGTGCGAACATCATGCAGAATTCGCCCCGTGTCGTTGGCTTGGGTTCTCCGTAGTACTACAAGCGGAGCACCCGGCAGACGCACGGTTACGAGCGGCTCCTGAAAGCAGGACCCAAAGCAGCCCACACCCGCGACCACAATGTCATCGCCGGAGCGTTCGATCAGTTCAGCAAACGCGTGATAGACACCCTCTGCTCCATTGCCGCGGCCGCATGTTCCCATCCCCACCGTGATCCGAGGCACGGTCGGCATCAGCTTGGCAATCCCCGCTTCTCGAACAGCGTTGAACGCGCCGATATCCAGGATCCGTGGCATCATTCACTCTCCCGTTCAAGGTTGCGGATCTCGCGCTGCAGAGTGCGCTCGTTCACGTGGCCGCAGATCCGGTGATTCACCTCTACCACAGGAGCCAGTGCGCACTGCCCGAAGCACGCTACAGTTCGCACCGTAAACTTGTTGTCGCTGGTCGTGAGTAACAGTTTGTCAGCTTCGTTCGTATCCTCGGCATCCTCTGTGCCCAGACCCAGGTCGAGCCGCAGGCTCTGCAGCAGGTTGCGCGAACCGCGTGTATGGCACGCCGTCCCCCGGCAGATGCAGATTGTGTTGTCTCCCTGCGGATGCAGGTTGAAGAAGGAATAGAACGTGGCCACGCTGTAGATTTGCGACAGCGGCACGTCTGCCTTGGCAGCGATGTAGCGCAGCGACTCCATCGGCAGATAGTTGTGGGGATTATGATTTTGCACTGCTTCCAGAATGCTGAGCAGTGCTCCAGGTTGTGCCGTTCGCCCGGCGATCACCTGGTCGATGAAGGCCTGTTCTCCGGCTTGCAGTCTTTCGTCCAATGCTGCGTGCATGCCGCGCTCCTTTCGACAGACACACCAGCCCTATTTGCCGTCATGCTATGTCGGTAGGCAAGAAACCAACAATGTTTCGGGACACATTACCGCGTGATGAGGACCACAAGAGACAAGGACATCCGGTGGATGAAGAGGTAAGGCATGATGAACTCCGGAGAGATGCGGCAAGCGAAGGTCATTGCCTTCACTCGCCTGTTACGAAACTACTGCAGGGGCAGTACCGTGAGCCCCGACGCGCCAGCGTATGGCGAGCCGGCTGCCGGTGATAGCTGTCCCTTGTTGACGTTCCAGACATAAACCTGGTTTGTCGAGGTAGCGAAGACGTGGTTCGATTTGTCCCAGGCGACGTTCTGGAAGTTCACCCCGGGGTCCTGTGGCGATCCGACTGGCGAGAGATTGCCACCAGCATCGATGGTGTAGATCTGCACGCCTCCGTTGCCGGCCACCGCAAGATAGCTGCCCGTGGGATCGAACTGGATTGCAATCGATCCCGGTCCACCGTTCCCCGTGGCTGATGCAGTTGTGATCTGCGAAGTTGCGATGGCGGTCAATGTTCCGTCCGCATTAATCGTGAACGTCTCCAGTTGGTACGGTTGTGCCGACCCGATGGACGCGTAAGCAAGTACGAGAAAGTTCTTCGCCGAGGCTGCAATAGAGTAGGGGCAATAACCGTTGTAGTTGTTGCGGCCAACTACCGGAGGTCCGTTCTGCGAGCCGATATCGAGATTGGTCAGGGTTCCGTCCGATGCGCGCTGCAGGCCGTAGAAATACCAAACAGCTTTGTAGCAGCTATCACCGTACAGATACTTATTGTTTGCAGCGAGTGCAAGAGGGCCGCCGTATTCTTCTTGCGAGCCCGCGTATTGTTTTTGCGTGAGAGAACCACTATTGCCGGCTTGGAAGAAGTTGAAGCCGTTATCACCGACGCCATCGTTGGTGCCCGCATAAAGCGAATTTCCGGTGTGGTCCATCGAAAGCGAGATGGCGTTTGCACTTGAAACTGGATCGCCCGTAGTTGCACTCGTTGTTCCTGCCGATTTGAGCGAGCCGTCTGACTTATTCAGCGCGTAAATCTCGATCGTCATTCCTGTCGAATCGAGGGTGTACAGATAAGCGCCATTCGTGACAAGGTAATTATTCGTGCTCGCGGTGTAGGGCGAGTTCGGTACCGCGGCTAGCGAGCCATCTGCGTGAACGCCATATGCCGCAATGGCATTCGGACCTGCTGTATAGACGAATGAAACCAGACTGCTGGAACCCGAGCCGCTTCCCGATCCAGATCCGCTTCCAGAGCCTGTGCTGCCAGAGCCGCCCGAACCCGATCCTGACGAACCAGAGCCACTGCTTCCAGAGCCCATTCCGCTCGTCCCCGAACCGCTTCCGGATCCGGATGATCCAGAGCCGGTGCCGCCCGAACCGGTGGCGCCGGATCCAGAACCTCCAGACGTACCTGATCCGCTGGAGCCTGAACCACCTGGGCCGCTGCCGCTCGTTGGTCCCGCCGCCGGATTGCTGCCGCCATTGCTGGAGCTCGATGAAGTCGTTCCGCCGCAACCGACAAGCAGACTGAAGAAGATGATCACGCAAGTGGAAGTGCAGAGCACGAAGAAACCGCGCAAAGATGAGCGCATACCTACTCCTCAAAACATCTATGCCTGGAATTGGCTTCCGTGTGCTTTGTCGGATGGAAATCGTTGTACCCGTGTTGTCCCGGTGTGCTTTTGCTGTGCAACTATGAAGGAGGCACGAACAAGGTCAAAGAGGCAGACGGCGAGTTCGTGAGAACGAACTCGTTTCAAAATGTCACAACTCAAAGCTGCTGGAACATCAGTGCCCGGCCCCGGTTGCGCCGACCGCTTGCATCGTGGGAAGATCCTTTACATCCCAGCCCCCGCCAAGAGCCTTAATCAGTTGTACGCTGGTGGCCATGCGTCGGCCAAGGATCTGAACTTCGGTACGCTCATCAGCAAGCGCAGTGCTTTGCGCCGTGATCACTTCAAGGTAAGTGGTGACTCCGCCCCGGTAACGATTGTTCGACAGAGTGAGCGACTGCTCGGCTGCCTGCACCGCTGCCTGTTGAGTTTGGGCTTCCTGGTCGAGAATCCGTTGTGCAGCCAGGTTGTCCTCGACTTCCTGAAAGGCGCTGAGAACAGTTTGCCGGTAATTGGCGACAGTCTGGTCGTATACGGACATTGCTTGTTGATTCAAGGCGCGCCGCCGGCCGGCGTCGAACACTGTTTCGAGCGCAGATGCACCGACAGCCCAGAAAGCGCTGCTTCCATTCAACAGAACGCCTCCCGCAGCGCTTTCGAAACCTCCGTTCGCGGAGAGGTTCAGAATCGGGTAGTAGGCTGCTTTTGCAATCCCGATGCCCGCGTTGGCCGCTGCAACCTGGCGCTCGAAGGCAGCAATATCTGGACGTCGTTCAAGCAAATCCGACGGAAGCCCGGGCGGGATCATCGGTGGAGGGGTACTGAGCGGCGACGCCGCGAGACTGAATGATACCGGCGCTTTGCCGATCAGCACGGCAATCGCATGTTCGTACTGAGCGCGCGCCAGTTGATCGTCGATCGCAAGCGCCCGGGTAGATTCCAACTGCGCCTGTGCCTGCGCAACATCAACCGCCGATGCCACACCTCCCTGGTATCGATTCTGAGTCAACTCGAGCGCCTTCTGATAAGCAATCACCGTGGAGTTGAGCAGTTGCTGCTCCGCGTCTAGCTCACGCATCAGGAAGTAGTCGGTTGCGAGCTCGGCATGCAGGCTCAGACTGATATTTTCCAGATCGGCCGCGCTCATTTGAGCGTTTTCGCGACTCTGTTCCACGGTTCGCCGGACACGTCCCCAGAGATCTGCTTCGTACGACACATCCATCGGCAGAATGAAATCGTTGTATGTCGTACCGGCGAGGGTTGCGCCTAACGGGCGATGATTCGACAGACGGTTACGGCTGAAGCTCGGATTCGTCGTCACAGTCGGAAAGAAGTTCGAGCGATAGTAGCGAACCAGCGCCCGGGCTTGCGCATACTGCGCCTGTGCCGCTTTCAAGGTTTGGTTAGAGATGCTGATTTGTTCTTCCAGCGAATTCAGCTGCGGATCACGGTATATCTCCCACCATTTGCCTTTTGCGATCTGATCGCTCGGCTGCGCGGTCCGCCACGGGCCGCTCTCCTTATATTCCGGCGGCGTGACGACCGGCGGCGTCTTGTACTTGGGCCCGACCGTGCAGGAGGCCAGAACGACGGTCAAAAGCGCTGCAACTGTGGCCGTGCCGGTAAGACTCCCAGCTTTCAACTCTTGCACGATCTTCACTGCGCGTTCTCCGGTGGACGCTGGCCGACGCGCACCTGCTGTCCTTGTAACAACGAATCGAGTGGATTCACAATGATTTCTTCACTGCCGGTGAGACCCGCGACGATCTCAACCTCCGGGCCGAAGTCGCGACCAACTGTGACCGGCAGCAAATCCGCCTTGCCATTATTTACAGTTGCAAGGCGCAAGCCTTCAGACCGAAACATCAGGGATGTTGCCGGAACGATGTAGCTCGACGCGCCCGCCGGCAGCTTGAGATGAAGTTCAGCATAGGCTCCTGGCTTTAAAACTCCGTCGGAATTGTCTACTTCGAACTGTACCAGCAACGTACGCGACGCAGGATCGATGGCATCGGCCGTATTGATAAGCTTGCCTTCGATTTTCTTGCCCGGAAGATCAGGGAACGTGAGATCAGCTGTCAGTCCGGGTTTTGCGGTGCGAGAGTAATCCTGGGGAACATTCACGTAGACGCGCAACTTCTTGATCGAGGCAATATGAAACAACTCTCGGCCGGGGCCACCGCTGCTGCCCGAATCGATGAGTTGACCGATATCGGTGTTACGAGCAGTAATCACGCCGTCGAATGGCGCGTAGATTTTCTGGAATGATTGCAGTTCCGTGAGGCGCTGGACATTAGCTTCGGCAGACTTCACGGTTGCCTGCTTCGCGGCATAGTCTCCTGCGGCGTTATCCGCGTCCTGCTTGGAGACAGAGTCAGTTTTCAGAAGTCCGGCATAGCGGTCCGCGGTAATCTTTGCCAACTGCAGATTCGCCTCGGCGGTGGCCAGATCGGCCCGCGCCTGCCGTAGTTGCTGATCGACTTCAGGCGTGTCAATGGTTGCTAGCAACTGACCGGCTTTCACTCGGGCGCCGATGTCGGCATACCACTGCTTCAGATAACCATTCGTGCGCGCGTAGATCGGTGCGTCGATGTAGGCCTGCACGTTTGCCGGCAGAACAATTTCCTGCGATGCGGAGGCGCGCTTGGGATGAACGACGAAAACAGTCGGCACGGCTAACTGGTCAGTTTCCTGACGAAGCGCAGCGCGCGCACGCTGGCGAGGAACAATTCCGGCAATCACGATAGCCGCCACGATCACCAGGAAAAGCACAAGATAAAAAATCTGGCGATTACGATTCGGCTTCTTGTTTTGCGCAACCACAGGATCGACCAGGTCGGTCCGGTTTCGTTCTTGGTACGTCATAGGTGCTTCCAATTCAGTTGTAGAAAGACGGCATTCGGTCATTGAATATAGGCTTCTTCGCTGCGCTTCTTACGCCAGCCATGAAATAGAGCGAACAAAACAGGAACAAAAAACAGGGTTGAAACAGTGGCGAACAAGAGGCCACCGATTACCGCGCGTCCTAACGGAGCATTTTGCTCGCCGCCCTCACCCATTCCCACCGCCATGGGAAGCATGCCGATGATCATCGCGAGCGCGGTCATCAAAACCGGGCGAAAACGGGTGAATCCGGCTTTCAGGGCGGCGTCGATTGCGCTCGCACCTTCGGACAGTTGCTCCTTGGCAAAACTCACCACCAGGATGCTGTTTGCCGTGGCCACTCCCATACACATGATGGATCCAGTAAGCGCCGGAACGCTTACGGTGGTGTGGCTGATAAAAAGGAACCACACGATACCGGCAAGCGCCGCCGGCAAGGCTGAAATGATGATGAACGGGTCCAGCCACGATTGAAAGTTCACCACGATCAGGAAATAAATCAGCACAATCGAGAACAGCAGGCCGTACAGCAGGCCTGAGAACGAAGAAATCATGGTCTCAATCTGTCCACGAACTACAAGATCGGAACCACGGGGCAGGTATTGCCGGTTCGCGTTAATGATGCGCGTCATGTCCGATGCAACACCACCAAGGTCACGGCCCTGCACGGAACCATAGATGTCGATCACGGGGGCTGCATCGCGATGCGATACGACGGCCGGACCCTCGCCGCGGTTAATGCTTGCCAGAGTACCGAGGATCTGCGGCTTGGTTCCAATCCCTCCTGATACAGGAATATTCGCCAGGTCCTGCAGCGACTCAACCCGGTACTGAGGAGTCTGGGTCGTGATCGAATAGCTGATGCCGTTTTTTGGATCCAACCAGAAAGTCGGCGAGGTCTGGAAACTGCCACTTAGCGAAACCAGCAAGTTACTGGCGACGTCACGCTGAGTGAATCCGGCGCCTTCGGCCCGCGTGCGGTCCACCATCAGATGCAGGTAGGGCTGATCGAATGCCTGCTGCATGCGGAGATCTACGGCTCCGGGCACGTATTTCAATTCCTGGAGAAGATGGTCAGCAAAGCGGCGGTTGGCTTCCTGATTGCGACCGACAACCTGGATATCAATTGGCGATGGCAATCCAAAATTTAAGATTTGGCTGACCATGTCCGCCGGCAGGAACGAGAACGTTACGCCCGGAAATTCATCCGCCAGCCGGATTCGGAGATCGTGGATGTAGTCTTCCGTCGAGTGATGTTTCTGCGTAAGGCTCACCAGGATATCAGCGTCGGCGGGTCCAATTGGCGCAGAAGTGCTGTAAGACAAGTTGATTCCGCTGTAAGGAAGACCGATGTTGTCGATAATGCTGTCGATCTCCGTCGGTGGAATCTCCTGCCGGATGCTGTTCTCCACCAGATCACAAAGCTTGGCGGTTTCCTCAATTCGCGTTCCGGTCCGGCCCCGGACGTGGAGCCGGAATTGACCGCTGTCTACGGATGGGAAGAAATCTTGTCCGAGCCAGGGCAGCAATAAGAACGAGAGCAGGCAAAAGGCTAGGAATGCCACTACGAAAATCGAGCGATGGTGGAGGCACGTATCGAGCGTTCGGTGATAACCCTCACGCAGACGCTCGAACTGATTTTCGAAGGCAGCCTGAATGCGGAAGAACGGATTGCGGCTGTTTGCTTTCAGCTCGCGATGATTGTCGTGATGAACCTTGAGCAAATACTTCGCCATGGTCGGAACCAGCGTTCGCGAAAGTAAGTAGGATGCGAGCATGGCAAAAACAACAGCTTCGGCGAGCGGCACGAACAGATACCTCGCGACGCCCGTCAGGAAGAACATTGGCACGAACACGATGCAGATGCAGAGGGTGGATACGAATGCGGGAACCGCGATCTGCGACGCACCCGTCAGGATCGCATCTTCAATGTCCTTGTTACCGGCTTCAAGGTTGCGATTGATATTTTCGATTTCAACGGTTGCATCATCGACGAGAATTCCAACCGCAAGCGCCATACCCCCAAGGGTCATGATGTTGATCGTCTGCCCCAGAGCACTCAACACGATGATCGAGGTGAGAATCGACAGCGGAATCGAAACCGCGATGATGAGAGTACTGCGCCAACTGCCCAGGAACACCAGGATCATGATCCCGGTAAGACAGGCAGCAATCACGGCTTCGCGAACCACGCCTTGAATCGATGCTCGAACAAAGATCGACTGATCCGCGAGTTGCGTGATCTTCAGATTCTGCGGAAACGCCCCCATACTCTTATGCAGCGTTGCCTTTACGCTCGAAATAATGTCCAGCGTGGAGGCGCCGCCCATCTTCATAATGGTGAGCAGGGCTGAACGCTGTCCGTCGACGCGGACGATATTTGTCTGTGGCGGAGACCCATCGCGAACATACGCAACATCGCGTATGTAAACAACGGCGCCATTTACCGTTTTGACCGGAAGATCGTTTAGCTCCTGTACGGTCTTGGGACTGCCGTTGAGATCGACGTTGTATTCGATGGGGCCTATCTTCGACGTGCCTGCTGGGAGGATCAGGTTTTGGGCGCTGATCGCGTTTACGACATCAACTGGTGTGAGTCCCTTTTCCTGAAGCGCGGCTGTGTTCAGGTCCACCTGGACCTGACGTTGCTTGCCGCCGTACGGATAGGGCATCGCGGCACCGGGAACTGTGACCAGGCGCAGGCGCACGGAGTTCAAAGCGAGATCGTTCAGTTGTGCTTCCGTAAGGCCGCGTCCAGAAAAACCCAGCTGCAGAATCGGAACGCTGGAGGCGCTGTAAGTGATAACGAGGGGCGGCGTGGTGCCTGGTGGTAACTGGCGGAGTTGTGTCTGCGAGATTGCAGTGATTTGCGCAATGGCGGTCGCCAGATTCACGTTGGGCTGAAAGAAGACCTTGACGACTGCGATGCCATTCAACGACTGCGACTCAGTGTGTTCAATGTCGTTAACGGTGGTGGTCAGGGAACGCTCTGTCAGCGTTACGATTCGATCCGACATGTCCTGGGCGTTCATCCCGCTGTAATTCCAGATAATGCTTACGACGGGAATGTTGATATCCGGAAAGATATCGGTAGGCGTGCGAAGAATTACGATCGGCCCCAGGATGAGGAGCAGGATAGCTAACACGACAAAGGTGTAAGGTCGCTTGAGGGCGACTCGAACGATCCACATTTGAAACTATGATCCCTTTAAACAGCGCCGGTCACGTCGAAGAGCCGGAACATGATAGCTACGCCGCACCGATCCGCGGGGCAAATTGTAAGCATTCACTTACTATTCCGCGGGGCAAATTGTAAGCATTCACTTACTATTAGAGCGCAACTCGACTTCGGCGACGCAAACCTTTACACAACTTTACAGTCGAGGGTTACTGTTCCGCGGGTATCTGCTGGTGCCCGTATTGGAGATTAGATGAAGCAGTCGCTGCCCCGGATCCATCGATCCCGCGTAAAGAAACGTTTCTCTAAGAGTGCTAGTTTTTTCGCCGGTAGCGGCGAATAGTCAGATTGTGGCGATCGGAGCGATAGAGACCCAGCATGTAGATGATCGGTGTGCCCTTGCCGGAATAGATGACTTGTCGAACGCGCAGGAGCGGCGCCCCTTTCTCAATCGAAAACAGCTTCGCCAGTCTCGAATCGGCGGCGGTCGCGTCGATCTCTTCATCAGCATACGCAAGTTCAACGCCGAACTCATTCTCCACGATCATGAACAGCGACCCTCGTTCCAGGGCGTTGCGGTTCAACCCCTCGAAGGTCTCGGCGGACATGTAGCAGGTCTCCAGCGCGAACGGCTCATCGGCGCCCTGACGAACGCGTTCTAGACGCAACAGTCGCCCGCCATTGGCAAGCGCGAGGCGGGCCGCGATCTCCTGCTCGTCGTCGATCACTTGCAACGAGAGTACCTTCGAGCGTGCGGGCAAACTGCGTCCCGCCATCAGCTCGGTGTAGCTCATCAATTTGTTGAAATGAATCTTGGGAGGAGCAACGAAGGTGCCGGCTCCGCGACGGCGCTCGACAAGGCCCTCCTTTTCGAGTTCCGCGAGCGCGTGGCGGGCTGTCATCAAGCTGACTTTGTGAATACGCGCCAACTCGCGCTCGGAGCTGACTTCATCTCCGGGCTTGAGCTGACCGCTTTCAATGCGTTTGAGTATGACAGCTTGAATTCGCTTGTACGCGGGTATGCCGTTCTGTCGCGTTCGGAGCATCCGATCGGTCCTAGAGTGAGTATAACTTAGCTCGTTTTTGTACCCTTGTCAGGTTGGTGCCCAGAGGCTCGCGTTCTTCTTTTAAAGAGTTGGTGGCCCAAGTTCGCCTTCTTTTGCCTGACCTTCGAATTCAAGGACCAATCGCGCTAGTCGGGTTGGCCGATTCAAGCCACCTTGGATTGAGTGGGGAAGTCGTTGGCAGTCTCTCAAATGCCGGCTGGCACACCCGCGCTGCTCCGGTATATTCAGGTTATCGGGAGTGAGAAACGAATACATCAATGGATATTCGCGTGAGATCGGCCGAGGCAACAGATGCCGAAGTCATTGCTCGCATCTATAACTACTACGTCCACAACACCGTTATCACCTTCGAGGAAGAGCCAGTTTCGGCACAGACTATAGCGGCACGGATTGCGGACGTTCAAAATGCATCCTTGCCGTGGCTGGTAGCGGAAGTTGAAAGTGCGCTCGTCGGCTATGCCTATGCCAACAAATGGAAGGCACGGAGTGCATATCGCTACTCTGTCGAAACCACCATTTATCTCGAGCACGGGCATGAAGGGCGAGGCATTGGAAAGCGGCTCTACTCGGAGCTTCTATCGCTCTTGCGAGCGCGAGGGATACACGTCGCCATCGGCGGAGCGGCTCTTCCGAATCAGGCGAGTGTGGCTTTACATGAGAAGCTGGGTTTCGAGCAGGTGGCAACATTTCGGCAAGTAGGCTTCAAGCACAGCAGGTGGGTTGATGTCGCCTACTGGCAGCTAGTGTTGTGAGAGACAGTTTCATCACCATCGCCTGCGCAGGCGAGGACGCCATGCTCGGTTCGGTTGCGATGATATACTTCCTTCCGCCATCTGGGTCTGTCTCACTGTGAAACGCTCACCTCCGGCATTCTCCGTCATCCTGTTCGTTTCTCTTCTCACCCTTCCGTCATTTGCGCAGGGGGTGCCGCAGGGAATACAGGACATGAATTCGATGAGGGGAATGCAGCAGATCGAGGCGAGCACCACTTACAACACTGCGCCCGGCACCGCAGTGATCGTCGTTCACGTTTTCGCCGAGGAGAAGCCTGTTAAGCTCGACCGCTCGGTTCGGGTGGATCTAACGAACTTGGGCAATCATATCGGAGGGTACCTCATAGTCCCTGAGCACCAGGACGCTGCGTTCGTCAATACAGAACTCGGGAAGTACTCCGTTGCAGTTACGGCAGTGGGATATCTGACGGCGCGCCAGGAAATCAGCGTCATGAAGGCCCAAAAGCAAGATGTCGAGATTGTGATTCAGCGCGATCCTGCAGCGATCACTCTCAATGAAGCATCTGGCCTGCTGTCGAAGAAAGCGAAAAAGGAAGCGAATCGGGCTTTATCGCGCTTGAGGTCCAGTGAACTACCCGACGCGCGCAAGCATTTGGAAGCAGCCTATAAGCTCGCGCCTTCCAATGCGGACTTGAATTTTCTTTTCGGATATCTTTGCTTTGAAGAAGGAGACTACAAACAAGCTGGTAACTACCTGCGCACGGCCGCCAGTCTTAGCCCTCACTCTGCCCAAACTCTGACTCTGCTGGGCAGAACGAACCTCGAGCAACACAACTACCCTGCGGCGCAATCGGCCCTCGAACAAGCGATTCTCGTCGATTCGGAAAACTGGCTTCCACATAACCTGTTGGCCAATTCATATCTTCAGGAGAAGGAGTACAGCAAGGCTCGTGACGAAGCTAAGATTGCAGTTGCTAAGAGCGCAAGATACGGAAAAAGTGCTTCTGGGGCCGCTCAACTTACTCTTGGACAAGCGCTGCTTGCGCTCGGGCAGATCAAAGAAGGAGTTCAAGCACTTCATGCATTCTTAAAGCAGTCTCCTCCAGCAAACCTGGTCGATCAAGTTCGCGCATTGATCACCTTGGCAGAAAAAAACGAGCATGCATCCGCGCCCGCTTCACAGATTGCACGGCCACCTGCTGATCCCCTGATGGCTGTTCCCGAGGTCGCTCTCTCAATGCAGACTTGGCGACCTCCTGATATCGATGATGCCAAGCCGACCATCGAACCCGGAGTAGCTTGTCCCACCGCCCAGGTACTCGCAGGAGCGGGGCAGCGCGTACAGGAGTTGGTTGAGGATGTAACGCGCTTCTCCGCGAAAGAGGACCTGTTCCACAAGTCGCTCGATGACAGCGGGCTCTCAACCCGCTCGGAGATAAGAAAGTACGACTATGTTGCGGCAATTTCATCTCAGCGGGGAGCTGTGATGATCGACGAATATCGCAACGACATAGGCCACCAGACGGGGGATCCCGACGGCATCGCAAGCACCGGTTTCGTGATGCTGGCGCTTCTGTTTCATCCGGAAATGAAGGGCGACTTTGATTTCGATTGCGAGGGGCAAGGTAACTGGAGTGGACAGCCGGCCTGGCTGGTACACTTCCGCCAGCGTCACGACCGCCCGAATCACATGCAAACCTACAAAGTCGCCGGCAATACCTACCGTGTCGACTTGAAAGGCAGAGCATGGATCTCCTCCGACACTTTTCAAATCATGCGCATTGAGGCCGATATGGCCACTCCTTTGCACGAGATTCAACTGCTCAGCGAGCATCAAATCGTGGAATACGGTCCCGTTCCGTTTGCAAAGAAAAACACCATGCTCTGGTTGCCGAAAAACGTCGAGATCTACTTTGACTTTCGCAAACACCACTACTACCGGCAATACAGCTTCAACGACTACATGCTTTTTGACGTGGACGTAACGGAAAATCACAAGCTTCCGCCCGGGGTGCCGACCTCCGAACTTATCCCGTCAACGAAGAAGGACCAGAACTAAGCTCAATCAATCGGGAGATCGAGACGGAGTCCTTGTCGAATACACGCGAGCAAGCGTAATGCTCGATGCCGACGCATGCGAGATGTTCTTCTGCGGCGAGCGGCCCGAGAACGGCCAACCATCAGTCGTGATTCGAAAGTTCTTTCACAATATTCGTGACGAATGCCTTCGCATCGCCAAACAACATGAGAGTGTTGTCCATGTAATACAGCGGGTTATCGATGCCTGCAAAGCCCGGATTCATGCTGCGCTTGATCACCATCGTGGTGTGCGCCTTCTCAACGTCGAGCACTGGCATACCGTAAATGGGGCTTGATTTGTCAGTCTTGGCTGCCGGATTCGTGACATCATTGGCGCCGATAATCAGCGCCACATCCGTTTGCGCGAAGTCGCCATTGATCTCATCCATCTCTTTCAGGTGATCGTAGGGCACGTCGGCTTCGGCGAGGAGCACGTTCATATGTCCGGGCATGCGTCCCGCGACGGGATGAATGGCGAACTGCACATCGACGCCGCGCTTGGTGAGCACATCGTAAAGCTCACGAACTTTGTGCTGTGCCTGGGCCACCGCCATCCCATATCCAGGAACGATGACAACTTTACCCGCAGTTCCCAGAATCCCGGCGGCATCCTCGGGCGAGGCGCTGCGCACGGGCCGTTCTTCCTTCGCTGCCTTGGTCGACGCGGTAACCTGGCCGAACGCTCCGAACAGAACGTTGGTGAATGACCGGTTCATGGCCTTGCACATGATGACGGAAAGAATGAAGCCGGAGGAGCCATCAAGCGCACCCGCAACAATCAGGACTTTGCTGTTCAGGACGAATCCCAACAGAGCGGCAGAGAATCCGGCGTACGAGTTCAACAGTGAAATAACCGTCGGCATGTCGGCGCCACCAATGGGCGTGACCAGCAGGATTCCGAAGATCAACGCGACGATCACCATCACTGGAAACAGCCACATCTGCGCAGGATTGATGACCATTAAGATAGCGAGCAAGAGCGCCGAACCGAGCACAGTCAAGCTGACGATGTTTTGACCGCGATAAACAATCGGCCGCTGCGGCAGAATCTCCTGCAGCTTGCCCGCGGCGATCAAGCTCCCGGTGAAAGTGAGGGAACCGATGATGACCTCGAGCCCGATCTCCCCCATCTGAAAGCGGGTCACGTGCGGAGCTCCGGCGTAATATTCGGCGATTCCGATCATCGCCGCCGATGCCGCGCCGAAGGAATGGCTCAGCGCGGTCCGCTGCGGAACCGCGGTCATCTTCACCATGCCAAGCGGAATACCGACGGCCGCGCCAATGATCAGAGTGATGACGATCCACTTATACTGAACCAACTCGGGATTAAACAGCGTCGCGCCGACCGCGAGCGCCGCACCGATCTCGCCCGCAATAACCCCCCAGCGTGCTGTTCTCGGAGAGCTCAGCCATTTGAGCGAAAGAATAAAAAGAACGATGGCTGCAACGTAAGCGAAATCGAGATACTGCTGAATGGCCGCGAGGTTCATGATTTCTTCGCCTTGCCGGTCTTGAACATGCGCAGCATGCGATCGGTGATGAAGAAGCCGCCAACCATGTTGCTGAAGGATGCGGCGATTGCGATGGCGCCCAGTACCGTGGTCAACGGAGTCTCATGCCGGCCGGAGATGATGATCGCGGCAACCACCACGATGGCATCGAGCGCGTTGGTCAGCGACATCAGCGGCGTGTGCAGCAGCGGCGAGACACGCTTGATGAGTTCGAACCCGCAAAACCCGGCGAGAATGAACACGTAAACGTTGGAAATAAAATCCGGCGGCATTCCTGCTCCTTGCGTTTTGAACTGCTTTTCTTAACGTGCGCTGGCAGCCTGGAGTACGGCCGCGACTCGCTCGTTTACCACGTTACCGTTATGTGCCACACATGAGCCCTTGATGATTTCGTCATTCATGTCCACCGTCAGCACGCCCTTCTTCACCAGCAGGTTCAGAAAGTTGGTCATGTTCTTGGAATAGAGCTGGCTGGCATGAACGGGAATGGTTGCGGGCAAATTCAGCGGACCGAAAATAGTGACTCCATTGTGGTCAATGGTCTCCCCCGGGCGCGTCAGTTCGCAATTGCCGCCCCCGGGTGCTGCTAAATCTAGAATGATCGATCCGCGCCGCATTCCCTCTACTGCATCGCGGCGCACCAGCAGTGGAGCACGGCGTCCGGGAACCTGCGCGGTCGTAATGATTACGTCGCTCGTCTTCGCGGTGTGCGCAATCAGATCGCGGCCGCGATTAAGCGCCTCTTCGCTGAGTTCTTTCGCATAACCGCCCTTGTCTTCAGTTTGAATTCCACCAAGGTCGACCTCGACAAAAGTCGCACCGAGCGATTTAACTTGCTCGCCCGCCGCGGCGCGGACGTCATAAGCGCTGACCAGGGCGCCAAGCCTCCGTGCCGTGGCGATCGCTTGCAGTCCCGCGACGCCTGCGCCGATGACAAACACTTTCGCCGGAGGCACGGTCCCGGCGGCAGTCATTAGCAGCGGAAACATGCGCGGAAGATGATCCGCCGCAATAACAACGGCCTTATAGCCTGCAACGGTGGCCATTGACGATAGCGTGTCCATCGCCTGAGCGCGCGTGATGCGCGGGATCAGTTCCATCGAGAATAAAGTTGCGCCACGATCGATGGCCGGACGCAAAGCCGCGGGATCGTCGAGCGGCCGCAGGAAACCGGACAGAATGGAACCCTGTTTCAGACGTCGCAAATCCTCGGCAGGCGGGCAGTTCACGACTGGGATTATGTCAGCATTGGCGAACAGCCAACCGCGGTCGCTGGCGACGGTTCCGCCGGCACGCGCATAGTCATCATTCGACGCACCGGCATTTAGTCCGCAGTTGTTTTCAATTGCGACCTCGACGCCTTGTGCTTTCAAACCCTTGACTGCGTCGGGCAGCAAAGCGACTCGAGTTTCACCGGTGTTGCTTTCCTTGACGATTCCGATCAGCAAAGACTCCTCCCGAATTCGTGCGCTCGGTAAGAACCGGGCATTGTATCCCGAGTGTGCTGCTTCCGTGCTTGCTAATCCACTCGCGCAAAATCAATGTAACCGCGATGTACGTCGGTGCGGATCAGCTTTGCGCGAAGCCGGTCCCCCACATCCAGACCGTGCTGGCCCTGCGCCAACATTCCTTCCACATGCGGTTTTAAGACACGCACAAATGTTCCGTGCTCGTTGACACCAGTCACGATAGCGTCGAAGGTTTGTCCGATTCTGTCGCTCATTGCGACCGCAGCGATGCGTTTGCGCATTTCGCGCTCGACCTTGCGTGCAGCATCTTCTCTCTGTGTGCAAACGCTGGCGATGTCGGCAAGTTGCGCGTCAGAATATGGCGGTGTTTCTTTGCTCAGCATTGCCTTGAGTAACCGTTGCGTCACCAGGTCTGCGTAGCGGCGATTCGGTGCGGTCGAGTGTGTGTAGTCCTGAACGGCGAGGCCGAAGTGCCCCTGCTCGGGATCGCCGGGACGCTCGAGCACGTATTCACCCGGGCCGAGTAACTTGATCACCGTCAATGAAAGGTCAGGAAAGTGATCCGGGTCAGCAGCTTTACTCCTCAGTAATGCCTGATTCAGGGCTTTGGCATCGGGCGTCGGAGGCAGCTTTTCGCCGTGCGCCGCAGCAAGTGCGACAATACGATCCCAGCGTTCCGGGGTTTTGACCACGCGGCGAATGGAAGAGACCGTTTCCAGCTTCTGGGCCACGGCCTCGTTTGCGGCGATCATGAAATCCTCGATCAGTTCCGTAGCGCGATTCTTCTGATCCTGCACCAAATCGGCTATTTTTTCGTTAACCAGCAAGGGACGGACTTCGATGGTGTCGATATTCAGCGCTCCACGTGCCTCGCGTGCCTTCTTCAACGTCTGAGCACATTCATCCTGAAGCCGCAACTGTGCCTGGAGATCGGGCGAACTATTGACCTTCGCCGGTGCTTCACCCGAACCCTCCAACCATCGGCCGATGGCGCTATAAGTCAGTTGTGCGCGATTGCGGACGAGCGCGGCATAAACGTCGCTCTGCGCCAAGCTGCCATCCCGAGCGACCACGAATTCGATAATAAGAGCCCGCCGATCTTCGTTTTCGAGCAGGGAAGTCAGGCCGGTGGAAAGCTCTTCCGGCAGCATGGAAAAGTTCTTTACGCCCGTGTAGACCGTCGTTCCTTCGACTGCAGCATGCTGGTCGATGGGGCAGCCCTCCGGCACGACGCAGTCGACATCGGCAACGCCCACCAGCACCTTAATTTTCCCGTCTGGAAGCCGTTCGGCCACTTCGATTTGGTCCAGATCGCGCGAACTATCATTGTCGATCGAGGACCACAAGAGGGAACGGAGATCGCGCAGCCCAGGCAAAGGAGAGTCCGCGCCGGCGCCGTTCAGGATTTCCGAAAGTTGCTGTTCGACTGCTGGTGTGAAATCTGGCTGGAAACCGTGCTCCTCCATGATCTGCCGAGCTGCCGATTGGAGATCAACCTGGGGAGCGACGTTGTGCATGAAGGGAATAGGGAATTGAACCGGGAAGAGCCTAACACGGCCGCCGGGCCGGGGCCAATATACCCTATTTTCTGGACGTCCTGGGCGTTTGGCCCACTCCTCGGAGTGGCTCCAAAATCACGATGCGGGAAATCAAAATTCTTGATTGTACTTATCATTGATTCCACAGTACTTAATAGGTACTAGTGCGCTGGTCGAAGTGTCCCTTTCTGTGCGGTTCCGCGCGAGATTTTTGCCGCGCTCGCGTTGATCTCGCCTTAACCGGCATTTGGGAAACTGGATCTGTCGCACTGGACCTTAAAGCTTGGGGAAAAGAGAGCAAGGATGCCAAGGCCCAAATCGTATTCGGGATTACCTCCCGCGCAGGGACTGTACGACCCACGCAATGAGCACGATGCTTGCGGCATGGGATTCGTGGCCAGTGTCCGCGGAGAGAAGAGCCACGACATCATCCGCAAGGGCATCGAGGTTTTGATCAACCTCACCCATCGCGGTGCCTGCGGTTGCGATCCGGAGACGGGCGATGGCGCCGGTGTGCTCATCCAGATCCCGCATAAATTCTTTGCGCGCGAATGCGCCGTCCTGGGCATTACCTTACCTGAGCCCGGAAAATACGCCGTTGGGATGGTGTTCCTGCCGGTGGAAAAGCACCAGCGCCTTCAATGTGAAGGAATGCTGGAGCGCATCGCAGCTGAAGAGGGCTTGAAAGTTCTTGGCTGGCGCGACACCCCTGTGAACGGTGACGCCATCGGGCGCGAGGCCAGGCGATCCCAACCCTACATTGAGCAGATCTTCATTGCCTGTCCGGAAGAAATGGGCGAGGACGAATTCGAGCGCAAACTGTACATCGTCCGCAAGCGAACTGAGAACGAGGCAGCCGAGTCAGATGTGGAAGACAAGGAGATGTTTTATCTTCCTTCGCTTTCCTGTCGTACCATCATCTACAAAGGTCTGTTGCTCGCTCCCCAGATTTGTAATTTCTATGGCGATCTCTCCGATCCGGATGCCACCAGCGCGCTTTGCCTGGTACACCAGCGATTTTCGACCAATACGTTCCCGAGCTGGAAGCTCGCCCACCCCTACCGCTACATCGCCCATAACGGCGAGATCAACACGGTTCGGGGCAACGTGAACTGGATGAATGCGCGGCAGTCGATTCTTTCGTCGCCTTTGTTCGCCGAAGATATCCAGAAGCTGTTTCCGATCGTTACGCCGGGCGGCAGCGATTCCGCCAGCTTTGACAATGCGGTCGAGTTGCTGGTGCAGTCGGGACGTACTCTGCCACATGTGATGGCCATGCTGATTCCCGAAGCTTGGGCAGGGAATCCGCATATGAAACCGGTGAAGCGTGCGTTTTACGAGTATCACGCATCGCTGATGGAACCGTGGGATGGCCCGGCGGCAATTGCGTTCACCGACGGTCGCGTGATCGGCGCTACACTCGATCGCAACGGCCTCCGTCCAGGCCGCTACGTGATTACGCACGATGACGTGGTGGTCGCGGCTTCCGAGGCCGGCGTGCTGGACATCCCTGCCGAGCAGGTGAAGCGAAAGGGGCGTCTTCAGCCGGGCAAGATGTTCCTGGTCGATACGGTCGAACGTCGAATCATTTCGGATAAGGAAATCAAGCAGCGACTGTCGTCACGGCAGCCGTACGCGCGGTGGCTTTCGGAAAATCAGATCACGATGGATCAACTGCCGGAGCCGAACCGTGTGCACGGATCCGATCAGCACACCATCCTTAGCCGGCAGCGCGCGTTCGGGTACACGGAAGAGGATCTGAAGATGATCCTTGAGCCGATGGCGAAGAATGGTGAAGAGCCAATCGGCTCGATGGGTACCGACACGCCTCTCGCTTGCCTTTCAGATCGCCCGCAGTTGCTCTTCAACTACTTCAAGCAGTTGTTTGCGCAGGTCACGAATCCGCCGATCGATCCCATCCGCGAAGAGATGGTGATGTCGCTCATCAGCTACATCGGAACCGAGCGCAACATTCTGGAAGAAACGCCGGAGAACTGTCACACCCTGAAGCTGCCGCAGCCGATTCTTACGAATCGCGATCTGGAGAAACTGCGCCGTGTTTCCACTGGCGATCTGCTGGCGACCACACTGCCTGCGCTTTTCCGTGCACAGGAGGGAGAAGCGGGACTGAAGCGCGCTCTCGAGGAATTGTGCCAAAGAGCGTCGCTGGCAGTGAAGTCGGGCTACACGTTGCTCATTCTGTCCGACCGTGGCGTCGACAAGCAGTATGCTCCGATTCCGAGCTTGCTCGCCTTGGCGGCCGTACACAATTTGCTGGTACGTGAAGAAACCCGTACCCAGGTGGCGCTGATTATCGAATCAGGCGAGCCGCGTGAAGTCATGCATTTCGCGCTGCTGATCGGCTATGGCGCAAGTGCGATCAATCCTTATCTGGCGATTGAGACCCTGGAAGAACGCGCGTGGCGGGGATATCTGCCGAATGGCATTAACCCGGAGAAAGCGGTCAAGAATTTCATCAAGGCCATTAATAAAGGCTTACTGAAGACCTTCTCGAAGATGGGCATTTCGACGCTGCAAAGCTATCGCGGCGCCCAGGTGTTCGAAGCCATCGGCCTGAACAAGGATCTTGTGGATGCATACTTCGTCGGGACAACTTCACGAATCGAGGGCGTGAGCCTGGGAGTGCTGGCACGCGAAGCACAGCTGCGTCACGAGCATGCGTATCGCAGCAAGACAGATTACGAAACTGACCTCGCGGTTGGTGGGACCTACCATTACCGCAAGGACGGCGAATATCACCTGCTCAACCCCGATACGATCAGTAAGCTGCAGCATGCAGTACGTCAGAGTAATCCGAAGACTTTCAAGGAATACACGGACCTCATCGACAACCAGAACCGGAACCTCTGTACCCTTCGCGGGCTGATGAAGATCAAGAAGTCCGACAAGCCAATCTCGATTGAGGAGGTTGAGCCGGCGAAGGAAATCGTGAAGCGCTTCACCACCGGTGCAATGTCGTTTGGCTCCATCAGCAAGGAGGCACACGAAACGCTGGCCATTGCCATGAACCGCATTGGTGGCAAATCGAACACCGGCGAAGGTGGCGAGGATGAGCAGCGCTTCAAACCCGACCCGAATGGCGATTTGCGTCGCAGTGCGGTGAAGCAGGTTGCATCGGCGCGCTTCGGCGTGACCACGAACTATCTGATTAATGCCGATGAATTGCAGATCAAAATGGCGCAGGGCGCCAAGCCGGGCGAAGGCGGTCAGTTGCCCGGACACAAAGTGGACGAAGTCATTGCGCGACTGCGGCACTCCATCCCCGGCGTGGGATTGATTTCACCGCCACCGCACCATGACATCTACTCGATCGAGGATCTGGCCCAGCTGATTTACGACCTGAAAAACGTCAATCCGCAGGCGCGGATTGCTGTGAAGCTCGTGGCTGAAGTTGGCGTGGGTACGGTCGCCGCTGGCGTCTCGAAGGCGCATGCCGACGTTGTGCTGATCAGCGGCGATAGCGGCGGCACGGGTGCTTCTCCTCTCAGTTCGATTAAGCACGCCGGCATTCCCTGGGAGCTTGGGCTCGCCGAAACGCAGCAGGTCCTGCTGCTCAATGATTTGCGCAGCCGCATTCGCGTGCAGACAGACGGCAAACTGCAAACAGGGCGTGATGTTGTCATCGCTGCTCTGCTGGGTGCAGAAGAATTCGGCTTCGCGACTACGCCGTTAATCGCCATGGGCTGCATCATGATGCGCAAGTGCCACCTGAATACCTGTCCGGTAGGCATTGCGACCCAGGATCCAGAGTTGCGTAAGCGCTTCCGTGGTCAACCGGAGCACGTGATTAATTTCTTCTTCTTTATTGCCGAGCAGGTACGCGAGTACATGGCGCAGATGGGCTTCCGCAAGTTCGACGAAATGGTCGGACGCGTGGAAATGCTGGATGCACAAGCCGCCGCGGAGCATTGGAAGGCCAGCGGTCTGGATTTCTCGGCGATCCTCTACAGCCCCGTGTTGCCGGCCCGTGTGGCGCGGCATTGCGTTACGAAACAGGACCATGGTCTGGAACAGGCGCTCGATCACGAGCTGACCAAGACTGCGAAGGGCGCGCTCGAGTACCGCACGCCGGTCGAAGCCAGCTTCCCGATCCGCAACGTCCACCGCACCGTAGGCGCAATGCTCAGCGGGGAAGTGGCACGACGGTACGGATCGCAAGGGCTGCCCGACGAAACCATTCGCTTCAAGTTCGACGGATCGGCAGGGCAGAGCTTTGGCGCATTCCTGGCGAAGGGAATCACGCTCACGCTCGAAGGCGACGCCAACGACTACGTCGGCAAGGGCCTTTCAGGCGGACGCATCATTGTCTATCCGCCCAAGGGTTCCACCTTCAAGCCGGAAGAGAACATCCTCATCGGAAACGTCGTCCTTTACGGCGCTACCAGCGGCGAGGCATTCTTCAACGGAGTGGCGGGCGAGCGTTTTGCGGTTCGCAACTCCGGCGCGACTGCCGTAGTCGAGGGCGTTGGCGATCACGGCTGCGAATACATGACTAACGGCCTGGTGTTGGTACTGGGCGCTTGCGGGCGAAATTTCGCTGCCGGTATGAGCGGAGGTATCGCGTACGTCTTCGACGAGAAGGGCGACTTTACGGAAAAGCGCTGTAATCTGGCGTCGGTTGATTTGGAGCCGATTATCGAAACGAAGGACGCGGATGTTATTCACAATCTCGTACAGCGACATTACGAGTTCACCAATAGTCCGCGGGCTAAGTGGATCCTGGAGAATTGGGACGACATGCTTCCACGTTTCATCAAGATCTTCCCGCACGAGTACAAGCGCGTGCTCGGCGTAAGCCGCGCTGAACGCGCTTACATTCCGGGCGAGGCTGTCCCCATGGCGATGGCAGTTGGGCAGGTGCAGCATGGGTAAGCCAACCGGTTTCATGGAATTCGATCGCGAACTGCCTCAGCGCCGTCCGGTTGCGCAGCGCATCAATGACTGGTTTGAGATCTATCAGGAGTTCCCGGAGGATAAATTGAAGGCGCAGGGCGCGCGCTGTATGGATTGCGGCGTGCCCTTCTGCCATAACGGATGTCCGGTGAACAACATCATTCCGGACTGGAATGACCTTGTCTACCAGGGCCGCTGGAAGGACGCGGTCCGGCGTCTGCATTCGACGAATAACTTTCCCGATTTCACTGGACGAATTTGCCCGGCGCCCTGTGAAGCCGCGTGCGTGCTGGGGATCAATGCTCCACCGGTGACGATCAAGAACATCGAAAAGAACATTGTTGATCGCGGCTTTGACGAAGGCTGGATTAAGCCCGAACCGCCGAAGTTTCGTACCGGGAAAAAGGTTGCGATTGTCGGCTCCGGTCCGGCAGGATTAGCTGCCGCGCAGCAACTCAACCGCGCTGGGCATTGGGTTACCGTGTACGAGAAGGCTGACAGAATCGGAGGCCTGCTTCGCTACGGTATCCCGAACTTCAAGCTGGAGAAGAGAGTTCTGGATCGCCGTCTGGAGCAGTTGGCAGCGGAAGGTATTCGCTTCGTTACCAAAGCGCATGTCGGAAAAACGCTGCCAGTGCAGGATCTGCAGCATGAGTACGACGCAATCCTGCTCGCGGGGGGCGCCGAACAGCCGCGGGATTTGCCGGTACCCGGACGCGAACTAAAAGGCATTCACTTCGCAATGGAATTCCTGCCGCAGCAAAATCGTCGTAATGAAGGCGATATCGTTCCTGATGCAGGTGCCATTCTCGCGACCGGTAAGAGAGTCGTAATTATCGGTGGAGGCGACACAGGCGCTGACTGCCTCGGTACCAGCCATCGCCAGAAAGCGCTGTCCGTTCATCAGTTCGAAATCATGCCGATGCCGCCACAGGATCGTGCTCCCCAAACGCCATGGCCTTTGTGGCCGATGCAGCTTCGCGTCGAAAGTTCCCATGAAGAGGGTGGTGTTCGGGAATGGAGCGTTGCCACCCAGAAGTTCACCGGTGACGAGCACGGCAATGTGAAGCAGTTGCATGGGATTCGCGTCGGTCCACCGCCAAAGTTCGAAACGATTGCAGGCACCGAGTTCACCATGGACGCGGATCTCGTCCTGCTGGCAATGGGCTTTTCTGGCCCGGTACGCAACGGCATGATCGAACAACTCGGTGTCGTCCTCGATCCTCGCGGAAACGTCGCGACCGACGATCAATACGCGACTTCGGTTCCGGGTGTTTTTGCGGCGGGCGACATGCGGCGTGGACAGTCTCTTGTTGTCTGGGCGATTGCCGAAGGTCGCAAGGCCGCCGCGAGCGTCGACTCTTACCTTAAGACCGCCCATATCCAGCCCACCTTTGCGGCTGTGAGGAGAGGCGAAAGAGTGTCGCTGTAGCGAAAACTGCTTCGATTGACCCTGTGGCCCCCGCTGCCTTCAGCGGGGGCTTTCATTTGCGCTGCAAGACATCGATGCTCACCTTCGTTTACACTTCCCGCCGAGCTTTAACCCCGGCCTCAGCTTCGCTCGGTGCCCAGGTCGCGTCCTGTTGTTGGACGCTGACCTTGAATAACGAACCATTGGCAGGACAAATCTTGTGATCGAACGTCTCCTGAACTTGTACGACGATCAGCGCCCGCTAGCAGAGGCGTCTACCATTCCTGCCCCATGGTATACAGACCCATACCTGGCGGAAATCGAGCGGTGCATCGTCTTCGGCCAAAACTGGCAAATGGTGGGCAGGACCGACCAGGTAGCGCAGCCCGGCCAATACTTGGCGACCCAAGTCGGCGGAGAGCCGATCGTGGTCGTTCGCGGCTTCGACAATAAGTTAAACGCCTTCTTTAATGTTTGTCGTCATCATGCTGCAGCAGTTGTCCAGGAGCCATGTGGGTCCGTTCAGCTGTTCCGCTGCCCTTATCATGGATGGAGTTACGGTCTCGACGGTAGCCTCAAGGGCACCCCGGACTTTGCTGGCGTCTGCAACTTCGATCGCGCTGCAAATGGGCTGGTTCAGGTCGCAGTCGATACCTGGGAACAGTTTGTCTTTGTTTGCATCGGTGGGCCCGGACAGCGCCTGAACGAGTTTCTAGGAAACGTAAAGCAGCTGGTTGCACCGCTCGGCATTGACGCTCTGAAGTTTTTCGATTCCCGCACCTACACACTCAACTGCAACTGGAAGGTATTCGTCGACAACTATCTTGATGGCGGCTACCACATCCCCTATCTGCACAAGGGGCTAAACAGCGTTCTTGACTATGCCGAGTACACGATCGAGAACGGTGAGCATTTCTGCCTGCAAACAAGTCCCATCACTTCGTCGCAAGCAGACGCACAAGTCGCAGCTTCGCGGACAGGCGAGCGCGCGTACTACTATTGGATTTATCCGAATTTTATGATCAACATCTATCAGGGTGTGATGGATACCAATCTGGTTATTCCGGTCGGTGTTAATGCAACCAAGGTAGTTTTTGACTTCTACTTTGCCGATGTCTCACCCGAAAAACACGACCAGAATACAGCGAGTGTTGCAGTCAGCGACGGGATTCAAAGGGAAGACCTGAACATCTGTGAGGCAGTGCAGCGCGGGTTACATTCGCGCGCTTATCAGGCAGGCAGGCTTTCGGTGCGAAGGGAAGCCGGTGAGCACCTGTTTCATCGATTGTTGGCTCGGGATTTGAAAGACGCCATGGATTCAGCCGCACGCACCAGGGGAGTGGATTCCCAATGAGCACGTCTGCGCAAGGGAGGGGAGCAGCGGCCCTTTCCAGGAAAGTCTCCCGATACGATGTCATAGTTGTCGGCGGCGGCCACAACGGTCTGGTGACAGCAGCTTACCTGGCCAAAGCCGGGAAGCGCGTGCTGGTGCTGGAGCGACGCTATCAACCGGGAGGCGCCTGCGTCACTGAGGAAGTCTGGCCTGGGTACCGGGTCTCCGTAGCATCCTACCAGTCCAGCTTGCTTTCTCCCAAGGTCGTTTCGGATCTGGAACTGGAGCGATACGGCTATCGGGTGGACGCCAAAGATCCTGCCTTCTTTTCTCCTTTTCCCGACGGCCGCTATCTATTTCTGTGGCAGGACCGCAACAAGACTCTAGGTGAGATTGCGAAATTCTCCCGCCGTGACGCCGAAACCTACCCCGCCTATGAAGAGCACCTGGAGCGACTTTCCATGGTGGTCGAATCCATTCTGCATGTCACGCCACCTGTCTTTCCCCCGAAAGGAGTCTTCGATCTTCCCGAATATCTGAAGCTGCTGGGCAAGACGCGCGGCCTGAGCGCAAAAGAGATTGTCGGTCTGGTAAAAATTTTTACCCAGAGTGCAGCCGATTTTCTGGACGATTGGTTCGAAAATGAACAAATCAAGGTTACCCTCGCCACCGACGGAGTCATAGGCGCGAATGGCGGCCCCAGGTCTCCGGGTACGGCTTACATTCTGCTTCATCATTGCATGGGCGGAGTGGACGGACACCGCGGATTGTGGGGTTTTGTTCGCGGCGGCATGGGAGCGATCTCAGATGCCATTGCCGCCTCGGCGAAAGCAGCGGGCGCGGAGATCCGAACCGATGCTGAGGTGCAATCGATCAAGATCGAAAACGGCCGGGCGCGTGGAGTGGTTTTGCGCAATGGCGAAGAATTCGATGCGCCGCTGATTGCCAGCAATCTCGATCCCAAGCGAACTTTCCTTAACCTGATTGACCGGCGGCATCTGGATGCAGACTTTCTCGATTTGATCCACAAGTACCGCTGCGAAGGAACTTCCATCAAGATCAATTTGGCAGTATCCGCACTGCCGAATTTCCGTGCGCTGCCAGGAAATCAAGGGCCGCAGCATCGAGCGACGATGCACATTTGCCCGGACACTGATTATGTCGAAAGAGCCTGGGACGATGCGAAATATGGCAGACCGTCGCAATCGCCTCTCCTGGAGTTGACTTCTCCTACCCAGTATGACCCCACGCTCGCACCGGCTGACAAGCATATTATCGGCATCTTTATTCAGTATGCTCCCTATCGGCTGCGACAGGGGACGTGGGACGAGTTGCGCGAGCCGTTCACAAAACGCGTGCTGGAAATTATTGACGAGTATGCTCCAGGGTTCTCGAAGGGACTTGAGCACGTGCAGACGCTTACTCCGCTGGACCTGGAACGAGAGTTCGGGCTGACTGGTGGCAACATATTTCATGGAGAGATGAGCGTGGACCAGATGTTCATGCTCCGCCCGGTTTCCGGATGGGCTCGATATCGTACTCCTATTCGCGGCCTGTTCATTTGCGGATCCGGCACTCATCCCGGCGGCGGCGTGATGGGCACGCCCGGGCACAATGCGGCGCGCGAAATGTTGAAGTTTCATTGATCTGAGCAACTCGCTCGCCGGCAAAAGGCTTCTCACTTTTTTCCCTGCATGCAAATCGATTCTGTATTGCGGGCTTGCTTCAACCAGTTCTTCTGTTATCGTTCTTAACGCATTGAAGTCACTCGATGTCGAATCATGAACCGAGTGCGCTCAAAATGATGACCCACCTTCCCAAGTTCGAGTTTCACGTCTCCCGCCTGGTTCGCGACCAATATCAGTTCGAGGAAGAAATCTTCTCGTGGAACGGCAATGTCTTTTTTGCGAACCCCGCAGCCAGCCGCCGCTTTGCAGAAAAGATGAACCGCTTGCGCGATGTACAGAAGCACCCGGAGTTGGCGGTTCGTCCCGGCGCGCTCAATGCCATGGGACTCATCGATGAAGCACTGCATGCTCTTGTCGCGCTCTACCGGCAGCAGCGTGACCCGCGAGCCATGGAGGATGCCGTCACATGGTTCGAATCGCAGTTGGGCGCCGAAGGTCTGAACAAAACCTTACTCGCGTTCACAACGCAGTTTCCACCGATTGTCGTTTACCGGGGTGAGCAAACATCCGGCGACTGGCTCGCAAAGTCCACCGGCGGCATGTCACATCGTGCGGTTGCGCTCGAAGAGCTCATGATGCTATGGCTGGCGAATGAGAATCCCGCTTTTCGACAATATCGAGAACTGTTTGATGATCTCTCGCTGACGGAAAAGACGAACTATAAAAGCATTACATCGGCACTGCACAGCTACTTCGAAACGCGTCCGCGCTTCGGTCCCGACAATCAAAACCTGGTAGCGGTGTTGCGGGCACCTGCGCTGGCTTCTCCGGATTCCCTGGAAGGCCAGCTCGCTTTTATGCGCGAGAAGTGGACGGCGCTGCTGGGCGACTTTCTACGGCGAATAATGGTTGCTCTGGACATCTTTAAGGAAGAAGAAATCGCAATCTGGATGCGGTTCCATCCGCATCAGGCTCTTGGAGCCTTGGGCGGCTTACAGGGTGATTCCAGTGCGGCGGCCATTCCGCACTTCATTGCGCGCGAGCCTGAGTACGAGCGCTTCAGTGCCGATACCGAATGGATGCCGCGCACGGTAATGATCGCCAAAAGTGTTTACGTCTGGCTCGATCAACTATCGAAGAAATACCGCCGGCACATTCACAGCCTGAGCCAGGTTCCGGATGAAGAATTGGACCTGATGGCCCGCCGCGGCTTCAACGCGCTTTGGCTCATTGGCTTGTGGGAGAGAAGCCGCGCATCGCAGCGCATCAAGCAGTTGACCGGAAATCCAGAGGCCGCGGCATCAGCGTATTCGCTGGATGACTATGTTGTCGCGCACGATCTTGGCGGCGAGGGTGCGTTCCTCAATTTGCGTGACCGCGCCATGCTGCGTGGCATTCGCATGGGTAGTGACATGGTGCCAAATCATATGGGGATCGATTCGCGCTGGGTGATCGAGCACTCCGACTGGTTCATTCAGTTGCCGTACAGTCCCTTTCCTTCTTATCGCTTCGACGGCCCGGATGTTTCCAGCGATGGGCGAGTCGAGATCAAAATCGAAGATCACTACTACGATCGTACCGATGCTGCCGTGGTGTTTCGCAGAGTGGACCGTTGGACTGGAGACACTCGTTTTATTTATCACGGAAACGACGGAACCAGTTTTCCCTGGAACGACACAGCTCAGTTGAACTACCTGAAGCCTGAAGTGCGTGAGGCGGTCATCCAGAACATTCTGCATGTCGCGCGGCTGTCGCCGGTGATTCGCTTTGACGCCGCGATGACGCTGACCAAGCAGCATTACCAGCGCTTGTGGTATCCGGTACCGGGTACGGGCGGCGCGATTCCGTCGCGTGCCGAACATGGATTAACAAAGCCGGAATTCGATCGCGCCATGCCACAGGAGTTCTGGCGCGAAGTCGTCGATCGGGTTGCTGCCGAAGTCCCAGGCACGCTTCTCCTTGCCGAGGCATTCTGGCTGCTCGAAGGCTACTTCGTCCGTACCCTCGGCATGCATCGTGTTTACAACAGCGCCTTCATGAATATGCTGCGCGACGAGGAAAATCAGAACTATCGCAGCGTTATTAAGAACACCATCGAGTTCGACCCCGAGATCCTCAAGCGCTACGTCAACTTCATGAACAATCCGGACGAACGCACAGCAGTGGATCAGTTCGGAAAAGGCGACAAGTATTTTGGCGTTTGCACATTGATGTCAACGCTGCCGGGTCTTCCGATGTTCGGCCATGGGCAGATCGAGGGATTTACCGAGCGCTACGGAATGGAATACCGCCGCGCATATCACGACGAACAACCGGACTCGTGGCTGGTTGCGCGTCATGAGCGCGAGATAACACCATTGCTGCATCGGCGGGCGCTCTTTGCGGAAGTGCGCGACTTCCTGCTTTTCGACTTCTATACCGAATCAGGCCAGGTAAACGAAGACGTGTTCGCGTACTCCAACCAACTCGGCGATGAGCGGGCGCTGGTCGTCTACAACAATCGTTACGGCGACACGCGTGGCTGGATTCGCGTTTCGTGTGCTTACGCGGAAAAGCGGCCCGACGGCAACAAGCACCTTCGTCAGCGGACAGTCGGTGACGCCCTGGGCGCTTCGTGGGATGCAGCGAACTTCATCGCAGCCCGCGACTCCGTCACGGGCCTGGAATATCTCTATCGCGCCCGCGACCTCGCCGAGAAGGGAATGCGCTTGGAACTCGGTGCCTATAAATGTCATGTCTTCTTGGATTGGCGGAATCTGCAGGAAGACTTGAATCATCCGTGGGGGATGCTGTGCGATTCGCTCGGCGGTCGGGGAGTTTCGAGCCTCGCCGATGCCATGCGAGCGCTGCAGTTGAAGCCGGTCCACGATTCTTTGCGATGGGTGCTGGAGCCAGCGATCGCGGACTCTTTGGCCAAGCACGCTGAAATACAGGCAACTGCCAAGCCTGAGTCGGATCTGTTGCCGCAAATGAAGGATCGCGTCCGGGCTTTCCTGGAGCAGGTGCGCCATTTCGTCGAAGCCGATCATGGCGAGATTACGGGTCTATCGCCCGCTCCAAAATGGAAAGGCGATGTTGAGACATGTTTAAAGTTGTTCGGAGATCAGATCGACGGCGCTTTGCAGATCCCACAATTTGCGAAGCAATTTCCGGAAGAGCTGCTAGCGGAAGCGAACAAGGTACTGCCGTTCAATACTGAAGGCGAAAAAACGGCAGCGATCTGGGATACGGTTATCGCCTGGGCCGCCATGTACGCCTTAGGCTCTTACCTCGATCCGGCTGATCCCGACCGCGCAGCGGCACAGTTGCTCGACGCCTTGCGTCTCCGTGAGCCGATGGCACAGCTGTTCAATTCCTTGGGGATCGAAGGAGATGATCGCTGGCGCGCTGCTGCGCGCATTCGCGGACTTTTAGCGCATCGGGCGTGGGCTCCAGGAGAGAAGCCGAAAATTACCCAAGCGCCCTTCAGTTGGCTGCACGATCCCGACATTGCGTGGTTGATCGGCGTGCATTCGTACGAAGGAATTCGCTACTTCAACAAGGAACTTTTTGAGCAATTCCTGTGGTGGATGGCCTTGCCGGCTCTCGTGCGGCTCGGGCAACGGCCCAAACCTGACGCGAAGCGAATCGCTGCCCTCGAAAAGCAGATTGAAGTTCGCATCCGGGCGGCTACCGAAGCGAAGTACCAGGTGGAGAGCCTCTTCGAGACCGGCGGCGAACTGGTGATGAGCGAGTCCTAAACGCGATGCTTTTTTGCCTTATGTGACGGTCTCCTTAGTTCACTCCCCGTGATGTACGTCTGGTGGCATCTTCGTATCCCAAGAGGCACTTTTGGAAGCGAATGAGAGGGACTATGTTGGGAACTGGCCAGGAGAATCCCCATCCTGGAGCAATCAGGTAAGGTTTGAACCGCCGTATTAGGTCAGTACTCTTTCATCTGTTCGTACCAAGCGGGGGCCTGTTTTTCGTAGCGCTCCTCCTGCTGCAAACGCGGCTGCTGCCGGTAGTTGCGACCTCGACACTGCGCTTCTTTTCGATTTTTCTCCTGGTAGCTGCCATGGCGCTGGCGCTCCGTTTTCATCTCTATCGAGTGCTGCTAGCCGCTATCCTTGTGGTAGTTGCGGAACAGGTTCTGCTGGGATGGGGCACGCCGGCCGGTGCTACCGCATTTTCGAGAGACCTGGCCCGCTGTCTCTCGCTCATTATTCCGCTGAATTTTGCTCTCCTCCTATTGGTGGATAATCCCACTTTTGACCGCGCTGCCTTCGCCTGGTGGAGCGGCTTGCTGGTTGCACAGGCAGCAATCATCGCGGTGGCCTGTCGCCCCGGACCGTCCATCTTTACCTGGATGGAGAGCCCTACCGTCCACCGGTTTACGACGCGCATGCCGGAGATCAGCATCGCGTTATTCATCATCGCGGCTGGAGCTATCGGTGCGCGCTGGTGGGTTACCGAGTCGCCGGAAGACAACTCGTTGTTCTGGTCACTGTGGGCCGTATTTGCCGCAATCGTGAACAACAGCCCGGGAAGAGCCACCTCGTATTGCATACTCGCCGGTGTCTTCCTGGCCATCGCAGTCGTGGAAACGTCCTATCAGATTTCCTACCAGGACGAACTGACCAAGTTGCCGGGGCGACGCGCCTTCAATCAGATGATCCCCGGGATGTCGGGACAGTATTCCCTCGCTATCGTTGACATCGATCACTTCAAGAGATTCAACGACACATTCGGTCACGACGTTGGCGATCAGGTGCTTCGCATGGTGGCCTCCAAGTTGAAGGATGCCGGCGCCAATGGGCGAGCTTTCCGTTTCGGCGGCGAAGAGTTTGTGTTGGTGTATCCGGGCATCCGTGCGGAAGAGGCAATCATGGAAGCCGAGCGTCTCCGGCGGATGGTTGCCGAATCGAACTTTGTTGTGCGCGGGCCGGAACGCAGCGTTCGAGAACGTCCGGAGCGCCGTTCGCCACAACGAAAGATCCTTCGATTCCAGCGCCGTACGGATACGAACGTCACCATCAGCATCGGCGTCGCAGAGCCACACTCCGAAGCTACTTCGGTCCACCAGGTTTTACAGGCCGCAGACAAGGCGCTATACCAGGCGAAAGATCGCGGCCGAAATCGGGTAGAGCTCTTTCAGAAGCCCAGGCCACGTCGCCAACACGCGCGCTCCCAAGGCACGTTATTTAGCTAATCAAAAGGGATCGCGGTTCTGAAAGCCCGCGCCGAGACGCCGGACTTATCGCTTACTGAATCCTCTCCAGCACATACTTTTCCGCTTCAAGAGCAGCCAGCAGCTCCTCTACATGTTCTGAGCCGCGCGTTTCCATGGTGAGGTCGATCGCCGTGTCGCCGAGGTTTACCCCGAAATAAGTACGGTCATAGGAGGTTTCAACGATGTTCGCTCGATGCTCGGCCAGCACTCCGGTCAGTCGGTGCAGCGCTCCCGGATAGTCGGGCAGGTGAATGCGCAGGCGGATGCGGCGTCCATCTTTCGCCAATCCACGGTCGATGATGCGAGAGAGAATGGAAACATCAATATTCCCGCCCGAAACAATGGCAACAATCTTTTTGCCCTTATACGCAATCTTTTGATGCGCCAGGGCAGCGGCGGCTACCGCGCCCGCGCCCTCGGCCAGCGTCTTTTCGCGCTCCAGCAAAAGAAGAATTGCGCTGGCTATTTCCTCTTCTTCGACGGTGACGATTTCATCCACGTACTTGCGCACCATGGGAACTGTATTGTCGCCGGCGCGCCGCACGGCGATGCCATCCGCCAGTGTCGAGGCTACGGGTAGTACGACCTGCTCACCAGAATCGATCGCCGCTTTCATCGATGGCAAACGCGAGGTCTGGACGCCGATAATGCGGATTTTGGAATTCGTCTCTTTCAGCGCGCAAGCCACTCCGCTGATTAATCCACCCCCTCCAATGGGCGTGACTACCACTTCCACCTCGGGCAACTGTTCCAGCAGCTCCAGGGCAACGGTTCCTTGTCCCGCGATTACCGCGTCGTCATCAAAGGGATGGATGAAAGTGAGTCCCTGCTTCGAACACAGGCGCATAGCCTCGTCGCAAGCCTCGTCGTAATTCGCGCCGTATAGGACGACCTCGGCTCCAAAGCGACGCGTTGCCATTACCTTGTTCAGTGGCGTAGCTAAAGGCATGCAGATCTGCGCACAAATGTGGCGCTTAGTCGCGTGATACGAAACTGCTTGCGCGTGATTGCCTGCTGAAGCCGCGATCAACCCTCGTGAGCGCTCTTCCGGAGTAAGCGTCAGGATCTTATTCAGTGCGCCACGCTCCTTGTAGGAGCCGGTCATCTGCGTATTTTCGAGTTTAAGAAAAACCTTGTTGCCGGTAAGCTGCGAAAATGTTTCTGAATGCGAGCAGGGTGAGATGAAGACGGAATCCTGAATCCGTTCCCGTGCCGCTTTCACCTCTTGCAATGTGACCATGATCTCAGTGTTTCCAAGTGCGCTTCGATAGGGAATGGCTGTCCGGCTCAATGCTAGGAAACAACCCGGATTGTCGATCAGGTTCCCTGTCGGCCGCGGAATGGGCTCAGCAGATGGGCCGCTGGCAATTTCTTTGTAGTCCTAATCATACCTGTGTACACGCCCAATTCACGCCAAAAAACCGATGCGAGCCATCATTTG
The DNA here is from genome assembly GCA_021324365.1 of Terriglobia bacterium. Classification (GTDB taxonomy): domain Bacteria; phylum Acidobacteriota; class Terriglobia; order Terriglobales; family Acidobacteriaceae; genus JAJPJE01. The sequence continues at coordinate 29,581 of JAJPJE010000022.1, read as the reverse complement.
CATAATTCGGTGACGCACTATGTACAGTGGACCACGCCAGTTTGTATCGTTGTCCGCTAGCGCGTGTCCAATAGAGAGCGTTCATGCAAAGCATGACTGACAACTCGTCCCATGACGGCGAGTCTTCACCCGCAGGCAACGTGGTCGAGTTCCGCCGCGTCAGCTATCGCGCACCGAATGGCCAGAAAGTTCTCCAGGACATGGATCTCGCAATTCAGGGCGGCGAGACGTTGGTTCTGCTCGGGCGCAGTGGATCGGGGAAAACGACATCCCTAAAGCTGATCAATCGATTACTTCAACAGGACGCAGGCGAAGTCCTGGTGGAGGGCAAGCCCACGACACAATGGGACCTCATCCAGTTGCGCAGGCGGGTTGGATATGTGATCCAGGAAGCGGGATTGTTTCCACACCATACGATCTCAAAAAATGTGGGTGTAGTCTTGCGTCTCGAGAAGCGAAGCAGGTCTGAGATTCGCGAGCGAACGGACGAGATGCTCAGGTTAGTTGACCTCGATCCTGCACAGTTCGGCAAACGCTATCCGTATCAGTTATCGGGAGGGCAGCGGCAGCGGGTGGGCGTGGCGCGGGCGCTCGCGTCCGATCCACCAATCTTGCTCATGGACGAGCCTTTTGGCGCACTCGATCCGCTGAGCCGTAACGAGTTGCAGCAGCAGTTTCTTCGGCTACGCGATCGACTGCAGAAAACCATCGTGCTGGTCACGCATGACATCCGCGAAGCACTGCTGTTGGGAAGCAGGATTGGGCTGATGGAAAGCGGAACACTGATTGGCTCCTACACCCCGGAGCAATTCAAGGTAAGTGACGATCCGGCGGTGAGGGCCTATATCGAAGCATTCGGCGGTTGCTGAGAGGAAATGCGAAAATGCTCCACTACATTCTGTTTCATCAGCGGGAGATTGGCGAAGCAACGCTCGAGCACATATGGCTGGTAGGAATCTCGATTCTCATTGCGGTTGCGGTCGGTATTCCGCTTGGCATACTCATGACTCGAAAGCCGCGTCTGCGCACGGCCATTCTCGGCAGCGCAAACATCATTCAGACCATCCCCAGCCTTGCCCTTTTCGGCTTTCTCTTACCAGCACCCTGGCTGGGCGCAAGAGCGGAGCGAATTGCCATTGTCACATTGGCACTCTATTCGCTTCTTCCCATCGTGCGGAATACGTATACGGGAATCATGGGAGTGGATCCGGCGGTGCGTGAGGCGGCCGAGGGCATGGGCCTTACGAACGGGCAGCTGCTGTTCCAGGTTGAGTTGCCGCTGGCGGCAAGCTTCATCATGGCGGGTGTGCGAACGGCCACTGTTATTTCTATCGGGGTTGCGACGATCGCTGCGGCAATCGGAGCGGGAGGGCTTGGGGAGTTTATTTTTCGTGGCTTGGCAATGGTCAATAATCAATTGATTCTTGCGGGCGCGCTTCCGGCCGCATTGCTGGCTCTGGGCAGCGATCTCAGCCTGGGATGGGTGGAGGCGGGCCTGACTCCGCCACACGTATGATTTTCAAGAAACTTGCTGCGCCAATAGTTTGCGCCCTGATCGTGTGCTCCAGTTGCATGCCGCAGCATCACGACCGCATCGTAGTCGCTTCCAAGAATTTCACTGAACAGGCAATCCTGGGCGAGATTCTCGCCCAATACATCGAGTACCGGACCAAGGTGCCGGTGGAGCGGCGTTTCTACCTTGCCGGCACCTACGTATGCCATCAGGCACTCCTGGCCGGAAGAGCTGATGTCTATCCGGAATACACGGGGACGGCATTGACAGCGATCCTTGAGGAAAAGCCGAGTGGCAACGAAGCGAACGTGTTTCAGCGAGTCAAAAGCGAGTACGCTCAACGCTTCAAACTGGATGTTATGCCGTCACTCGGATTCAATAACACTTTTGCGGTAATCATTCGAGGTGAGGATGCGCGCAGATTGCACATTCATACGCTTTCCGAAGCCGGCAAATACTCGCCGCAATGGAGGGCCGCATTCGGATACGAGTTTATGGAACGTCCCGACGGATATGCCGGACTGGCTCGTGTTTACAACCTGCACTTTGCTCAGCCGCCCAAGGCGATGGACCTCGGCCTCCTGTATCGCGCGATCAAAGATCATCAGGTCGATCTCATTGTCGGGAATAGCACCGATGGACTAATCCAGGCGCTGAATCTGGTTGTCCTGCAGGACGATCGGCACTACTTCCCACCCTACGATGCCGTGCCGATCGTGAGGCAAGATACAATCCGACGATTCCCCCTGCTCAAGACGGCGCTCGATGACTTAGCGGGAAAGATCAGCGAAGATGAAATGCGGAAGATGAATTATGCGGTCGACGGCGAGCGCCGCGACACTCCGGTTGTCGCCCGAGAGTTTCTGAAGAGCAAAGGACTGTTGCAATGAGAATAAGGCGCCGCGCATGATGCGACGTTCCGATGCGCTTGCTGCCGCCGCAGAGCACTTCGACTTGTGCGTGATCGGCGGCGGCGCCACGGGAGCAGGATGCGCTCTCGATGCGCAGTTGCGCGGCCTGAGAACCGTTCTCGTAGAAGCCAACGATTTTGCTTCGGCCACCTCCAGCGCTTCCACAAAGCTGATTCACGGTGGCATCCGCTATCTTCGCGAAGCGGTGGCCCATTTCGATTTTGGACAAATCGGCGTCGTGAAGCGCGCCCTTTACGAACGCGGATACATGTTGCGTAATGCACCATTTCTTGCGGGCACGATGGAGTTCCTTATCCCGTGCTATAGCCATTGGCAAAAGATGTACTTCGGTGCTGGGGTCAAGGCTTATGACGTTCTCGCCGGAAATGCCAATCTTTTGCCGAGCCGCAGCCTGAGTCGCGGGCAGGTGTTGTCACGTTTGCCCGTGCTCACTTCGGAGGGACTGGTCGGTGCAGTGTCGTATGGCGACGGTCAATTCGACGATGCGGCATTCAATCTGGCTCTTGTGCGAACGTTTATCGCCATCGGCGGAATAGCTCTGAATTATGCGCGGGTGGTTGGATTCGAGAAGAATGCAGCCGGGAAATTACAGGCAGCGCTGCTCCGAGATGAAATTTCCGGGCGAAGCTTTGAAAGTCAGGCCCGTGCTTTCGTGAATGCCACCGGCCCCGCAGGCGACGCGGTTCGCCGACTGGTCGAGCCGAATGCAATGCCGCTCCTGAAGCTCAGTAGGGGTGCGCACATACTCTTCCCGCTGCAAGGGTTTGAAGCACGCGACGCGCTGCTGATCCCAAAAACCAGTGATGGCCGTGTCATCTTCGCCATTCCCTGGATGGGCCGCTTGCTTGTGGGCACGACAGACGAACCGCTAACCGAGGCCGGTGAAGTATTCGTCTCGCGGGAAGACGTCGAATACCTGCTGCGGCATGTCAATGGTTTCCTGCAACGTCCGCTAGCCTGCAAGCAAATCGTCGCTGCTTTCGCCGGAATCAGGCCGCTGATCGGTGACGCCTCGCGCGAGACGAAAAGCCTCAGTCGCGATCACCGGGTCGAGGTAGACGAGAACAGTGGCCTCATCAGCATTCTCGGCGGGAAATGGACGACGTACCGCGCCATGTCGGAAGACACCATCAATGCGGTTCAGAGACGCCTCCAGCAGCCGATCACCGCATGCCCGACCCGAACGTATCCTCTGGACGGCAGCGCGAATTACAGCGCGACATTTTTCGAGACCCTTGTACAGAAGTACGGCGTTACCACAGAAACCGCGCGCCATATGAGCGCGAAATATGGAACGAACGCCACCGCCATGCTCGAGTTGGCGGCTTCGAATCGCGAGTTCGTCAAGCCCATCGTCGAGGGGTTCCCCGCGATTGAAGCTGAGATCGTGCATGCCATTCGGCATGACATGGCGATGACCATTGAGGATATACTGGCCCGCCGCATCGGATTGCAGTTTTACAGTTGGGACATGGCAGCCAAGGCTGCTCCATTCGCTGCGCATTACCTTGCCGACGAATTGTCGTGGACGGATGACCAGCGCGAACTGGCGATTGCGGAATATCTCGACAAACTACAGCGGATGAGAGCAACTGCAGGCCTCGGAAACTAGCATGGCGGATTACATCGGAGCGATCGACCAGGGGACGACCAGCACTCGGTTCATCATCTTCGACCGGTCCGGAAGGATCGTCGCGCAGGCGCAGAAAGAACATGAGCAGATCTACCCGCAGCCCGGCTGGGTGGAGCACGATCCGCAAGAAATATGGTTTCGCACGCAACAGGTAATCGGCGAGGCCATGCAGCAAGCCGCGATTAGGCCGGCGGATCTGGCGGCGGTCGGAATTACCAATCAACGCGAGACGACAATCGTGTGGGACCGCAAGAGCGGCCAGGCGATTTGCAATGCTCTCGTCTGGCAGGACACGCGCGTAGCCGGCGAAGTCGAACGTTTGAGCAGGGAAGGGGGCGGTGATCGCTTTCGCGCCAGGACCGGCCTCCCTTTGGCTACATATTTCAGCGCCCTCAAGCTGCAATGGATTCTCGACAATATCCCGGACGCACACGCAAGAGCCGGGAACGGCGATCTGCTGTTCGGCACAGTCGATTCCTTCCTCGTATGGCATCTGACGGGCGGCTCCAATGCTGGAATTCACATCACCGATGTCACCAATGCCAGTCGCACGCAACTGATGAATCTCCAAAGGCTCGCTTGGGATGCGGAACTTCTACAAACGTTCAACATTCCGGCTTCGGTTCTGCCAACAATTTGCTCCAGCAGCGAAGTGTATGGTTCAGCGAAGCCCGAATTGATCGCCGGAGTTCCGATCGGAGGGATTCTTGGCGATCAGCAGGCGGCGCTAGTTGGCCAGGCGTGCTTCACGCCAGGAGAAGCGAAGAACACATACGGCACGGGTTGCTTCCTGCTGATGAATACCGGCCAGCGCCTGGTGCAGTCAAAGTGCGGCCTGATCACTACAGTTGGATACAAGTTTGGCCAGGAAGAGCTGGTCTATGCTATCGAGGGAAGCGTTGCCATCACGGGCGCTCTTGTGCAATGGGTACGCGACAACTTCGGGCTCATCCGAAACAGCGCCGACATCGAAGCCCTCGCACGCACGGTCGATGACAACGGCGGAGTATACATCGTCCCGGCATTCTCGGGACTGTTCGCTCCATACTGGAAGAGTAGTGCACGTGGCGTAATTACGGGCCTGACCCGCTACGCGAACAAGGCACATTTCGCGCGCGCTATTCTGGAAGCCACCGCCTTTCAGACTCGTGAAGTTGTGGAAGCGATGGAGAACGATTCAGGCATTCCGATTCAACTTCTCCGAGCCGATGGCGGCATGGTGGAGAACGATCTTCTGATGCAATTCCAGGCCGACATTCTGAATCGCGAAGTGGTTCGGCCCAGGGTGAAGGAGACAACAGCTCTTGGCGCAGCGTATGCCGCGGGCCTTGCGACCGGTTTCTTCAAGAACACAGAAGAATTACGGTCGCAGTGGGTGGTAGACCGGACATGGCGACCCCAGATGCCTGACGGTCCGCGCAACGAGAAGTATCGCCTCTGGAAGAAAGCGGTTGAGCGCTCATTCGACTGGCTTGACTAGCCGTGTTTGATTATTAGCGACATCGTAGGAGGGCAACGGGATGCGATCGCCAATTTTTGGTGAGTTCATGGGTACGCTCGTTCTCATTCTCCTGGGCAATGGTGTTGTTGCTAATGTGCTGCTGAAGAAGTCGAAAGCGGAGGGCGCCGGCTGGATCGTGATCACCAGTGGATGGGCTTTTGCGGTCATGGCTGGTGTGTTTACCGCGATCGCCTGCGGCAGCACGGATGCTTATCTGAACCCGGCGGTCACGGTTGGCATGGCGGTAACCTCCGGCAATTTTGCGAAATTCCCGAGCTACTTCGTCGCTGAGCTTGCCGGGGCTTTGGTTGGAGCGACACTGGTCTGGCTACACTTCTTCCCACACTGGAAAGAAACCGAGAACGCGGAGTTAAAGCGAGCCTGCTTTTGCACCGCGCCAGCCATTCGGAGCATGGCCGCCAACCTGTTAAGTGAGATCATAGGGACCTTTGCACTGGTGCTTGTTGTTGGCGCAATCTTTTCAAAAGCGGTTGCATCGGAAGGACCCGCGGCCGGGCTCGGCCCTTATCTGGTCTCTAGTCTGGTGTGGGGAATTGGATTATCTCTGGGAGGCACCACCGGTTATGCCATCAATCCAGCGAGGGACCTCGGTCCGCGGCTGGCGCATTCCTTCTTACCGATTGCTGGCAAAGGCAATTCAGATTGGAATTACGCGGCAATTCCAGTCATCGGTCCCTTGGTGGGCGGAATTCTGGCAGGATTGTTTATTCGATTTGTGCATTTCTAGGGGAGAGGATTGTCATGCACCATTCCGAGAGATTTCTGAATATTGTGAACGATGCGAAGAAGCGGGTGCGCGAGACAACAGTCGACGAAGTCAAAAAGAAGCTCGATCGTGGCGAGAGATTCGTTCTGGTGGACGTACGTGAAGAGAGTGAATATGCCAAGGATCACCTGCCCAAAGCGATTCATCTCGGGAAGGGCATCATTGAACGGGATATCGAAAAGGCCGTTCCCGATCCCGGCACGCCACTGATTCTGTATTGCGGTGGCGGATTTCGTTCAGCCCTTGCTGCCGACAATCTGCAGAAGATGGGTTACACCAACGTGATCTCGATGGACGGTGGCATTCGCGAGTGGCGTGAGAAGGGTTATGAGCTGACGAAGGGATGACCCGCTCCAACGTGAGCGGGTCCAGCGTCATACATGAGCGAACATCAGATCAGTGTGAAGGCACTTCCAGCGCGCGATCCAGGCTGACCTCCAACTGCTGGCCCTTGTCGAGGCGCAGATCGCCATTCCTCAGGATACCCGTGGCGGCGCCCAGGCCCGCTCCTGCTCCAGCTCCGATACCGGCGCCCTTACCGCCACCAAAGATCGCGCCTGCTGCTGCGCCGGTTCCAGCGCCAATTGCGGCATCTTTGATCACCCGAGTTTTATCCGTACCCTGTCTCTGGATTTCGCCTTCCTGGCTGTCGGTCTTTACGCCGTGCTCACCAGGCACGTCGGTCACAGTTGCTGCCAGAGGCATCCAACCGTGAGGTGTCTGGATCTCGTCGAAGCTGAGCAGAAGCTTGCCGTGCAAACCGCGAGTTGCTTCGCTGATGTGGCCTTTGATTTCGGCACCTCTAGGAATCATGGCTCCGTTCGGCGCACTCAGGTCCTCGGCGAGTTTCGCCTTGAAGTGCTTGCCCCGTCCGTTTTTGCTGTCGACCCTATTTTGTAACCGGATGACGAAGCGCGTGCCCTGCGGAATCCAGTTAGGACCGGCCGCATTTGAATCGCGGGTACTAAGGTCAGAGCCGAAAACAGGCAAAGTGGCGATCAGCAAAGCGGGAATCAAGCCATAGCGCAGAACGTTCATGGGAAACGCACCTCAACAGCGGAAGTCGACGAAAGCGGCTGGATTTACAGCCCTCTTAGCCCGGCAGAGTCCCTTCCCGATTCGGAGAACCTTTTGGGTTAGAACTCATGAGTAACTTTCCAGGCCCTCTATTGCTTCCAATTCCTAGCAGGCGTGCAAGAATGAGAACACCACAAGGCCCGCAAAGTTGTTACGTAGGGCAAAAGAGGAACTATGCGAGGTAAATGGTACATTCCGGCGGCGTTATTGGGACTCGGAGGACTAGGTGTTTTCCTGATGAGTGAGAATGGCCGTCGCTGGCTGCGCTGGATCGGTCAACAACTGCCGCGAACTCCCGATCAGCTCTTGGCTTGGAATGAAGCTGCACAGCGCGAACTTGATCGCATTCAGGCCGCTCTGAATCGCGTGGCGGATTCGCTGGAAACCGCACAGTAAATGAATGGATGCTGAAGCCCGACGTTGCCCAGCCCTTCGGGGCTCAGACGGGGATTAGTTTGCCGGTTCTCGACGCATCGGCCGTGAAGCGGTAAATCTGAGTGTTGATCTCTTTCCTCAGATCCTGCCAGATGGATTCCGGCATTCCTAAGAACACTTTAACGACTTCAGGGTCAAACTGGCGTCCGGACCAGCGAGAGATCTCGTCGCGCGCAGCGGAGAACGGCTGCGCTGGCCGATACGGGCGGTCTGACATAATGGCGTCGATCGTGTCCGCAATCGAAAACATACGGGAGCCCAGTGGGATTTCATCTCCCTTTAAACCACGTGGATACCCGGTTCCATCCCACCGTTCCTGGTGTGCATAAACAATTTCGGCCGCTTCCGTTAGAAACGGGATCTTCCTCAGGATCTGGTACCCGTGCCAGCAGTGCTCGCGCATGATAGCCACTTCTTCAGGAGTAAGCGCACCCGGTTTGCGGAGGATCGCATCTGGAATTGCCATTTTGCCAATGTCATGCAGAAAGGCACCACGGGCAATGACACGGATACGGTCTGAGCTGAGACCCATGGCTCGAGCTATCGCGATGGTGAACGCGGTTACGCGCTTGGAGTGGCCCTCGGTCTCGGCATCTTTTAAGTCGAGTGCGTCGCCTAGCGCCTCCAGAGTGATGTCGTAGGAACGTTCCAGGTCCGACATGGCCTGCCGCAACTGTTCGGTTCTAGCCTGGACCAAAGCCTCGAGATTTGTCTGGTACGCCCGGTTTTCCATGCGCAGCCGTCGATTTTCCAGCGCCCGGCGCACCGTGGCCAGCAACTGCTCTCGTTCGAACGGCTTAAGCAGGTAATCGTAGGCTCCGTTACGGATCGCGGCCAAGGCAACGGAGATGTCGTGAACGGCGGTCACCATTACGACCGGCATTTCAGGGTAGCGTTCCTTCGTCTTTTCCAGCAGCCCAATGCCATCGAGTTCTGCCATCATCAGGTCGGAGAGCATGAGTTCGAACTCTTCTCCAGAGTCGAGAATGGCGAGCGCCTCAAGGCCGGAACCGGCTTGTTTACAGTCATATCCGGCCATCGTCAGCATCGAAGCGACAATCTCGCGGATCGCCTCTTCGTCATCGACGATCAAAATCCGATCTGATTGCATGCTGCGCATTGTATCGCAGTTCCTTTAAAGACACGGGTAGGGTTGGCGAAACGTAACACCAAAGTAATTTCTCGTGGTATACAACAATGACTCATCATCCCTGAAGAATGGCACTGGTGCCCCCTATCTCCGGATGGATGTACGTCCCTGAAGTGGACCTGCTTGCCGACCTTGCCAGCATTCTTGTTCTTGTAGGCGGTGGTGTGCTCATTTTTCGGACTTTCCGGGAACGGTATCTGTTGTGGTGGATATTCGGCTGGGCATCGTTTGTCATTTACGAAGTGAGTAATGACACTTTTGCCATCGGTCCTGGTTCTTTAACGGCTACCGCGGTTTCGCAGATTGCGTTTATTGTCGCGGTTACACTGTTTTCCGGCGCAATTTTCCTGTACCTCCGAAGAATTCGCCTGCTGATACCTTCCGTCCTGATTGCAGGTCTCACCTGCGAAATCATCATCATTCAATACTCGCTTTCGCCCAATAGCTACGGCCTGATGCTTTCAGTCCAGATTTTGTATCGCGTGATTAGCTTTTCCGCGGGTGTGCTACTGGTGAGATATAGCTTCGGGCGGCACGAGATTGGTGCCTGGGTCATGGCTGTGATGATGTTCATGATTCACATGGACTCGCCGATCACCCAGGGACACCCATTACAAGCAGCGGACGTTGTCGTCCAAACGCTTCTCGGGCTCAGCCTGCTGTTCGTAGTTCTCGAGGATTCGCGGGAAAAAGCGCGGCGATTGGCAGTCCTGAATCGCATCACCGATGCTGTCGCTAATGCACAGGATTATGGATCCATGGCGACGGCAGTGATCATCGAATTGCAGGAATTGCTTGGGGCCAAAGCAGCCTGGTTTCGATTGCTCGAAGGCGACATTCTCAGGTTGAAGCAGTACGTAGGTGTCTCGGACGAATTCGTTCGTGATCACAGCGACTCCGATACCCGCGATGGTCATGGCGCGAAGCTAATCAGGCTGCGCCGCCCCCTGTTGATCAGCCGCGCAAATTCGGTGGAGACGGTGCGCCAGTCACTCATCCGCGATGAACTGGATCACATCTTCCTTATTCCGGTAAAAGGGAAAGCCTCTGTGATCGGCACCCTTTCCCTGGCGATGGCGAAGCGACGGGTCTATCAACCGGAAGAGGTTCGGTTTCTCGATTCTGCCGCCAAGCAGTTGGGAATTGCTATTGAGAACATTCGCCTGATGCAGCAGATTCTCGCCTCGCAACAGCGTTGGGCGACAACCTTCGACGCGATGCCGGAGCCGATATTGGTTCATGACGATGAGTTTCGCATTCGTCACGTGAACCGCGCGTTGCTCGTTCGCCTGGGCCTCGAACCGGAGGGGCCAAAACTGGTAGGCGCGAAAAGCTCGGAGGTGCTCCGAAAACCAGACGCGACTTGGAAGGATTGTCCCTACTGCGAGTCGCATCGCTCGGGCGTCGAAGCTCCGGACCCGCTGATCGAAGGGTATTCTGTGGTTTCTACCTCTACCTACAGCGAAGAAGGGGAGCGAAGCATTGCCACCATTCACATCATTCGTGACGTCGGCGAACGGAGGGCGGCGGAAGAGAGATATCGAAACCTTTTCGAACAGGTGAGAGAAGGCGTTTTTGTTTCGACTCCGCAGGGCCGGATCCTCGACTGCAACGACGCGTTCGTCAAGATTCTGGGATACGAGTCGCGCGAAGAGGTATTGCGCGATGCCAAGGCACAGGAGTTCTATCAAGATCCGCTGGAGCGGCGTTTGTTCCTGGAAGAGATGGAAGCCAATGGATTCGTGAAGAACTTCGAATTCGAATTGAGGCGCCGCGACGGTTCCTTTCTTACCGTGCTCGAAAACAGTTACGGCCATCGCGACAAGAACGGCGCAATTGAACGCTTCAATGGCGTACTGCTCGACATCACCGAAAAAAAGAAGATCGAGGACGAGATTCGCCGCCGGAACCGCGAACTGGAGGCCTTGAACACCATTGCAATGCTGGCAAACCAGTCATTCGACATGGACGAAATCACCAACAGCGCAATGAGGCAGATGATCGACCTGTTCCATGCCGATACCGCCGGTGTCTACCTGTTCGAAAAGGAATCGCGGCTTCTGAAGAGGGTTGCGAATTATGGACAGCGGACGGCTATGCTGGATGCACGCGAATTCCAGTTTCCAGAGGAGCTCTTGCGCCACCTCGAGCAAGAGAGGGTGGAGCTGGTCACACAGGAACATGCCGGATTCATTGATGCAGAGTGGAGCGCGCGGTTACGCGCCGAAGGGTTGAAGCAGTGGATTCTCGTACTGATGTGGACCAACGAAAAGTTGACTGGCATTATCGGCATTAGCAGCCGATCGGAGAATCGCTTCAGCGCCCTTGATCAGAAATTGATGATCACTATAGGCCGCCAACTGGCGAACAGTCTTGAGAAAGTTCGACTCTACGATGAGACGATGCGCGCGTACGAAGATTTACGCCGTACTCAAGAGCAACTGCTTCAAAGCGAGAAGATGTCGGCCGTAGGTCAACTCATCTCCGGCGTTGCACACGAGTTGAACAATCCGCTGACAGCAATTCTCGGCTATGCGCAATTACTTGAATCGGATCAACTGAGCGATCGCGCGCGCGATTATGTCGGTAAGCTCTTCAAGCAGGCACAACGCACGCACCGCGTCGTTCAGAATCTGCTGTCGTTTGCCCGGCAGCGCAAAGCTGCCAAAATGCCTTGCGATCTGCGGCGAGTCGTTGAGGACACCCTCGCTCTACGCGACTACGACATGTCTCTGCACAATATTCGTGTGGAACGCGAGTTTCCTGACAGCTTGCCGCCTGTCGTCGCCGATCCCCACCAGATCGAGCAAGTGTTCCTGAACGTCATCAACAATGCCGTCGACGCCATGCTGGAAACCGCCAGGAGCGGAGTCCTCTACGTCCGCATCTGGACGGATGGAGGCTACGTCTCGGCCGAGTTTCACGACACTGGTCCGGGCATTCGCGAACTCAACCGCATTTTTGACCCGTTCTATACCACCAAGAGCCTGGGAAAAGGTACCGGTCTGGGGTTGAGCATCTGTTATGGAATCGTGAAGGAGCATGGTGGCGATATTCGCGCGCACAATCACCCCGCCGGAGGCGCCGTCATCCGCGTTCTTCTGCCAATTGCTGTGGCGGAGGAAGGTGTTAAGCTCCGCGATGCAGGGGGACACCGGGTTGTCCCATTGCAGGGTCGGATTCTCATTGTTGAGGATGAAGAGGCGATTCTTGACTTCGAACGCGACGTCCTCGCCGGTGCCGGTGCGGAGGTTACCACGGCAACTTCTGGCGAAGATGCATTAGCTCTGTTGCAGCGCGATAAGTTCGACGCAATCTTGGTCGATAGCTGGATTCCAGGCGAATGTAGCGGAGTCGATATATTCCGCTGGGTAGCAAACCATCAACCGGGCCTGGAGAAGCGAGTTGTGCTCACTCTGTCTGACATCGCCGATCCCGAAGTCCGCACGTTTGTGGAAGAAAATGGGGTTGCGACAATCATGAAGCCCTTCGAGGTCTCAGACCTGATTGCAGTCGCCAGAAATGCCATGCAGAAGGGAAGATCGACGGTAGCGGCGCTATAAGTCGTCCTTTGGCTGGCGGAGTTTGCTTCCCAAAAGTGGTACCTTGATACCAACTCTAAGCATCAGATAACTCATTTTCTTGGGTAGATCAAGAGCTTCCAAGCTGTCTAGCCCAGATCTTAAATACCTGTCGAGCACATGCCACCTGGCAGGTTCTGTTGCCTACCTATGATGCAGTTTGGCCTGCCATGGATCGCAAGCCGCAAGAAAAGCTGTATTTTCCAGTAATGTTCCGCAGTTTTCCTTGTGAGAAATCCAGCTACATTCCGCAGCTAATGAAGGCCATTTGGGTTTTCAAAATCGCCTACTCAGAAATGGCTGAGCAAATGCTTCCCATAACTGTGGAACGTCACGCATGAGTTCCGGAAGCGACGAAAAATCAAAAAGCATGTAAGTGCTGAGGGATGAATGGCGATCAATGTTCTAGATGGAAAGTTTTCCGGCTTCATTAGTGAGGTACCAGCAATCGTCGTCCAGGAACGAAGAGACTTCCGGTCGATCTACGAAACACATCGTCACAGGATCTACAATCTGGCTTTTTACGCCACTGACAATGAGATGACCGCCGAAGAGATATGCGGCCGGGTTTTTTGCAGAGCTTTCGCCAGTAGGCGCGAGGCCAGTGCCGATGCGATCGATGCCGAGCTCATCTCGGTTCTCAGAGAATCGAGCCCGATCGGAAATCTTACCCTGAATAATAACCAAGTCTTCCAGACCCGTGCATCTGCCCGCGAGAACGTGAAGAGAGTAGCTTTGGAACGAGCCGTCGTGGGACTTCCGCTCACTGAAAAACTTGTCTTTCTCCTGCACGATGTAGAACGCTACTCGCACGAGCGCATTGCGCGAACACTCGGTATTACTGAATCGGAATCGGTTTTTGGATTGCACCAGGCACGAATCGCGATCCGTCAGGCAGTAGCAGCCTCCAGGCTTAGTTCGTAGCTCCTCTCTCCTGAATGGCCCCTCATGCGAGGGGCTTTTTTTTTGGCACGCCTCAATCGTGACTGGATTTCAGCCGACGCGTATACTCTGCTGTCCGGAGGCGGCATGATGAAGCTTCGATCAGTGGTCATCTGCGTTTGTCTTCTATTCTTAACCTCAGCATTACAGGCCAGGAAAGTGTCGAAAGAATCGAATCAGGCGATCGGCAGTAATCCAGATTTCTCAAAAGCTGCGGACCAGTTCATGAAGGCGTCGCTGGTCCTCTCACCCGTAAATGCATCTCAGGCCGGCTTTCACAAGTACACCGATCCGAAAACCGGGAAGACCATCGAACTGGACGCGCTGCTCGACGACCTCGGTCCGAAAGGAGTGGAGGCGCAGCGGAACTTCTACACCCAGTGGCAGAAGCGTTTTCGTCAGTTCAATCGGGCCTCTCTGAATAAAGAAGACAATGCTGACTGGCAGCTCATTGATGACCAGATTGCGTATAACTTGCTCGAACTCGATCGCATTCAGAGCTACAGGCACAATCCCACTATGTATGTCGAGTTCATCGGAAATGCACTATTTCTGCCCATGAGCCAGAACTACGCCGTCGCGGATGTTCGCATGGGCCATGTGCTTGCCCGCATTGGCGAAATACCGCGTGCGCTGCAGCAGGCGAAGCAGGTGTTGGTCGATACAGATCCGATTTACACCAGCACAGCAGTGGATGAGAACGAGGGCAATATCGACCTGATCGAACACACGGTCAAGGAGCAAATACCCGCTGGATCGGCTCTGGAAAAGCAATACCAACTGGTTGCTCCCCCGGCAGTCCAGGCGCTGAAGGAGTTTTCTGAATGGCTGCAGAATGATCTCGCGAAACGCCCGACCAACCGTACCTGGAGGCTGGGAAAAGAGTTCTACGACGCAAAGTTCAAACTGGTTATGGAGACACCGGTTACTCCGGAAGAGATTCTGCAGAAAGCCGAGCAGCAGATGACCGCAGTTCGGGCAGAAATGCTTACCTTGGCCGAGCCCATGCATAAGCAGATGTATCCGGATCACACCGAGCACAACGACCTGCCTGCAACTGAGCGGCAGAATCTAATCATCAGCGAGGTCCTGGCGAAGATCTCTGATGATCATGTGCAGCGCGATCAATTGATGGACCATATCAAAGGCGATCTGGCCGGAATCACACAGTTCATCCGCGAGAAGAACATTGTGGGCTTAAGCGACCGCGACAATCTCAAAGTTGTGGCGACGCCGTTATTCCTCCGCGGAATCTATTCGGTTGCCGGTTTTCACAACCCGCCGCCGCTGGAACCAACCGCAGAAGCGCAGTACTGGGTGACGCCCATCGATAAGAGCGTTTCCGACAAGATGGCCGAATCCAAGCTTCGCGAATACAACAACTACGCGCTGAAATGGCTCACCATTCACGAAGCACTGCCGGGACACTACATTCAGTTTGAGCATGCCGACAATGTCCAGCCCGAAACTCGCCGGCTCCTTAGAGCACTATTCGGCAACGGCGCCTATATCGAGGGATGGGCTGAATACATTGCGCAAGTCATGATGGACGAGGGCTTTCTGAACAACGATCCCAAGTTTCGCATGGTTATGCGTAAGATTCGGCTGCGAGTGCTATCGAACACAATTCTCGACGTCCGCATGCAAACCATGAACATGACCGACCAGCAAGCCATGGACCTGATGACCAAGCAAGCCTTCCAGACTCAAGCCGAAGCAGAAGGGAAGTTGCGCCGCGCGAAGCTCAGCTCGGTTCAACTCCCCACCTATTTCGTTGGGCTGAATGACTGGTTGCAATTGCGCAAGGACTATCAAGCAAAAATGGGACCGAATTTTCAGCTAGCCGAATTTCACAACAAGGCGCTCGATGAAGGTCCTCTGCCGATTATGTTGCTGCGCGGCATCATCATGCCGCATTGACATGAGCGTGCGAGCAATTCGCACGCTTAACTCGCTTTGCGCTCGCGTACCGGATCTTGTATCCGTTCGGGCGACTTCTGTGCCAACCGGTCTCCGGCCAGGTCGCACGCTTCCGCATCGGACTGATTGCCACGCGTTCCTCCAACCTCGGCGGCGGTTGGCTCGGGGATAAGGTCCGCGTTCAAGTCGCGGGTGTCGGATTCATTTGCGCGCGCTGGTCTTCATATTTCCGCCGCCGGCAAAATTGTGAATACTGCCAATAGGTCCGGCAGAACCATTTCCTGCTACATCACTGAAACGGGTCTCGCCTTCGTCGGTCTGGCGACGCAATGGCTTTTGGGCGTTGGGACCGAACGAGTTGGCGTCAATGGGCGCGTTTCCGCCAGCGTCTGCCACATCAACGATGCCGTGCGGCATTTCCGACGCGAATCGCCCTTTCACGGACGGCTCCGCCCTCTGTTCCTCGGTGCCCAGCAGAGTTCTTCGTCCAGCAGTCTTCTCATCGGCCATTTCCGCGGCTCCGATTTTCCGTCCCGCTCGTAGGTGCTTTGGGGTTGATCTTGTCCCTGTTCGCAGCGGTTCCGCCCGTCGGATGAACCCCGCCGTAATCCAGCGTTGCTGGAGTGGCTACGGTCGTGCCGGGTATCGGGTTCGGGTTAGGGTCCGGGTCAGGATCGGGCTCAGGACCGGGAGTTGGGTCTGTGCTCGGACCCTCAGGATCGGAGCCCTGACTTCCTCCCGGGTTCGGGTTGTCTGTTACCGGACTTGTTCCCGGAATGTTCGGCGTCTGGTGCATAGCAAATCGGCGCATGAACGCTTAGATGCATCGCCGTTCGTTCAAGCGGGACCGAAACTCGCTACAGCAGTATCACTGCACAAGCGCAGCAACCACGATCGGAAGCAAAGCGGTGTCAGGCAGATCGCGCCGAAGTGCAAGCAGCACCTTTTGCGAACCCAGACTCTCGCGCTGGTAGATACCCACTAATTCCGTGCCACGGCTGACACGGTGCGGTTTCGTTGGCAGCCAGCCACCGCCAGACACTTCGTACCGCTTACCTTCGGAAGTGAACGAGTAGCTCCAGCTAGGGAACTTGCGCACCGGGAACAATTCGCTCACAATCGCCTCACGCGTACGAATGACGATGGCAGACTCAGAACTCGCGCCTACCTTGCCGCCCCATTTGGAAGCGAATGCGCCTGACCGCTGGATGTACATTTCATACCTTCTGCCATGCAGCTCAACGTCAGCGCGCACGCGGGTTCGGGAAACATAAGATCCTAGCCGATTGCTCTGCTCATCCTCGAAGACGAACTCGGCTACGGTCCAGCTACTGGTTGGAACTAACCGGTATAGGCCGAAGCTGGCGCGCGAAATTTCAGGATCGCGGAGTTTCAGCCACTCGTCGTTGGCAACGTCCATATGAGCAGTCCGATGTCACTTCTTAGAGGCTTCTTTCGCCGCTGCGATGGCGTCGCGCTTGATGCGGGCCCACTCCAGCTTGTTGATCTGACGTCCTCGGCCAAGAGCCAATGCGTCTTCCGGAACATCGTCAGTTATGCACGAAGCCGCGCCAACATAGGAACCCTTGCCGAGCTTCACCGGAGCCACCAGCGTCGAATCGCTGCCCACGAATACACCATCCTCGATCACCGTCTGATGCTTGTGGACACCATCGTAATTGCACGTGATAGTGCCAGCTCCAATGTTCACTCTTTCACCGATCACCGAATCGCCCAGGTACGTCAGGTGATTGGCTTTAGACCCGCGGCCCAGCTTCGTCTTCTTCAGTTCGACGAAGTTGCCCACGTGGGCTCCCTCAGAAACCTCGTTGCCCGGCCGCAGGTGCGAGAACGGACCGAGTCTGACATTTTCGTCTACGCGCGAATCCTCCAGCACGCAGTAAGGCTGCACGATTGTGCCTGCTCCAATAACGCAATTAACAATGATCGTTCCCGACTGAATGCGGCAATCGGCGCCGATTCGGGAGCGCCCAAGCACCTGAACGAAAGGATCGACAATGGTGTCGGCTTCGATAATTACATCGGAATCAATGACGCACGTTTCGGGGCGATAGATTGTGACCCCCGCATCCAGCAGCTCCGCGACTTTGGCTGCGCGCACACGGGCATCGAGTCGTGCCAGTTCCGCACGCGTATTGATCCCCAGAGTTTCGGCGACCGCGCCTTCTTTCAGGGCCAGTACGCGCTCCTTAGCTTTCACAAGCAGTTCCGCCATGTCGGTGAGGTAGTACTCGCCATGTGCATTGGCGGTCCGAAGTTTGCGAATATTCGTAAACAGCGGCTTCGTTGCGAAACCGTAAATGCCAACGTTAATTTCCGGGATTTTTTCCTGCCCGGGCCTCAGCGATTTTTGTTCTACAATCGCGAGCACTTCATTCATGCTTTTGCCACGGGTTTTGCGGCGAAGAATGCGGCCGTAGCCATGCGGATTTTCTGGTTCGGCTGTGAGCAGCGTCATCGCCGACTTCTGTGCCAGGTGAAAATCGCGCAGCCGCTCAATCACTTCCTGCCGGATCAGCGGCGTATCGCCAGAGAGGACGAGGATGTGATCGTACTTCGACAGAGCGGGCTCCCCGACCATGATGGCGTGTCCGGTACCGTGTTGCTGCTCCTGCACGATGAAGCTGCATCCCGTGTCGGCCATTGCCTGGCGAACACGATTGGCTTCGAATCCGATGATCGCGTAAACATCTTGCGCGGGAACAATCTTTGCTGCGGTCTCGATCACCCAGCGCAGCAGCGGCTTGCCGCCAATTTCATGCAGCACCTTGGGATGTTTGGACTTCAGCCGCGTTCCTTTGCCGGCTGCCATGATTGCAATGGCAATGCGTGGTCCGTTCGTGATAGTCCGTTTCTCTTTTGACGTGTGTCTAGGCATCGAAGAAGATATTACAGGTCGCCAAGGCTTGAACAAAGCGACCGCACCAAAGGAAACAATGTCGGGCAGCGCCTTTCTCTGTCACACGCGGATGGGTAAGGAGTGCTTCCTCTAGTGCTGTCGACCTGCCTGGTGCGATGCATCGGTGTTGACCGTATCGCTTACAATCCCGGTAATTTTGGTATCTGTCCGAAACTTCTGATAATCGCTGTACGTGGTGTTTTGCTGGAATCGTCCAGTAAAGAAGGCCACTTTACCGCTACCCTTCAGAAACTCGCGGCTTGGTAGCCATGTTTCCTGATTGATGCGTGTCTGCTCGAATTCGAAATGCGCTCCTTTGTTCAGCTTGAACAGGAACAGGCCAACGTGGAAGTCGTCGAACAGATCGGCTTCTGCTTTTACGATCTGAAAGTCTGCGGCATCGATCCACAGTTTGCCGCGCATCTTCGCCAGCAGGTGCTCCCAGCGCTTGTCCGGCTTATAGGCAGGACGAGGTTCGGCTGAAATGACATAAACTTCACGCCCATCTATCTGGTCTTCACCCTCTAGGTGGAAGTCGTAAACCTTCTTTATGCCGTCCGCGATTTCGCGCTCATCGCGTTCGTCCTTGCTTAATGGAGGCTGCTGACCGTCGTTGGCATGCTTCTGCTTCCATTTGTCCAGTTCGCGTTGATACTCCTCATGATGCTTCTTCTGCTCCGCGCAATACTTATCGAGTTTTTCATTCTGCTTCTTCTGATCGCTCTCGCTGAGAGGCTTATCTTCTTTGGCTACCAGCTTTTCATACCAATCATCAGCGATGCCACATGGCATGGAGACTTCATAGGTCCGAATTTCTGTCTTTTTCACGTTGCCATCTTTGTCCAATTGCCGACTGACCTCGCGCTGGCGAAACAGGTAATTACGTTGAACGGTGAGGTTGTCACGGTATTTACTTAGTGAACGGTCGATGATCTCGACAGCGCTGGGAGTCACTGCTGTGTTTAGCTTAATGGGAACTGTGTCTGGCTTCGACGTACCAAGCTGTGCGTCCTGCGCTTGTACGACAGAGGCGGCCAAAATGCAAAAGATGCTCAGTGATTTCCGCATGGCTGACATCTACAACACCCTTTAAGTGTAGACGACTCGTTCCTCCGGACTATTACATCCTTCTTTGCCAAAAGCCCGGATTCGCAACACTCATCATTTAGAATTCTTGGTTCACATTTCATAGGAAGAGGGAATGGCAAAACCAAAACCGCTTGTTCTGATCATTCTTGATGGCTGGGGGTATAACCCTAAAACCGAAAACAACGCCATTGCGCTCGCGCGGAAACCAACCTACGACAAACTACTGAGCCAGTATCCGAATACGTTGATTTACACCAGCGGTCGCTATGTAGGACTGCCCGATGGCCAGATGGGCAACAGCGAGGTCGGGCACCTGAATATCGGCGCCGGACGCGTCGTTTACATGGACATTGTGCGCATAGATATGGCCATCGAGAATGGCCAGCTCTTTGAAAACAAGGTGCTCATCGATGCGATGAAGAATGCTCGCACCGGAGGGCGGCGTCTGCATTTGTTCGGACTGGTCTCCGACGGGGGTGTGCACTCCCAACAAGCACATATCTATGCATTGCTGAGAATGGCCAAACAGCAGGGCCTCGAGCGCGTGTTTCTGCATTGCTTTATGGATGGCCGCGATACTCCTCCCAATAGTGGGGTGGGTTACGTCGACCAGTTGCAGCACAAGATCCGGGAATATGGTGTAGGGAAGATTGCAACCGTCTCCGGACGTTACTACGCCATGGACCGCGACAAGAGATGGGATCGCATTGCCAAAGCTTTCGATGTAATGGTGACGGCAAACGGCGGAGCGGCGCGTTTCATCGACCCGGCGCAGGGAATCAGGGATTCCTATAACAAAGGAGTGACCGATGAGTTCATCGTCCCGTTCGTCTGCACCGACAACAAGAGCGAGCCGCTGGCAACCATTCGCGATGACGATTCCTGCATCTGCTTCAATTTCCGCGCCGACCGTGTTCGCGAAATTACCCGAGCGCTTTGCCGAAATAGTGGCGTAACCGCGGATGCAGGTCGCGATCTTCCCGACGCCGAAGGACTCGATGCAGCCATTCCGCGTAACCGAGTGCCCGGTAATCTGAAATATGTATGTATGACGCAGTACGATCCGAAGTTCACGCTGCCATATGTGATCCCGCCGGAATCGCTGGACAACATCCTCGCAAACGTCATGGGAAACGTTCAGATGCGGAACCTGCGCGTAGCCGAGACCGAGAAGTATGCGCACGTGACCTACTTCTTCAATGGAGGCGTGGAGAAGCCGTTTCCGGGCGAAGATCGCATCCTCGTGCAGTCTCCGAAAGTTGCGACCTACGACCTGAAGCCGGAGATGAGCGCCGAAGGTATTGCAGACAACGTCGTAAAGGCGGTTGGCGACAACGCCTTCGACGTGATTGTGGTTAACTTTGCGAACGCGGACATGGTGGGGCACTCGGGCAAACTGGAACCAACAATCAAGGCGGTCGAAACCGTAGATGCCTGCCTGGGCCGGATTTATCAGGCGGTCAAACAGCGAGGCGGCGCCATGCTGATCACCGCCGACCACGGCAATGCCGAAATGATGGTCGACCCCGTAACCGGCGGCCCGCACACATATCACACGACGAACCCCGTACCGTTCATCGTTGTTTCCGAGGATGGCAACAAGTTCAGTTTGCGGAAGGACGGTGCGCTGCAGGATATTTCGCCGACTGTGCTTGGAATCCTCGGAGTTCCACAACCCAAAGAGATGTCGGGCCACGATCTGAGAGTTAGTAAGATCGGGTGAAGGCAGATCGCGCCAGGTCAGATCGGGGAAACTGCGAAGTCAGAAAGAAGTATTGTGAAAGAAAAAATAACTCGGCCACAGGACTTGCGAGAGCGGACAAAGCAGTTCTGTTATTGAATTATTCGACTTTCGCAAGCCCTTCCGAGGACACGTGAACCAGATGTCATCGGTCGTCAACTTTTGAGATCAGGTACAGCTGTCGCCGCGAATTACCGGGCCGCAGGAAGGTCCCGATCCTAGGCAGAATTCGTTGCCAAAATCGGGGTCGTTCTCGAAGAAGCAGATGAGTCGGTTTTCTGGTTGGAATGTCTCGCGGACAATGACATTGTTTCCTGGGCGACTGTAGGGCTCAATTTCTGAGGCTAACGAACTCGTGGCTATTTTCGCTGCCTCCAGAAAGACGGCAAAATCGAATAGCTGATGGTTGTTTGATTTCTTACTTTTGCCTTCACCCGATCTGACTTGGCCCGATCTGACTTTTATGAAGGTCGTTATCGTCACTCAATACCGCTTCTCGCTCTGGAACGCTCCCGAGTCGTTCATCCATAGACTGCGCAACGACTTTCCCGCTGTCGAGTTCGTGTACCGTCCCAATTTTGAGGACATCGAGAAATACATCTCCGATGCGGATGTGCTTGCGGGTGCGTCCTTCCGTCCGGAACAGATTCGCGCAGCCAAGAAGCTGAAATGGATTTATTCGACGGCGGCGGCCGTCCACCAGCTATTGTTCCCGGAGTTGATCAACAGCGACATTGTTGTGACGAGTGCCAGTGAAGTACACGGGCATTGCGTCGCACAACATGTACTGGCGCTGATTTTCGCGGCTGCCCGTCGCCTCGACGTCGACGTTCGGTATCAACAGCGCCGGTTCTGGGGACAGGAGGAGTTGTGGGCAGAACGTCCGCGGCCCCGCGAGGTGGATGGAGCTACTCTGGGGTTGATTGGTGTGGGAGCCATTGGCCGCGATGTGGCGCGGATGTCATCCGCGATTGGAATGCGCGTCATCGCTGTCAGGGAACATCCAGAGCGCGGGGTCGATTGGCTTCTGCCCGGCTCGCCGGAGATTTCTCACAACCAGGTCTACGGCACCTCTCAGTTGCCGCAAATGTTGAACGAAGCAGATTTCGTGGTGCTCGCGGCGCCTACTACGCCGCGCACGCAAAAGCTAATCAATGCGGAACGACTGGCACAGATGAAACCGGATGCCTGGCTGATTAACGTCGGGCGCGGCGCGCTGGTGGACGAACTGGCTCTAATCAACGCACTTCGCAATCGGGCGATCGGCGGCGCCGCACTCGACGTTTTCGACACCGAACCGTTGCCGCCGGATTCTCCGCTTTGGGGGCTCGACAACGTCATCATCACGCCGCATGTGGCCGGCATGACCGACAAAATCTGGGATCGCCAATTCGAGTTCTTCAGCGAGAATCTGCGCAGGTTTATGGTAGGCAAGCCTCTGTTAGGGGTAGTCGACAAGCGGAAAGGCTATTGAGCCCTACCTCTTGATCTTTAATTCAGTTTCCTCTTTTCGAGTCTGCACGACCCGACTATCATTGCGCGCAATTGGGGTGTGTGTCTCGAGGTGCCGACTTTTCCTGTTTCTGCTGTCGGCCAACCGTTTTCCAAAGAATGTCGTCTCGAAGGAGAGAAACGATGAAGAAAGCTGTTGTATTCGCATTAGCGATGGCAGGGATCTTTGCCAATCTGGCAGCACAGCAAGCAAAACAGATTTCCGATGCTGAGTATACAAAGCAGGCGTTATCGGCTGCTCCGGTAGCCATCGCAAAAGACGCCGGAATTATACGGATGGAAGCTAATGGCAAGATGCGGACTCTGCGCGAAGGCAAAAATGGTTTCACATGCCTCGTGATGGGCACCGACAGAATGTGCAATGACGCCAACAGCATGGAATTTATCTATGCCATGATGAATCACCAGCCGCCACCGGACAAACTTGGAATTTCCTATATGCTGGCCGGTGATGAGGGTGCGAGTAACACCGATCCGACTGCCACAAAGAAAACTGCGGACAATCATTGGATTGTCACCGGTCCACATATCATGCTTTTCGGCCCGGATAGCAAGAAGCTGGGTTACCCGGAGACGCCGGACGCAGATCCGAATAAGCCCTACATGATGTGGGTCGGTACCCCGTACGAGCACGCGATGATTCCGGTTGGTTCAAAGTAGGGCGGCTAGGTTTACCTATGTGGTTACGCCATCGCGGCTGCGCGGGCCTGCACCGTGTTGCTCTGCGCAATCTGGCTGCTGATGAGCTTGCGAAGCCGCGAGCGCTCGTCAAGTGAGATGTCGGCAATTTCAAAGCTGACTCCGCCCACTACGTCATGAAAGATCACATGACTGCGCAACGTGCGCAGCCCGACCTGCATTTCCAGAACAGCATCGGCGCCCAAAGGCGAGCGATTCTGTTTTACGGCAAGCCCGCCACCGAGACTCAGTGCTGACAATGCCATTGCAGTCTTGCCTTTGGCGCTCACGGCAATGGCCTTCAAGGCAGTTTCCGGCTGCACGCGCGGGTAACGCCGTTGGCGAACCCATGTCTTTGCCGTGGCGTCGAGCGGACGAATCGTCAGCTCTTGAGAAGAGAGTCCGCAACTCGGAATGATTTGGCTGGCGCGGACCGGGTTGAGTGCTTCCAAAGCCTGCGCGGCGGCGACTCGCAGCTCTCGCGGGTATGTCCACGAAAGAAATTTGCGTGCTGCCACAATCTCCGATACGAGTGGCTCGGCGGATCTCATTCGCAGGCGTGCTAGAGCTTCAATCGCCTTGATACGGAGATATGGAACGGACGTCGCTTTGCCTCCGCCGGAAGCCATTTCTGTTAGCTTCAGGGCGGGCAGGTTTTCGCCGCTGAAACCAACTTCATCGAGGGCCACGGGGAGGATCAGCGGATCCAGATAGTCAAGCATGCCCATCAGCAACTCGCCTCGCGCTTCTGATCCAGCCATCGCGATCAAACGGACAGCATTGTCCTGTTGCTGGCGATTCCACATGCCGAGCCGGCGAGGAAGTTCCGTCAGCAGCAGCGGCATATCCACGCGGCTTAGTAATGCAATTGCCTGCTGCGATTCCTGCGGACTGCCTTTCAGGAACATGTCACGCAAGTGTGCGATTGCGTCATTGCCAAGCTGCATGAGTACATTCACGAAGCGCGCGCATTCGTCGCGTGTCACAGATTTTGAGAATTGTAGCGCCAGTTCCTCGGCCGCCGCCTTGGGCGTGCGACGGAGTACGCCAGCCAATCCCTGGGGAACCACGGAGTTACGAGTGGCCTCGGCTACGAACTCCCGGAGGCGATTGTTCACCGTAACGCGTGGACGAATGTCCTTCGCAACGTTCGGCAGTTGTGTTTCGATTCGTTGCAGGCTGGCCATCGATTGCTCAACCGAAATATAGTCGCGAGTATTCAGAGCCTCCTGGCCGAGACGAACGAAGGTTGCGCTGACTAGGGTGCGCAACTCGTTATCGGTCTCGCGGCTCAACTGGCGCCCTGCGGCGAGGATCGCTGATTGCAACAATCCCGGTTCGCCGCGCGCGAAGAGATCGGCCATTTCAGTCAGGCCAATGGCGGCTTTGCGGCGCGCTTCGGTGTCGGTGTGCTCCAGTCCGCGAAGATAGTTTCGAAGAATCTTGTTGGAAGTGACCGTGTCGCGACGGCCAATCAACTGCTCGATGTAATTCCGGATATTGCGAGGCGGAACACACCACGAATCTTCCGACAACAGGACATTGCGCTTGGCCCAATCGGGCACCGTAGCCCAGAACTGCTTGTCGAGGATGTCGGAGTGCGATTCGGCAGCCACACCTGCCTTCGCCATTTTGTCTTCCTGATGGCGAAGAATGCGACGCAACCCATCCAGCTCCTTCGTCATCCGCTCGAGCGAGTGATGGATGACGTTGTACTTCACATCTCCGCGCTCATAGCTTTCGACGGCAAAACGGATAGCGAGGTGTTCCGCCAACGCGAGCAGATCAGGCATCTTCTGCTGCCCGTCGAAGGCATTGCTGGCAGCCGCGAACAGCGCCTGATAGAGCGCCGAATAGCCTCCGGCCGGAATCTGCTGCGCCTCGGATGTTAGCTTCTCTAATGCTGACTGGCCATTGTCGCTATTGCCGCAAGTGGAAAGGAAGCGAATGACCCCGAGCACGTCTTCTTCCTGAATCGGCGCCTTCACCTCAGCTTCGTGTGCCGCCACAACTTGGCCTACCTGCGTTGCGCTGTGAGCGCCTTCCGCGGCAGAGATCAACTGCAGAAGCTTTTTCGGATCTGTCAGCCACTCGGTCATGTGGTCGGGTACACCGCCCAAGGTTGCCGCTGCAAGTTCGGCTGCAACCGTCGTCGGATTGCCACTGTCATGCGCGACGAACTTGACCTCGTTGATCTTGATTCCGGCATCTGCGCCGAGGGCGGTTTTCAAATGCTGCGCCAGCCCGGCGGGCTTTGCCTCGGCAAAGCTCATAATCAGTTGTTGGAACTCGTCGAGCCGAAGTTGCGGTGAGAAGTGAATGCTGGAGATGCCGGCAGTGTTCAGCATCTGCGCAAAGCTTTTTTCGGCTGGACCCGTTTCGATCGGAACTCCGTCGAGGAGCAGTTTGCCGGCAGCGACTCCCATCA
Organism: Terriglobia bacterium; assembly: GCA_021324365.1. Classification (GTDB taxonomy): domain Bacteria; phylum Acidobacteriota; class Terriglobia; order Terriglobales; family Acidobacteriaceae; genus JAJPJE01. The sequence goes on along the minus strand of JAJPJE010000022.1, from coordinate 3,742 downwards.
GCAGGCCGTTGCTTCCAATCAGCATCTGCTGCAAGTCGCTCCATGATTGTTCGAGTTGTTCTTCGGTTCGACGGTGGTTGGCGCCATACAGGCGCACGTGCTTCAGCACGATATTGAGGCTGCGGGCGAAAGCGCGCGCGGCCGCCATACGGTCGGGCTGGGGAGCTGGTGCCTGGACCATTGGGGACCTCGTTTCAGATCACTAGCCTAGGTCGCGGCGGTAATCGTTTGAAGGTCACGAAGGCGTGCTGGCCCTCCGCCCCTGTACCTTGGTGTTTGGAAGGGAAGTGTGCTGAAGAACAGGCGTTTAGACGGCTCTTTACTAAAATGAAAAAAGGGACAGCGGTTACGCCGTCCCTTTATGGCAATCGTCAGGTCCTAGAGTACTTGAACGTTTTCGGCCTGCCAGCCTTTCGCGCCCTTTACCACGTTGAACTGCACGGGTTGACCCTCTTGCAGGCTGCGGAATCCCTGGGATTGGATGGCCGAGTAATGAACGAACACATCCTCGCCGTTCTGGCGGGTGATGAATCCATAGCCTTTAGAGTCGTTGAACCACTTCACTGTTCCATTTTCCATTGTGTTGCAAAATCCTTTAGTTGATGTCGCGTGATACTGGAGGGTGCTGCAGGCAGGTGACTTCAGAAGAGACTTGCTGGAGACCACTTCGTATGTAACGCACCATTATCTTACCAGATGACTCCCCCGATAGCGAATCACAACCTGCGACCAACATCCAGTAAATGGCAAAATAAACGGTTTTATTTCTTTGACTTACACTATTTCCATCGAGAAATGGTTGTGCAAAGACTAGCGCCCCTTGCTGCTTTGGTTAAGGGTACGTGTTCTGCGGTGATCTACTGGACAAGTCCGAAAGCAGGTTACTTTCTCTTCACTACATGCAGACTTTTGAGAAACCGGCAGCGGAAGCGCAGGAGCTGCTCAGCAAACCAATCCGGGAGCTTGGCCTTCGTCTGGACGGATCCCCACTGGAGCGCTTCGTCCAGCAGCTCTACCGGGAACTGGAAAAGAAGGGGGTGAAGAAGTTTCGCCCGGGCTGTTACTTGTCGGACGAGTGGGGTTGTCCCTCAGGCGAACCGGTTATTGGTATTCCGTTCTATCTTGCCGATCCGCAGTTGGCAAAGCTCGAGCGCGAGATGAATGACCTGGAAGACGCGCGCGAAATCATGATGTACATGCGTCACGAGGCAGGGCACGCGTTCAATTACGCTTACGAGCTATTCAAGACACCGGAATGGCGCGAGCTGTTCGGTTCGTTTCGTCGCCCATATCGGGACGCGTATCGTCCGGTACCGTTTTCGCGCAGCTATGTACGCCATATCGCAGGCTGGTATGCACAAAAGCATCCCGATGAAGATTTCGCCGAGACATTCGCCGTCTGGCTGACGCCCCGTTCCCGTTGGCGGGAAAGATACCGGGGATGGCATGCGATAACCAAGCTGAAGTACGTTGATCGCGTCGCACGGAAGTTTGGCGACGTCGACCCGATAAGGCAGCGAGGTCGAACCGACATTACCGTCGAGGAGATGGATGCCACCGTTGCTGAGTTTTATCAGCGCTCAGGTGATGAAGGCGCGCTGATTGCCGATCTTCCGCTCAATACGGATCTGACCGACCTGTTTAATGCGTCGAAGCGCCGGCGCAAGGGAGTGCGCCCTGCCGTCGACCTGATTCGTGAGCATCGCAAGGCGCTTGTAGACAAGGTCACCTACTGGACTGGCGTTCCGCGTCCGCTGATCAAGAGGCTAGTCGAGTCCATCCAGAGCAAGGTGGCGGAATTGGACTTACGAGTCGATGTTGCGAAGCAGGCTGATCAGCTAACGGAGTTGACCGCGTACGCAACAACGCTGGCAATGAATTATCTGACCCGAGGTAAGTTTGTTCAGCCGTGAGATTGATTGTACTTGCAGGTGGCCGTAAGGCCGGAGCCCTGAGATGAGTGACAAACTGAAGGTCGCGGTTCTGTACGACGTCTGGGAGGAAGAACAGCCCGCCGTCGAACCGGAACCCGAAAAACCCAAACGCCGCAGCAAAAAGCGTCGCAAAAAAAAGAAAGAGAAGCACGACCGCGAAGAGATTTTCGAAGCGTTACAGAAGCTCGGATACGAGCCTTTCTACCAGGTACTCGACGGTCGCATGCAATCGCTGTCCGCGTTGCCGAAGTGCGGCGCCGATCTCGTGTTCAACCTGATTGAGTCTTACGGTGGCGATGACACGAAGGAGATGAACGTTGCCGCCTACATGGATCTGGTCGGGATGCCTTACACGGGCAGCGGACCGCATGGGCACTTCCTGGCGCAAGATAAGGCCATAGCCAAGAAAATGTTCGCTTTTTACGGAATCCAGACGCCGTACTTCGCGACCTCATACCGTGGCAAGCTCGATCACGCGCATGACATAAAGTTTCCGCTGATCGTAAAGCCGGTCTGGGAAGACGGTTCGATCGGCATTGGCGCCGATGCCGTTGTTGGCAGCGTGAAAGAGTTGATGGAGCGAATCGAATACATCCAGGACGAATTCGATTCGCCCGCCTTGATCGAAGAGTACATCGAGGGTCGAGAGATCTATGGCGGCATTCTCGGAAGCTACGAGAATACGGAAGCGCTGCCGCTCATTGAGTTGGATCTCTCGAAGCTTCCGAAGGGAACTCCGAAGATTGCGAGCCTCGACGTAAAGTTCGAAAAAGACACCGAAGCCTACAAGCTAACAAAGTCCGCGCCTGTTGAAGGTATGGACGATGCGACCATCGAGAAAGTCCAGCATGTCGCTTTGGCCGCGTATCGTGCGGTCAAGTTGCGCGATTACGGCCGCATCGACATGCGCCTCACTGAGAAAGGTGAAGTGTACGTTATCGAAGCGAATCCGAATCCATGGCTCGCTAGCACACAGGAATTCGCGATGGCGGCAAAAAAGTCGGGACGCACGTACACACAACTGATCGGAGAGATCGTGGATATGGCGCTGGCACGCTATGGCATGGGAGCCAGGGCAGAGGTGGCCGGATAGACTTCGCGAAAATTAAAAATATCCGAAGCAAGAGAGGGAACCAGCTCATAGCCGTCCCTCTCCTGGATTTGGCAGCTATTTCTTAACTTCTTCTTCTGTTTTCTTCGCACCTTCGTCCATCTTCTCGCCAGCCTTCTTTACGACTTTCTTCGTTTCATGTCCAGTCTTGTGGGCCGCGTCTTTTGTATGATGTGCCGTGTCTTTAGTGGCATCAGCTGTCTTATCAGCAGCTTTCTTGCTTTGGTCACCGGTTTTGTGCGCTAGCTTCTTGGTCGCGTGGCCCACCTTGTGCACGTCTCTTTTGGCATCCTTGCCCACATCCTTTGCGCCCTTGTCCATGTCGTGGCCGACGTCCTTAGCGTCTTTGCTCACGTCCTGCGCAATCGCAACTCCCAGGCCGAGCACGCATCCAGCTAATATGATCAGCAGTCGCTTCATTGTCTTGCCTCCAAATTGTTCTAACTGCGGAGAGCAGGATTAAAGCACGTAGAACATGCCTCGACAAGGATTCTGCGTCACGTTTTTGAATTAGCCAGTTCTATTGCAGGAAGGCGATCAGAAATCCGCCGCTTACTATGAGCGAGCCGCCCATCAGTACGGCGCGCGACGGCGGCTGTTTGAATAAGACCCAGGACATCACCTGCGCGATCACGAAGAAGAACACCACATAGAGCCCGAGCAATCGTCCGAAGTCCCACGCTGGCGCATTTACGGT
>JAJPJE010000048.1 GCA_021324365.1 Terriglobia bacterium | reverse complement strand
TTGGCTTCATACTTCTTGAATCCGGGAGCGGAAACATTTATGGAGTACACGCCGGCTGGCAGCGCCGCGGCGAGATACTCGCCGTCGGAATTGCTGACCAGTTGCCGGGTTACACCTTTCGCTTCGTTGGTGACAACGACGGTTGCGTTCGGAACGGCGGCGCCAGAAGAGTCTTTCACGGTGCCCGTTACCGAGGCCGTGTCCTGTGCCAGCATGGAAACGGAGCAGAACAACACAAAAGCAAACAGAATCAGAGAACGTGGTTTCATAACCGCCTCACCCTGCTTTCGGGAATGGATTACCGCGCCCGCAAACCTACTTTTGCTTGGAATAGCCTGGAGTGTCTTCGTTGACGCCCTTCAAACAAGACGAATATAGTCCAGTATTAAAACGTTCTAATATTGAAACGTATTAATAGGCAGTTCATGGTAGGTTGTCAATGGAAAAATGCAGCGCCTCTAGGGAAAAGAACTTACTCCGGTCGGACGGTGGACTGGCGGACGACTAGTTCGGGCATCAGTTTGCGGTGGGATGTCGAGAATTCCCTTTTTTCCAGGCCTGCCTTAATAGCGCTGGTGACAATCTCAACTGCAGCCGATCCCATGGTTTCCATGGGTTGCCGGATTGTAGTGAGCGGAGGGCTCGCGAGTGCGGCGGGCGCCACATCGTCGAACCCGACCACGGAGCACTGGTCTGGAATCCTGAGTCCTGCTTTCGTCAACGCGCGCATGGCCCCCAGAGCGGCGATGTCGTCGTACGCCATCAGCGCGCTAAAGTGACGCTTGTGCTTGATCAGTTCTTCGGTAAGTTTCTGGGCAACTTCGAATGTATGGTTGGTATCAACGATCGGCGGCATCTCAAGGATGAGTTTCGGATCCAGCTTGAGATGCGCTGATCGGGCAAAGCTGCGAATGCCATTCCAGCGAAGCTCGATATCTCCGATGGCCTTCGGTCCGCGAATGAAGGCAATATCCCGGTGACCGAGTTCATAGAGATGCTCGATCGCCATTCGCGCGCCTGCCTGGTTGTCGACCAGCACGGAGCTGACGCAATCGGCCTGTAACTCGCGGGCGACGATCACCGTGGGGATGCGATGCTTCTCCAGGTCGGAGAGCAAGGTGATGTCGACGAGCATCCAGTTGGCAATGACGATGAGCGCCTCGACGCGGCGCTCCAACATCATCTCCAGATAGCGTTCGAAACGGCCCAGGTCGTTCTGGGCGTCAGCAAAGTTGGACAGGTAGGAGGCTTTATAAAGGCTGCTTTCGATTCCTCGCAGAATGGACGTGCAGAATGGGTCGGTCACATCGATCACCATCACTCCGACGGTGTGGCTGCGGCTTCCACGAAGCGAGCGGGCGAATTGATTCGGGCTGTAACCCAGGCGCTGAGCAACTTCCTTAATGTGTTGCTTGGTGTTCGGCGACATGTAGCGCGCGAGCGGGGCGTCGTTCAGGACGATTGAGACGGTGCCAATCGAGAAGCCGCTTTCGCGAGCGATGTCGCGAATGGTGACCATTCCGGTTGCGCGCTGTCTGGGCAAAAAAGCGTTCCTCGAATGCAACAATGCCTAACCGTGATTAAGTAAGTCAAGAACTTCTATGAGCATTCTTTCGCAAGACTGCAATTCGATTGAAAGATATGCATGTCCTGGAACGTCATACTGTATGTGGCTTTACGTGGCGGTGCTGCTGGTTATGTTCGTGAATTCAGTTCCAGCACAGAACGCCGCTCCCGTTCACGCGCAACCCGGGTGTGCGCACCACCCGAACAACGATGAGCTTGGGAGGCAATTCCAGGTGGCAACGCAGGAGATGCAAGCCGGAAACCTGGACGCGGCAGAGCACGGTTTTCTGGCGCTTCTGCGATGTGGGCCAAATGCTTCGGCATACGCTAATCTGGGCGTGGTTTACATGCGGAAGCACGATTGGCCTGCAGCAACACGGGCACTGAAACAAGCAGAACGGCTGGATCCCGGAATGCAGGGAATCCGGCTGAACCTGGCGTTGGTAGCGTTCCGCCGAAGCAGATACGAAGAGGCCATACCGTACCTTCAATTCCTTGTGCGGAAAGAGCCAGACGCAGTGCAGCCGACGTTCCTGCTTGGGTTGTGTTATTTCTTCACGGACAAATACGGGAAAGCCGCACTGCTACTGGATAGATTGTGGTCGTCGCAATCAGGTGATCTGACGTACTTATATGTATTGGGATTAGCAGCTGATAAGTCGCAGCAGAAGGCACTATCGGAGAAGGCTTGGGGACGCCTGGCGGACGTCGGGGTCAATTCGGCGCAGTTCCACATGCTGATGGGACGGGCTTTTTACAACCGCGGAGATCCGGACAAAGCGATAGGCGAATTCCAGACCGCGGATAAAATCGATCCGGATCTGCCATTCTTGCACTATCACTGGGGACGGGCTTACGTCCTAATCAATGATTATCAGAAGGCTAAGACGCAATTTCTGGAGGATATCGCGCTGGAGCCTGACATACCGTACGCTTACGACGAACTGGGTCGCGTCTACGACAAACTTGGAGACGATGCGGCCGCGGAGAAGAGCTTTCAGACCGCGCTGAAACTCGACTCGCAGCTGGCAGGCGCGTACTTCGGGCTGGCAAAGATCTACGAACGGAGAGGCGAGGTCGAGAAGGCACTGAAGGATATCGATGCCGCACTCAAGATGGATCCGGAGAGCAACAATCTTCACTACATGCGCGCCAGGCTGCTGCAGCGATCAGGCCAGGAGGCAAAGGCCAAGCTTGAGTTTGCGGAAGCGAAACGCCTGTTGGAGAAGCATCGGGGTGAGGACACAATGGAGAGGCGCCTCGCTAATCCAGAGTTAAACTTAATGACGCACTAAACTGGTAAAATTAGGCTTCCAAGGTACTTATCTCGACAGACGCCGGTGCCAGATCTTTGTGTCCTTTCGCAGCTTCCGACGTCGTTTAATAGAACTGGTCAGAGAAGAAATGGCAAAAAGGCAAACTATAACGCTGCTGGCCCTTGCGGGAGTGATGCTGAGTACTTCCTGTAGCCGGCCAGCGGAAGGCAATGCCCCCGTGGCGACTCCACAGGCAATGCCTGTAAAGGTGGAGACAGCCAAACTCCAGCGCGTTGGAGAATACACGGACTATCTGGCGACATTGAAGTCGCGAAACTCCGCCGTGATCCAGCCGCAGGTGGAAGGCGATGTGACGCGGATCTTTGTGAAGTCAGGCGATCATGTCGAAGCCGGTGCTCCGCTACTGCAGATTGATCCGACGAAACAGCAAGCCACCGTGCACTCGACCGAGGCCAATCACCAGGCTCAGCTTGCGCAACTGGAATACAACCGCACGGAACTGGAGCGCAGGAAGAAGCTGTATGCAGCGGGCGTGATCAGCAAGCAGGACCTGGATCAGGCGCAGACCGCTTACGACGCCTCGGTTGCGACAGTCAGGTCTCTGGAGGCAAGTGTTCGCGAACAGCAGGTCCAACTCCATTACTACACGGTGAACGCTCCTGCCGCAGGCACGATTGGCGATATCCCGGTTCGCGTGGGTGATCGTGTGACGGTCAGCACGACCCTCACTACATTGGACAAAACTGGCGAATTGGAAGCTTACATCTCCATTCCGGCGGAGAAATCGGGCGAAGTGAAGGTGGGTACGCCCGTCGACTTGCTTTCCGAAGTCGAAACGGAACCGACACACACCAAACTCAGTTTTGTTTCGCCTCGGGTCGATCCGGCCAGTCAGTTGTTGCTGGTAAAGGCATGGGTGCCCAATGGCGATCACAAGTTCCGCAACGATCAAGTGGTACACGCACACGTCATTTTCCAGCAGTTGGATAAACCAGTGGTCCCCGTCGTCGCTGTGTCGCGCATGGGCGGGCAAATATTCGCTTTTGTAGCGGAAGGCCAGGGCAGTCAAACTGTAGCCAAGCAACGGCCGATCAAGGTCGGCGACGTAGTTGGTAACAACTATGTTGTTCTGGACGGACTCAAGCCCGGAGACCGCATCATCACGACGGGAGTTCAGGTACTGGTAGACGGAATGCCGGTAGCTCCTCAGTCATAGGCCGGAGGATAGCCTCACATGTTCGTCAATTTCTTTATCCGAAGGCCAGTATTCGCGACTGTCTGCTCCTTGCTCATCATCCTGGCGGGCGCAGTCTCGATTCCTAGTTTGCCGATTGCGCAATTTCCTATCTTGGCGCCGCCACAGGTAACGGTCGGAGCTTTCTACACCGGTGCGAATTCCACTGCCGTTGAAAGCGGCGTGACCACTCTCTTGGAACAGGCAATCAACGGTGCGGAAGGTATGCACTATATCCAATCGACCAGCGGCAATGATGGATCGAGTGGAATCACCGCTACTTTCGATTTGAACCGCAGCCTCGATATCGCAGCTGTTGACGTGCAGAATCGCGCCTCCACGGTGCTCGGACGCCTTCCGGTGGAAGTCCAGACGACGGGTGTTGTGGTCAACAAGGTGTCATCTTCTTTCGTGATGGCGGCCGGGTTTTATGCCGAGAACAATCAGTACGACAGCCTGTTTATCAGCAATTATCTCGATATTTACGTTAAAGATGCCCTTAAACGTGTACGCGACGTAGGCGATGTAATTATTTTCGGCGAGCGCAAGTATGCGATGCGCTTATGGCTGGACCCGGTCAAACTGGCGAAACGGAATCTGACTGCGCAGGACGTAGTGGATGCGCTCCGCGAACAGAACGTGCAGGTCGCAGCGGGACAGATTGGGCAGCCTCCCATCGGTAACAAGCAGATGTTCCAGATCAGTGTGCGCGCAGTCGGACGCCTGACGCAGCCGAGCCAGTTCGAATCGATTGTCCTGAAGCGAGCGAGCGATGGATCGTTGGTGCAACTGCGCGATGTAGGCCGGGCAGAGCTGGGGGCGGAAGATTATTCCAGCAATCTGAACTATAACGGACACGACGTCATCGGCATCGGCGTTCTTCAGTTGCCGAATGCGAATGCTCTCGACGTGGACGCCGGCATCAAGTCCGAGCTATCCCGGCTTTCACAAAAATTTCCTCCGGGACTGAAATACGCGATCGCGTTTGACACTACCACTGCCGTCAGCGAATCGATCCAGGAAGTGCTGAAGACATTGGCGGAAGCCATCATCATTGTGATCGTCGTGATCTTTTTGTTCCTGCAGAGCTGGCGGAGCACGCTGATTCCGGCGATCACGATTCCGGTTTCACTGGTAGGAACCTTTGCATTTATTAAGCTGTTCGGATTTTCGATCAACACGCTTACGTTGTTCGGCATCACGCTCGCAACAGGCCTTGTGGTGGACGACGCGATTGTCGTCATCGAGAACGTCGAACGCCACATGGAAGAGGGCATCCGCAACGCGCGGCGCGCGTCCGAAGTAGCAATGAGCGAAGTGACGAGCGCGGTAATTGCCACGTCGTTGGTACTGATTGCCGTGTTTGTACCGGTATCGCTTTTTCCGGGAACCACAGGCCGGATGTATCAGCAGTTTGCACTGACCATCGCGTTTTCGATCGCTCTGTCTGCGTTTAACGCATTGACGCTGACGCCTGCCCTCGCGGCACTGCTGCTCAAGCCGCAGCATGGCGCAAGAAATCCGCTGTTTGCTGGTATCAATCGTCTGATTGTGTCAGGAACAAAAGGCTATACACGACTGCTGACGCGAATGGAGCGATGGCGTTATGCGGTCGTGATCGTGTTCCTGCTCGGCTTGACCGGAACCTATGTTGTGTATCGGGCTGTGCCGACCAGCTTTGTTCCGGATGAAGATCAGGGATACTTCATCGTGGCCGTGCAGGCGCCGCAGGGCGCATCGCTCGAATACACGACGAGGGTTGCAACGCGTGCCAGCCAAATCCTGGCGCAGAATCCGGATATCGATGGAGTCTTCTCGGTTCCCGGATATAGCCAGGGCGGAGCGGCTCCGAACCGGGCCATCATCTTCATTGATCTGAAACCGTTCAGCGAGCGCAGAGGCAAGCAACATTCTGCCCAGGCAGTCATTGAATCGGTCCGCGGACCTCTGATGAGCATCGGCGAGGCTTTCGTGGTGCCGTTCTTGCCGCCCCCCATTCAGGGTCTTGGGGCTTACGGCGGGTTTGCTTTCGAACTGCAGCAACTCAATAATGCGGCGCCCATCGAAGAACTGGAGACCGTGATGCACCAGTTCATGGGCGCAGCTTCGAAGCGCAAGGAACTGGTTGGTCTCTTCAGCGATTTCAGCGCGCGCGATCCGCAATACCTTGTGACTATCGATCGTGAGAAGGCGAAGAGCCTGGGTGTGCCTTTCTCGCAGATAACCTCGGCGCTGCAGATTTACATGGGATCGCAGTATGTGAACGATTTCGATTTCAACAATCGTTCTTATCGCGTTTACGTGCAAGCGGACCAGCAGTTCCGTGCCGAACCCCGCGATTTGCGGCAGTTCTATGTGCGTTCCGATTCCGGCACGATGGTCACGCTGGACAACCTCGTCACTGTAAAAGAGGCGACGAACGCAACCATTATCAGCCACTACAATCTGTTTCGATCGGCGGAGATCGATGGAAGCGCCGCACCAGGGTACAGTTCTGGCCAGGCGCTGAAAGCAATGGAAGAGGTTGCACAGAAGGCTCTGCCGACAGGCTATTCGTTCGAATGGACGGGATTGGCATTAGAAGAAATCGAGTCAGGTTCGCAGTCGTTGCTGCTGTTTGGTCTGGGATTACTCGTTGTCTATCTCACACTTTCGGCTCAGTACGAAAGCTTTGTCCTGCCGTTCATCATTCTGCTCGCGGTGCCGATGGCAATCCTGGGAGCGCTGGGCGCGCAGGCCATGCGTGGCTTACAGGACGATGTTTATTGTCAGATCGGACTGGTGATGTTGATTGGATTGGCCAGCAAAAACGCCATTCTGATCGTAGAATTCGCCGAACAACTCCAGGGGAGAGGGATGGCGCTGTTCGAGTCAGCAGTGGAGGCGGCGCGATTGAGACTGCGGCCGATTCTGATGACATCAGTTGCGTTCATCCTCGGTGTGTTGCCCCTGGTTTTTGCCAGCGGTGCTGGATCGGCCGGAAGGCATTCCGTAGGCACCACGGTGTTCGGTGGAATGATTATCAGCACGCTGCTGAACCTGTTCATCATTCCTATCCTGTACGTCATCGTTCGTGGCTGGCTACCCGCAAAGTCAGAGGCGCGAGAAGCGGTTGGCGAACCGGAGATGGCGCACGGCGACGACTAGTCGCACGGCGGATGTTTGCTCAATCTGCGCCCCAGCCGTCTTACTCTACCCAGCACCCGCCGCGTGGTTGGCAACACGAGTAAATACTGGTGGCAGAACAGTACTTCCCGTGGATTTAAGCTTTCTTCGTGCAGGTTTTGGTACCTTCAGACGATTTAATTCTCGCAACTTGCTTATCTTTATTCGGGCAAAGCGGCCCGGTTGTGTTAGCATTTTGCCGCATCGTTAACGTTAACGGACATTCAGCGCAGGCGAAGGAATGACAGCGCAGTCGCGGACCTTCTTAGGGATTGATGTCGGCACGGGTGGCACCAGGGCTGTCATCGTCGATGACGCAGGAAAAGTACTCGGCGCCGCCACGGGTGAACACATCGCATTCGCGTCTCCGCAGACCGGCTGGGCAGAACAGGATCCCGCGGACTGGTGGAAGGCGTGTCAGCTTGCCGTGCATGAGGCTCTTCGCATTGCCGGGGTCTCTCCTGAGCACATTGCTTGTGTCGGCTTGACCGGCCAGATGCACGGTGCCGTTTTACTGGACGCTAACGGAGCGGTCATACGGCCTTCCATCATCTGGTGCGATCAGCGAACGGAAGAAGAATGCCGAGAACTTACTGAGAAGATTGGCGCGTCTCGCCTCATCGAGCTGACCTCGAACCCCGCCCTGACGAATTTTACTGTTACCAAGTTGCTATGGGTCCGTAAGCATGAACCGGCAAACTGGAAGCGCATTGCCAGCGTGCTGCTGCCCAAGGACTACATTCGTTTCAGGCTCACCGGTGAAAAGGCAATTGATGTTGCCGAAGCCTCTGGCACGCTGATGCTCGATGTTGCGCACCGGCGATGGTCGCAGGAGGTTATCGAGGCGGCCGGCGTAAATCCCGCGTGGCTGCCGAAACTGTATGAATCCATCGAAGTGAGTGGACGAATTTCGGCTCAAGGGGCGAAAGCAACTGGTCTCCGAGAGGGAACGCCAGTGGTGGGCGGCGCGGGCGATCAGGCCGCTGGCGCCGTGGGCATGGGCATTGTGCGCCCGGGCGCCGTAAGTGCCACGATTGGCACTTCGGGCGTGGTGTTCGCGGCTACGGATCGTCCGGCACTTGACCCCAAAGGACGCATACATACTTTCTGCCATGCAATTCCCGGGCGTTGGCACGTCATGGGAGTGACACAAGCAGCGGGACTGTCGCTGCGCTGGTTCCGCGATAACTTCGGAACCGTGACAACTGACAATCGCGACCCGTACGACCGTCTTGCGGACGAAGCGGCAAAGATTCCAGCGGGAGCAGATGGTGTGCTCTGGGCTCCCTATCTGATGGGCGAGCGCACTCCGCATCTCGATCCGTACGCGCGCGGCGCTCTGGTCGGGTTGGCGGCTAATCACGGACGTGGGCACATCATTCGCGCCATCATGGAAGGTGTGGCGTTCAGTTTGCGCGACACGTTCACCATCTTCGAGGAGATGAAAGTGCCGGTGACCAATATCCGGTTGGGGGGTGGCGGGGCGCGTTCCTCCTTGTGGCGGCAGATTCAGGCGGATGTATACAGCCACGCCGTGGAGATTGTGGCGGCGGATGAGGGCGCCGCTTACGGGTCGGCCTTGTTGGCCGGAGTGGGAGCGGGAACGTGGGCGTCCGTAGACGAAGCCTGTGATGTGGCCGTAAAGGTCGCGACCCGAGTAAATCCAACTCCGCAGGATCAGGCAGTCATGCGGCGGCAGTATCAGGCATATCAACGTCTGTATCCGGCTCTTCGATCTGCATTGCGCGGAGAAGCAGGCGCCTCAGCTTCATGAGTTCACAAAATTAAGGAGCCATCATGGCAGATTCGTTTAAACCTCGCCCGGAAGACAAGTTTACTTTCGGGCTTTGGACGGTGGGGAATCGCGGACGAGATCCGTTTGGAGAAGCTGTGCGTCCGACAATCTCTCCGGTGGATATTGTTGCATTGCTTGCCGAGTGCGGCGCTTGGGGCGTCAACTTTCATGATAACGATCTGGTGCCGATCGATGCGACGGCATCCGAACGCGACAAGATTGTCAAAGACTTTCGTGCGGCGCTGAAGAAACACGGGCTCGTGGTGCCGATGGCCACTGTCAATCTGTTTTATGACCCCGTGTTTCGCGATGGCGCGCTAACATCCAACGATTGCCGTGTACGTGCCTATGCGCTGCAGAAGACGATGCGCGCAATGGATCTAGGCGCGGAATTCGGCGCCAAGATTTTTGTGATGTGGGGCGGCCGTGAAGGCACGGAGAGCGATGCATGCCGCCGTCCGGACGACGCCATCAAGCGTTTGCGCGAGGCGATCAACTCCCTCTGTGAGTATTCCATCTCGCAGAAATATGGCTATAAGTTCGCTCTGGAAGCAAAGCCGAACGAGCCTCGTGGTGCCATCTACTTTCCTACGACAGGCGCGTATCTCGGATTTATTCCGACCCTCGACCATCCGGAGATGGTCGGCGTGAATCCGGAAGTTGCTCACGAGCAGATGCCTGGCCTGAATGTGCTGCATTCGGTGGCGCAGGCATGGGAAGCCGGAAAGCTCTTCCATATCGATCTGAATGATCAGGAGACTGGGAAATACGATCAGGATTTCCGTTTCGGTTCGGTGAATCCGAAAGCCGCGTTTTTCCTCGTGAAGTTCCTGGAAGATGTCGGATACAGCGGCCCGCGGCACTTCGATGCCCACGCCTATCGCACCGAGGACTACGAAGGCGTGAAAGACTTTGCCCGCGGTTGCATGCGGACGTATCTCATTCTGAAACAAAAGGCAAAGGAATGGAATGCCAATCCGGAGATCAAGGCAACGCTCAAGGAAATTGCCTCGTGCAATGGCGGACCGAAGCTCCCGGAAAAGCTAACCTCTGCGAAGCTGGCAGATATCGAGTTTGACCGTGTTCACCTGGCCCAGAAGAAGTTGCCGTACGAGCGACTTGACCAGCTAACCATGGACGTCTTGTTCGGCGTGCGTTAAGCGACGCCGACAAATGAAAGGGCGAGGCCAACCAGCCTCGCCTTTTTTATGCACTCAGCAGCGCGGTAGCGTCTACGATGAAGTGAGCAATGATGTTCACCCAGAGATTGCGTCGCCACATGTAAAGTATCGTGAGGCAAATACCGCCGAAGCCAGCTAGCATCAGGTGTGCCCATCCCCAGACGCTCACATGCGCGAGGCTGAAAATGGCGCAGCTCAGAATAGCCGCAAATATACGACTACCCGAGACTTCTTCCAGTCGCTCGATGGGATAGCTGCGAAACAAAACCTCTTCGGCGACCGCTGCCCTCACAGTCGAAATCCACAGCCACCAGCGTGGTGTTCCTAAGAGCTGATTTACTACGGAATTGTTGATACTGAGATGGAGGGCGGGGAAGAGGATGTACAGCAATCCCGCGAGGCCGGCCACCATCAGAATGCCGGCGCCAAGCGCGGCGACCAACCCCCAAACGTTTGGCCTTCGTAGTCCGATGGAGTTCAATGGGCGTCGCTCGATGCGTGTTACGAAGATCAGCACCAGGCCTACTGCGCCCCACCAGTAGATCTCGTTTGCTAGGAGATGAGTGGTGCTCGCGAATTCGTGTCCAACCCGCGTAATGGGAAATGAGCCTAGTCCCAACGCCAACGCAACGCCAAGAAGCCGAACTGCTTTGCTTTTGTTCAGGGTCTGCTCGTACATATACCTCTCCTAGCCGGCGGCATTCATGAGAGCCGTCTGGACCGCCTTGGCTTCGTTTGCTTACGTCGTCGGTTGTTCGGGATGGGAATTGCGGGCGTTGTCTGCCGAACGCTTTCGCGCATGAGTTGGACGAAGCGAACGACAGCGTCGGTAGTGCGTTTTCGGTCTCCTGTTGTCAAAAGATCAAGGACCAGTCCGTCAAAAAGTGCCGTGAAGAGAGTTGCTGTGGCAGGTGTGCGCTCTTGTTCTGGGAGGCTTCGAAGGACCAGATCCATCCAGGCTGTGCTGCTCTCCCGTAGTTTTGTCGAGAAGATCTGTGGATCCTGCAATGCGAGTATTTGAACTTCCAGTCCGAGTCGCAGCAGGCGAAGGTTGGCCGGAGACGTTGCCCACTTCCAGAAGCGCTCGAAAAGGCTCGAGCCTTCCACCGAGTTTGCAGATGCTGATGCCATTTCGACAAGTACTGCCTGAAGCCGAACCTGAAGCGCGCCCAGCATATCGGCCAATAGCGCCTCCTTTGACCCGAAATGAAAGATCAAGAGTCGTGCACTCGTGCCGATAGCATCCGCGAGGGGGCGGAGGGAGAGGCCCGCTACCCCATTCTTGACCAGATAGTCGAGGGATGCTTCCAGGAGTTCTTGCTTGCGAGGAGAAGGCATGTAACAGACGTTACATGTAACGACTGTTACAGTCAATAGGCAAAAGTTGAGTGCGCTGGAGCGTGGCGATAGACAGGAGATTTGACAGCTTTTGTTGTGGCGTCAGGCTAGTCGGCAGTCATGTACTCGGAGGAGCTGAGTTCCAGGCTTTGGGGCGGCTGGGCTCCGCCAATAGGCCGACTCGCGAACCGTGACGACGTTCGTGTGAGTTCCAGGTACGGCACCAGCAATCCGGACAGTTCACCTGCTTCCGCGAGGAACGCGTCATGGCCGTGCGAGCTGATTTGCTCCAGGTAAGTCACATTCGTACCAAACGAATGGATTTTTCCTGCAAGCCGCCGGACGTCAGCAGGTGGGAAGAGCCAGTCCGACGAAATGCCGACCAGAATCAGCCGCGCAGTAATGCGCCGGAGCGCTTCTTCCGTGCTCGCGTAACCGTCTGCCAGATCAAAGTTATCCATCATCTTCGAGATGTAGAGATACGAGTTCGCGTCAAAGCGCGCGACCAGTTCCTTCTGCTGGTAGTCAAGATAGCCGGAAACGTCGTAACGGTCGTTGAGCTTGTGCCGCGGGTCCTCGCCATTGCGATTCGGCCGCCGGTCATAGCGTCTTTCGAACAGATGCGCGGATTTGTACGAGCACATCGCAACTGCACGAGCCAGTCCGAGCCCTGCAGCCGGTTGCTCGCCAGGCTTGTATTGCCCCTGCTTCCACGCAGGATCGTTTTCAATCGCGAGCCGCTGGATGTGATTCAGCGCGAGCCCCATTGCCGAAAGCGGCGTTGCGCCAATCGAAATGCAAGTATCGATGCGTTCTGGATATTCGATCGCCCAGCGAATCGCCTGCATACCACCAATCGATCCCCCTATCACTGCCCGGAGGCGCTTAATACCGAGATGGTCGAGCAGGCGAGCTTGAGCCTTTACGTTATCGCCAATGGTGATGAGGGGGAAATCTGTTCCGTAGGGATGGCCGGTGGCGGGATTGGTAGAAGAGGGTCCAGTTGAGCCATAACAGGAACCCAGGATGTTGACGCAAATAACGCAGTCGCGGTCGAGGTCGAAACATCGATCGGAGCCGAAGAGGTCTGCCCACCAGCTTCCCACCTGCGCCGAACCCGACAGCGCGTGACAAGCCAGGATCACGTTGTCTCGCTGTAGGTTCAAGGTCCCGTAAACCGCGTAGTGCAACGTGACCGGCTGGAGTTGCCCGCCTGATTCCAACTGGAACGGCTCGCTTTCGGCGAATGTGAAATCGGCTTCGTATGTTGCAGCAA
The DNA here is from genome assembly GCA_021324365.1 of Terriglobia bacterium. Taxonomy (GTDB): domain Bacteria; phylum Acidobacteriota; class Terriglobia; order Terriglobales; family Acidobacteriaceae; genus JAJPJE01. The sequence continues at coordinate 79,679 of JAJPJE010000048.1, read as the reverse complement.
TTGCTTGACTCACTTGCGTGTCCCCGCACCGACAAGTTCTTCGTCTTTGGACCGTGATTGGCCCGACGGCGCACTCTGCGCAAGTGCCTGGCCGAGGTCTGCGATGATGTCTTTCACGTCTTCGATACCAACGGAGAGCCGGATCATATCCGGCGTAACTCCGGCCGACGCCTGTTCTTCTTCGCTGAGCTGCTGGTGAGTGGTGGAGGCGGGATGAATCACCAGCGACTTGGCATCTCCGATATTGGCCAGCAGGCTGAAGAGCTTCACAGAATTGATGAACTTCTTCCCAGCTTCATATCCACCGCGAATGCCGAAGGTGATGAGCGCACCCGCACCGTTCGGAAGATACTTCTGCGCAAGCTTGTAATACTTGCTGGACGGAAGTCCAGGATAGTTCACCCATTCGACCCCGTCGTGATTTTCAAGATAGCGCGCCACTGCAAGCGCGTTCTCGGAATGCCGCTGCATGCGTAAGTGCAATGTTTCCGCCCCCTGCAGAAGCAGGAAGGCATTGAATGGCGAAAGGGGAGCCCCGGTATCACGCAGTCCCTGCACGCGAGCTTTCAGGATGAATGCCAGGGGACCGAAGGCTTCGGTGAACGAGAGTCCGTGATATGAGGGATCAGGATTCACGAAGTCTGGAAATCGCCCTGAGGCCCAGTCAAACTTGCCGCCATCAACAATGATGCCTCCGATGGAGGTGCCGTGCCCACCAATGAATTTCGTGGCTGATTCCACGATGATGTCTGCGCCCCACTCGATCGGCCGAAGCAGCGCAGGAGACGACGTTGTGTTGTCGATGACGAGCGGAAGCTTGTGCGAATGAGCAATTTGGGCAACGCGCTCGAGATCGGGCACATCCAGCTTCGGATTACCGAGCGTCTCCGAATAGATGGCCTTCGTGCGGTCGTTGATGGCCCGAGCGATTCCGTCGTAGTCGGCAGGATCGACAAATCGAACTTTGATGCCCCACTTCGGCAACGTGTAATGAAACAGGTTGTAGGTTCCGCCGTAAAGCGATGTCGTGGAGACGATTTCGTCACCAGCGTTGGCAAGCGTCGTGATCGCCAGCGTCTCCGCTGCTTGCCCGGACGCGAGAGCCAGTCCTGCAACGCCGCCCTCGAGCGCAGCAATGCGCTTTTCGAAGACGTCGGTGGTAGGGTTCATGATGCGCGTATAGATGTTGCCAAACTCCTTCAACGCGAACAGACGCGCGGCATGGTCGGCATCGTCGAAGACATACGAAGTGGTCTGATAGATAGGTACAGCGCGGGCCTTGGTCGCGGGATCTTTTTCCTGTCCGCCATGGACGGCGAGGGTTGCAAAGGAGTATTGCGGCTTATCGTCTGGCATTTTCCATCCTCAATTCGTTTCTTTCAAAATTGGCAAACTTAGCGGCGGTTCCACGTGGAAGTCCGCCTCAGCGATTTCAGCGAGCGCTTCGTCGAGCACCGAGCGGCCACAGGCCTCGAGTGTGATAACGAAAGGCAGGCTGGTTTTTGCGAACCCGGGTTTCTGGAATACTGCGTCGATGTTGATGGAATACTTCGAGAAGACTTTTGCGAGATGCGCGATAATCCCCGGCCGGTCACGGACGACAAAGCGAACGTAATGCGGCGTGGTGACTTCTGACGTCAATTCCTGTTTCTTCGCCGGCGTGAGTTGCGCGGTTCCGCGCTGCTGTGCGATGAGAAGTACGTCCGATATGACCGCCACTGCGGTCGGATGGCCGCCAGCCCCATGACCGGAGAATGCGGTTTCCCCGCCGTATTTGCCGGTGCTGATAACCACGTTCTCACTGCCTCGTACACGCGCCAGCGGAGAAGTGGTCGGGATCACAGCAGGCTGAACAAACGCGACGAGCCTCTGACCTTCTAGCGCGGCACTGGAGACCTGCCGAATCGTGCACCCGAGCAGGTTGGCGTAATGGAAGTCGACGGGCTGAATGGGGGTGATGGAACTGACCGCGATTTCTTCAGGGTGAACCTGAGCGTGCAATCCAACGCGCGCAAGAATGGCAAGCTTCGCGCGTGCGTCATAGCCCTCGAGATCGTCGGTAGGATCGGCTTCGGCGTATCCGAACTGCTGCGCTTCGGCCAGCGCACTGTCGAACGTTACCCCACTAGATTCGATTCGCGTGAGAATGTAATTGCAGGTGCCATTGAGAATGCCGGTGATCTTAAAGATCTGATCGCCAGAGAGTCCTTTCTGCAGACCGAGTAAAACTGGAATACCGCCCGCGACCGAGGCTCCGAACTCCAATAGCACGCCTTTGCGCTGTGCCAGTTCGATCAGTTCCGCCCCGGCATTCGCGATGAGTTGCTTGTTCGCGGTCACAACCGACTTTCCCGATTCGAGCGCGCGGCGCACCCACTGTTTCGCAGGCTCAACCCCACCCATCAACTCAATCACCAGGTCGACGTCCGACGCCAACACCTCGTCGATGTCCTCGGTCCAGCGAACGTCTTTCGGCACCCAAGACACATGCTTGGAGGCGACGTTGCGATTGAAGATGTGAGTGAGCTTTATGGCGGCGGGATGACGATAAGTCAGGATCTCGACTACAGCGCGTCCGACGGTTCCAAAACCGAGCACTGCGACTTTACAGACCTCGGCTTTCGCCGACTTTCGCGCTAACTCCGGTTGTGCCTGCGTACTCAATGTTCCCCCTTCGATCTGATAACAAAAAACCCATCGCTTGCAATCTGGCGATGGGTTCGATGGAGCTTATGAATGAGTGCTAGGGATTAGCTCTGCTGAAACCCGGCGCCAGTTGGACGAATGGTACACATGTGCATGCTCATGGCCATGGCCGGCCGGCGGCATGCAACAATTGTCCGAATCTGACAGCGGGTCGACATACTGAGTATCCTTCAATTAAGCCTTAATCCCCGGCTTGCAGTCAAGCGCCGATTTAATGAGGATGAGACCGCGATGTAACGAGATGCCGTATCGCCGGGAGTGCCGACGCTTCGAATGCCAACTCTTGTTCGGACTTAGGGGTAACTTATTGAAGTTGCAGAGAGCATCATAAGCGGGGATTTCGACGTGCATAAATATGTTTTTCACAACGAGAGCCTGCTTCCATTAGAGCAGGTCCGGCTCTCACCCGGGCAAGCGGGGCTTCTGAACGGCTGGGGCGTGTTCACCACCATCCGAATCTATGGAGGACAGCCGTTTGCCTTTGAGCGTCACTGGAAGCGATTGATGGCCGACGCCTATCGCATCGGTCTACCCGTGGAGAAAAGTGAAGCGCAGATCCGCGACAACCTGATCCAATTGCTGCGTAATAACGAAGTGCTCGACGGGTGCGCACGCGTTTACTTCATCTACAACAAGATCGGTATCTGGGGCAGTAGGGAGATCATGCCCACGGTGGATCTGATCATGTACACGATCGATCTGCCGATACGCGTAGGACCGGTAAAGCTTGGCATCCAGTTGAACGGCCGACACGCGGCGCATCCGCTGGCAGGAACCAAAGTGACCTCGTGGTTGCAGAACGTGTGGTTGGTGGAAAAGGCTCACGAGCGCGGGTTCGAAGACATGGTGCTGATAAACGAACGTGGCGAGGTGGCGGAGTGTACGGCGGGCAATCTGTTCTGCGTGAAAGCTGGAAGTGTATTGACTCCGCCACTCAGCACCGGATGTTTGGCGGGTGTGTCACGACAGATTCTGCTGGAGGAATCGGAGCGAATTGGAATCGCGATTGCCGAACACGTGATGACGCCGGAAGAGTTTCTCGATTCGGACGAGATCTTCATTACCTCGACAACACGGCAGGTACAGCCGGTTAGCCATGTAGAGAAACGAGAGTTTTCAACCAAAGGTGAAGTGACCAGCGCATTGGCAAAGTTATTCGATCACTATGTGGACCACTATCTGACAACGCTAGCCTCCACTGCCAACTCAAATCGATAACGCCTAACGCAAGTAAATCTGTTCGATCTGCTCGCGGCCTATATCAGAGGCGCAGCAGCCTTGTGCCAGTCAGTGGCTTGCTGCAGGGCATGAGCAAAGCGGAGAACGAGAGCGTCTTCGTGCGCAGGCCCGGAGATTTGTAATCCGATGGGGAGGCCGGATTTCGATAATCCGCACGGAATTGAGATAGACGGTAACCCGAGCACGTTGAATGGACGGGTGTTGCGTAACATCACGATTTCAGCAGGACGAAGTTGATCTGGATTAGCCTGCAATTCTGCGATCACAGGTGGCAGCACAGGTACCGTTGGCGTGAGAATCAGGTCAATTCGCTCGAAGATCGTAGCCGCCTGACGCCGCAGATTGAGCAGTTCGGATTTTCTCTGCCGGTACTCCTCAAACGTGACTTTCTCTCCGGCCATGATGCGGCGCAGTGTTTCCGGCTGATATTTATCCGCCGAGCCTGGCAGATACTTTGCATGGTACTGGTACGCCTCGTAGACCTGAACTGTACGGCTGGTATCGCCCGGAACTGAAATATCCTGTATATCGGCAGAGAATTTGCGCGCAATAGACAACGCTTCTTCAAGAGCTGCGGCGACCTCGGAGTCGAGATCATTTTGGAAAGGGCCCTTTGCAATCGCCAGTCGAAAACGGGGACTTTCATCTGGCAGCGCTGCAGAGTAGCCGCCGGGTTGAACGGTAGTACTGTTGGGATCCCACGAATGGTACGCGGCAATGGCATCGAGCATCAGCGCGCAGTCTTCTGCGGTCTTCGCCATAGGTCCGACGTGATCGTAAGATGATGCCAGCGGAATGACGCCGTTTGCGCTGATCAGGCCAAATGTGGGTTTAAAACCGGTGATCCCACAGAAAGAAGATGGCAGGCGAATCGATCCAGCGGTGTCGGTGCCAATCGCTCCAAGACACAGGCCGGCAGCGACGGCCGCTGCCGATCCGGAAGACGATCCGCCGGTGATTCGCTCGGTATCCCAGGGATTACGCGTGATTCCGAACGCGCCGATTAATCCGCTTCCGCCATAGGCGAATTCGTGCAGGTTCAGTTTCCCGAGCAAAACCGCACCCGCTGCTTTCAGGCGTTTCACTACAAACGCATCTTCCGCAGGCACCCGTTTCTCGAAAAGATGACTGGCTGCCGTGGTGCGTACACCTCCTGTATCCATCAGATCCTTGAGTGCAAGCGGAATTCCATGCAAAGGCCCGCGGTATTTACCTGCGCGGATTTCGGCTTCGGCGTAGCGGGCCTCTTCGAGAGCGCTCTCAGCGGTAATCGTGATGAAAGCATTGAGCTTGGGATTCAGGTGCTCAATTCGGCTCAGGCATGAGTTCGTCAACTCCAGCGGCGAGAGTTTTCCAGCGCGTAGGAGTTGCGAAGCCGCCTGGATGGTCAGTTGCTCGGAAGCCATGAGGGTGAATGTCGATTGTAGCGCCATCGCCGCAGCACAAGACTCCGCGCCGTTGGCAGCCTGCGGCCCGACAGGCCTCGAACCGCCCTCTCGGGCCGAAAAGGCCTTGAATGGCGCAACTGAACAGTCGCTTTCTTCGCGAACTTTCCCGGCCTAGAATTCGTAAGTGTTTTCAAGCTGTTAATAACTCTGCCTCAGGTGCGTCATAGGGTTGAAGGCGAGCTGAGGAGGGTAGCTTGGCAGCCGTACCGGAAACTCAAGTGATCGTCAAACGTGCGACCGATGAGCTCGAGGCTTTGTTTCGAGATCATCATCACCGGGTGATCAGTACCGCCTACCGTATCACCGGCAATCTGACCGATGCCGAGGATGTGGCACAGTCGGTATTCCTTCGTCTGGCGCGCGGAGAAGTTGACCTGAGTGGCGTCCAGAATATGGGCGCTTATTTACACCGTACGGCCGTCAACGCGGCGCTCGATCTGCTCCGAGCGCGTCGGGATTCGCAGTTCTCGACGCTCGAAGATGCCGGCGAGCTCCACTCCAAGAACCCTTCGCTTTCGCCCGACCGGATGCAACACGCATCTGAAACCCGCGATCTGCTGCGGAGAGCCCTGGCCAGGCTCCACCCGCGGACCGCGGAGATGTTTGTGCTCCGATACATCGAAGAATACGACAACCGCGACATCGCCAGAATGATGAAGACATCGCAGGCTGTAGTAGCTGTGACGCTGCATCGAACCAGGGCGCGGTTGAAAAAGGATCTTCGAGGACTCATGAGGGGGAGAATATGAATCCGTTTGATCGCAACAAGATCGATCTGGATCAGCTGATTTCCGAGGTGCGCGGCCAGCAGCTCGAAGACAAAGATCTGAAGCTGGTTGCCGGCCGCGTGTGGACGAAAATACAGGATGCGGCCGCGACAGAATCGCCGTCCATCCAGACTATTCATGGTTGTGAAGACGTTCGCGCATTATTACCTGCCTACTTCGACAACAAACTGCCCGAGAATCGCGCCCTGGTACTGAAGAATCATCTGCATGAGTGTGCTGTTTGCCGGCAGCATGCATATGGTCTGCAGGACGCGCAACAGACCGTTCTGACCTGGAAGCCGACCTCGCCAACACGCCGCGCCTGGAGCTTCGGACTGCCGCAGTTCGCGATGGCAGCACTCGTTCTGGTGGTCGGATTCGCGACCTACTTCGTTTATCACCGTTATTACGCGCAACTGCCCAGCGAGGGAGCACAGCTGATGTCGGCGGAAGGCTCTGTCTACGGGATTTCCGAGAGCGGTGAACGTGAGTTGAGGCCGGGCGACTACGTTGGCCAGGGACATCTGATTCGGACCGCCGCAAATTCCCATGCCTTCGTTCGATTACTGGATGGCTCGGTCGTAGAAATGAACCGCCGGTCGGAAGTTTCGGTGGCCGCAACGCGGCGCAACACAACCGTTCATCTGGATCAGGGCGACATCATTGTTCAAGCTGCGAAGCGAAAGACTGGACATCTTTATGTGATGACGCCGGACTGCCGCGTTTCGGTGACCGGAACTGTATTCTCGGTGAACTCCGGAACGAAGGGCTCTCGCGTGTCGGTGATTGAAGGGCAGGTGCTCGTCGCGCAGCAGGCAGGCGAGTCGGTGCTGCATCCTGGAGATCAGGTAACTACCAGTCCGAGCATTTCGTCGGTGCCGATCCAGCAGGAAATTGCCTGGAGCCAGAACTTCGATCAGCACATGAAGTTGCTGGTAGAGTTCGCGAAACTGCAGAACAAGCTGGAGCAGATTCCAGCGCCTCCGCCGCGCTATGACAGTGCAATTTTGCCCCTTCTGCCGAAGAACACGTCATTCTTTTTGAGCATTCCGAACCTCGGCCCAACCCTCGGGCAAGCTAATCAGATATTCCAGCAGCAATTACAGGAAAGTCCCGTGCTGCAGCAATGGTGGACGGCGCAGAACAAGGGCAAAGACGGTCCATCTCTGAACAAGGTCATTGCCGAACTCCAAGCGCTCAGTCAGTATTTGGGCGATGAGATCGCAGTGGCGGGCGATCCTCGGGACTTCGGTCCGAACTCTGGGCCAGTGGTTCTGGCAATTGTGAAGAGTTCAGGTCTGAAGGATTTCATGCAGACCGAATTCGCTAAGCTCTGCACGGACAAAAACGGCCAAACACATTTGCAAGTGCTGGAACCGCAGCAACTGGCGCAGGCAACGGCGAATTCACACGACCTGCTGGCGCTGGTGCGTCCCGACATGCTGGTGATGAGCACGAGCGCAAGCGCATTGCAGCGTACGAATGCGCAATTGGATGCAGGAGCATCGGGCTTCACTGGCACGGAACTCGGGAAACGCATCATCGCCGCGTACGGCCGTGGAGCAGGTTTTCTGCTCGCAGCCGATCTGCAGGAAATCGGGCAGAGCGAACGAAAAATGAATTCTTCGCCTCAGCATCAAGCTGCGCTGGACGCCAGCGGCTTCGCGGACATGCGTTACCTGGTAATGGAACATCGCGACATCAACAACCAACCCGACAACCGAGCGGTGCTGGAGTTTGCTAACGAGCGGCATGGAGTTGCCTCGTGGCTGGCGGCTCCTGCTCCAATGCGCTCGCTGGACTTTGTCTCGGCGAATGCAGGCATTGCGGTGGCATTCATCTCCAAGAATCCGGCAGCCATCTATGATGACATCGTCAGCATGACGGCAGTGGATCCCAAGGCGCAGCAACACCTTTCTGAGGCGGATACCGAGCTCAACCTGAAGGTACGGGACGATATTGCCGCGACGCTCGGGGGCGATGTGACCATTGCTTTGGATGGCCCGGTATTGCCGCAACCCTCATGGAAGGTGGTCGCGGAAGTGTACGACGCGCCAAAGCTCCAGTCCTCCATTCAGCAATTGGTGAACGTGATCAATCAGCACGCTGCTGAGCACAACCACGCCGGCGTAAAGCTTTCTGAGGAAACAGTTGGCGGGCGCGTGTTCTATACCGTGCAGTCGCTTGATCCAGCTATTAATAAGGAGATGGATTACACATTCGCGGATGGATTCATCCTCCTCGCACCATCCCGCGCGTTAGTAATTCAGGCTCTGCAGACGCATGCGAATGGTGACACGCTCGGCCGATCGGCAACATTCAAGGCACTGCTGCCCAAAGATGAACACGCTAACTTCTCGGCAGTGATGTACCAGAACCTGGGGCCGATTCTGCAGCCGCTCGCTTCTCAGTTGAACAGCCAGCAGTTGCAGCTCTTGCAGCAACTGGCGGCGGATTCCAAGCCCAGCGTCATCTGCGCGTACGGGGATCAGGACCGGATCGAAGTGGCCAGCAACACCCGATTCCCCGGACTGGACTTCAATAACCTGGCGCTGCTGAAATTGTTAGGAGCGCGAGGGCCGCACGGAACTACTCACTAGAAAGGTTCGTATCTACCAGCGATGCCGGCCACCATCGAACTCGACGACCTCAGGTTCAGCTCGGAGGACGAACCATTCTCGACGGACTGCGTGGCGCGCTGCAGGGGCGCGCCATCGGTCTGCTTGGTCCGAATGGCGCCGGCAAATCCACTCTGATCAATACCATCTTGGGCTTTCACGCGCCGTCGAAAGGGACGGCTAAAGTCCTTGGCTTCGACATTCGGCACGACGCGCGCAAGGTCCGCAGCCTTGTCGGCTACATGCCGGAGAGCGACTCGTTTATTGCCGGAATGAGCGGGATCCGGTTCGTGCGCTATATGGCCGAGATTTCCGGTCTGCCGCCGGAGCAGGCAATGGAACGAGCTCACGAAGCTTTCTTCTATGTCGGACTCGGTGAGGTTCGTTATCGCAAGCTTGGAACGTATTCGCTGGGGATGAAGCAGTTGGCAAAGCTGGCACAAGCCATTGCGCACGGTCCCAAGCTGCTGATCATGGACGAACCGACTAACGGCCTCGATCCGCCGGCACGGCAGCGCATGATTCAACTTGTTCGGGAGATACGCGACGCCGGTGACATGCGTCTGATCATCTCGTCGCACCTGCTCCGCGATGTCGAGGAGACCTGCGAGGAAGTTCTGATCCTTCGTAACGGTCGGCTCGCAGCACTATGCAATCTGGAAGAGGAGAGGCGCGCCAATCGCAAATTTCTTGAATTGGAAACGATGGGCGCGAATGGTGCATTCAGTTCGGCGCTGCAGCAACTCGGGTGCGAATGCGCCGTCTTCAGCAACGGCCGGATGAAGGTCGTAATGCCCGATAAGATTGAAATTCGCGAAGTGTACCGTATTGCCGAGCAGCAAGGCATTCAGATACGCAAAATGAATCACCGGCGCGATTCGCTGGAAGACATCTTCCTCAACGCAATGGAGCAGACAGGAGCGGCCCATGGCGGTCTATAAACGCGCATACCGCTCGTACACCGGACCTATTACCGCCGAACGCTGGCGCTTCCTGGTGTTGACTCGCTATTCACTGTCGCAGTTGTTCTCATCACGTGCGTTCTCCTGGTTCATGATGGTGACGTTGCTGCCGGTAATTCTTTCTGCGGCGTATGTATATGTCACGAACAGTGTGACCGCTCAACTGGTGCTACGGATGGGGAATCAATCGCTGTTGAGCGTGGATGGAACCTTCTTTTCCAAAATCCTGATTGCGCAAGCCTGGATGGCTCTGTTCCTCACTTGTTGGGCTGGACCGCTGCTGGTTGCAAGCGATCTCTCGAACAGCGCCTTGCCTTTGTATCTGAGCCGGCCGCTGAATCGTGCCGAATATGTAACCGGAAAAGCCGCCGTGCTGGTGCTCATCCTCTCTTGCGTGACGTGGATTCCCGTATTGCTGATATTCGCCTTGCAGTCGAGCCTGGCTGGAGGAAGTTGGGCTTGGCAGCATCTTTCGTTCGTTGCGGCAATTCTAGCCGGAAGCTTTGTCTGGATCGCTGTCCTCACCTTGATGTCTCTCGCAACTTCCGCATGGGTCAAGTGGCGTATCGTAGCCACGGCAGTCACCTTTGGATTGTTCGTTCTTCCACCGGGATTCGGGGAAGCGATCAATGGCGTAATGCGAACCTCCTGGGGACGTGTGCTGAACCTGCCCTATCTGCTCGAGATGATTTTGACACATATGCTCGGTGCGCCGATGCAGTCGCACGGTCCTTTTTCCGATCAACCGCTTCCGCAGTTCGCGGCCTGGGTAGTGTTGGTCGGCGTGTGCTTCGCTTCGCTTGCTTTGTTGAACAAGCGGTTACGCGCGTGCGAGGTGGTGCGCGGATGAACGCCAGCGACAACAGGATCGTTTTCGAGAATGTCTCCAAGTTCTACGGAGAAGTCCTCGGCGTCAACCGCGTAAACCTGGCGCTCGATCCCGGCATAACCAGCCTGGTTGGTCCAAACGGTTCGGGCAAGACTACTCTGATGAACCTGATGACCGGCCTGATTCGCCCCACGCGCGGCAAAGTCACTGTGCTGGGCATGACTTCTGCTGATCCTGAGCACCTGTTCCGCGCGGTTGGCTATTGCACGCAGTTCGATTCTTTTCCGCGGGGCGTCAGCGGTTACGAGTTTATCTACTGGCCGCTCCGCTTGCATGGACTTGATCACACACGTGCCGACCAGTTGACGAAAGAAGCCATCCATCGTGTCGGCATGATGTCCGCCGCCGAGCGCAAAGTGGCCGGATATAGTAAGGGAATGCGCCAACGGATTCGATTGGCGCAGGCGATCAGCCATCATCCCACTGTGGTCGTTCTCGATGAGCCTCTGAACGGCCTGGACCCGATGGCGCGAGCGGAAACCATCGCTCTCTTCCAGGCGCTCGGTCAGCATGGAATGCACGTGATCATCTCAAGCCACATTCTTGAGGAAGTAGATCGCATTTCCGATCGCGTGGTGCTGATGAGTAACGGCTATGTCGTCGCTGAAGGTCAAATCCACGATGTGCGCCGCGAAGTGAAGGATCATCCCATGCAGATCCTCGTGCGGTGCTCAAATCCAGCCAAGCTGGCATCACAGGTATTCGCGCTCGATCATGTTGTCGAAGCCAAGATCAACAGCGACGGCCAGGGCCTGCTCGTACGCACGCGCGATGCAGAACAGTTCTATCTGCTGCTGAATAGGGTTGCAGCGCAGGGCGTCGTCGACGTGGAAGCTGTAGCGCCGGCCGACGATGATGTGAATTCGATCTATCAGTACCTGATCGGTTCCGACGGGAGCAACGCATGAGCCTGTCCGCAAACGCCCGAGCATGGATCACCGAGCAGCCCTGGCGAACATGGAGCAGCCAGGCGCTAACCATCGCCCGAATCGACCTTCGCCGCGGATTGTTGTCGCGGCGCGCCTGGTGGGTTTACCTGCTGGCGTTTGCACCCGTGGCGTTGATCGCGGCGCATGCGGTCTTCGATTCGAGCCAGCGCTCGGCGGGATATCTGGAAGAAGATACCAAGGTTCTCGCTGGTATCTTCCAGATTTACTACATGCGGCTTGGCATCTTCTTTGCCTGCATGGGAATTTTCACTTGGCTTTTCCGCGGGGAAGTTGCCGAGAAGAGCCTGCACTATCAATTCCTGGTACCGGTGCGCAGGGAAGTGCTGGTGCTGGGGAAATTTCTGGCCGGCGCTTTTACGGCTTTCGTGCTCTTCGAAACCGCTGTGCTGAGCAGTTTCGTTCTAATGTATTTGCGATTTGGTCCGCTTGGGTCGGCTTTTGTGTTCAGCGGGCCTGGTCTGAGGCACTTGTGGTTGTACCTGCTGACTACGGCGCTCGCCTGCATTGGTTATGGATCGGTGTTTCTCGCACTCAGTCTGGTATTTCGCAACCCGGTCATCCCCGGCCTGCTGGTGATGGCCTGGGAAACGATCAATCCAATCATGCCTGCTATTTTGCAAAAGCTGAGTGTAGCCTTTTATTTGCGGAACTTGTGTCCCGTGCAATTGCCGGCAGAAGGATTGATGGCGCTGTTTACGGTCGTCGCAACTCCGGTTCCTGCCGTGATAGCCGTAATCGGGCTATTTTGTGTCACAATTGCGATCATCATCTTTGCCTGTTTCCGGATTCGGACCTTTGAAATCACGTACAGCACGGATTAGTCTTCAGCAATGCTTTCTTAGCAGTTAGCATTTGCTGTTAGTGGCTAGTTGGAGCTAATTGCCGATTGCTGCTACTGGAGGCATGATGCGCAAGTCGCTCATCGCAGTTTTCATTTTTATCAGTTCGATCGCCCTATTCGCGCAAAAGAACACCGTCGCAACTCCTGCCGGCGCGAAGTCGCTGGTGATCACTTACAAAGATGGGCATCAGCAGACGATCCCGGTTTCCGATATCAGCCAGATTCAGTTTTCGTCGGCGGCCCAACCCGAGTATCCCGGACGGTTTCGAGGCAAGTGGAAAGTGAGCACAGGGCAGAATGGCGACACCTTCTTTATCACTCTCGACAATCATGGCAATGCCACCAAGTCGATTGGCGCAAGCCACGGGACGTGGCAGGCCGTGGGCGATGAAGCACAGATCACCTGGGATGATGGATGGCATGATGCGATCCGCAAGGTCGGCCGAAAATACGAAAAGTTCGCTTACGAGCCTGGTCGCTCCTTTGACGACAACCCATCGAACGTCACCGATGCGGTAAACGTGACTCCGAACTAGGTAAGTCTGCAGCTAATCGGTCTCAGCTAAAGCACTTAGGAAGGCCGCTGAAAACCAGGGTAGCCCTTCATTAATAATACTAATAAACCGATTTACTGCTGGACGTCTCTCGATGTCGGGAGTACCTTCTTCTTCATCCCAGCCCAAACGAGGGACTTTTGGCAAGTCAGGTCACGTACGTAGGCTATAACTGTCCCATCTGTAAGCAGCGAGTCGTCGTGCTGAGTTCTTTAGCGCCACCCACCCGTCTCCCTATCAGCAGCATCGAGTCAGAATGCCAGTGCGGTTATGCACTCCGCATTGCCATTGACCAGATTCAGACGCTCGATACCTGGAGAGAGAGTGCGTCCGTCCTCTGAAAAGATCTTCCTCTTACGCTGCCTTACGCTGAAACAGTGCCAGTAGACAATCAGTCTCGATTACATCCCATGTGTCTTTACAAACCTTAACAGTCCAGTCGCTGACTGTAACACTTCATTACACGACAATAAGCATCTGACGTAAGCAGCCGGATTGCAAGCACGTCTAAGTCGGGTATTGCCGAGAATTGGTGTGTGCTGATCGAAGTTCCGTCCCCACACAGGCCGGAGTTTCGGCGCCAAGCCTGCTGGTGGTACAAACGACGCGTGGTAGAGCCGGCGCACCCAGAATATATTCTTCGGAGCATCAGCCGACTTGAGGGAATGAATGCACCAGGAAGACATGGAACCAAACGATAACGAATCCAGGGCATCGCGGGAACCCGATTCGTCAAACGACACTCTCTCAAGGCCGAAGAAGCGGCATCGCTGGGTTTGGGTAGTCGTCCTCTTTCTGTTTGCATTGCTGTTCTTCGCGGTGCTCCGGCGAGGCGAGACGAAGGCGGCGACTGCACCGAATCGGCGGGGCATGATGGGACCGGTGCCGGTCACAACCGTCACAGCGAAACTCGGAAGCATCGGGGTCTACTTGGACGCGATTGGCACCGTAACCCCGGTGTATACGAATTCCATTACGGCTCAAGTCACTGGCATCATCACCAACGTTTATTATCGCGAGGGTCAGGTGGTGGCGCGGGGCACGCCGCTGATCGACCTGGATGCGCGCCTCTATGAGGCGCAACTTGAACAGGCCGAAGGCACTCTCGAACGCGACCAGAATCTTCTAGCTCAGGCGCAGATGGATCTGGAACGTTACCAGGCGGCTTGGTCGCGAAATGCGATTCCGCGGCAGACGCTGGAAGATCAGGAGAAGTTGGTCAAGCAGTATCAAGGGACGGTAAAGACGGATCAGGGCCTGGTTCACTATTACCAGGTGGAAGTTGCGTATTGCCACATAACGTCGCCGATCGAAGGGCGGGTAGGTCTGCGGTTGGTGGATCCCGGAAATCTGGTGGCTGCGAACAGCACGACGCCGCTGGTGGTGATCACGCAGACGCAGCCCATCACGGTTATTTTCACAATTGCCGAAGATAACCTGGGAGAAGTACTCGATCAACTCAGGCGTGGCGTGAAGCTGAGTGTCGAAGCCTGGGATCGGCAGATGAACAAACAGATCAGTACGGGCGAGCTCACGACGGTCGACAACCAGATCGACACCACGACCGGGACGGTAAAGCTTCGAGCCAGATTCACAAACGCGCACAACGAACTTTTCCCAAATGAATTCGTGAATACCCGGCTGGCGGTGGAGAAGCTCGACAACCAGATTCTGGTCCCCGACTCGGCGGTGCAGCACAACGGCGAGACAGCTTTTGTCTATCTGATACAGAACGGCGAAGCGAAAATCACGAACGTGAAGGTCGGAGTTACGAATGCCGGAATCGTTGCAGTGCAGGGAATTCATCCTGGGGATGTGCTGGCCGATAGCAGTTTCGAGAAGCTACAAAACGGTTCGAAGGTGACCATCTCGAAGGTTCAAATGCCGTCCCGACCTACCGCGAGTAATGCACCATGAGTCCGTCTCGCCCATTCATTCTGAGGCCGGTCGCCACCTCATTGCTAATGGTCGCGATCTTGCTCGCGGGTATCGTCGCCTACCGGCAGTTGCCCGTCTCTGCTTTACCTCAGGTGGACTATCCAACGATTCAAGTGCTAACGCAATATCCAGGTGCCAGTCCGGATGTAATGGCGAGCACGGTGACTGCACCGCTGGAGCGCCAGTTCGGCGAGATGCAGGGCCTGAGCCAGATGACTTCCACCAGTTCTGGTGGCATATCGGTCATCGTGCTGCAATTTGCATTGTCGTTGGACATCGATGTCGCAGAACAGGAAGTGCAATCGGCTATCAATGCCGCGCAAAGCTATCTGCCATCCGATTTGCCGGTCCCTCCCATTTACAGCAAAACCAATCCGGCGGATGCGCCAATACTAACGATGGGGATCACCTCCGACACGATGCCGTTGTCAGAAGTAGAGGACCTCATCGACACGAGACTCTCCCCGAAGATTTCGCAGCTCAGTGGAGTTGGCCTGGTCACGATCAGCGGCGGACAGAAGCCCGCGATTCGCATCCAGGTAAATCCGGTACAGCTTTCCTCCTACGGAATCAACATGGAGGATGTGCGCACCGCGCTGGTTCAGGCAAGTGTGAATGCCGCAAAGGGCAATTTCGACGGTCCCCGGCTCGATTATCAGATCGACGCCAACGATCAGATCACCATCGCCAACGATTACAAGAATGTTCCGATCGCATTCCGCAACAACGCGCCCGTGTTGCTGAAGGACGTTGCCAACGTCGTGAATGGGGTGGAGAACAACCGGCAAGCTGCGTGGATGAATGAGAAAGCGTCGGTGATTCTGAACATCCAACGCCAACCGGGCGCGAACACCATCAATGTCGTCAAGGCGATCAAGACGATTCTGCCGCAACTGCAGGCGAACCTTCCGGCTTCGATCAAGATTGTTACGCTGACTGACCTCACCACTAGCATTCAGGCGTCAATCGACGATGTCGAGTTCGAACTGATGCTGACCATCGGCCTCGTCGTGCTGGTGATCTTTCTATTCTTGCGTAGCGTCTATGCAACGATCATTCCCAGCGTGGCCGTTCCGCTTTCGCTCATCGGCACGTTCATGGTGATGTACCTTCTGGGATTCAGCCTCGACAACCTGTCACTGATGGCGTTGACCATCGCGACCGGCTTCGTGGTCGACGACGCAATTGTGATGATCGAGAACATCTCGCGATTCCTGGAGGAAGGTGAAGCGCCTTTAGTCGCGGCGCTCAAGGGCGCGGAGCAGATCGGCTTCACGATTATTTCGCTGACTGTGTCGCTGATTGCTGTCCTCATTCCGCTGCTGTTCATGCGCGATGTGGTGGGCAGGCTTTTCCGGGAATTTGCAGTCACGCTCGCGACCACGATCATCATCTCCGCCGTCGTATCGCTGACACTGACACCGATGATGTGCTCGCGCATCCTGCGGCATAAGCCCGAGTCGCAGCAGACGCGCTTTTATCGGATTACAGAATCAGCTTTCGATCGCATGATCGAGTTTTATGGGCGTACCCTGAGGGTAGTTCTGCGCCATCAGGGAATTACGTTGATTATCGCGCTCGCGACGCTGGTGCTTACCGTTTTTCTTTACATCGTGATCCCGAAGGGATTCTTCCCGACGCAGGACACTGGCGTGATCCAGGGAATCAGCCAGGCGCCTCAGTCGATCTCTTTCAAGGCAATGACACAGAAGCAACAGGAACTGGCGAACGTCATCTTGCAAGATCCCGCTGTGGAGAGCCTGTCGTCCTTCATTGGAGCTGATGGCATCAACACGACGCTGAACAGCGGCAGAATTTCGATCAACCTGAAACCACTAAACCAGCGGAATATCAGTGCCGCGAATGTGATCCGCCGATTGAGCAAGAGCCTGCAGAAGGTGCAGGGGATCACGCTTTACATGCAACCCGTGCAGAACATCACTGTAAACGACCGCGTGACAAGAACGCTGTATCAGTACACGCTCGAAGATCCGGACGTAAATGAACTGAATGACTGGAGCAACCGCTTTGTCGCCAAGCTGAAGCAGTTGAAAGATCTCGAGGACGTTGCGACGGATCAGCAGACGGGTGCACGAGCAGTTTATCTCGCGGTCGATCGCGTGACCGCTTCGCGGCTGGGCATAGCGCCTTCGACGATCGACAGCACGTTATATGACGCGTACGGACAGCGCCAGATCAACACGTTGTATACGCAACTGAACCAGTATCACGTGATTCTTGAAACTGCGCCACAGTGGCAGCAGGATCCGGCGAACCTGGGCAATCTGTTTATCCAGTCGAACGCATCGGCAGGAGCGACGGGACCGGGTGCAGTGAATTCGTTTTCGTCTTCGAGTTCGAGCGCGGCCGGATCGAATGCGCTTACCACTTCGGTCCTGTATACGCCTTCGTCGGCTGTGCTCACGCCACCCGCGAACGCGTTATCTCCCATTGCGGGGATTCCCAACACAGTCACCAGTTCCACAGCGCCGAATGCGGTTCCTCTGGGGACCTTTACGCGTGCGGGGCCCACCCTCGAAGCACTCACCATCAATCATCAGGGACAGTTTCCGTCAGTAACGGTGTCGTTCAACCTGGCGCCCGGTGCTTCGCTCGGAAACGCAATTTCGGAGATCGACAAAGTCGCACAGCAGATGCATTTTCCGGCCAGCCTGCAAGCCGACTTTCAGGGAACGGCTGCCTCATTCCGCAATTCGTTGTCGAACGAAGCACTGCTGATTTTGTTTGCGCTGGTCACCGTTTACATCGTGTTAGGAGTGCTGTACGAGAGCTTTATACATCCCATTACGATTCTTTCAACGTTACCATCGGCGGGAGTAGGAGCGCTGCTGGCGTTAATTATTTGTGGACAGGATCTCAGCGTTGTCGCGATCATCGGAATCATCCTCCTCATCGGCATCGTAAAGAAGAATGGAATCATGATCGTGGACTTCGCGCTGGAGGCGGAGCGCCAGCAGGGGAAAGAGTCGGTGGATGCGATCTACGAAGCAAGTCTGCTGCGATTCCGGCCCATCATGATGACCACGATGGCAGCCTTGCTTGGCGGATTGCCGCTGGCCCTCGGCCGTGGACTCGGTTCGGAACTGCGTCGGCCGCTGGGAATTGCGATGGTGGGAGGTTTGCTGGTCAGCCAGATCCTGACGCTTTATACAACGCCAGTTATCTACATATTCTTTGATCGGGTGGCCTTGCGATTCACCGGCAGAAAAGCTAGTCACCGTGCGCCTGGTGACGTTAACGCGCCGGTTGCGGAGCGGTCGTGAGCATCTCGACGCCATTCATCCACCGCCCGGTAGCAACCACGCTTCTTACGATCGCGGTAGCGATCGCGGGCGCAATCGCGTTTACCGTATTGCCGGTCGCACCCCTTCCGCAGGTGGATTTTCCAAGCATTTCTGTGAACGCTGGCTTGCCCGGCGCGAGCGCCGAGATCATGGCTTCTTCAGTTGCGACTCCGCTGGAACGCCAATTCGGGCACATCGCCGGCGTATCGGAAATGACGTCCTCGAGTTCGCTCGGGAATACTTCGATCAGCTTGCAGTTCGACCTTAGCCGCGACATCGATGGCGCAGCGCGCGACGTTCAGGCTGCCATTAATGCTGCGCGTACTTATCTGCCTGCCAATCTTCCGCAAAACCCTACTTATCGCAAGGTCAACCCTGCCGATGCGCCAATCATGATCCTAAGCCTCACTTCGGATAAATATGACGTCCCCAAGGTTTACGACCTCGCGTCAACGATTCTCGAACAGAAACTCTCTCAAATTGACGGGGTCGGGCAGGTGATTGTTGCCGGAGGCGCAACGCCGGCGGTTCGCGTAGAACTGATGCCGAAAAAGCTGCAGAGCTACGGAATTACACTCCCCAGCATTCGATCCCTGCTCAGTACTCAGAATTCACATCAACCCCGCGGGCAACTGGCCAACGATCAGGTCACAGAAGACATCATCACGAACGACCAGATTGCAACCGCCAAGGACTACAGGCCACTGGTCGTGGGCTATCACAATGGCACGGCAGTTCGGCTGTCGGATGTTGCCACGGTAGTTGATTCAACTCAGGACCTGCGGACCGCCGGTTATTCGGATGGACGACGATCGATTACGGTCATCATCTTTCGGCAGCCCGGCGCGAACATTATCGGCACGGTGCAACGGATCCGAGACGCATTGCCGTCGCTCCGTGCGGATATGCCCCAGGGCATCAACTTCACCATCGTTCTCGATCGTACGACAACCATCCGAGCTTCTGTGAATGATGTAGAACGCACGCTCATCATTTCTATTTGCCTCGTGGTCCTGGTGGTGTTCATCTTTTTGCGCAGCCCGCGAGCAACCATCATTCCCACGGTTGCCGTTCCCGTTTCGCTGATCGGGACCTTCGCGGCGATGTACTTGTTTGGATTCAGTCTCGATAACTTATCGCTGATGGCTCTCACGATTTCCACGGGGTTCGTCGTTGATGATGCGATTGTCGTGATGGAAAACATCACGCGACACTTGGAAGCAGGGATGGGCCCGTTTGAAGCGGCATTGAAGGGAGCGCAAGAAATTGGCTTCACCGTGTTTTCCATCAGCATTTCATTGATCGCGGTATTCATCCCCATTTTAATGATGGGCGGCATCGTCGGTCGGCTCTTCCGCGAATTCGCGGTTACACTTTCCGCGGCAATACTGGTTTCCATGGTGATTTCCTTAACCACCACGCCGACCATGTGCGCTCACTTTTTGAAACAGCGGGTCAGGGAAGAACAGCACAATCGCTTTTATCGAATGAGCGAGAAGTTTTTCAACGGCATGCTCTCGGTCTATCGGCATTCCTTAACGTGGGTGTTGGAGAACCCAGCGCTCATGCTGATCCTTTTGGCGCTGACGATTGCTCTGAACGTCGTGGTGATGGTCGTCATCCCCAAAGGCTTCTTCCCGCAACAGGATACTGGTGCGATTGTTGGCGGAGTTCAAGGGCCGCAGGACGCCTCGTTCACTTTCACCAATTTCTCGATCCTGCAGATGGTGCAGATCATTAAGGCTGATCCCGCGGTCGCGCATGTGAACGCCTACACAGGCGGGCGTGGATCGACCAACGGCGGCTTCATCTACATTGCGTTGAAGCCCCTGGACGAGCGCAAAGTCAACGCCATGGAGGTCATCAACCGCATTCGGCCCAAGATTGCCCGGCTGCCGATCGCGTCCGTGTTCTTTCAGCCGGTGCAGGACCTGCGCATTGGCGGAAGAATGAGCAATGCGTTGTATCAGTACACGATACAGTCTGACAACGTGGAGGACTTGGCGCACTGGGGCCTAATTCTCTTTCAGAATATGCGCAAACTGCCCGGACTGCAGGAGGTCAATTCCGACCAACAGAATGGCGGCTTGCGGGAGCTGGTGAAATACGACCGGAACACCGCCGCGCGCCTGGGCCAGACCTCGCAATCCCTCGATTCACTCTTGTACAGCGCGTTTGGCCAATCGCAAGTGTCGGTCATCTACACGGAACTGAATCAATACTATGTTGTGCTGGAAGTCGCGCCGGAGTACTGGCAATCACCCGAGGGGCTGAAGGAAATCTATGTGAAATCAACTGGCCCGGGATTGGGGACCGGCTTGGTAAGCACGAACGTTATGGCTCCCCTCGCGACGGTGACCACGCACCAGACCGGGACGACACCGCTGCAGGTCAACCATACCGGGCTCTTCCCGTCGGTCACCGTTTCTTTCAACCTCGCCCCAGGGTTATCGATGAGCGATGCAGCCCACGCCGTCCAGCAGATGGAGGAGCGACTCGGGCTTCCGCCGACAGTCCGCGGCTTCTTCTCGGGCACACTCCAGGCGTACCAGCAGTCACTCTCGACCGAGCCCATTCTGATTGCAACCGCGCTACTGGCTGTCTATATCGTGCTGGGAATCCTGTACGAAAGCCTGGTACACCCGATCACGATTATTTCTACGCTGCCGTCAGCCAGTGTCGGCGCGATGCTTGCGCTCATGTTGTTTCACATGGATCTGAATGTCATTTCAATCATTGGCATCGTCTTGCTGATCGGAATCGTGAAGAAGAATGCCATTATGATGATCGACTTTGCGCTGATGGCTGAACGGACGGAAGGGAAAAGCACATCGGACGCGATCTTCGAAGCATGTATGCTGCGTTTTAGGCCGATTCTAATGACGACCATGGCTGCGATGTTTGGAGCGTTACCGCTCGCCCTCGGTACCGGCACAGGATCGGAACTGCGCCGTCCGCTCGGAATTACGATCGTCGGCGGCCTGCTGCTCAGCCAACTCATCACGCTGTATTCAACTCCAGTCGTGTATTTGGCGCTGGACCGTCTGCGCCTGAGGATACTTGGAAAAGAGCGTGACACCTTTAATCCGCAATCGGAGGCGCCTGCAGTTTAGGAAGATGAATGTATGCGACACCAAGTGAGAATTCGCCATCTGATCGGCGCTGCATTATTGGTGCTTTGTGGCTGCAACATGGGGCCCAAATACCATCCGCCCGCGCCGCCGACCGTTGCCGCGCCAAATTACAAGGAGTCGTCCGTGAACTTTCAGGACACCGAGGGTTGGAAGGTAGCGACTCCGCAGGAAGCAATGCTAAAGGGCAAGTGGTGGGAGATATTCAAGGATCCGGAACTGAATGCGCTCGAAGAAGAACTCAACATCAATAATCAGAACATCAAAGAGTACTTTCAGAACTTGATGGCTGCTCGTGCCCTGGTGGCGGAGGCTCACGCGCAGTACTGGCCCACAGTGACGGCAAACCCTGCCTGGACGCGAACCAAGTCGTCCGGTTCACTGACGAATTCGACGCAGGCAAATACCGGAAGAACGTTCACATCGATGACAGCACCTCTGGATGTAGCGTGGGTGCCCGACTTTTTCGGAAAGATTCGCAATCTCGTGCGTGAATACCAATACGGAGCGCAGGTCAGTGCCGCCGATCTCGAACAGGAGAAACTCATAGAACAGGCAGCACTAGCGCAGTATTTTTTCGAGATCCGCGGCCAGGACGCGCTGCAGGAAGTCTTGAACAATCTGGTCGCTGCCGACGAAAAGACGCTCTCACTGACCCAGGCACTTTACGAGACTGGCATCGATGACTACATCTCTGTCGTTGAGGCAAAGACTACGTTGCAGAGTGCGCAGTCGGCAGCGATCAGCGTTGGGGTTGCTCGCGCACAATATGAGCACGCCATTGCTGTGCTGCTTGGAAAAATCCCGAGCGATTTCAAGATGCCGGTGAAGCCGCTGCTTACGGCTCCGCCTCCTATCCCTGTCGGCGTACCAGGGCAATTGCTGCAGCGACGACCTGATGTCGCTGCAGCGGAGCGCACGCTGGCACAGGATAATGCCATCATTGGTATCGGATACGGTGCCTTTTTCCCGAATGTCACGTTGTCGGCCGCCGGCGGATTTCAGAGTTCAACCTTCGCAAATTGGTTCACCTGGCCCAGTCGATTCTGGTCAATCGGCCCCTCGATTTCGCAGACTGTCTTCAATGGCGGGTTATATCGAGCTGAACTGCATCAGTACACCGCGACATACAACAGCCATCTGGCTCTGTACCGTCAAACCGTGCTCGTCGCTTTCGAGCAGGTGGAAGACTATCTTGCGGCCGTAAGAATCTATTCACAGCAAATTCAGCGCGAACGCGAAGCTCTCACATCCGCCCAAGAGTATCTGAATCTTTCAACCGCTCGATATCAGACCGGCATCGATCCGTACCTGAATGTACTCACCGCGCAGAACACCGTCTTTTCCGACGAACAGACGCTGGTGACACTGCAGATCGAGCAGATGGTCTCCGCCGTCAGCCTGATCGAAGCGCTTGGCGGTGGATGGGATCTCTCTCAATTACCAACACCTTCTCAGGTTTCGCAGAAGGCGCCATCGGCTGATTACAAAATGCAGCACTAAGAAGGCGCACCGGTGGGCGAGATCGTGACGCTCATGTATCATCTTGCCACGACTAAATCGTTTCTTCTCAAACTGACGGATCCTCCAGCATGATCAATCGCCGAACGTTGTTGAAAGCCGCGGGCAGTCTTCCATTTGCTGCACGACTGATGCGAGCAGCCGAAGCCGTAAGTATCGAGCAATCGTCTCAAGCGAATAGCGATGAAATGGGTTGGCAAAAGCGGATCCGCCGCGTGGGCCAGTTGAATATGACCGAGCACGACCCAGTCGCCATGAACGTGCAGGAGTGGGCGGACTACTGGGCGAGTGCGAAAGTGGGCGCTGTCTTTGTGAGTGTCACTGGAATTCTCGCGTTCTATCAGACGAAAGTTCCGTTTCATCGAAAAGGGAAGTATCTCGGAAATCGAGACTTCTTTGGCGAGTGCTGTGCCGAGGCAAAGAAGCGTGGGCTCAGGGTGGTGGCGCGAATGAGTCCGGACCTTAACTGGGACGACGCGTTGGCGGCTCATCCGGAGTGGTTCGAGCGCGACGCGCAGGGCAATCCCAAACCCAGCAGGGAAGAGCCACGACTGTTCTGGACGTGCATGTTTTCCGCCTATATGACAGATTACATTCCCGCAATCATGCGCGAGGTAAACTCGCTCTATGACATCGATGCGATTTATACGAATGGTTGGCCGCCCCTGGGATCCTTGCCGGTCTGCTATTGCGCGAACTGCAGGGAACTCCCACCTTCAGGTACGCCGGCGTACTGGGACAAGTTCAACGATCGGGTGGAGTATCTGTGGAAGATGTATGACACGATCGCGAAAGAGAAGAAGCCTTCCAATATCTTCTTCGCCAATTCGGGTGGGGGTGCGCGGGCGAGTGTGAACCTGGATCGCCTCGGCAGGATTTGCGAGTGGTTCCAGGGCGATAACCAGGGTCGCGGCGGCGAAGAAGCGCCAATCTGGTTGGCTGCGCTGCAGGGCAGGGTTTGTCAGGCAGTGCAGAACGGCAAGATGTCGACCAACATTACCGGCGTCTGGTCGACGGGTCCGGTAAGGTGGCGGAATGCAGCGAAGTCGCCGCAGGAAGCGCAGATGTGGTTTAACCAGACCATTGCAAGCGGGATGGTTCCCTACTACCACTTCATTGGCGCCGAAAACGGCATGGGAGAAGACCGGCGCTGGTTGAAGCCGAGTCGCGAGTATTTCGATTGGACCGCGAAACACGACGCTCACTTCATCAACAAGAACACGATTGCCAAAATCGCCGTCGTAATGGGCCAACGCTCGCATCATTTTTATAAGGCGCCGCCCGGCGCCACCATGCAGCAGTTCCTGAACGGAATGTATTACGCGCTGCTCGAAGGAAGGTTCCTGTTCGACTTCGTCCATGAGGACCGGCTTGATCCGGAGGCACTGAAGCGGTACACGGCGCTGATCCTGCCAAATGTGGCGTTACTGAGCGACGCGCAGTGCGAGCAGTTGCGAGCGTACGTAAGTGCCGGCGGCTCGTTGCTGGCGACATTCGAAACCAGCATGTATGACGAGAACAATCGCCGCAGAGAGAACTACGGACTAGCCGAAGTATTTGGGATTCACAGAGCGGGAGACATTATCGGTACGGTTGGTAACGGCTATTACGCGCGCATCGAGCGAGGGCACCAGATCCTGGCTGGATTTACGGATACGAACTGGTTGCCGGGCGCGGAGCATCGCGTGCCTTTGGCTCCGGTAGACAAACCAGTAATGACCGTGGTGCCAGGATTCGTCGCCTATCCGCCGGAGTTAGCGTATCCGCCAACGCCTCACACGGATCAACCCGCCGTCGTGCTACAAGAAAAAGGAAAGAGCCGATTGGCGTTCTTTCCCTGCGACATCGAGCGAACGATGTGGATCTCCGGGCATACGGACCTGAGCCGGTTGCTGCGGAATACGATCCGCTGGGTTTCGCACGCAGACCAGCCAGTCACAGTCGAGGGTGATGGATTAGTCGAGGCCTTTGCCTGGAAAACGGAACCAGGGTTCGCGTTGCATCTGCTGAACTACACGAATCCGAATACCCATAAAGGGTGGGTACGGGAGTTTTATCCTATCGGCAAGCAGCGGGTGACATTCGAAGTACCAGCGAATACGAAGCTCATGCGCGTGCAATTACTACGATCGGAAATGGATATTCCGTTCAAAAGAACAGGAAGCGCAATTGAATTCACGATTCCGAGCGTTCAGGATTACGAAATCGCGGCAATCTACGCATAGCGAAGCTGCGGACGTGGTGACGATCTGAGTTACAGGTCGCCTTTGTATCGTCGGAGCGCGGTATTGATCATGGTAGAATCAGGGTCCTTTTGAGTAAGCCAGCATTTGACCCTTTGCGGCCATGACACCATCCACAAATGGCATCATAGTCCCCGAAATTCCCGGCAACTATTTGGAGCCGCGGTGGTACGCGGCTCGAACGAAGTCACGCCACGAGAAGAAAGTTGCCGAGCAACTTTCCGGCAAAGGCTTGCAGAGTTTTTTGCCGTTATACAAGGCACAGCACCGATGGAAAGACCGGGTGGCAAGAGTGGATCTGCCATTGTTCCCGGGATACATCTTCGTGCATCTGCCCCTGAAAGATCGCCTGCAGGTACTGGAAATCCCCGGGGTGGCGAACCTGGTGTCCTTTCAAGGACAGCCCGCTGCGCTTCCTGAACAAGAAATTGAGACTCTTCGTTGCGGCTTGTCGGCGAGCTTGCACGCCGAACCCCATCCGTATCTGAAGGTTGGGCGCAGGGTGCGAATCAAAGGCGGTCCGCTGCGCGGCTTGGAAGGGATTCTCGAGCGAAAAAAAGAGGATTCGTTTCGCGTCGTTATCTCGATTGACCTCATCATGCGTTCGGTGTTGGTGGAAGTCGCCATGGCGGATGTAGAACTCGCGTGAGGCAGATGCGATACAGCCTGTTCACCGTGTGATCAACAATGCTCATGCGTTCCAAGCGATGGTACCTGCGGCGTTCCACGCACGGCAATGACACAAACGTTTACATCCAGCGCGATCCACAACTGCCGAGAATCCGTTCGATCCAGAGGACTCCTCCAGAACCTCGGTATCCTGAGTACGTATGGCAAATCGCAGAACGATACATGGCGGCTGCGTCTGCTTATGGTGAGATGGTAAGCGTCGCTGACCTGGCGACGGTTTTGTAAGTTGCCGAGATTGTCGACCGCAACGTAATTGTTGTCGTAGCGGTACCTATGCTGAAAGTGGCAGTCTTGCTTGCAGGGGGTACGGTGACGCTCGCTGGAACGATAGCGTTGGAGCCGGTTCGCGATACGGCTAGAACGATTCCCCCGGGTGGAGCGGGCCCGCTGAGTGTGGCTGTTCCTGTCGACGACGTGCCAGCTTTTACCCGGGTGGGATTCAATGTAAGAGAAGATAGAGAAGGTGACGTCACCGTAAGCGTCGCCGTTTTCGTCGCAGAACCGTAACTGGCAGTAATCGTCGCAGTAGCGTTTGCGGCAACCGGAACTGTTGTAACTGTGAAGGTTGCGGTGCTTGAGTTCGCAGCCACGATGATGCTGGAAGGAGCCGTCGCAACGGAAGCATTATCGCTGGCAAGCGACAGGGTGATCCCGCCCGCCGGTGCAGCTCCGGTAAGAGTGACTGTGCCCGTGGAGGATGTTCCACCTAGCACCGAAGTTGGAGTCAGAGTCACCGATGCGATAGTCACGGCTGGAGGAGGACCCGGTACAAAGATGACGTCCACCCAATAATTGGAAGCGTGCCAGCTCTGATTGGGGAAGCTGCTGGTGGAACCGTAGGCGAAGACCCCGTTGGGAGTGCCTGCTCCGTCCGCAAGCGCATGCAGCGGGGATTTGTCGATTGGGCTGACAAAGAAGTTTTGATCGTCAGCGTAATGCCCAGCACTGGTGTGATACGACGCGACATAGACGGTATTAGCTGAGATCGCAACAGGGCTGGAAAAATTCACTTGCTGCCATCCGGTGGCTGACTCATTTGCGAAAGTAGCGGTTGCAAGGAGTGCGCCGCTGGAACTCCACAAATTTCCCACGTGAGTACCGGTATTGCCGGATCCTTTGTAGAAGCGAATCCCAGTAATGTAGCCATCCGCATCTGCCCGGAAATTGACGCCGAGCTCAACCGCAGAATCAGGACCAGAGTCTGCTGTGATCGGTGCGGTACTTGTCGACCAGATGGAGCACGGGCAAACTCCCGGAGCGGTAATCGATATGCTCAGCGCTTGGGAAGCCGTTTGAGGAGGCGTTGCGGAATCGATTGCTTTCAAGGTAAATGCGAACGTTCCAGCCGCGGCTGGCGTTCCCGAGATTACACCGCTGGTGTTTCCGAGTGACAGGCCGCTCGGAAGCGATCCACTGGAGATTGTCCACACGTAAGGCGCTGTTCCTCCAGACGCAGATAGCGTTGTCGAATACGCATTGCTGACCATTCCAGCTG
Source organism: Terriglobia bacterium (assembly GCA_021324365.1). Lineage (GTDB taxonomy): Bacteria > Acidobacteriota > Terriglobia > Terriglobales > Acidobacteriaceae > JAJPJE01. The sequence continues at coordinate 52,382 of JAJPJE010000048.1, read as the reverse complement.
GTAATTGCTGTGTGGTAATCACGACAGGTGGCGGAGGATTAACGGTAAGCACGGCTGTCTGGCTACTCGAGTTGAGCGAAGCTGAAATGGAAACTGCAGTTTGGTTCGCGACCGAATACGTACCCGCGGCGAATGTAGCACTAGTGCTGCCCGGTTGCACGGTGACACTCCCCGGTACCGTCACGACACTGGTGTTTCCGCTGGAGAGATTCACTACTGTGCCGCCAACTCCAGCTGCTTGCGTGATGGTGACGGTTCCCGTCGAAGCCTGTCCTCCTAGCAACGTTGTGGGGCTTAGAGAAACTGAAGCGACAGCGGGCAGAGGCGTAATCGTCAGCAATGTGCTGGCATTAGCACCACCGTAGGACGCGGAAATAATGACATTTGTCGTTGAGGAGACGATATTTGCATTAACCAGGAAGGTTGCGGTCGTAGATCCCTGCGGCACTGTGATCGCAGCCTGTGGCAATGAGCTCGCAACGACGTCGTTGGTAGATAAGGCGACCATCGCACCTCCAGCCGGGGCAGGACCGGTCAGGGTAATGGTTCCCGTAGAACTCCTACCGCCAACGACAGTCGAGGGATTCATGACAACCGATGTAATGGAGACTGGCACCGTGCCCGCGTACGTCGCAGCGTATGTTCCTGCCGCCGCCGTAAATACCGCGTATGAGATGCCCTTGATCGTTTGTGAACTGTAAGGAACCGGGCTTCCACTCAAAGTGAGATTGCTGAGAACGCCAGAAGATGCAGTGATTGGTAGCATTGCCTGGAGCCCATTGGCACCCGAGGCGATCTGGATAGAAAAGCTTAGGGTATTGCCACTCCACGTCAGAGACGAGAAGGAAGAGCCATTACGTCCATCAAGCCACGTGAGCAATTGCGCCGCGGAAATCACCGGAACTCCGCGAGCCTGAGCAGATTCGATAATGGCTTCAGCCCCATCTGACGAAGCCGAGTCGTTGTGCATGTTTGTGGTAAATGCCCCGTAGTAGCCGGTCGATCCCAGAGCATTGTTGAGCAATGTTTCAACGTTCATCGGATAGCTCTGCCCCGACTCATCAGTCATTTGTGTTGCGGCCTGATAGATGTCGAGCAGAGTGCCATCGCGTTTCGTTAAACGCATCGGCATGCCTGATCCGGTAAACATGCCGGGACGATCATTCACCCAGGCGTCAGGCCAATAATAGTAGGTTGTGTCGAGCCGGATGCCATTCTGCAGTTCGACCTGTGGCTGCGAGTCATAGTCGCTCCAGCTCACACAGTGCATGCGGTGAGTTTTAGCCGGAGTCAGGCTGGGGTACTTCGCTGCGAATGAAGCTATCTGCGTACTGTAGTCGGAAGCCAATTCAGACGGAGTCCAATCGACGCAGTCTGGCACCGAATCCACGTGCACGCCGATCTCAAAGCCGTCGGCCGCGTACTCAGCCGCTTGAGCATTCGTCAGCGGATTATTCGCTACATTCGGAGCTAACAGATAAGCCGTTGCTCGCACGCATTGCCAATCGGCGACAGAACAGCCGGAGGGACTGACGGAAGCGTAATAGTCGAAACGATCGGCTGTTGCGCCCCCGCGATAGAGTTCGCCGTGGTCATCCCCGGTCATAACCACTACTGCCTTCAGTCCGCGAGGGAAATACCAGAACCGCGGAAGGGGGCGCTTGCTCTGGTTCATCTGCAATATCAGATTTGCCAGCAAGCGTTGCTGCTCATCAGCCTGGGGAATCGCGACCTTGGTGAGGTCGACATAATCATTTTGAGAGTCGAAGGATGCGTCTCCAAAGAACAAGTCATCGCTCCTCATTGGACCGGATTGCCCATCGCGTGCCTGTCCAGCCCATGCGGGGTTCCCCTGCCTCGTATATACGACTGAACGAGCTAAGTCGTAAGTGAACGCGGCAGCCTTGCCTAGTCCGACCTGATTCAGCGTGACCGCCGGTTTGGCCGTAGAGGTATTTGCATTGGAGAAGAGTGTCGCCAGGCTCGTAGCACCATTCAGAGAGTACAAGTCCGCGGTTCCATGAAATTGAATTGTCTGATTGACGAGACCGCTTGCGGGGCCCGAGCTGGTGTTCAACAGCAGATACGCATCGTCGAGAGTCGCATTGCCATAGGTTACGCCAAGAAGGTTGGCGAGCTGCTTATCGGGTCGCATAGCGATAAGATTGCCTCCGCTTGCAACCCAACTGCTGAATATGCTGACTTGCGATGATGTCAGCGGGAATTCTCCAAGGATCACCACATCGTAGTTCGCCAACGTTGAACTGGAGACCAATGAGATGTCCATCGCGGTGAATTCGTTGAGACCCTCTGCGCGAAGAATCTCTGGGTAGTAACGGCTAAATGGATTTGATGTTGATGAGACGATCAGAATCGGACCGCCTGGCCCGTCGTTCGGGGGAGGTACCGGCGCCGCTGCAGTGGTGAATGACCACCTATAGTCAGTCAACAACACGTTTCCCGCAAGATCCTTGATAGCTCCGCCTTTGATCACTGCGGTGTACGTAGACGAGTAGGGGAGAGGAGATGAAGTTTGTAGTTTTGCTGTGCTGACGCTTGCATCGTAAGTGACTGTCGCGACAATGGGCGCTCCGGTTGAATCGAGCAGCTGAAACGAATTGTTGTTAACGGTTGTGGCGTCCAGCGCTTCGCTGAAATTGGCCAGCACCAACCCGTTCGTACCAACACCTGTTGCCCCCGCCGCGGGCGATACGGAGCTAACGTTGGGCGCTGTGGTATCAGGACCGGCGGGGGTGAACACGACATCAACCCAATAATTGGAAGAGTGCCACCCTTGATCGGGGAAAGCACTCGAAGATCCATACGCATACACTCCGTTGGCACCACTGACACCATCGGCCGCCGCGTGCAGTGGTGCACGATCGACCCCGTTTCCAAAATAATACTGATCGTCAGCGTAATGACCGACGTTGGTGTGGTACGAGGCGGTGTAGACCGTGTTCGCTTTGATAAGAACCGGACTCGCAAACCCGACTTGTTGCCATCCGGTGGAAGTTTCATTCGCAAAAGTCGCGGTCGCAAGCAATGCACCGCTCGAATTCCAAAGATTCGCGACGTGAGTCCCTGTATTACCTGCTCCTTTGTAGAAGCGGATGGCGGTGATGTAGCCATCGGTGTCGGCTCGGAAAGATACTCCAAGTTCCACTGGAGCATCGGGCCCAGCATCGGGAACAGATGGAGTCGTCGTACTGCTCCAGATAGTGCAAGGGCACGCGCCAGTTGCTGCAATCGTGATTGTGAGCGTCTTCACAGTTGTTTGCGCAGGTGTTGCAGAGTCGACCACCTCGATATTGAAATTGAAAGTGCCTGGTACGCTGGGCGTTCCGGAAATCGTTCCAGTTCCATTGTTCAGAGATAAACCTGACGGAAGCGATCCGCTGGCCACAGCCCACGTATATGGAGGAGTGCCTCCCGAAGCAGCTAGCGCCATCGAATAGGCAACACCTACGGTGCCAGTGGCGGGCGATTGCGTGGTGATTGTAAGTGGAACGGTCTGAACATTGAGCGTGGTACTGCCAGTTACGCCTGACTGTGTCGCTGAGATGATTGTTGTTCCGCTGTTCGCTGCTGCCGCGAGTCCGCGAAGGTTGATTGAAGCAACATTCGCATTGGAAGAAGACCAGGTCACCTGACTGCTGATGTTCGCCGTGCTGCCGTCGGAATAGATGGCGGTTGCCACGAGTTGCTGGGTGCTTCCGGAAGAAATCGTCTGGTTCGCTGCACTCACGGTTATAGAGGACAGAGCGGGAGCGGTGCCTTGAGCCTCTTTCAGAATCTGCTGATACAGTGTGCGCGCTGCGACGTAACGGCCTTGCGCAGCGCTCAGGCTGGTCGGGAAGTACCAATTCCAGTCACCGCCCGGTGATGTGCGGGTAAGAAGACTGTTGATCCAGTCGATATAGAACTGAGGGTCAGTAGTATTCACGCGAATTGGGGCATTATTCACAATCACGAACACAGCGGCTGTATGCACGGCGTGTCCGTTGCTACCCATCCGCCGAGCTGCGATCCATCCGCTTTTAGGAAAACTGACTGTGGCTGTCAACGTCGCTGAAGAACTTGGGCTGACAGAAGCCTGTTTGCTCGCGACCACTACTCCGTTCGACACCAACTCGATGGTTCCGCTCAGATCCTTGGTGGCATTCCATTGAACTGAAATCGACACGTTTCCACTGCCCGCAAGACGAATTTCATCACCGGGACGGGCGGTGCCGTTTACAGCTAAATCGAGAAACTCGCTATGACCATTCAGGGATACAACTGTCCGGCCGTTTGAGATAGCGTCGATCCAGTTGCGGTAGTTCATCTGTCCGTTCGCGATGCGAGCGTAGGTCAGCGGCGCACCAATGGTTGTGCCGTCATTGCAAGGGTAGTCGGTACCGGCCGCAAAGCCTGGGCGGAATCCGCTATTGAGCAAGCGGTAATAGGCTTGAATGGCTGTGTCGCTGCCGTTCACATCCTCCGAGATGAAATCGGATGCGCCCAGCGCAATTTCCACCGGATATTCAACGGGAGTGCAGCAAGTCAACGACTGCGGAATGCCGTTGTCCAAGTACTGCATGTGCGCAAAACCCGCGATCGCGTTTTGCGAGTGCGCCCACTGGAAGATGGGATACGTATATTCCTGCCAGATCTGGTGAGCCTCGTTTAGCCCGAGAGCGAGCACATGTCCTCCCAATGCCTGGTGAGGATACTGAGAATAAGTTGCATCCCAATGCCACTCAGCGTCCCAATGCACGATTCGGCCAGAGGTGGAGATGGGGTCGTCGAATCCATTAACGCGCGGAAGATCTTGTGCCGGGTCCTGAACTTCTCCGTTGCCCACGTCAGCAAGAAGACTCAATGCCGCTAGATTCTGGTCATTCATCTTGTCGTGGATGGTCGAGATTGCCTGCGGAGCTCCTCCGCAGCTGCGGTGAACATGCATGTCACCGGCGGACCAATTGGCAGGCTCCGGATTCTGTGCAAACAACGAAACAGACACTCCGACAGCACAAGAAAGAATGAAAACAAATGAACGGTTCATAAATCGATCTCCCGACAGCGCGACTATAAAAAGAGGGTGAAACGGTCTCATTTAGGGCGGTGCACACGTCTACCACTCCGGAACTCGGGTTCCGTTGCTGAAAAGCGCACGCGAAATTCCAGAAAGGTGACGTGGAGAGACTAGAAGCGCGTCGGCGGAGAGGCTGTGTGTGGAAGTACTAGAGCCTGTGGCGCCCACAATGGCACATTGTCACCACGACGAGTGATGCGTCACAAGGAAGGCGGTACTTGTGGAGCCCAATCGCGGCCTAACGTTCCAGCTGGAATGGTCAAAGTCTTACAGCTAAAGGATAGAAAGCTTCCCAGCACTAGACAGCAGGGCAGAATGGCACCAAAGGTGTGAGGGATTTTGAAAGGTTTGAGCCAGGCGAGAATGATCTCGCCTGGCACACTTGCGATGCTTGATTATGGCGTTCGTACTTCTACGATGCTCAAGTTGTAGCTATCTCCAGTCGGCGCTGTATCGTTGATCGTCACAGAAGTTCCGCTTAGCGGAGTTGTGGCGTTCTGACGTTGCATCCAGTACGTGTCGCCGGTACTCGTAGCCAGCAACTGGTGTATGAGTGCCTGTCCTGTGCCGGGGGTGTGAGAGATTGCATTGTTGTAGTCGTTGCCCACGCCAAGCACGAGAGAGTTGTTACGAGTCGTTGTCAGCGAAGCAGTCGGCGCTCCAGATGCCTTGTTCGCCGTTGCAGTAGCCCCAATCGCGCCGCTGCCACTTCCGGTGGTATCAACGCCGGAAATTGACAGCACTGTCATCGTAGAGATCACGGTCTGAGAAAGGTTCGCTGTCACTGTTACGTTGCTCAGCGTTGAAGGCGCGAACGCCCGCCAAATCTCGGAGGTTCCTCCCTGCGCGTTTGTGCGTAGCACCAGAGTCCACGTCAGGCCTCCACCGGTAACGCTGCTTACCGTCATATTCGACTTGATACCGTCGGTCGCGATCAGAGCGAGCAGCAGTTCGTTCGAAGATGCCGTCGAAAAAGCTGGTGAGGTGATTGATGCTGCGGCGCTGGTATTGTCTTTCGCTACGTTGGCATCAATGGCAAGCCCAGAAGTCGCAGTAGTCAGGGTGAAAGTAACCGTAATCGTAGCGGGAGAATTTTGAGCGCCCGTTGCAGTCACGGTGATGTGACCAGTGTAGGTTCCGGCAGTCAGCCCAGTATTTGAGACCGAAACCTGAAGTGCCTGCGGCGCCGTGCCGCTTGAGGGCGATGCTGTCAACCACGCGCTGTCGCTAGTCGTTGTGTAGGACAGAGTACCGTTTCCGGTATTCGTGATGTTGACGGTTTGACTTGCAGGATTCGTTCCTCCCACCGTGCCGCTGAATGAGAGGCTCTGTGACGAGAGCGAGAGGATCGGAGTTGCCGCGGGCAGTCCGAAGGCGCCGACAATGCCACCTCCGGAGTAACTGGTCCATGATCCGGCGTAGAGGTGACCGCCGGTAACGGTTGGAGCGCCGAAAGTGGACTTAGCCCCGTAATTGCTTCCGCTCGCCCACAATTCAGCTCCCGTCAGAGTATTGAACGCATGGATTTTTCCTGTATTACCTTCACCAACGTAGACGACGCCGTTGGCGACCGTCGGCGTGGAGTTTGGAAAATCACTGCCGCTTAGAGGCTTACTCCATGCAACCTGCAATGTACATGAAGCTGTTACGTTTAACGCAACGATGCCGGCCGACACACCTGCGACACCGGGACCTGCATCGGTGATAAACAACATGTTGTCCGGCGCATCCCATGCAGGAACGCCGCCAACACCTCCGCTTCCCAGAGAGTCATTCGGCACATTGAGATTCAGGATTTGGAGAGGCTGTCCACTCACAGCAAGATCGGTAGTACGGAACAGATAGAGATTTCCATTCTTGCTGCCTCCAGCCACCATGGTCGAGCAACCGGCAGGTTGAAAGATGGTTGGAGTCGAGGCGAAATCAAGATCGCAAGGTGCACCACTACACGGGATTGTGCCCGGAGCCGGCCCCTGGAAATACCCGAGCAGGCTCAGACCAGAGTTGAGCGCAATGACGCTGTTCGAATACGGGAGCGTCGTTTCATTGCCGTTGCCGAGAACAGTGGAATCGTACGCTGTTGCGGCATAGACATTTCCTGTGGCCTGATCTGTCGAAACGCCACCATAGCCCCAGATACCGCCGCCGCCATTTGGCGCAGCAATTCCGGGAACGACGACAAAGTTGCCGGTCAGTGTTGGTGCAGCAGTGACATCGACCTTGTATACCTGACCTCGCCAAGGTGCGACGTCGCCACCGTTACTTCCAGTTGCGACGTAGACGCTGTTGCCATTCTTATTCAGGCCGCCCCAGACCGAGTTAGTGGCTGGATTCGCGATCAACGTGAGTGCAGTATAGACATCGGTTCCGTCGTTCAGATTGAGAACGTGGAAAGTGCCATCGGTTGGAACGGTATAGACGCGTCCCGTCACGCGGTCAATCACTGGAGGAGCTTCAATACCGAAGCCGTCTGGAATGGCCCAGTTGTTCGGCGTGCTCGGACCGAAGTTGCGCTTCCACAAAACCGCGCCGCTGACAGCGTCCAGAGCATAGAGAGAATTTCCGGCAGTACCGACCATCACGATGTCGTGAGTCGCGCCATTCACCTGAACCGAATGAGCGTACAGCGGCTGAGTCGTTACCGATCCGTCGACGACGGTTGACCAGTTGAGTTGAAGGTTCGGTACTGTTGACCCGGAAAGAGCCGTTTCGTCCGGAGAATACCCGGTGCGCGCCGGATCATGATCAACCATCAACCAGTCGGTCGCCATCACGACATTGAGAACCACCGTCACGGTTGTCGGAGAGTTCTGTGCGCCGCTGGCCGTGATTGTGATGTGCCCTGTATACGTGCCTATTGCAAGGCCACTTGTGTTCGCAGAGATTTGCAACTGCTGCGGTGCGGTTCCCGTCGCGGGTGAGGCGGTCAGCCACGCGCTATCGCTGCTGGTTGTGTAACTTAAAGCGCCGTTTCCGGCATTAGTGATGCTGATCGTGCCTGCATTGGGATTCGAGCCACCTTGATTACCAGTGAACACAAGTGCGGCCGGTGCGACCGATAAGATCGTAGACAAGGGAGCGACGGTGAAGTTAACGCCTGTTACGCTCGCGCCGCTGATCGTGACGGGCTGGTTGCCCGGCGTATATACGTATCCGCTGAGCGACGGAGTCACGGTATACGATCCATTCGGGAGCGAAGCAAAGGAATAGTTGCCGGAGCTGTCAGCGCTCGTCACGGCACTGGCGGATCCACTCAGCGTGACCGCAGCACCGCTGCCACCCGTCGTTGGGCTGATGGTTCCCGTGATGCTGTAAGGGCCAGTTATGGGTGGAAGGATCTCAACTGCTGCCAGGTTGTAACTGTCGCCAGTCGGAGCGGTATCGTTGATGCGTACCGCCGTTCCGCTGGATGGCGTAGCAGCATTTTGACGCTGCACCCAGTAGGTGTCGCCTGCGCCGGTCGCGAGGAATTGGTGAACCATGGTCTGGTTCGTTCCGACGGTGCGATTAATCGCGTTGTCATAGTCATTCCCGACGCCGATCACAAGAGAATTGTTACGGGTCGTCGTGAGCGTGATCGTGGGAGCACCGGATTTGGCGTTGGTTGCCAGATTCGCTCCAATTGCTCCCGATCCGTTCGTTCCGGTGCTGTCCACGCCAGTGAAGCTCATCACCGTAATCGTGGCGTCAGGGGCGGTTTGCGAGAAGTTAGCGCTGACAGTGGCATTCGAGAGTGGCGCCGTGGCAAATGCTCGCCAGATCTCTGAGCTTCCACCCTGAGCATTGCTGCGTACCACGAGTGTCCAGGTAAGGCCACCACCAGTAACGCTGGAAACAGTCATGTTCGGCGACAATGCGTCCGTACCGATAAACGCAAGTAACAGTTCGCTTCCAGCAGTAGTCGAGAACGGGGAACTGGTGATCGACGTACTGCTTGTGGTGCTGTCGTTAGACACGGCGGCATCGACAGTCACGTTTACAACCGGTATCGATTGCCCGGTGAAGTTAACGCCGGTCAGGTTACCGTTATTAATCGTTGCGTTCTGAGAAGCTGGAGTGAACGTGAACCCATTCTTACTTGGTGTGACTGTGTACGTACCATTCGGCAGTGAGGGGAAGGTGAAAGTGCCTGAACTGTTGGCCGTTACCGTCGCAGTGGTCGGTCCTGTTACAGACACACTGGCCCCACTACCCGCCGTCGATGGAGTGATCGACCCGGATAGCGAATAAGTTGTTGATCCCGTGAAGTTGACTCCGCTGGCACTTGCTGAGCTGATGGTCACTGATTGAGACGCCGGTGAAAATACGTACGACGGCTGCGACGGGGTTACCGTGTACGAACCAGTGGGTAGAGCCGTGAAGGTGTAATTGCCCTGGGTGTCCGCAGTAACGGTCTGATTAACAGTTCCCGTCAGTGACACACTTGCGCCGGAACCCGCCGCAACAGGAGAAATCGTTCCAGAGATGCTGAAGTTGCCTACGAGGGGTGGTTTTACTTCGAGGATTGCGAGATTGTAACTATCAGCAGTCGGAGCAGTGTCGTTGATCGTGACGCTGGTTCCGCTTGCCGGGGTTGCGAGGCTTTGGATCTGCGTCCAGAAAGTATCGCCAGTCGTCGAGAACGCTTGGTGCACCAATATCTGACCTGGTCCGACTGTTCTGGCGACCGCATTGTCGTAATCCGTACCTACACCGAGTACCCAGGATCCGTTTCGTGTGGTGGTCAGCGAGGCCTTTGGAGCGCCCGAAGCCGCACTTCCACTCGCAGTCGCCCCTACGGCAGATGCTCCATTGTTGCTCGCGTCCACGCCAGCGAAACTCATTATGGTGATGGAAGCACCGGGTGAGGTCTGGGAGAAAGTTGCTGTAACGGAGACGTTGCTCAGCGGGTTGGGTGCAAATGCCTTCCATATTTCCGCCGTGCCCCCTTGTGCATTGGTGCGTACCGCAAGCGTCCAAGTCAGGCCGGCTCCTGCCACGCTAGACACTGTCATATTGGAGTTCAGGGCATCGCTGGAGATCATCGCCAGTACAAGTTCATTCCCGACAGTTGTGGAGAAAGTTTTGCTGACAATCGTCGAGGACGAGGCGGACTGGTCGTTGGAAACATTGGCATCCAGATCGAGGTTGCCAGGCACCGGGGGAAATACCGGATTGATCGTCAACGATGTCGTCACGGTCGTGGCATAAGTCGCGGAGAGCGTGACTGAATTACTGATCCCGACTGGACTCGTACTAACCGTGAAAGTGGTGCTTGCGCTGCCAGCTGGGACGGTTACCGACGCAGGCACAGACGCAACCGCACTGTTACTGCTCGACAAACTCACGACTGCACCGTTTGTGCCTGCGGGCGCACTCAGAGTTACGGTGCCCTGAGTCGAGGCCCCGCCGGAAAGGTTCGAAGATGTCAGAGAAAGCGAGGTAACTCCAAGCACACCAATCGAGACGCCAGCCGATGGAGTCTCCAGATTCGCGCTATCGTCAACCGCGCGACTCATTATCGAAAACGTTCCGGCCTTGTTTGCAGTGTACGTGTAATTCCAACTGTTGAGTCCGGAAGCGGGATGCCATGTGGCTCCACTATCGGTAGAGACTTCCACTCCGGCAACGATGCCTCCACCTGTATCAGACGCGGTTCCGGTCACATTCACTACCGTTCCGGCCTGCACGGCGGCGCCATTCGCTGGCGAAGTAATGAAGGAAGACGGAGGAGTCGTGTCGGTCGATTTGGTGGCAAGAGATAAACCTGGTTGCAGGGTGGCCGGCTGAATTCCCATATCAGCAAACAGGTTCACAGTCGCCTGCTGCATGTTTACGTCGGTCCCGGGGCCACCGCCGTCATGGTTAGCGTCCAATCCCCATGACCATTGCACCGTGCCCGCTCCGAAAGCTAATGCACCGCTCGGAGCACGATAAAGTGACATGTGGTGCGTCGCTGTGCCTGCACCATAGAGGCCACCATAGTCTTGAAGATAATCAGTTGTGAGCGCGTAGGTCGCAGTTGAAAGATCAAAGAGGCCGGCAGGACGAGATCCATTATCTTCTTCTGTGTCCCACTCATATCCTAACGTTCCGGCGGGCAATGTCCAAGTCTGGTTCGCGCTTTGTGCCGCAACTGCCGTATTTCGCCAGAACCGCAATTTCCCTTCAGCGGCGGGAACTTTAATCGCAAGATTCGTGTTATCGCTACCGGGCCCGTTCACTCGGAACAACTGACCCGTCAACGCGTTCTCTGGGCGTCCTCCGTCTGCGGGCGGGCTCTTGCTGGGATCGCGCCAAGTGCCGGTCCACGTCGGCGGATCGAGTGGATCCACCATTGCGGTGGCCGGCGGATTTGATGTTGGCCCAAGCGTCTCCTTGTAACAAACCAACGTCCTATACGGCGTGTTCGACCCGTCAATACTGTTTTCCCATCGAGTCTTCCAGAAAAATTCATTGCCACTGAAAAAGGCGAGGTTTACGCCTGCGGCAAGTGCAGCCTCGATGTTAGTCCGCTTCGGGCCGGAGACGTATTCGTCGTGTCCAACAGAAAGGTAGAGTTGATGGTTCTTGATTAAAGAGCCAGACTGCGCTGCATCGACGCTGCTGAAGTAAGTGACGTCGTAACCATTTGCCTCCAGCCAGCGCACCATCGGGTACTCTGCGTAGAAGAATTGCGTTTCAGTTTCGATGGGCGAGAGCGGCCGGTTGTAACTGACTTTGTAACCGCGGTTGGTCAGATCAAATCCCGTAGCAGGGCCGTATAAACTGTGTCCACCGTAGCCGTTGTAAGCCTGCCAGCTTTCATCTGCTGTCTGAAACAGGACCGCGGAAGTGCTCGTGTCGTTGCGAACGACGAAGGGTATATAACTGTCGCCGCCAGTATCATCGCGAACTAACCAGGCCAAATAGACGCCAGATGTTGCGGTAGACGGAACAGCCCAGGAAGCGGACACTTTCCAATTGCCGCAGTCGTAAAGTCGAGAAGTTGCATCTGTGACGCAAGCAGGCTGATTCTGTGCCAGGGAAGCCGTAGGCGTGAAGGTGGTAATCAATCGAGCGCCATTGCCCTGGTAGTACCCAATCCGATAGATCTCAATGTGGTAAGAACTCGCCGTTGTGCTCACCTTGAATGAAATCGTCTGGCCGGCGTTGACACTCATACTCGTCGCAAAGCCCTGAATCGTGGTGTCGATCACCCCCGGGTACCACTGACTCGGCGGGTTTCCAGGCAGACAGTTTTCGGCTTCAATCGCGTTCTGCGGTGCGGAACAAGTAGCGAACGCTGCTGTAGTTAAAGAGAGAACGAAGAATAAAAAACAAAACGTCTTTCGTACCATGAATTCCTCAGATCTCGAGCGGGAGTGGTCGTCCGGTTTTCGTCGACACTCAGGATCAGGCGACGTCCACCAGGGAAACACTCCGAAAGCGAGTTTTTCCCCACACGTGAGTTGCCGACATTCTGTGCAGTTCGACTTCCAATTCTGGATTGTGGCCAATCCACGTGACAGCTTGTTGTCTATGGTTTAGCGGGAAAAATGCTGACTGGAACCTGGAAAAGCTGCAAAGTTTTTTCGTTTTAGCGAAAAGGTGTGCTCAAGAGACCAACGAAATCAGCCAAGGTATACGCAACCAAGGGTACCAGCGTAGCCCAGGGAAAAGTGATTCTTACTGAGGGAGCTTGCGACGGCCAAACGAGCCGATACCGAGGAGGACGGTACCCAGAAGGACCAGCATGCCGGGCTCAGATAGCTGCACGTTTTCGAGTAACTGAACCGAATGCAGAAGTCCCAACTGCAGCGCTGAGGTCACCGAAATAAAGAGTGAATGCATATCGAGCCTCGCGTTTCCCGCCTTCCACATTGGCTGGAAAACGCGACTACCCGAAGTTATGCAATTGCTGTGCCGAAACTATCGTTGAAAATACGGGACTTCCCGGCGATTCATGGCTGTCGTAACTGCAAAAGCTTGCATTCGCCAATGTCACTGAGGGGCAAATATCCGGTAAATGCGAGCCAAATGTAACGAATAGAGCTATGAAGAGCTAGGGAACAGTTGTTCCCACTCGCTGGATGTCATACTGGCGAATTTTGTAGAGGAGCGCCTTGTAACTGATTTTCAAAATTGCAGCAGCCTTTTTGCGGTTCCAATTCGTTTGTTCGAGCGCTTTGGAGATTGCTTCAATTTCAGCCTCGTCTTTTACGTTTCGTACAATAGACTTCAGCCCATCGGAAGGTGCAGCCGGACCGCTTGAAGGAGTTGTAGCGGATTTTTCGCCACCATTGACTTGCAGTTCGTGGATCGCCATCTCTTCATCACCAAGAATGAGATAGCGTTTCACGAAATTGCCAAGCTCACGCAAATTTCCTGGCCATGGGTATCGTTCGCAAGCCTCCAACAGGTGCTGCGAGATCGGGGCTGCCGGACGACCATATCGTTCCGCGACTTGTGCCATGAAGTGACGGAGAAGAAGACCGATTTCTTCGCGACGTTCCCGGAGGGGCGGTAAATTGATGGAGAATCCGTTTAGCCGATAATAGAGATCTTCTCGAAGCTTCTTTTCTGCGATCGCCGTTGGAATATCGATGTTGGTTGCGGCAAGTATCCTCACATCGACCTTGATGACGTTACGGCTGCCAAGCCTTGAGAACTGCTGATCCTGTAAGACATGAAGCAGTTTGGCTTGTAACTGCGGTGGCATTTCGCCAATTTCATCCAGAAGAATCGTTCCCTTGTTGCAAAGCTCAAACTTCCCAGGCTTGGAATGAGTAGCGCCAGTGAAAGCGCCTGGCTCATATCCGAACAATTCACTTTCCAACAGGTCAGCCGGAACGGCAGCGCAATTCACCTTGAGAAACGTGCGGTGCGCTCGGGGAGAGTAGCGGTGAACCAGGCGCGCCATCACTTCCTTGCCGGTGCCGCTCTCGCCCAGAAGAAGCACGGGAATATCGACATTAGCAACCAGCTTCGCCTGGGAACGGATCTTGCGCATTGCAGGGCTGGCGGCAACGAAGAATACATCGTCACCTAAATCTTCAATTTCTCCGTGTGCGTGATGGACAGTGTGGCCAGTGCGATCGCCGATGCACTGCTCGATTACAGCTTCTAAATCGGCCTTTTGAAACGGCTTGGTAAGATAATCGTGCGCTCCCATCCTGATTGCCTGGACAACTTTCCGCGTATCACTCACGCAAGAAAGCATAATTACCTTCAGCTGCGGATGTACCGAACGAATATGTTCCAGTGTCTGCAAGCCATCCATCACCGGCATGAGGACATCGAGAAGAACTAATTCCGGGAGTGGAGCATGAGTCAGTCGATCAATCGCTTCCTGCCCGTTGCTAACCGCTTCAACGCGGTACCCTTCTACTTCAAGGAGGGTGCGAAGATACCTCGACATCGTGGGTTCGTCATCGACGATTAGGATGAAGGCAGATTTTGACATGACGTCTTGTGCTCTCACTGGGACTTCTTTATAGGTTTTATAGGTAGAAGGAACGAAAACTTACAGCCGCAATTTGGTTCGCTCTCGACCCAAATCTTGCCACCGTGAGCCTGGACTAGCCTTCGGGCAATGGCGAGCCCCAGTCCCATGCCTTCGTCGTCACTAGTGCGGCCATCTGGAACCTGAAAGAAGTCGCCGAATATTTCCTGGTGATACTCAGGAGCAATGCCCGGGCCAGTATCGGCAACGCTTACGCGAACTGCATTCGGCACGAGCAGATTACGCTTGCGTCTCTCCTGCACTCCGTCCTCAGATTTGTGAGAATTTCGCCGTTCCCACAATTGCGGTTCCGCATGAAGCCAAACGGTTCCGCCACAAGGAGTGAATTTTAACGCGTTCTCAAGCAGATTCGAGATGACCCGCTGGATGCGATCATAGTCGAACGGAAAAGCTTCGAGATTAGGATTTGATAGGAAATAGAATGCCACGCCTTTTTCTTGAAACCGCGGCAGCCAAAAGCCGCTTAGTTCCTGCAGACATGCATTCATGTCCTGCGGATCCTGATTCCGTATGGTAACCGCGCCCGTTTCCAGCGACGAAAAGGTGAGAAAGTCATTTACCAGTCGTTGCAGACGGTTGCTACTGACCTGCATATCCTGCAACACACGCTGCTGCTTTTCATTAACGGTGCCCAGTTTGCCTGTTACCAAGAGCTCAAGGTAGCCGGAAATCACAGCCAGTGGTGTTCGCAAATCGTGGGCAGCAGTCGCCAAAGCAGCCGCGCATCGCTGATACTGATTTCGCAGCTCAATATAGGCAGTCTTCAGCTCTGCAGGGGCTGGCAGCAGCGGAAAAATCGCCTCCTGAAGGAGCTCCGACCCGACATCGGCGCTAGGAGACCCTTCTTGAGCACGAGCAGGGGCGGTGGCTGATGACTTAGGCATGCCGAGATACATTAACCGGGGGGAGGAAGCAAATTCAGTGCTGGAGCTTTACTCGCAAGTGAATGTTATGAAAGGTAAGTAGGTGTGTCAAGGCGAATTGCAAGGAAGTTCCCATAGGGCGCAAAAGATTGCTTAATTTACCAACCAGGTTCGATTTTGCTTTTCTGGTTGTCAAGCCTACAAATTCTGCGTAAACGTTAGTAGGAATTCGGCTTAGTAATTTTTTCTGCTGTGGGATTCCGCGTCGAGAGACTTTGGTCATTAGTGTGCGCCGGCAAGGTAGGGACAATGTCTACAGCGTCTACAGCGGCCAAGAAAGTTGCGGAACGCAGAAGACACCAGCGGCTTCCTTTATCCATTCCGGTTTTCGTTAGAGGTGTTGACGAGAATGGCAAGGAGTTCTTGGAGTTCGCAACTGCACTGAACATCAGCGCCGGAGGAATTCTCCTTGCAACACGGAGAAGTCTGCCGAAGTCGGCGGGGTTGTCGTTAGAAATACCGGTCGCGCCGCTTCCTGCAGATGCATTCTCGAATCAATCAGTCCGAAGCCTGAAGGCGAAGTTAGTTCGGATCACCCACGGCGAGAGATACCATCTATTGGGCCTTCGCTTCACTCGTCCTATTCAAGCCTGACATCTTTAATTTAGCGCTCAAAGTGAACAACTCTTTCTCAAGTGTGAAAGTGTTTTCACTCCATGATGTTACCTTCGTGCAAGCTGTCGAGTCACTCTGTGACAAGGTGAAATCTGCTGGTTCCGGAGTCTTCGATTGCGAACTCACTGAGAAATAATGAGTTCCGTCCGCCGTACAAGTAATATTGCGCTACCTTTCGGAACGACGCGAATTAACGGGGAATGGCTGATAAGCTGCAATAAATAACTCTGCCCGAAATTGAACTCGTTTTCCAGGTAATCAAATGGCAGCCAGTCCGGCCACAAACACGACCTTAGCCCGCAATCACGGCAGTATGCCTCCCGAGGCTGTGATATTCGGGCGTTCCCACCGTATGATCGCGATCCGGACGAGGATCGAGAAGATTGCCGCCGCGAACGTACCGGTACTCATCCAAGGTGAAAGTGGCACCGGCAAAGACATCATCGCGCGACTAATTCATCGATTGTCGCCGTGGGAATCCGGCCCCTTCGTAAAGGTGAACTGCCCGGCAATCCCGGGCACACTGCTCGAAAGCGAACTATTTGGTTATGAAAAGGGTGCTTTTACCGGCGCTCTCGGTTCGAAGCCCGGACGAGTAGAGCTTGCGCACCGGGGAACTCTGTTTCTTGATGAGATTTCCGAAATGGATATGGGGCTGCAATCCAAACTGCTGCAGTTGCTGCAGGATGGCCAGTTTTGCCGAATCGGAGCGCAGGACGACAAGAAGGTGGAAGCCAGAGTCGTCTGCGCCACCAATCGGGTGTTGGAGAAAGAAGTAGATACCGGGCGGTTCCGCCAAGATCTGTTCTATCGAATTAACGTAGTGAACGTGCATGTTCCTCCGTTGCGGGAACGCACGATGGATATCGCTTCTCTTGTCGAATACTTCCTGGAAATCTATAACGACAAGTACAACTGTAATACGCCTATGCTGTCGCTTTCGCTGCTGCAGCAGATGCAGCGTTACCATTGGCCCGGCAATGTTCGCGAACTCGAGAACCTGATGCGCCGCTACGTGATTCTTGGCTCGGAGGAAGCGATCTTGGGCGAAATGAGCGCCAGACGTCCTGACACGCTCGATCTGGAACTCCCGTTGGACGGCCCAGTTTCTCTGAAGAAGATCACTCGGCAAGCAGTCCATGAGCTCGAGAGGAAGTTAATCGTGCGTGTGCTGGAAGCAAATAACTGGAATCGAAAGAAAGCAGCGCGAGCGTTAGGCATCAGTTATAGAGCATTGCTATACAAAATTCGCGAAGCCGGCCTGCCCAGTTCGCATTCCAAACAGATTTCTTCCGATTTAGAAGCTTCGGAGTAGTCTACTTATATTCCATCTCAAGGTACAAAGACCCTGTCAGAGTTGCTGCAGGGTCTTTCTTGCGTCGGCCGCTTGCGGGAACTTCGGATCCACGGTTAGCGCTTTCGTGAGGTGCTTCCGGGCTTCGACTGAATTTCCGATTTGTTGGTACGCAAGTCCCAAATGATATTCGTAAGTTGCATTTGCAGGGGATTTCTTAATGGCGTCCTGCAATAGATCCACCGCACTTGCGTATACCTTTTTTTGCATGTACGCCAGTGCCAGAGTGTCAGCGGAGTTTGGAGAGTCCGGCAATGCTCTTCGCGCCGCCTGCGCAAGAGAGAGTGCGACATCAGGATCTCCCCCGTGAAGCAACATAGAATACGCCAAGTCATTTGCGGCAGGCGCGAAATCAGACTTCAGTTGAAGAGCTTTTCGGTAATAGTCCTGTGCTTGTTGCCAATTGTTTTTGGAATCCTCAAGGCGTCCGAGCAGCCAGTACGGAGTAGGGTTCTTGCTGTCTTTTTGCACCCATGTGTTCCATTGCTGAGATGCTTTATCGAAGTCACCTTGCGCCAGATCTAATCGACCGAGTTGGAACAGAGCAGGAAAATTACTGTTATCCATGTCAACGGCTTTTTGAAATGAAGAGCTGGCAGCCGTGATGTCGCGTTCTTGAAGTTGCAGAGCTCCGAGGATGTAATGAAAGGCGCTATTGTTCGGGGATTTCGCGATCTGCGCTTCCAGAAACTGGATTGCCTGCGGAATCTGCTTTTGTGCCACGTAGAGCTGTGCGATTCCAGCAACGGCTTCGGATGAAGATGGGTCACGATCAAGCGCAAGTTGAAAATTGGTACGAGCATCCGAAAACTTGCGCTGCGAGAGGCGGAGCTTCGCAAGAGTTATGTACCCCGCGCTCGATTGAGGAGCGAGAGCGATTGCTTTTTGAATGTCAGCGTCGGCTCTCTCGCTTTGTTTCTGGCTACTCTCTGCAGCAGCTCGCAAGAGATAGCCACTTGCGTCTTGTGGATGCAATCGGATGATTTGTTCGGCGGAAGTTGCTAACAGATCCGTGTTCGCTGTCCGGAGAGCTAGCCGAGCGAGCGCTTCATATCCGGTGATCATGTTCGGATTGAGGCGAACGGCTTCTCTCCACTCTTTTTCTGCTTGATCAAGGTTACCGTTGCGGTCAAGTGCAACGCCGAGCAGGAAGTGGGCCCTGGCATTGTCAGGTTCATCCTTAATGACACGTTGGAGACGTGTAATGGAATCCGCAGTTTTTCCCGCTCTTAACTCAAGGTCCGCCTCATAGATATTCGCAAGGCTGTCTTTGGTGTTGTCTTTGAGGATTTCGTCGGTCAATTTCTGTGCTTGGTCCACTCTTCCTTGCTGAAGCAACAATTCGATGTATGCCTTCTTGGCATCTAGATCTTTGGGCCGCAACTGGTATAAAGCGGCATATTGTTCGGTGGCTTTGCCGAAGTCCCCAGTCCCGAGATAGAAATCAGCGGCCAGACGATATCCACTCGGATCGTTGCCAAGAGCGCTCTTCCCATCGAGTACAACCTTTTCGGCTTCAGACCGCTTGCCCTGCGAAAGATAAAACTTAGTGAAGCCGATTATCGCAGGCACGTTCTTGGGATCAATCTGAAGAGCTGACTGAAACGTCTGTTGTGCGGCAGCAAAGTTCTTCTGCTGCTGATAAAAAGAAGCTAAATTTACATAATTGTGAGCAGATTTGGGTGCGACCTCGATGGCTTTCTTTAGGCTGGCCTCTGCATCGGCATTCCGTCCTAAATGCAGTTCAAACAGCGCGCGATTCGCATACAAATCATCACGATTTGGCGCGAGTTGGATTGCTTTTTGAATGTAATCGACTGCAGCGGCATTATCTTGTTTTGCTGCCTCGACGTTTGCCGCCAAGGCAAGCACGTCAGGATTTTCAGGATCTTTTTGTAATGCGATGTTGGACGAGTTGGCGGCATCGTTAATCTGATGCGCTGCTAAAAGAAAGTTGCCGAGATCCAATCGCGCCTTCACGTTGTCCGGTTGCAACTCAACCGTACGTGAGAGTTCCGCGTACCCGTTCTTCCAGTTTCCTAGTCTTAAGTATGCCCTCGCAAGCTGATAATGCGCCTCAGCGAAATTCGGATCGGTTTGGATCGCATTTGAGAACTGAATCACCGCTTCACGGTACTTTTGGGCTGCGAAGTACTTCTCGCCACTCTCAAGATATTTCTGTTTTTTGACGTTAGGATCCTTAGAGCAGCCTGCGGTGACAGCTATTACCAGCAGGATCGCGAAGGCGCTAAAAAAGTGGCGGCACGATTTCATATTATCCCTTCCTGAATCTGGGTAACCTATTCGTCAACAACCTCAAATACCAAAGCTCAATTAGGAATGAAATACGGCAGTTCGGGCACAACGCCGCCTAAAAATTGAGTGGCTCGCGCATCAGCCGTACGCACTTCTTCAGTGTTTTCAATCGGAGTAATGACACGAACGATCGATCCGTCGGTTCGGTTAAGGCGAATCGCGTCCGCGATCAGGTAGTACTTTGCCGCGTATTCACTTGCTACTGTTCTTCCATGAGACTGGTACCAGTAATACATCAGTTGCCGATCTGTTCCTTTTTGGATGATGGCTCGGTTCACGCTAAGGGTGCGTCCAGCGAGCGATATCTCCTGTCGGCGGATATCTGCGAAGTACCAACCGGAACCCGGGAGGCAATTCCTGGGACTGTGAGCAGTGTTCCCGGTTTTTTGGGATGGGAAGTAGCCGATGAATAAATCTATGTAGGGGCTATTAGCAGAACTCGAATTTACGTAGATGCGAGAAAGAAACTGCCCTGGACCGAGTAAGTCAAGAACACTCTGCTGCAACTGGATATCTCGTCCGCGCCAGACTCCGAGTTCAAGCGGGAAAAAGGATAGTGGCTGAGATTTGGGGAGATTCTCCTGAGAGGCGCGAGTTTGAATCAGAACGCCCGCACCTAACATTAGCAGGATCGGAATCGAGAAACGAATCAATGGCTTCGTCCTGTTCATGCGATCACTCCCGTCGCAACCGCCTGCGGAGACTTTCTCGAGAACGCGATCAACAGTTTGTGGGCCGACAATAGAAGCATGAGAGAAAAGATGAAGATTACCCAACCGGAGAACTCATGAAAGAATCCCAGCGCCTTGTCAGGATCCCAGTATTGAACCAGAAGCCCAGTACCAAATATCCGAAAAGCATTTGCCGCAACTGCAATCGGTATTGCCGCTAATGCCAGAAGGATTTTCCGAACAACATTGTTATCTGCAAGTGTGCCGTAAATGATAGCCATTGTCGTGAGACTCATAAGCGAGCGAATGCCACTGCACGCCTCGGCAACTTCAAGAGGAATGGAAGGTAGATTAATGACATTGCCTTCCCGCAGAACCGGAACGTTGCAAAGCGGTAAAAGCGCGCTAGCGAGTTTCGAAGATAAAATCTGAAGGGGAAAAGTGATTTGGTTGAAGATGATTGCCGGAATTGGAATCATTAAGACCAGCAAAGCCCAAGGGAAAAGCACAGCGCGAAACAGTTTCCATCCAGCACAATAAATACAGATTCCCGCAATAACCAGCAGTATCGAAAAGCGACTAAGGAACAGTTCCGCCCCAAATGTCCCCAGTGTAAGCATCGCCAGTCCTGCGATCAGGAAGATCAATCCAGACCACGAGGGATTCTGAGGAATGTCACGCAACTGCTCGCGCTTGCGCCATACGAGAAAAGCAGAGAAGAACGGAACGAATGCGCCATGGGAGAAGTTTGGATCGCTCCACCATTGGACCGCCAAATGAAACAACACTGAGTGATATAGAACTGCGGTCGCCACCAGAAGCGAGATCAACTGCCAAGATAACGATCCTCGGTCGGGGGAGAGACGAGTAGCTCGAACTGTATTCTGCTCGGTAGCTTGTATCGTTGAATCCATCGGTTTTCGGCTAGGCAGGGCTCTAGCGTTTGGCACTTGAGGATTGTGCAATTCGACTACCATCCCCATGAGACAACAAGCTGCTTAGATTTCAGTAGGTTCCGGGCAAGCTGGAATTTGATACAGCCCTGAAAAAAGGGAAAAACTTTACCACTCTCTCAATGTTATTTGTCCAGCTTATAGGACACGTCTCGTGCTGAATTGGGTGGCCATAATCATCTTGCAAGTCAGTAGTTTACAGAGATCGCATTTCGATCGCAAAGCCATGACGTGGGAAAAACATTTCTCATGGCAGTCCTTCTGTTTGGTTTCTTCCACCCCTTAATTGCATTTGTCGAGCCTGCGTTTGTACCCGAAGTGCCTGACTCACAAGCAGTTGGAAGTTCGCAGCTCTGCCGCCAAGGCTTGGCATGCTCCTTGCAAGTACCGGACAGTATTCGCAAATCACGGACACTAGTGAATGGTTACTAACGCAATGGCAGCATCGAACGACGGCCAATTTCCGATGGAATTGGCGCAGCCTTTACCGCAACAGGGCGTCGCGATGCAGGCGATAAGCCGCGTTTTGGATGTTGTGGCAGACACGCATCTGCCACTCTTGATTCTGGGCGAACCTGGGGTTGGTAAGCGCGAACTTGCACGTCGTGTTCACCAGTTGTCTGGTGGCCGACCAGAGCAGTTTAGCGAACTGGATTGCGCAAAGTTGAGTGCTGCCGAACTGGTTTACTTGGCGGCACCGGAATATCAGATCCTGGAAGATGATCCAACATCGTCTGAAATAAAAACCCTGGTGCTCCGGGAAATCGCCGACCTCGACCCTTCCTGCCAGTCAGCACTGCAAGACCTGATTATTTCTCCTCACGGGACTGATTGCTCGTCGAGGCGTCCTCGTTTGATCTTTTTGTCTGATCATAATCTTGACCAGGACGTTCGATTCGGCCGTTTCCGCGAAGACCTTTATTGTCGCGTCAGTAGTCTTTGCCTCCGTATCCCGCCGCTGCGACACCGGCGCGAGGAGATTCCGGCATTAATGGAAACCCTCCTCGCAAAATACGCAATCTTGCTGAGTCGCGAGAAGCAGTTGCTAAGTGAAGGCGCTATGCAGGCGCTGACTGAGTACGGCTGGCCCGGCAATTTGCGTGAGTTGGAAGATGCAGCCAGAACAATTGCGGCGATCGGCAATGAGCGTGTCGCGCTTGCGGCTCTGAAGTCCAAGCAGCGGGCCAACAGATCCAAGTCCGGCAGAGTGCAGAGACTATCACTGAAAGATGTTTCGCGTGCAGCATCTCGTGCCGCAGAAAAGGATTTGATATTAAAGGTCCTCACGAAAACACAATGGAATCGGAAACGCGCAGCGCAAGAGTTACGTATCAGCTACAAAGCCCTTCTGTACAAGATGAAGCAGATCGGAGTGGACGGTACGCAAACAATGCAGGAGGAGTCGTGAAGTCATCAACATTTTGCAAAATAACTAGTTCGGTACTCATAGCGCTATGCCTGGCATTGTCCAGTACTGCGGTATCAGAAGATAAGGGGCAGACTCCGCAAAAGCCGGAGGCGGCTTCGAGCTCTGTCAACGACGAAACTTACGTTATCGGACCGGAAGACGTACTGAACATAAATGTTTGGAAGGAGCCGGAAGTATCTGCGTCGGTTCCTGTCCGTCCTGATGGAAAGGTTTCACTACCGTTACTAAACGATATCCAAGCTGCCGGCCTGACACCCATGCAGCTGAGGTCTCAGATCACAGAAAAGCTGAAGCAGTTCCTTACGGAACCTCAGGTGACTGTGACAGTCACGGCCGTCAACAGCCGCCGCGTGTATATCATCGGTGAAGTTTCCCGGCCCGGTGCATTTCCGCTCGTTCCGAACATGACAATTCTCCAGGCATTGACGAGCGCGGGCGGACCTAGCCCTTATGCAAAGACAACAAAGATCTACATGTTGCGAACTGAAAATGGCACGCAGAGCAAGCTTGCGTTTAACTACAAAGATGTCATCAAAGGCAAAAATACGAATCAGAACATCGTTCTCAAGCCCGGTGACACGATTGTGGTCCCGTAGGAGTGAACGATGAGATTTAGAAATTCTCTTGCCTGCGTGGGGCTGCTGGCAATACCAGCATTGCTGGGAATGGCGCAGGATCCTGAAAGTCCGGCGAAACCGGATGCACCGTTGTATTCGACAGCTGCCAATCCGAACGTTACTGGAGCGGATGCCACCGCAACCATTGCAGCGGATACGCGACCTTTGACTGGCGCGCAACCCTTCTCGTTGGGAATTTCAGGGCATAAGCAGATGTCGGTTTCACTTTTCGCTTCGGAAGGCTGGGATTCCAACCCGGGCGTGATCGCCGGAACAGGCACTGCATTCGAAAGCCTTACGATCGCTGGCGGATCACTTGCGCTTCAGAGGCAACTGCAAACGTCACAGACGGCGCTGGCGTACTCAGGCAGTGTCGTGCATTATTCGACCAGCCAGCCGGCTTTTTCTACTTCACAGAACCTCAGCTTTTCCCAAAATTTCCAGATTGGACGCTGGAATCTGACTGGTGCCGATGCCTTCACGTACACACCAAACTCGTTGATGGGTGGTGGTTTTCTGTTGCCCATCCCGGAACAGGTGCCTGATGCGGTTATCAAGCCTCAGTACGCTCCGAATCAGTCGATCTTAAATCCTTATGGCGCACAGTACGGCAACACTGTTATGGGCCAGGTCGCATATGACTTATCACGGCGCAGCACATGGACAGCGAGTGCGATCTACGGTATAGAACGATTTCAAGACTTCAGTCTATATGACTACAACGAGATAACTGGGACTAGCGGTTATAACTACGGCTTGACGAGCAAAGACTCGATTGGAATTAGTTATAACTACTCGCTATTTCGTTATGACAACTTCAACTCTCAGTTTCATTCACAAGGTCTGCAGCTTAGCTATGGCCGAAAGATCGGCGGCCGGATGTCATTTCAGGCATCCGGAGGACCACAATTCATCAATTCTGGTGGGCTAACCAAAGCTGCGAACCAGATTACTTATAACGGAAGCGCATCGCTCGACTACCAGCGCGCGAGAACTTCGGTTTCGATTTCTTATTTCACTGGTACCACGGCTGGCGCAGGGGTTTTGTACGGTGCCACGACGAGTACAGCCCAAGTGTCAGTTTCGAGGCCTTTGGGGACTACATGGTCAGCCACCGGAATTTTTGGGTATTCGCGAAACTCTGATCTGACCAATACCTCGCAGATTTATCAAGGTCTATTCGTCGGCGCTAATGTACACCGGTCGCTCGGTCGTTACGCAGGACTAACACTAAACTACAACTACCAGAGGCAAGTCTCGGACAACTGCGTCGGATTAGCTTGTGGCGATCTGAATAGGCAAATCGCTGGCGTCGCTTTTAACTGGAGCTTTCGTCCGATTCCATTGGAATAGCGTTATTTCTCAGGGTACAGGGAAAGGGTTAGTGCATGTTACCGCAACGCGAACTCACCTTCGAAGACTATCTGCAAATGGTGCGGCGCCGAATATGGTGGCTGTTGATACCGGCGGCACTCGGCGTCACGATCGCCTACGGCGTGTCGCGGGTATTACCGACTCGGTACACATCTCAGACACTAGTCCTTGTCGAGCAGCAGAAAGTGCCCGACTCCCTGGTCAGGCCTGTAATCACAGAAGTCTTGGATGAACGGCTTGCAACGATGAAGGAGCAGATTCTCAGCAGAACCAGACTGCAACCAATCATCGAAATGTTCGGCTTGTTTGGCGATAAGAAGAACCTCTCGATGGAGGACAAAGTCGAGTTGATGCGAAAAGCTATATCCGTCAGTCCGGTTCGAGCTGATTTTGGAGGGGGAGGACTTCCAGGTTTCTATGTCAGCTTTACGGCTTCCACACCGCACCTGGCGCAACAAGTTTGCGGCGAGATTACGTCGATGTTCTTGGCGGAGAACCTCAAGATAAGAGAGCAAAGGGCCCAAGGCACAACGGATTTCATTGGCAGCCAACTAGACGATGCCAAACAAAAGCTCGACGAGCAGGATCAGAAGCTGGCGGATTTCAAACGCAAGTACATGGGACAGTTGCCCGGACAAGAGCAGACTAACTTCAACATGTTAGCGTCGCTTAACTCGCAGCTGGACTCCAATACACAGGCTCTTAGTCAGTTAGAGCAGAATCGCACTTATACGGAATCAGTCCTGAGCCAGCAGCTTCAGAGCTGGCGTGCGTTGCAGGACAACCGGAGCGTGGCCGCAAATCCGGAAACGCTTGATCAGCAGTTGGCTACAGAGCAAGCACAGTTGTCGGCACTTGAGTCGAAATACACCGACACACATCCAGATGTTATCCGACTGAAGCAGGATATTGAGCGGGTGAAAAGTCGAATTGCTGAGCAAGGGACTGCGACAGGCAAGCCTGCAACCACGGTGGATAAGATCAAGGGTTCCGGCCCGGAACCTAGTCAAATCCAGCAACTGCGTGCTCAGTTAAGAGGAATTGAGCAGTCGATACAGAACAAGCAGGCTGAACAAGCTCGTATCCAGTCTCAGATTAACGTCTACCAAGCTCGAGTACAGCTAAGTCCCGTTGTTGAGGAGCAGTACAAGCAGATAACTCGCGATCACGAGACTGCGTTGCAGTTCTATAACGATCTTTTGCGGAAGCAGAACGAGTCTGAGATGGCGACGGATCTCGAGAAGCGCCAGCAGGGTGAACAATTCACCGTTCTCGATCCTCCAAACTTGCCGGAAAGGCCGACATTTCCCAATAGACCGATGTTCGCTGCCGGCGGTTTCTTTGGCGGACTGCTTCTTGGATGTGGTCTCGCCTTCCTGCTGGAGACGAAGCAGAAGCTCATTCGCAACGAGAACGATGTCACGTTTTACCTCGAACTACCCGTTTTGACGCGCGTTCCTTCGGTTGATGAGGTACGAAAGAATGGCAACGGAGTTTCCGGCCCGAAGCGAGACAAGCAGTTAACGAGTATTGCATGAGGATCCATGTATAAGAGCTACTTCGGATTGAAAGCAAATCCGTTCAACGTGAACCCGGACCCCCGGTTTCTTTTCGTAACGCAACACACCCGTGAAGCGCTCGCATGTCTTGCCTATGGAGTGCAGAACCGCAAGGGGTTCATGTTGCTTACGGGGGAAGTGGGCACCGGAAAGACGACGTTACTCAACAAGCTGCTGGAATGGCTCAAGACTCAGCGTGTAAGCAGCGCATTTCTTTTTAATCCTCGTTTGCAGGTCATGGAGTTTTTTGAATTCATGTTTGCCGATTTCGGCATCCCGTATCGCCCCAAAGACAAAGGGCAGTGCCTGTTGAAGTTAAATCAATGGTTGCTGGACAGGTATCGGGGCCGCGAAGCTGCCGTACTGATCGTAGACGAAGCGCAGAATCTCTCGGCGGAAATGCTGGAGGAAATTCGGTTATTAACGAACTTAGAGACCTCGACCGAGAAACTGCTTCAGATCGTGCTCTCAGGGCAGCCGGAACTTGAGCACAAACTTAAGCTTCCGGAGCTACGGCAACTACGCCAAAGGATCACCTTGCGATGTAGGACGCGTGCGCTAACCGCCGATGAAACCGGTGCGTACATCGACCAGCGATTGAAAATCGCAGGCGCAAATGGAACTCCCATATTCTCGGCAGAAGCCACTGAGGTGATTTTTAAGTATTCACAGGGCATACCTAGAGTGATCAATCTGCTTTGCGAGCATTCACTCATCAGTGCATTTGCTGATCAGAAACGTCCTATACTCCCGGAAGTTATTGAAGAGGTAGCGAGAGAATTTGAACTGCACGAGATTCCTCCGATCACGGATATGCCTGTGACCAATTCTGGAAAGGGCGAAAACTTGGGGCTTATCGAAGCGATACGAATTCTATCTTCTCTTCGCGACGCTGTGCGGAGCACAGAGGAGACAACTGATGTCGCTGCGGGAAAAAAGCTATGAGCCGAATACACGAGGCATTGAAACGCGCTGAAGAAGAACGTGAAAACGGAGTTGCTGCTGTTAGTGCTCCTGCTTTGAGGGTGGAGGAATCCAGGAGTGAGTTCGCGTCATCGGGCCCGAGGGTCTCGGAAGACGATCGCTCATTAAAGGCAGATTCCCAGTCCGTTTCAGAACCCGGAGACGTCGATGATGGGTTCTTAACTGCACTCCCGCAGCAAGAGTGGAAACCCGATCTGAAGCGAATGTTGTTTATGGATCGGAGCCGACACTACGATCCGGGGATGGAAGAGTTCCGCACTCTGCGTTCGCGCCTATATCAACTCAAGGAGAAGACAAAATCCCTGCGAACGATAATGGTGGCGAGCGCCTTGCCCGGCGAGGGAAAGACGTTTGTCTCAACCAATCTGGCGCAGGCGCTCGTTCGTCAGCACGGTCGTCGAGTGCTGCTGATCGACGCAGACGTTCGTAAACCACATATGCATCAATCTCTCGGCGCCGCTGAAGCGCCTGGCCTGGTGGATTATCTCTCTGGCAGTTTGAATCAAGAATCTGTGGTTCAGCGCGGACCGCTGGACAACCTGTTTTTTATCCCTGGCGGAAAAGCAGTCTCGAATCCGTCGGAGTTAATAGCCAATGGAAGGTTAAAAGCTCTACTGGAAAATATGCGAAATCTGTTTCATTGGATCATTGTTGATTCTTCGCCAGTCGTTCCGGTAAGCGACGCTACTTTAGTTGCATCGGCGTGTGACGGAGTCCTCCTGGTGCTTCAGGCTGATACTACGCCTGTGACGATAGCTCAAAAGGCGCGACAGGAATTTAAGAACATCCCTATTTTGGGGGTTGTTTTGAACCGCAGCAAAGAATCCCCGGCCGAATCGTCTTACTACTATTCGTACGGCCGAAATCGAACTTTCGAGCAGAATTCGTAGAGAAGAGAAAAGCGATGGTACGGTTGTTTCACGTGTACTACCCACTGCGAACGCTGGTGCTTCTAGCCTGCGAAGCTCTAATTGTCTGTGCTTCTTTTCTTCTCGCAACATTGTTGCGCCTTGGCTCGGACTCCTATCTGGTTCTCAATTATGAATATGGCCTGGGCAAAATTCTGGTAGTGACTTTGGTCGTTATCATTGCGTCGCATTATTTCGATCTATATGCGCCCGCACAAGTGAATTCGAGTGGTGAAACCTACTTCCGGCTGTTACTTGTTCTTGGATTTCTCTGCTTCTTTCTGGCCGCGGCAACCTTTGTCTATCCGCATTTCGAGATTCAGCGAGGCGTCTACTTAACAGGAACAGTCTTTCTTACTGGTGCGCTTCTTCTTTGGAGGGCCTTGTTTGGTTGGATCATCAGGCTTCCACAACTAAGAGAGCGGGTCTACGTCATCGGAGCTGGCCATCGTGCCGAAAACCTTGTGAAGATGATCCGTGAGCGGACAGACATGGGTATGGACATTGTCGGGTGGGCCGGCACGACGGGGGACAAGAGTCTCGATCGAGAGTTGATCGGCAACAATCTGCGCACATTGGCTCAGAAAAGAAATGTTGACCGGGTAGTGGTCGCAATCACAGATCGGCGCGGAACAATCCCGATACGCGAACTGCTGGACCTTCGTCTAGAAGGTGTGAAGATCGAAGACGCCAACAGCATTTTTGAAAAAATGACAGGGAAACTCGAAACCGAGGGATTGTATCCAAGCGCATTGATTTACTCGGAAGGGTTCCGCGTGAGCACCGGATTCATGATCACGCGGCGCATCCTTTCAATCGTGATTTCGCTAACTGGCCTCGTGTTATGCCTTCCGTTCATTCCAATTCTGGCTCTCGCGATTAAACTAACATCGCCTGGCCCCACTTTTTTTAGACAGACTCGCGTCGGCCGCAAAGGAGAAGTATTTACAGTCTACAAGTTCCGCACGATGCGAGCAGACGCAGAGTCAAAGACCGGAGCCGTTTGGGCGGGCAGGAACGATCCACGCGTTACGGTAGTCGGACGACTTATGCGCAAAACTCGCCTCGATGAGATCCCACAGCTGTGGAACGTCTTAAAGGGTGACATGGCCTTTGTTGGGCCGCGTCCCGAGCGCCCTGAATTCGTTCAGTGGTTGGAGGAGCAAATCCCCTACTATCATTTGCGTCACATTGTGCGTCCGGGATTAACTGGTTGGGCTCAGGTCAAATATCAATACGGCGCATCACTGGAAGAGACCAAGCAAAAGCTTCAATATGATCTGTACTACATCAAGCACATGTCGGTAGCGCTTGATCTCTGGATTGTCTTCGAAACTATCAAGACTGTCATCCTTAGGCGTGGTGCTCAATGAGCTATGCGTTTTGGGCATCATTCGCCCTGATCATTTACGCCTATTTGGGATACCCGCTCCTGCTTTGGCTGATCTCGAAGTTGCGGCGAAAGCCTGTCGCAAAAACAACTATAGAGCCAACTGTCTCAATCGTGATGGCGGTTCGAAACGAATCGACGCGATTGGCCAATAAGCTGAGAAATCTCAAAGAACTCGATTATCCATCGGCCCGGGTCGAGATCGTCGTCGTGTCCGACGGATCGACTGACGATACAAATGAATTGCTACGGGCTTCCACTGGGATTAAAGCTCTTTTTCGTACTTCCAGTGAGGGCAAGGCAGCTGCACTCAGGGCGGCAATTCCGTTTGCGAAAGGCGAAATCCTGCTTTTCACAGATGTGAGGCAGGAGATCGAGCGCTCAGCATTACGTGCTCTGGTCTCGAACTTCGGCGACCCTGAAGTTGGATGCGTGAGTGGAGAATTGTTGTTTCGGTCGCGATCTGAAGGAGCTGCAGAGAGCGGAGTCTCGCTATATTGGCGGCTTGAAAAGTTGATTCGCAAACTTGAAGCAGCAAGCGGATCTGTGGTCGGTGCAACGGGTGCGCTGTATGCAGCGAGAAGGTCGCTGGTTCCAGAAATACCGGCCGGGACATTGCTGGATGACGTTTACATTCCCATGGCAATATCACGTGGCGGCTATCGCGTTGTGTTTGAACCAGCAGCAAGGGCCTGGGACGAGGAGCCCAAACCCGGCAAAGGGGAGTTTCAACGTAAGGTGCGCACCCTGGCTGGCAACTATCAATTACTCCAATTAGCTCCGTGGCTGTTGAGTAGCTCGAATCGGCTGTGGTTCCGGTTCGTCAGCCATAAGTTGCTTCGCCTCGCCATTCCTTTTCTGTTAGCTGTTCTGTTTATCGCATCGCTGGCAGCGTGGAATGAGAACCTGTATCGAGCGTTTGCAATGGCTCAGGCTGTTTTCTATGCATTAGCCTTTATCGGTTTAGCGGGATGGCACCGAGGACGCGTGATCTCGGCAGCCGCGAGTTTCTGTCTGCTTAATGCGGCGGCTGCAGCCGCGTTGATCAGTTTTCTGAGACATAAACGGTCGCCGACCAGGTTGTGGTCCGCACAACCAAGCACGATTCCTTTTTCCGACGGAGGGGACTTCGGGCAGCAGAGATTCGACGCCACGGGAGTGAATATCTCGTCCGCGAGGAATTCCCAATGAGCTCGACATCCAGGGATTCTCAGCGAAACTCAATGCTGGTTCTGACCTATCACGGGGTTTTCGTCGATCGGAAGGAATGGCAAGCGCAAGCTCCTTCGGATCGGTGGTATTCCCTTCTAAGAAGCCAATTTCGGCAGCAAATGGAATATCTTGCGGTGAACGGATTTCAGACCGTACTACTCAAAGACTTTCTGAACGGCGAATCACCAGAGAAATCAGTGGTTCTGACCTTTGATGATGGGCACGAATCAAACTTTTCTGTTGTACTCCCCGTCTTAGAGTCGTTTCGAATGCGTGCTGAATTCTTTGTTACCACGTCGAATGTCGGAAAACCCGGCTTCTTGGATTGGAGACAGTTGAACAGCTTGCAGGCAGCTGGCATGTCGGTGCAGTCTCATGGCCTTCACCATCGAGCTCTGACTGATCTCAGCAACGACGACCTGCGGAGAGAGTTCGTGATTTCCAAAGAATTCCTGCAGAGCGGGTTGGGCACAGAAGTAAGATACTTCGCCATTCCCGGCGGGTTTGCCGACGAAAGAGTATATCGAGAAGGTCTTGCCGCTGGCTATGAGGCGCTCTGTAATTCGGAACCGGCACTGGCAGCCCAAGGGCAAATAATACCTCGTATTGCGATCATGCACTCCACGAGCATATCGACTTTTGCGGATCTGAGCCAGCGTAAGCTGTTTTCAGTTAACCGAATGAGTGCGCAACGCGGGCTGGCAAAAGTGGCGAAGAAGGTACTTGGCATAAGACATTACGAAGCTCTGAAACACATTAGGCTGCGACTGTCACGATGAAGCGAAAAGTTCTCCTGATCTCATATTGGTTCCCGCCGGCAGGAGGTATTGCTGTGCAGCGCGCCCTTAGCTTGGCAAAGTACTTGCCGTCGTACAATTGCGAACTGCATGTGCTGACACCAAGTAACCCGCCTTCTCCGGTGCCTGATTCGACGTTGTTGGCGCAGGTTTCGTCAAACGTTGTAGTGCATCGCTGCTGGACTCCAGCGCCTCCGAACTGGACACGAAAGGCAGTAGGGAAGCTGTTTTCTAGAAGGAAGTCACAAAGAAATCAGGCTGCCGGTGCCGAGGCCAATACCGTCGGCAACGCTTCGTTCCTTTCGAACCTGTTGAGGAGGTTGCTGTGTCCCGACCCCGAGGTCCTGTGGGTGCCGCTCGCGACCCGGCGGGCAATCAGCATTGCGAAACGCCATGACATCCGGTCGGTAATCGTAACGGCGCCTCCTTTCTCTGCATTTCTAATCGGCAACGCGATAAAGAAGAAGTGCCGAGATATTCAGTTAATCAGCGATTTCAGAGATGAGTGGCTGAGATTCTTTCTCTCCACATTCAGCTTTCATAGCTCCGATGCGATTCGCAAACGTGCCGAGATGATTGAACGCCACACTGTGGAGTTGTCAGATAAAGTGGTTTCCATCACACAGGGCGTCGTAAACGAAATGAAGGCACGCTACCCTGATCAGCCTGAAAGTAAGTTTGTTCACATTCCCAACGGCTACGACCCTAAGGTCTTTGAGACATTCAAGGCCCGCCCTCACGGCGGATCGAAGGTCGTGGTGTCGTACATTGGCACTGTATACGCCACGACTTCGCCCAAACCCTACCTCGATGCGCTGGCGAGTCTTCCTGAAGATGTGCGCTCGAGGATCGAAACACGCTTTGTAGGGCGTGTCGCGGATGATCAGCGAGAGCTTCTGCAATCGGACTCGCGATTGAGATTGATGGGGTACGTAAAGCAATCGGACGCCCTGAGGTATATGGAGGAGACGGATTTCCTGCTACTCGTAATGCATGATCCGAATTTTGCGACCGGAAAGATTTATGAGTATCTCGCGTCGGGGAAACCAATTGTAGCTCTGGCACCCACGGGAGGCGAGGTTTGTAAGACAATCGAGGAGACAGGAGCAGGTTGGTGTATCGATCCTGCGGATCAATCCCAAATAGTGAGCCTTCTGAAAGGTTTGGCGACCGGGGAAGTTCGTTCCACAGGGCGCCGAAATCAGGAGGCTATACGAAGCTACGAGCGTCCGAGGCTGGCGGAAAAATTCGCTAGGTTAATGGTAACAACAAAAGAAGAGCCGAGAGAACTTTGCACTGCCGTATCGAGTTCCATCATTTCCTAGGCGTGATGGTTGTCCGTTTGTATTCCGAGCGACTGCTGATGTCACGTAACCATTGCTCGACCTCCTCCGCCACTGTGTCCCAGGACTTCTGGCGTGCAAAGCCGGAGATTCGGTCACGGTTCCATGAGCGGTTCAAAGCGGCTTGTAGACCATCTGCAATGGCGTGCGTGTTCAGGTCGACCAAGAGGCCAAGCTCATCGGAAACGACAACTTCTGGTGTGCCCCAGATTCGCGTTGCAACGACTGGTGTGCCGCAAGCCATGGACTCGAGGAGGACATTGGCCCAGCCCTCCCGAGAACTACAGAGACAGCTCACGTCGGCAGCGCTGTACCAGATGTTCAACTGGTCGTTGGGGACGTTTCCGAGGAGTGTTATGTCGTGCTGCAAGCCGAGAGAACCGATGATGTTTTCAAGTTTCGAGCGGCATGGGCCGTCGCCAGCAACGTAAAGGTGGACTGCAAGCCCACGTTTCTTCAGATCAGCGATAGCAGCTATTAAGAGAGGATAGCCTTTGACCGGGACTAAAGAACCGACCGCCAGAACTACTGGACCAGTTTGCGGAATGTCGAGAGCTTTCCGTGCCGCTCTCTGTTCAACAGGACGAAAGCGGTTTATATCGACTCCGTTGCCTATCGTCTTGACTCGATCGGCCTTGGCACCGCAAGCGACCATTTCTTGGCTCAATGCCTTACAAACGCCGATCAGTCCGTCCGTATTTTTAAGGGTCCATTTCAATAGTGGCCGGATGAGTTTAATCGAAGGATACAAGTTGATGTCGGTGCCGCGTGCGGAAGCAACGGTTGGGATTCGGAGCGTTTTACCAAAGAGGGCAGCTGCGAACCCATCCGGATAGATGAAATGAGAGTCAATACAGTCAAAATCCTGTTCACTGGTCAGCTTACGCACTATTGAAAATGCGCCCAGGAACATTAAAAGGCCATGCAACGGCATGCTGGCCTTTGGAAGGAGTGGGTACCGGGGATGGTAGATGACCAAGTCTCCAAACATTTCCTTGCTAGCTACGGCTCGATATTGCCTTGCTTTGTTACCGGGAACCCAAGATGGTACGTACGGCACGGGAGCAACAACCGTTACGGATGTATTAGGGCGTCGTGCCACATGAGCCATGCGTTGATAAACGAAAATGCCGAAATTCGGTCGGGACCGATCGGGAAAGAGGCTGGTAAAAGTTAGGATGCGCATTCTAGTGCACGCCTAAGGAAGTTCGTACCTGTAGTTCTTTTCGCAAAAGCAGTAGAGCGCGATCCTCGCGAGTGAAATACTCGCAGTATAAGGTGATGGTGCAGACACTCGCAAATTATATAAACGGCGGATAAGAGAATGTGTGGCATCTGCGGAATTGTTGACCGACAAGACGTTGCAATCGACCCATCACTGCTCTCACGGATGAATGCCAGATTGTGGCACCGCGGTCCGGATGAAGGCGGTGAATGGATACATCGATCGACTGGGCTGGCAATGCGACGTCTTGCCATCATTGACCTCAAAGGCGGGCAGCAGCCTATGTTCAATGAGGACGGCAACATTGCGATTGTTTTCAATGGAGAGATTTACAACTATCGCGATCTCCGGGATAAATTAGTTACAGCTGGCCACCGTTTTGCTACGCACTCGGACACTGAGACTGTAATTCATACATACGAGCAATACGGTCCGGAAGGATTGGCTAGGTTGAACGGGATGTTCGCCTTGGCAATTTGGGATCGCCGCGAACAGATTCTGTTGCTAGCTAGAGACCGCGCAGGCAAAAAGCCCCTTTATTATTGTCTGACTGACGGACGCATTGTCTTTAGCTCAGAAATGGCAAGTCTGTTGGAACATCCGCAAATCAGCAGGGAAATCGACGAAGTCGCACTAGACAATTACTTTGCACTTGGTTACACCCCCCCCCCTAGGACCATATTCAAGAAGGTGAAGCAACTTCCCCCAGGGCACTTTCTGTTGTGGAAAGCTGGTACGGTCAGAATCGGCCCATATTGGAGGCTACAACCAAGGCCGTCAGAAATGCGCAGGGAAGAGGAAGCTGCTGAGGAGTTGCTGTCCTTGCTAAAGGATTCAGTGAGAATCCGGCTGTATAGCGATGTTCCGTTTGGTGCGCTCTTGAGCGGTGGAGTTGACTCCAGCCTTGTGGTCGGATTAATGAGCCAACTGATGGACCGTCCCGTTCAGACATTCACAGTTGGATT
Organism: Terriglobia bacterium; assembly: GCA_021324365.1. GTDB lineage: Bacteria > Acidobacteriota > Terriglobia > Terriglobales > Acidobacteriaceae > JAJPJE01. Next base: position 17,186 of record JAJPJE010000048.1, on the reverse strand, counting down.
CTCGGACAAAGAACTGGATGAGTCGCGATATGCGGCTCAGGTTGCAAAGTTATTCCGAACAGAACATCACCACATCCTGGCACGTCCTCACAACGCAATCGAACTCATTCGTAAACTGATACTTCATTTTGGCGAACCATTTGCCGATGCCTCCGCGGTTCCTACGTATTTGGTATCCGAGATGGCCAGGCAGCACGTGACGATGGCTCTGAGCGGCGATGGCGGAGATGAGGTGTTTGGCGGCTACAAATCATACCGGTATCATGCCTATGCAAAAGAGTACCGTGCTGTGCCTGCTCCGCTCCGCTCGGTCATCCGGAGAACGGCGAGAAAACTGAACGGCCGTGGCGGCCATATTGGTAGGAAGCTGAAACGGTTCGTATCCGAAGCAGAGATTCCGGTAGAAGCGGCATGGTTCAACTCACGCAGTATATTTACAGAAGCTGAGCTTGAGGAGTTGTATACACAAGACTTCGCTCGCTACATTTCACCGCGCGAACGCGGCTTTCAAATTAGAGATTCGTTTGCTTACTTCCGAGCCACCGGCGAGGACAGTGCCATACTCAATCACGTCGACTACGAGACCTACCTTCCCGGCGATATCCTGGTAAAAGTTGATCGGATGTCGATGGCGAACTCGATTGAGATGCGTGCACCACTGCTTGACTTCCGAATTGCCGAGTTCGCAGCCAGCCTTCCCAGAGAATGGAAATGGACCAGTAGAGAAGGCAAGAGAATCCTTAAAAGAGCAGCGCGCCGTATCTTACCTGCGGATATTCTGAATCGCCGGAAGCAGGGATTTGTTTTGCCCATCTCGAAGTGGTTTCGCGAAGATCTAAAAGATTTTGCTCGTGAGACTATTTCCTGCAGCGATGCTGGCCATATTATCCGGCTCGACTATTGTCAGAGCCTTCTTGATCGTCATGTAAAGGGCGTAGCAGGCGGCTTGGATCGCAAGCTGTGGTCTGTCCTCTGCTTTCTTCTCTGGCATAGAGAATTCTCTCGATAGCTATGGTTGAAAAGCTGATAAACGATTTCAAAGCCGGAGCGATAGCCGAAAACATCCAGTGCCGCCCGCCTATTCATTTGATGCACGTTGTTCGCCGTGGACGTGCAGAAGGCGGTATGGAGAACGGCATTGTCAATGTGTGTAACCGCCTGCCCGCCGAGCGCTACCGGGTTTCGATCTGTGCTCTTGATACCGAGGAGACGTTTTCCAATCGGATCCGCCGAGCGAACACGAACTTTTTAGCCGTGCCCAAGAATGGCCGAGGCATTGATTGGAGCCTGGTAGTGCGGCTCGCCCGTATTTTCCGGCAGAACCGCGTCGATCTGGTGCATTCACATAATTGGGGAACATTCTTGTATGCAGTCATTGCGGCGAAGTTGACTGGAATTCCCATCGTCCACGGAGAACACGGCAAGAACATCGGTGAGGTGGAGGGCGATAGTAGGCCAAAGCGTGTATTGAAGGTCGTATTGGGACAACTTGTAGAACGGATTGTCACCGTCAGCCAGGCGCTCGCTGAGGAATGGATACAGTACGGCATTCGAAGGGAAAAAGTGCAATGTATTCCTAACGGAGTTGATAGTGACCGGTTCCATCCCCGTGCCGACAGAGAACGGTGCCGAAAAGAGTTCGGATTGCCAAGCAATGTCTTTCTTGCCGGCGGAGTGGGAAGATTAGACGAGCTGAAAAATTTCCGCGTATTCGTGGGCGCATTAGGGGTTCTAGCCAAGGCGATTCCTGACATCCATATCGCTCTATTAGGCGATGGTCCGGAAAGACCACAGTTGCTTCGGATCGCGGAAGAACTTGGAATCGCTGATCGAACTCATTTCCTAGGTTACCGAAGTCAATCGGAGGTCTTCATGGCCTGCCTTGATCTTTTTGTGCTGCCGTCGAAATCAGAGGGAATGTCGAATGTCGTTCTTGAAGCCATGTCAACGGGGCTTCCGATCATTTGTGCAGATCTTCCCTCCCACCGGGAAGTCTTCGAACCCGAAAAGGAAGGCGTAGTACTCAACTACTGTGAAGCCGAGAGCCTCGCGGCCAAAATGGCGGAGATGTATCGGCAGCCAGAAATGCGGAAAAGGCTCGGTTCAGCGGCACGTGCCAGGGCGGTCTCGCAATTCAGCATAGGCCAAATGGTTTCCAGCTACGACTTACTTTACTCAAGGCACACCTTGAGCACGGTAAACAGTAGCCTGGGATGGAAAGTGTAAACGGCAAGAGATTCAAGGTATTCGGGATGCCATTTCGAATCATAGTTGTCTTAATTGGCGAAATTGGAGGTGCGATTGCCGCGACAATCTCACCATATCTTGGCGTCCTCATGTTGCTCTTCCTGAACTTCGGCAGACCGCAGGACGATCGACCCAACGTTGAGCCTCTGCATATTCCGATGGTGTTCACCCTGGCCGTTTCGGTCGGGCTGCTGTTTCGCCTGGCAGGATCGATGCCTGATTTTTTTGCCGCGCTGAAGAAGCTGCGAATCATACTTTTGTTCTATGCCTTGATGCTAGTCTCAGGCATTCTTCACTGGACCGAACTGTCTAAGAATCGACTCGATGATTTCTCCACATTAATGTGCTTTTGCGTAATGTCGCTAATGTTGGTGAAGACACCGAAGCAACTACGCGGATATTTAAACGCCATGCTGTTTTCAGGTGCTTATGTTGCCATCCGTGCTCTCAGAAATCCGAGCAGTATCGTGGAGCACATCGCCGGTCAGGAATATGAGCGTGCGGCGATAGCGAAGGGTGGTACCGTTTTTGGCAACTCGAACTACCTGGCTTTGTTCATGGTGCTGACGATTTTTCTGAGCATCACCATGATGTCTTTTTACAAAAAGACCTGGCAGCGAATCCTTTTGTTGTTGGTGACGTCGGGTGCGGGCTACGTCTTCTTTAAGGCGAATTCTCGCGGAGCATCTATCGCGCTAGGTCTCGGCATGTTAGTCCTTTGGGTGTTGAGCAAGCAGAAGTTAAAGGCCGCTGTTGCGCTGGTATTGTTGCTTTCGGTAGCGGCCGTGGTTGCACCTGAAAGCTATTGGAGCCGACTTAGCACAGTGAGCACTTACCAAGAAGATGCATCAGCCATGGATCGGCTGCAGCTCTGGAATATCGCATTAGACTTAATTCCACAACACCCTGTCTTTGGCATCGGGCCGGACAATTTCGTTCTGTATGCGCCGAATACTCCGCACAACGCATACCTTCAGGTGAGTTGCGAGATCGGAATACCGGCGCTGCTCCTTTATGTTGCTATTCTCTTGACCGGACTTTACGCCTCCGTGCGCGCCAGAAAAGTCTCCCTGGCAAGTCATGGCCAAACAGCGGCGTTGCTCCAGGCAGCATCGTTAGGAGTATTTTGCTGTGTCCTCGCCGTTACAGTGCAAGGTTTTACGACGGGTTTAGCCCATCGCGAAATCGTATATGTATTCGTGACTATGGCTGTGATGATACGGGGCTTTGCAGAGAATCTGAGCGAGGCCGTTGAACCTGCGAAACCGAGCAGTGTAATTACCAAAAGCAGTGAACTTGTCGGGAGTCCTCTTTCAACCTAAAGTGCAACTCTGATCGCGAAACAATATGAAGATATCGGTTGTCATTCCTACCTACAACCATGCGCAGTGGCTTCCTGAAAGCATAAGTTCCGCTCTCGCTCAGACATTCAAACCATGGGAAGTTATTGTGGTGGACGACGGGTCGAAAGATGACACCAAAGAAGTGGTTTCGCAGTTTCCCGTGCGGTACGTTTTTCAAGACAACGCTGGTCTGTCGGCTGCGCGGAATAAGGGCATTGAGGTCGCGACCGGTGATTGGATTGCACTGCTCGATGCCGACGATGTTTGGCTGCCAACGAAACTCGAGCGCCAGGTTTCTGCGATTCGTGACGAGGAGTTTTGCTATTGTGCCGCCACACGATTTTTCCCAGATGGTCACACCGAACACCCTGAGTGTTTCTTCGGCAACGACGCCATAAAGACGCTGCGGCATCACAATTTCATCGATCCGTCCTCCGTGCTCGCGAAGCGGGATGCTTTTCTCCGGGTAGGCGGATTCAACAGGAGTATGCCCGCCGGCGAAGACTGGGAGATGTGGCTGAGGTTATCGAACATCTGCAAGTTCGTCGGTGTTCCGGAGCGCCTGCTCAGATATCGTGTGTTGGGGAACAGCATGAGTTCCAATCCCGACATTCATCTGCGTAGCATGGAGGCCATCGTCGCGGCGGGAACCTCTCATCTGCGCGGATTAGCTCGTGTCCTCGCAGCGCGCCGCATGCGTTCGGTCCGATACTCAATGGTTGCAGTCAAGTATCGCGAAAAGGGGGATTTCAATAACACCTTGCGGCTTGCAGTTCGCGGCTTCCGGGAGTGGCCTTCGCCATTCTATGACCGGGCTTTCAAGATACTCTTGCTCGAGATGCGCCGGCGCGTACTTGGCCGCTGACAGCAATTTGGTAAACAGCTTTCCTAAAAGCTGCAAAGTTTTGCGGTTTCGGCACTAGGACGTACTTCTTGACCAGGGAGCTTTCATCGTCTCGAGTAACGATAAGCATAAGTGCCTGTTTTACAGGTATATAGGACTGTCCGGTTCGGCAAGGGAAATCGAAGATCATTCTCCGGGCAGTCGACTTTCTTCGGGCACTTGGCAGCCGGCGTGCTGTATTCATAGGGCAACTGGCGCTTTCGCTCCATGGGTTATTTAATTACTAAAGTGTTAATAGTGGCGTCGTGTCGACAAGAGAACGCAACATCAGAGGAATAGAATTCCGAATTGTCGCGCCGGAAGCAGGTCAGGGACAAGGGTGGCGGCCTCAGACGTTTAGGGGTCATTGGCGCGAAGGTTGTGAATGGATGAAAGATGAAGAGTATTAACCTGCTGTTAAACCAACGCGATTTGCTGTACATGCTGACACGGAAGGAAATCCGTATTCGGTACAAGCAATCCATCATGGGATTCTTATGGGCGTTGCTGATGCCGGTATTAATTGTCGGTGCCGGCATGCTTATGAAGGAGGCTTATGCCATTGCAAGCCATACTCATCTGGGCCTCTCGGACCTGATTTCGGTCTCAGTCAAGGCCGTAATGTGGTCTTTCTTTGCTGGGGCTGTGAAGTTTGGGTCGAATTCGCTTGTCTCCAACATGAATCTTGTGACCAAGATCTACTTTCCGCGCGAGGTTTTACCGCTTTCGAGCGTTTTCGCAAACTTCTTCGATTTTCTTATCGCGGGCTCCTTCCTTACTGCACTCATGCTCATTGGAAGAGCAGGACTTTCAGTACAGCTCGTCTGGGTACCGATGATTATTCTTATCCTGTTGGTGCTTACGATCGGCTTCACGGTCATGCTCGCATGCGCCAATCTTTTTTTTCGTGATGTGAAGTACATCGTAGATGTCCTGTTCACTTACGGAATTCTTTTCACTCCCGTCTTGTTCAGCGCGCGCAGTTTCGGGAAGTGGGCCCCTTTGTTGCTGATCAACCCGATGGGTGCACTGATGGAATCGATCGAGAATGTCGTGGTTTTGCATCGCCCGCCGAGTGCTTTCTGGTTGAGCTACGCTGCGGTGTGGGCGTTCGGCCTTTTGCTGATCGCATGGAGCACTTTTAAGAAGGCAGAGCCACTGTTTGCACAAGAGATCTGACAGATGAGCGAATACGCAGTCGAATTCGAGCACGTATGGAAGAAATTCCGCAGAGGAGAGCGCTACGATTCTTTGCGCGATCTGATTCCAGCCGCCACGCGCAGGCTGTTCTCGCGTGAAGGTCTGGCTTCGCTGAAGCCCCAGGAATTCTGGGCTTTAAATGATGTCACCTTTGATTTGCGCCGAGGCGACTCGATTGGAATCATCGGCCCGAACGGTTCCGGGAAGAGCACGATTCTGAAGCTGCTAAGCGGCATCCTGCGACCGGAAAAGGGCGTGGTGCGGGTGAATGGACGCTCCGGATGTCTGATTGAACTGGGTGCCGGATTTCATCCTGATCTATCAGGTCGCGAAAACGTGTACTTGAATGGCACGATTCTCGGTATGAAGAAAGCGGAAATCGATCGCAAGTTCGACGCCATCGTGGATTTTTCCGGTCTCTCAGATTTTCTGGATACACCGGTTAAACGATATTCGTCAGGGATGAACGCCCGTCTTGGATTTGCGATCGCGGCACACATCGAGCCTGAAGTGCTGATCGTGGACGAAGTGCTGAGTGTGGGAGACTATCACTTCCAGGAAAAGTGCTACACCAGGATGAAACAGTTCACCGAGGATGGCACAACCCTGATCTTTGTTTCCCACAACCTGGCAGCTGTGAGCAGTCTCTGCAAATCCGCTCTGCTTTTGAAATACGGCGAGCCGGTTTACCAGGGCGATGTTCGGACCGCGATCGGGAAGTATTACTCATTTTATGAGGAAGATGGCGAGGGAAAAGCCGTGCGAGTGGTTTCCTCGGTATTGAAAGACAGTGGTGGAAACGGGCGCGAGGTATTTGAACCAGGTGAACGCGCACGTTTTTCGGTGGTGATCGAGGCAACTGCTGAAATCAAAGATGCACACGTGGCGTTTTACGTTCATAGCCAGGAAGGGGAGCGACTGTTTCTTTCGACGAGCGGGCAGCACGACACCGGAATGCTGAATCTCGCTCCCGGTGAGCGTGTGGAAGTTGACTTTGATCTCAACCTAAACCTGCAGGGAGGAATTTTCCGGTTAGGATTCGCAGTGACAGATACATTTGATCAACAGTTCCTCTATTCGAATACGAATCTCAAGCAGGTTGTGATGACCGGCAATGGCAAGTCGAGCGGGTCGATCTATTTGGATCCCAAGATCACGTTGACGTCTAGCGAAAGAGATGTGGAGTCGCTGCAGCCGGCAACTCGCTGATTTGCGCAGAAGAAGCAGCGGGCGAGTAATCTGATGCCAAACCCAAAAGTCTCATTTGTAATTCCGTGCTATAAACTGGCTCACTATCTGGGCGAGTGCCTCGAATCGATTCTTTCGCAGAGTTACAAAGATTTCGAAATCCTGGTCATGGATGATTGCTCGCCAGACAACACCGGCGAGGTCGTTGCGTCGTTCAGTGATCCTCGGATTCGCTACATCCGTAACAATCCGAACCTTGGGCACCTGAAGAATTACAACAAGGGGATAGAACTCTCGCGCGGTGAGTACGTTTGGCTGATCTCGGCAGACGACAAGATTTCGAAGCCGTACGCGCTCGAACGCTACTTGAGGGTTCTCGATGAACATCCAGAAGTGGGATACGCCTTTTGTTCATCATATTCCGTAGTTGATGGGCAGCTTGCGGAGATTGAGGCTTATTCGGTCCATGCTGTCGAAGACAGAATCTTCAGCGGCAAGATGTTCCTTATAGGGAGCCTGGCGAAGACGAATGGCGTTCCAGCTGCTGCTGGCATGGTCCGAAGAGGATGTTACCAGTCACTTGGCGTTTTTCCACTCGACTTGCCCTATGCTGGCGACTGGTTTCTTTGGTGCCTTTTTGCGCTCCATCATGATGTCGCGTATTTCGCCGAACCCATGGTGGAGTACAGGAAGCACAATTTAGCTATGACGAGTACTCTCTCTCGCGAGAACATCCGTGCATGCATAGATGACGACATCGCCGTGCCGTACCGGATCTACAAAGAGGCGGAGCGTATCAACGCAACGAATGTGATGGCGGTCCTCCAGGATCAGATAGGGATTCAACTCGGACAGTACCTGTCAGTAGCCAGAGTCCGTGGAACGAATGCTCAAATTACGATGCAAGAGTTTAGTCAGAAGGTCTCCGACTTCTCTCTTGATTCAAAAACACGGGCACGTATTCGCAATCGTGCATTGGTGCTTGCTGGCGATAGATTCTTCGTGCGCGACGAACTAGCGAATGCTAGGTCGATGTATATTCTCGCTCTGCGGTCGCGTCCGATTTCGCCCAAAATATGGGTAAAAACTCTTCTGGCATTTTCCGAACCTTGCATCAGAATCGCTCGCAGCTTCGTCACCTCCATTCGTGCGTTCAGTTCCAACGGAACTCGAGCGAATCACCGCGAACGGGACGTCACAAACTTATGACTCTCATTTCGGTCATTATTCCGTGCTACAACAGCGAACGATTCGTGAAGAGGGCGATCGACAGCGTTCTGGCACAGACGTTTAAGGATTACGAGATTGTCGTTGTAGATGACGGATCAACAGATAGTACGGCCGAAAAAGTGAAAAAATACGGATCGCTGGTTCGATATCTTCATCAGGAGAACCGCGGCCTGCCAGCGGCGCGTAATAGTGGTATCAAAATAGCACAAGGAAAATACATCGCTCTGCTCGACGACGATGATTGGTGGGTCCCTGAAAAGCTTGAAAAGCAGCTCAAGATTTTAGCTACCTCCCCCCGGGCGGCAATGGTCTACTGCGACGCGACAGTAGTGTACGAGAGCGGCGATCCAGAAGAGTCGTTTCTCGCACAATTCCGATATGGGACTAAGTTGCCACGAGGACGAGTGCGCAGCCAACTAATTGAGCACAACTTCATTTTGCCTTCTACTGTCCTAATCGTGCGCGACTGCCTCGATAAAGTCGGCGGTTTCGATGAATCTTTTCGCGCCGTTGAAGACCTCGATTTCTGGCTAAGGCTCGCTTCCAACTGGGAAATTGAAGTTGTCCCGGAGCCCTTGATTTTCAGGAGAGAAGGCTCGCACAACATGACCGCAAATGCCGAGCGCATTTCGACCTATGCTCTCCGAGCACTTGAGAAAGCTAACTCGACATTAGCTCTGGACAGATCGGAAAAGAAATTACTAAACCACAAGTCCGCACAGTACCGCTGGAACCTTGGATATGGTTACTTCAAGAAACAACAGTTCCGTGATGCTCGCGAGCAGTTCGCTGAGGCGATGAAATGCGATTGGCGAAACTGGCGATCTCTTCCGTATTGGATTTTGAGCTTCATGCCGACCGCAATGATCAACTCAATGAGTGATACAAAACGGCGCCTTTTTAGCACCCAGGTTCACAGTTCCCGCTGATCAGAGCCATGCGCAAGATCTTCGCGATTCTCCTCTTCTCGACCGGACAATTGTTTGCGCAGTCTCTGCCGTTCACCCCATTCCAGGGTTATGGTTCGAAGGCAACTGGCGGAACCCACGTTGTACATGTCAAGAACCTGAAGGCAACAGGGAAGGGTTCGCTGACGGAGGCGCTTTCTTCTTCGGGCAACCATGTGATTTTCGATGTGGCTGGAGCAATAAACGGGTCCTTCAACGTTCCGGCGAATACAACGATAGATGGTTTTTCTGCACCGCCTCCGGGAATAACACTCACCGGTGGTGGTTCCAGTTCATGCCTGCTGGTGCATTCGTCGAATGTGATCATCCAGGGCCTTCGCCTTCGAGATTGCAATGACAAAGACATAGAGACGTTCGGTGCGTCAGGGCCAATCCACGACATCGTTATTGATCATGTGGAAATGCTTGGCTCTGGAGATGAAGATCTGGCGACGACCAATGTTCACGACTACACGTTGTCCTGGTCGATCATTGGTAACAATACCAACTCTGGATGTCAATTGATCGCATTCGGCTCCTTCCATATTAGCGATCATCACAACCTGTTTTACGGCTGCAACGGGAATGATTCCCGGGTGCCACTGATTGGTGCAGGATACGGCTGCTGTTCGACTGGCCCAATTCGTGATTTTGGTATCGTTGCGGATGTCCAGTACAACGTATCCTCAAAGTTCCTTTACGGCATTACCGCTGCGGATGATGGGATAACAAGAAATTACGGCAACATAGCAAACAACTATCTTGACGGCCAGGATGGAGACCACGCTCGCAACAGCCTCGACGTAATGGGCAACGAGCATACCAGCTACTATCTGGAAGGAAACGCTTCCGTAATGAATCCGGCTGGTCCGCCCTCCTCTTACTATGTTTCCTCAGCGCACTCGCCGTTCTGCGTCATCAATTCGAACAGGCTCGATTGCACCAGGATCACAGTCTGGGCACCCGGTGCAATTTGTGGTTCGTCGCGGCTGGCTCCGAACTCTTGTCAGCCTTCTGTGAAATACGCAGTGCCTGCCGTCCTTGGGCCGGCTGCCTGTGACAGTGCAGGAAGGATCCGAGAGTGGAACGATGTTATCGACAAGGCTGGTGTGGTCTTTAAATTCGCGGATGATACCAAGACTGCGGCAATTCGAAGAGGCATAACCAGGCCAACGGCTGAGGTGTTGAACCTGCCCTGGAATACCATCGCCCGGCCGTGTGCAATTGGCGATTCCAGCTTGCGTTCGAAAAGTCCAACTAAGTAGCCGGGCTGTTATTTCACACCAACTCCGGACACTTTGGCATGGGGAAAGAGCTGCAACTATTTGCACCATACTGTTCCACAACCTAAGGTTAGCCAGCGTAAATAACTGAAAATTAACACTTAACTACATGGCACTGGCGCAATCTTTGGCAACCAACCTGCACCTGTACACACAAGTGAGTGGGGATAAGTCTGTTCATCCCTGAAATCGGCAAGCATGCAAGATAAATTTGTTAGATTAATCTGCCTTTGCATTGCGGTTGTATTTCTGACGACCGTTGCGTTCGGAAGTTGCTCTCAACCGGCAAACCCGATCGAGGCAGAGAACTGCCTTCCCGGTAATCCTTCATCCCAATGGTACGTTTCGGGCGAGGGAGACCCCTCCATTCAGGGTTTCGCGACCGACATGAGTGTCAATGTTGGGCAGACGATCAGCTTCAAAATCAGTACGACTGCGAGTTCTTACCACGTCGAGATTTACCGTATAGGTTACTACCAGGGCAATGGTGCCCGGCGGATAACGACGTTTACGCCGACTGCCTCGCTTGCACAAGGTCAGCCATCGTGCCTGACAGACACATCGACCCAACTGTACGATTGCGGGAACTGGAAAGTCTCTGCATCCTGGGCGGTTCCCTCAAATGCCACCTCGGGCGTTTACCTCGCACATCTGGTACGCGATGACAATGGTGGAGACAGCCTGATTGTGTTCGTGGTGCGTAACGATTCCAGTAATTCGGCAATGCTGTTCCAAACCTCAGACGAGAGTTGGCAGGCTTATAACGGATACGGCGGACATAGTTTGTATGGAGCGACGGGCTTCGATCTGACCAATCGAGGTTACAAAGTCAGCTATAACCGTCCACTGGCTCCGATTGAAACTGAAACGCAATTCTTCTACGCCGAATACCCGATGATCCGGTGGCTGGAAGCAAATGGCTATGACGTTAGCTATTTCAGCAGCATCGATGCGGCACGATCTGGGTCGTTAATCAAGAACCATCGAGTCTACCTTTCTGTGGGTCACGATGAATATGTCTCCGGTCCGAAGCGAGCCAACATCGAGGCTGCGCGCGATGCCGGTGTGAACGAAGCTTTCTTCAGTGGTAACGAATTCTTCTGGAAGACGCGGTGGGAAAACAGCATCGACGGATCCAACACCGCCTACCGCACGCTCGTTTGCTACAAGGAGACCCTCGGACCATGGTCGAATCCGACCGCGACCGCCGCTACTGATCCACTTGATCCCCCAACCTGGACCGGAACATGGCGAGATCCGAGCAAGAGCCCGCCCGCTGATGGTGGAAGGCCCGAGAATGCATTGACCGGCCAGCTGTTTCGCGTAAACGGTCCCGGATCAGACAACACGAACCTCTCCATTCTTGTCCCCGCCGCCGACGGTAAGATGCGATTCTGGCGCAACACGGCGATTGCGAACCAGACAAGCGGACAAACATGGACTCTTCCTGCAGGTACTCTGGGATATGAGTGGGACGCGGAAGAAGATAACGGCTTTCGTCCAGCAGGTTTATTCGACCTGTCGACATCCACATACACGCTGACCAATGATTACCTTCTCGATTACGGCGGGAACTACGGCGCCGGAACGGCGACTCATCATTTGTCTTTGTACCGTGCGGCTAGCGGAGCTCTGGTTTTCGGCGCAGGCACCATTCAGTGGTCCTGGGGACTCGACGACACTCATGACGGAAGCGGGTCTGCTTCAGACGTAAATATCCAGCAAGCGACGGTTAACCTATTTGCCGATATGGGTGTTCAGCCAGCAACCTTGCAGGCTGGTTTAATTCAGGCTTCCGCTTCGAGCGATACCACTCCGCCGACCTCAGTCATCACATCCCCTGTGAACGGTTCTACGGTTCAGAATTACACTGTCATCACCATTCAGGGTACGGCTTCGGACGTTGGTGGCGTTGTTGCCGGAGTTGAGATTTCGACAGACGGTGGTTTGACATGGCATAGAGCTAGTGGAAGAAGCAGTTGGACTTATACATGGCCTGTTTGGGGTTCAGGAACAGTAAACATCCGCAGTCGGGCAGTCGACGACAGCGGAAACATCGAAACCCCTTCGGGTGGCATCGTTTTGAACGTGCCGGCACCCGCCTTCAACACCATTTGGAATCCTGATGCCACTCCAAGCGTTCCTGATGCGGGTCCTGATAGTCCAGTAGAACTGGGCGTAAAGTTCAAAGCAGACTTTAGCGGCAAGATTCTCGGGATCCGCTTTTACAAGAGTAGTGGGAATACTGGTACCCATGTCGGCAATCTGTGGTCGAATTCCGGAACGCTGCTAGCCACCGCAACTTTTTCTAACGAGACGGCCTCCGGATGGCAGCAGGCTAATTTTTCTGCCCCCGTCACAGTCTCTGCTAATACTGTTTATGTCGCGTCGTACCACACCACAACGGGTCACTATGCTGACGACAACGGTTACTTCGGCAGTTCTGGTGTTGATAATCCTCCGCTTCATGCTTTGCAGGATGGAGTCAGCGGATCGAATGGCGTGTTTGGATACGGATCTAGCAGCGTTTTCCCGACATCCAGTTTTAACGCCAGTAATTATTGGGTAGATGTCGCATTCAAGTCGGCAGGCGCCCTGACTTCCATTGCGGTTACACCTGCTGGGAAGAGTCTCGCTCCAGGAACGACGCAGCAGTTCGTAGCGACCGGCACCTACGCCGATGGATCGACGGCAGACATCACGGCGCAGGCGTCATGGTCTTCTTCAAACACCGGGGTGGCGACAATCGCGACGTCTGGCTTGGCGTCCGCTATTGCTGCAGGCAGCACCGTCATTCAGGCCAGTTCGGGATCGCTCAACGGAAGCACAAGCTTGTCTGTACAACTCGGCTCACTCTCGATCACAACGGCGTCGTTGCCCGGCGGCTATCTGAACTCCAGTTACTCGTCTGCACTGTTCGCGGTAGGTGGAACTGCGCCGTACTCATGGTCAATCGCAAGCGGTAGCACGCTGCCTCCAGGGCTGACGCTTTCGTCATCCGGACAGATCACAGGGCAGCCTACGACAGTCGGGACCTTCACCTTTGTCTTGCAAGTAAGCGACGGCGGTTCTCCGACTCAGACGGCCACAAAGCAATTCAGCGTCTCGGTTGGGACCACGCAGTCTGTTTGGTCGATCTGGGCCGCTACAGCCGTTCCCGCTGTTGCTGATGCGGGGGCGGACTCGCCAGTCGAACTTGGAGTTCGATTCAAATCAGATATCAATGCGACCATTAGAGGTATCCGCTTCTATAAGAGCGCGGCTAATACGGGCACACACGTAGGTAATCTCTGGTCGAGCAGCGGCAGTCTTCTTGCGACTGCTACCTTCACGAATGAGACCGCATCCGGTTGGCAGCAGGTAAATTTCTCGACGCCTGTCACGATTACCGCGAACACAATTTACATCGCCTCGTACCACACAACGGGGGGGCACTATGCGGCGGATCAAGGTTATTTTGCCGCCACCGGAGTGGACGCTCCTCCCCTTCATGCTCTGCAGGATGGCGTCTCTGGCGGTGACGGAGTGTTCGCATATGGTTCGACCAGTACGTTCCCGAACTCCTCCTACAAGTCCACGAATTACTGGGTAGATTTGGTCTTGGCGACTCCGGCGAGCCTGTACTCGATTTCAGTCAGTCCGACAAATCCCACAATGGGTGTGGGAACCAGCCAGCAATTTACCGCGACTGGGATTTACAGCGACGGGTCCGAGTTAAACATCACAAATCAGGTTACTTGGTCCTCTTCTAATGCTTCAGTCGCAACAATCAATGCTAGTGGAGTCGCTTCCGCATTGAGTGGCGGAACATCCACGATCACGGCGACACAGTCGTCTCTCAACAGCGCAACCACTCTAACTACGAAAGTGCTGCCACTGACGATCTCATCGTCGTCTTTACCAACGGCGACAGCGAGCCTGCCGTATTCAGCTACTCTCTCCGCTTCCGGAGGTATTCCTTCCTACAACTGGTCCATCGTCAATGGAAGTTTCCCAGCAGGATTGAGTTTGTCGTCTCAGGGGCAGATCTCCGGTACACCAACTGTTCCAGGGAGCTATACATTTAGCATCCAAGTCGACGACAGCAGCACTCCCAAACTAACTGCGACCGCACAGTTCACTATCAGTGTAGCCACAACTCCATCCTCATTTACTGTGTGGCCCTCTACAGCAACTCCCACTGTTTCCGACACCGGACCAGACAGTTCGGTGGAACTTGGAATGAGATTCAAGTCTGATGTGGCTGGCACCATTGTCGGTATCAGGTTTTACAAGAGTGCTGCGAATACTGGTCCTCATGTCGTGAACCTTTGGACCAATTCAGGGAGCCTGGTTGCAAGTGCGACTTCGAGCAATGAAACCGCGTCCGGATGGCAGCAGGTGAACTTCTCTGCTCCCGTTTCCATAGCCGCGAATACCGTTTACGTTGCCTCGTATCACAGCGGTGTTGGGCACTATGCTGCGGATCAGAACTATTTTGCCAGCAGCGGAGTTGACAATTACCCCTTGCACGCCCTTCAAGACGGCGTAAGTGGCGCGGATGGCCTGTTTGGGTATGGTTCGACCAGCGTCTTTCCAAGCTCGTCGTATAGGTCTACGAATTACTGGGTAGATGTCGCATTTGCAGTATCACCGGCGCTGGACTCGATTACAGTCACACCGGCAAATCCTACTGTCGCGGTTGGAACTGACCAGCAGTTCGTAGCCACCGGCACCTACAGCGACGGTTCGTCACGCGATATAACTTCCCAGGTTGCATGGGCGTCGTCGAACACGAGCGTGGCGACAATTACTTCTTCTGGCCTGGTCAGTGTTTTGGCTGCGGGTAGTTCAACTATTACGGCCAGCCTCAATTCGATCGCTGGTGGCACAACGTTGACTGGACAGGTTGGTGTGCTCGGCATTACCACGGCGACTCTGCCAACCGGAATCGTGAATGGCTCCTACTCCACCACGCTTTCAGCTTCGGGCGGTGTTCCACCGTACAGTTGGACGTTAGTCAGCGGCACGCTACCGAGCGGACTGACGCTTTCCTCTGGAGGAATACTTAGCGGCACGCCGACAGTCGCCGGGACTTTCTCATTTACGGTTCAGGTAGCCGATAGCGCGGTTCCACAACATTCAGCCACGATTCAGTACAGTTTAGTCATAAATGCCCAAGTCACGATCTTTACTAGTTCGAGCGTGCCGGGTACCGTTGATGCCGGTGCGGACTCAAGCGTTGAGTTGGGCGTCTCGTTTAAGTCCGACGTGAGCGGTCAGATAATTGGCATCCGCTTCTACAAAAGTGCGGCCAATGTCGGACCGCATGTTGTGAATCTCTGGACCAGTTCGGGTACTCTGCTGGCCAGCGCGACCTCGTCAAACGAAACGGCTTCGGGATGGCAGCAGGTGAACTTCGTTACGCCGGTTTCAATTGCGGCGAACACCGTCTACGTCGCTTCTTACCACGTCACTGCGGGGCATTACTCGCTGGACCAGAACTTCTTTGGGGCCGCTGGTGTTGACGATCCACCACTGCATGCGATTCAAAACGGCGTGGGCGGAGCTAACGGGGTCTATTCGTATGGCTCGACGAGCACCTTCCCGAATTCGTCCTATTTGTCCTCGAACTACTGGGTGGATGTAGCATTTCAGTAGAGCTTAATTGCGCATGGCTCATAAGTGTTCGTGCGAGCGAAGCGCGCTTTCGGCCTTCTGAGCCGAAGTGTGCGAAAATCAGCTACTAACCATGTAATTATTTCCTGCTACCTGCCATTGCACTAAAGTGCAAACTCCCTGTTCTCAGCAGCTTACCTTTTGGTCTAGGTAATGCAATTCTAAGTGGCTGGTTTTTTAGCTCTTCTTTGTCCGTGTCTATTCTGGCGCTAATTCAGCGTTTTTTCAGAGACATACATAGAAGGTCTGGGAGCGCTTGTTGAGCACATGTACAGTTTGCAGTCATAACCATTACTTCAGTCTGATTACCCCTTCGTCCAAACGGACCGTTTCACAACCACCTCCGACATCTGCACCGAGGTCAGCCGCCGGTTTAGTGTCTCCGAAGTCTGAGAACACAAGACATGCAAAGATCATCTAGAGCTTTCGCGACCACGGCAGGCACACTTTGTTTGGTGCTATTAATTTGGGTCTCAAACGTCGGGTGCGGCGGTGTCACAGCCGCCAGTTCTGCGACGACGGCTACTACTGCAACACAAACGGTGTCGGTTTCGATTAATCCAGCCTCCGCTACGGTGCAGACTGGTGCGACTCAGCAATTCACGGCAACCGTATCGGGTTCCGCCAATACATCGGTCACCTGGTCTGCCACTGCGGGAACGGTCTCGAGTTCTGGACTATTTACAGCTCCCAATGCCGCCGGTACTTATACCGTAACGGCAACGAGCGTCGCCGATACCACTAAGTCGGCTTCCGCCACGGTAACAGCAAGCACGACAGCACCAGCGGGATCAGTTTCGCTCAATCCAACTTCAGTTGCGCTCCAGATAGGTGGAACGCAGCAGTTTACGGCTACGGTGACGGGCAGTTCCAACTCGAGTGTGACGTGGAGCGCGACGGGGGGAACGGTTTCCAGTACGGGTCTGTATACGGCCCCAAGTACCGCAGGCAGCTATTCGGTGAAAGCGACGAGCGTGGCTGATACGACAAAGTCGGCGAGCGCGACCGTTACAGTAACAACAACACCGCCCGCCATAGCGGTGGTGATCGGCCCAAGCAACGTTTCCGTTGCGCCGAATGCGAGCACGTCATTTACTGCGACAGTGAGCAACACGAGCAACACGGCGGTGACGTGGACGGCGACCGGAGGCACGATCTCGGGAACCGGCAATACCGTTACCTACACGGCGCCGGCAACGACCGGAAC
>JAJPJE010000120.1 GCA_021324365.1 Terriglobia bacterium | reverse complement strand
CCAATTGCGAGCAGTTAGTCGTGCACACCGGGCAGCATTACGACTTCAACATGTCGGATGTGTTTTTTCAGGAGTTGGGAATCTCCGCGCCTGACGTCAACCTCGGCGTGGGGTCAGCATCGCATGCGCAGCAAACAGCGCAGATCATGGCCAGCTTCGAGCCGGTGCTTCTGGAGCACCGGCCGGACATCGTGTTGGTGTATGGCGATGTGAACTCGACTGTGGCTACCGCGTTAGTCTGCGCCAAGCTTGGAATTCGAGTCGCACACGTGGAAGCGGGCCTGCGCTCCTTCGATCGCAGTATGCCCGAAGAAATCAATCGGCTGATTACGGATCAGCTTGCTGATCTGCTGTTTACTCCGTCGGAGGATGGCGATGCGAATCTGGCCAAGGAAGGAGTTTCTCCCGAGCGCGTCCATTTAGTTGGCAACGTGATGATCGATACGCTCGTGCGCATGCTCCCAAACTCTGACAAATTGCGGCCGAAGGACCTGCCGAAAAGATACGTGCTCATGACTATGCATCGTCCTTCCAACGTGGACGATCCCGAGTGGCTGAAGTGCTTGCTGAAAACGCTTGGCGAAATAAGTTCCGACATAGAAGTTCTTTTCCCAGTGCATCCGCGCACTCGCGAACGCATTCAGAAGTTGAACCTGAATGGGACCGGAAAGATCCACTGGATGGATCCCGCTTCGTACCTGCTTTTCTTATCCTTGCAAAAGAATGCAACCGTTGTAGTTACCGACTCCGGCGGCATTCAGGAGGAGACCACGTTTCTGGGCGTGCCGTGCCTCACCATGCGGGAAAACACAGAGAGACCTATAACTGTGACTATGGGGACGAATCGCCTGGTCGGGCGCGACTTTGGCAAGCTGCGTGCTGAACTCAGGTATGTTCTTGATGGCAAAGCGAAAAAGGGCCAGGTTCCTCCTCTTTGGGATGGAAACGCCGCAACTCGGATTGCAGATGTCTTGTGCAACTTAAACTGAAAGGTGCTTTTTGCGCTGACCAGATTGGGACCAAACAGGTCACGTGGAACTCAAGTTAAACGCCGGCGCTGATGCCGGTTCAATGGGATAAAAACAATGTCAATGGCTGTGAAGGCAGTACCAGAAATCGCCGCGGAAAAACTGAAAGAGAAAATCGCCGCCCGCACTGCGAAGGTCGGCATTATGGGATTGGGTTATGTCGGACTACCCCTCGCGCTGCTGTTCAGCGAGGAGCGGTTTCCGGTAACCGGCTTTGACGTCGACGGCCGCAAAGTGGATACGCTCACAAAGGGCGGCTCTTACATCGTCCGCATTGAGCCATCGGAGATTCAAGCGGCAAAGGCGCACGGCTTTGGCGCGACCACGGACTTCTCCCACATCTCCGAGATGGACGCGATCATCATCTGCGTGCCCACGCCGCTCGACGAATTCCGCCAGCCCGACATGAGTTACATCATCTCCACCGCTGAGTCGATCGCGCCACATCTGCGAGCAGGGCAGTTAGTGATTCTTGAAAGCACAACCTATCCCGGCACGACGGAAGAGGTGCTGGTGCCGATTCTCGAGAAGAAGAACAAATTGGGGCTGAAGGCGGCACGTGCGGGCGAGAGCCATGGCAACGGCGTTTTCTACGTTGCCTTTTCGCCAGAGCGCGAAGATCCAGGCAACAGTTTCCCGCGCAACGAAATTCCGAAGGTCGTCGGTGGACTGGAAGCGACGGCGGGCGACCTCGCGTCAGCCGTTTACGGCTCGATCTTTAAGCGCACCGTGCGCGTCTCAACGCCAGCGGCTGCGGAAATGACCAAGCTGCTGGAGAACATTTATCGCTGCGTCAACATCGCACTGGTGAATGAGTTGAAGCTGTTGGCACTGCGCATGAACATCGATATCTGGGAAGTGATTGAAGCCGCGAAAACAAAGCCGTTTGGATTCCAGGCGTTCTATCCCGGGCCGGGTCTCGGCGGTCACTGCATTCCAGTGGACCCCTATTACCTATCGTGGAAGGCGAAGGAGTTTGATTTTCAAACCCGTTTCATCGAACTCGCCGGCGATGTGAACACAGGCATGCCGTACCACGTGGTTTCCAGCGTTTCCGCCGCGCTTAACGAACGCAAGAAGTCGCTGAACGGCTCGAAGGTTCTGGTGCTGGGCGTCGCCTATAAGAAGGACATCGATGATCTTCGCGAGTCACCCTCGCTGACCATCATCGAGCTGTTGCAGAAACAGGGTGCACAAGTCAGCTACAACGATCCGTACTTTGCGTTCGTGGGAAAAGGCCGCAAGTACGATCTGCAGATGAAGAACACTCCTCTGGAAAATCTGAGCCAGTACGACTGCGTTCTGATCGTTACCGACCACAGCGATTATGACTACCGCCGAATCGTGGCCGAGTCGCAACTGGTCGTCGATAGCCGCAATGCCACAAAGGGCATTCAAGCCGACAATCTGGTGCGCTGCTAAGGGAAAGCATGGCACTTTACCTGGTCACCGGAGTCGCGGGCTTTATTGGATCGAACATCGCACGCGAACTCGTCCGTCGGGGCGAGCGCGTGCGTGGTATCGATAACTTCAGCACAGGAAAGCGACACAATCTCGAGGACCTTTCCGCGCACATCGACTTCGTGGAAGCGGATATCCGAAACATAGCGGCGATGCGGGAAGTTTGTGCCAGCGCCGATTACGTCATACATCAGGCGGCGATTCCATCAGTACCGCGGTCGGTCGAAGACCCCATCACTTCCAATGAGGCTAATGTAGACGGCACTTTGAATGTCCTGGTGGCGGCTCGTGATGCCAAGGTAAAGAGGGTGGTCTACGCTTCCTCATCTTCTCTGTACGGTGACATCCCGACTTTGCCCAAGAGAGAAGACATGGCACCCAGTCCAATCTCGCCCTACGCGGTTTCTAAGCTGACGGGCGAATACTACATGCGCTCGTTTTATCGCGTGTATGGATTGGAGACCGTGTCGTTGCGATATTTCAACGTCTTCGGCCCACATCAGGATCCGACTTCGATGTATTCCGGCGTGCTTGCCATCTTCACCAGTCGGATGCTTCGGGGCGAGCCGGTTACGATCAATGGCGATGGCGAGCAGAGCCGCGATTTCACCTACATCGATAACGTGGTCTCCGCAAATCTGTTGGCCTGCCTCGCTCCAGCCGAACAAGTTGCCGGCCGCTATTTCAACACGGCTACAGGTCACCGCATCACGCTGAATCAGACCTTCGAGATCCTGAAAAAGCTCACCAACTACAACGGAAACCCAAAGTACGGCCCCGACCGTTCCGGTGATGTAAAACACTCGCTGGCCGATATATCCCTGGCCCAAAAGCACCTCGGCTATAAGCCGCTGGTGATGTTCGAGGAAGGCCTCCGTCGAACCGTGGAATGGTACAAGGCCACGCAGGTTGCGCACGCCTCTGCTTAAAAGACCAGTTGCCTTGACTCTCAACGCGCTGGACTTTAGCGCCTAAACAGAAAAGAGTAACCGGACTTTACGAGTGCACGTAAAGGCGAACTTACCGCCAATCTATTGCTTTCGCCTGTCCCAATAGCTTCGAAAACTCTTGGAAACAGGTAGTTTCGCGTGGTCTCTGCCGACTGTGACCGTTGTCACAGATACCAGTGACATCATCTACTGCTGCCGCGACCCACCATCGTCCACTCTAGTCTCGCATTTATAATTTCTGGTACTTCCGCTATGGGGTAGGACAGGCGCCATCAGTGGAAACCCTTATGCCCTTACTCTGGCTGCGCATCGCGGTTCTTTTCTATTCAATCGGGCTGCTCTATGCATTGGCGGCGGTGAGCCGTCCCTGCAACTGGTTGACGAAGTATGTTGTTCGCATTCTCTCCTACGGCATGCTGCTGCACTTTGTGTCGCTTGCCGAGATGGCGGTCGCTACCGGCCACTTTTCGGTGACGGTGATGTCGATCCACGAGTCGGAATCGCTGCTTGCATTTCTGATCCTGGCGTTCTTCATGATCGTCTACATCAGGTACCGGACCACCTCGCCGGGTATCTTCGTCTTTCCGCTGGTGTTTCTGTTGACATTTGCTTCCGCTCTGGCGCAGCAGCCGCCTGTTTTTACCTCGGGATTGATGCGCAGCAGTTGGATCGGCGTTCATGTCGCCTTGATCTTCACCGGTTATGCCGCGCTTCTCCTCAGTTTTGCCGCCAGCATTCTCTACATCGTGCAGGAAAAGAGCTTGAAATCGAAGCAACCAAGCAGTGGCGTTCTATCCCGCCTGCCCGCTCTGCAAGTGATCGACGATATCGGATACAAGTCGCTACTGCTTGGCTTTCCGTTCATGACCTTTGGATTGATTGCCGGATCGGTAGTGGCACAGGCAAACTTCGGACCAACGTACTTCAAGGACCCAAAGGTCGTCCTTTCGCTGTTGATGTGGGCCGTATACATGATTTTGCTGTACATGCGCTGGAGTTCCGGATGGCGCGGCCGCCGGGCTGCTTACCTGGCGACGTTTGCTTTCCTGGTGGCAATCAGTGCATGGGCGGCGAACTATTTCAGTGCCATGCATAGGTTTGTGACGCAATGAACTTGCAACTGATCGGGGTGAATCACCGAAGTGCTCCCGTCGAGATACGGGAACGCTTTGCTATCCCCGAGAAGAAGCTGCCGGAAGCGTTGCAATCGCTGGTGCAGTATCCGGGAGTGCAGGAGGGAATGATTATCTCCACCTGCAACCGCGTCGAAGTCCTGGCAGGGCTGAAGAACGGCAGCGCCGATCTTCGTGGGTTTCTGCGAGATTACTTCCGATTGAGTTCGTCCGAGTTCGACCGCTATTTATACGAGTATCGGGAACGGGATGCCATTCAACACCTGTTTCGAGTTGCGTGCAGCCTCGACTCCATGGTCGTAGGTGAACCGCAAATTCTCGGCCAGGTGAAGGAAGCCTACGCTGTCGCCCGTGCTGTCGGTGCCGTTCAATCTAACCTGGACGCTCTGCTCACTCGTTCATTTGCCATCGCAAAAAAAATTCGCACCGAGACGGCGATCGCGAGTTCGGCTGTGTCCGTGGCATCTGTTGCAGTTGATCTTGCAAAGAAGATATTTGGCGACCTGAAGGGCAAGAACGTCTATTTGGTTGGAGCAGGGAAGATGAGCGAGTTGGCCGCGCGTCACCTGCTGGCCAACGGTGCCGGATCTATCTTCGTTGCCAATCGCACGTACGATCGCGCTCTTTCAATGGCCGCCAAGTTCAATGGCCGCGCGCTGCGGTTTGAGCAACTCTACGAGACCGCCGATCAGGCGGACATCATTATTACTTCCACAGGCGCTCCGGTCGCGATCTTCCGCAAAGAACATGGAGAGCGCTTTATTGCCCGGCGGCGCAACCGGCCCATGTTCTTTATCGACATAGCTGTGCCGCGTGACGTCGACGCGAGCATGAACGATGTTGACGGTGTTTTCGTTTACGACATCGATGATCTGCAACAGGTGGTCGCGTCGCACCTTTCCGATCGCAAGAAAGAAGCTGCGAAAGCGGAAGATATTGTTAAGGTGGAAGTCGAGCGTTTCGCGCAACGCCTGCAGACACTCGATGTTGTGCCAACCATTCTGTCGCTCCAGGAGTACCTCGAAGATATTCGGCAGGCGGAAGTCGACCGCTATCGCAGCCGCCTCGGCCAGGTTTCCTCCGAACAGGAGGCCGCGATCGACGCTATGACGCGGGCGATGATCAACAAGATCATGCATACACCGATCGTAACCTTGAAGAGCGCGGCCAAAGATCCCGAGTCGACTACCGTCATCGATGTAATTCGCAAGCTGTTCAATCTGCAGGAGCGCAGCGACAAAGCCAAAGGAAGTTCGGCCGGTTCCCATAAAGGAGACGCCTGATGGCACGCCTGCGCATAGGATCGCGCGGTTCGCAACTTGCGCTCTGGCAGGCAAACCACATTGCCGAGCGACTGCGCGCGCAAGGTCATGAAGTCGAGATCGAAATCATCAAGACCACTGGAGATAAAATCCTGGATGTTGCACTCGCGAAAGTCGGCACCAAGGGTATGTTCACTAAGGAGATCGAAGAGGCTCTCTTTGAAGCCCGTGTTGATCTCGCCGTCCATAGCCTGAAGGATTTGCCGACTGAGCTCGCACCGGAATTCGAAATCGCCGCCATCACCGAGCGCCAGAACCCGCGCGATGCCTTCCTGTCGCGGAATTTCGAGTCAATCACCCATTTGCCTGAGGGCGCGCGAGTTGGCACCAGCAGCCTGCGCCGCCAGGCACAGTTGAAGGCGATCCGGCCTGACTTACAAGTTTTCCCGTTGCGCGGGAACGTCGACACGCGCTTGCGAAAGCTCGAAGAAGGCGAGTACGACGCAATTATTCTTGCCTCAGCCGGCCTGAATCGACTCGGTCTCACGAAGCGAATCCGGCAGATCCTTCCCGCAGAAGTAATGTGTCCAGCCGCGGGGCAGGGCGCGCTCGGTATCGAGATTCGAGCAGGCGACGAGGATACCCGCCGACAATTGCAATTTTTGAATCATGTCGCAACCCGCACCTCGACCATTGCAGAACGGGCGCTTCTCAATGAGTTGGGTGGGGGATGTCAAGTTCCGATTGGCGCTTTCGCCGAAGTCATTTCTAACGAGATCAAGCTGATCGGAGTGGTTGCGCGCCCAGACGGATCAACTGTCATCCGCGAAACCGGAACCAGTCGCGATCCTCAAATCCTCGGTGAGCAACTCGGGCAATCCTTATTGAACCGGGGCGGACGCGAAATCCTGCACGAAGTATATGGCGAAACTGCCGCCGCTCCGGCACAACCATAGCGGCAGTCAATGTCACTGATGCGGACCGCGGGAAATCCGCGTAGCGGACGGTTGACAGTAGCCCAGCACGAAGTGCTGGGCAGCGGAAAGCGAAACACACCTGAGTCCGCACCAGCGGACGATTGAGTTTCGCGACAGACTCGTAAAAGTAGGATAAATTCACCGAGTCCCGCAGGGACGGCGGTTCTCACGCACACTCTTCAGTCCACGAAGAATCGCTATTCGAGCCACGAACTCCCTTTTTCCGCGACTCCGCAAAATTGTGTCCATCAGTCAAGTTGTTTTTTCAGGCTATTGAGAAGATTTAGCGCTTCGAGAGGTGTGAGCCGATCGAGGTCTGCCTGTCGGAGTTGGTCGACAATTTTCTGCGAAAGCGGCGTGAATATCGTGAGTTGCAGTGGTTGCTCCACTGTCTCATCCGTGGCGAGCTTTTCCGACGCGCGGCGCTCGGCTGTTTCGTGCTCGCTCAAAACCTCGCGGGCGCGACGGATCACCTCGTTTGGCAGTCCTGCGAGTTTTGCTACTTCAATGCCATAGCTCTTGTCGGCCGCGCCGGGTTCCACCTTGCGCAAAAACACAATTCCGCCGCCAGTTTCCTTAACCGAAACGTGATAGTTCTTCACCCCTGACAGCCGGCCGGCAAGCTCCGTGAGTTCGTGGTAGTGAGTTGCAAACAGCGTCTTCGCACGCGCCTGCGCGTGAATGTATTCGATCGCCGCCCACGCGATCGCCAATCCATCATAGGTCGCCGTACCGCGGCCGATTTCGTCCAGCAAGATCAAGGACCGCGGAGTGGCAGTATTCAGGATCGAAGCGGTCTCGGTCATTTCAACCATGAACGTTGAGCGGCCGCGCGCGAGATTATCGCTGGCGCCAATGCGCGTGAAGATGCGGTCAACCACTCCCATGCGCGCCTTCGTCGCGGGCACAAACGACCCCATCTGCGCCATGACGACAACGAGCGCAGTTTGACGCAGATAGGTCGACTTGCCACCCATGTTCGGCCCCGTCAAGACCAGGATCGTCTGCGAAGTGGAGTTCAGGTAAAGATCGTTCGGAACAAAGCGTTCGGCGCCAGCGAGCTCCTGCACCTCCACCACGGGATGTCGGCCCTCAACAAATTCAAGATCGGCGGTATCGTCAACCACCGGGCGGCAATAGTTGCGAACGGATGCAAGATGCGCGAAGGAGGCCAGCACGTCGACTTCAGCGATTGCTAGCGCTGTCTGTCGAATCCGCCTCGCTTCGGCAGTCACCGAGGCCCGTAACTCCGCAAAGATTCGCCGCTCGATTTCAACGATCTTGTCCTGGGCATCGAGAATCTTGGCTTCGTATTCCTTCAACTCCGGCGTGGTGAAGCGTTCGGCGTTCACAAGCGTCTGCTTGCGCTCGTAGTCCGCCGGCGCGAGATGCAGGTTCGCCTTCGAAATCTCGATGTAGTACCCGAAAACAGAGTTGAACTTCACTTTCAACGAACCGATGCCCGTGCGCTGGCGCTCACGTTCTTCGACGCGCGCGAGATATTGTTTGCTATTCCGCGAAAGCGTGCGCAACTCGTCGAGGCCGGCATCTACTCCAGGCGAGATCACGCCTCCATCATTCAATGTCAGCGGAGGCTCGGGAACAATCGTTTGCTGTATGCGGTCGCGCAGATCCGCCAAATCATCCATTGCCGCGAGGCGATGCTGCAACCGGTTCGCGCTGAATTTTGCCAAAGCACCTTTCAGTCCGGGAATTTTCGCCAGCGATGCGGCCAGGCCCAGTACGTCACGCGGGTTTGCAGTTTCCAGGGTGACGCGGCTGAGAAGGCGTTCGATGTCGAAGATGCCGTCGAGGCTGCGGCGCAGCTCTTCGCGCTGGATCAAATCGCTGTGCAGATCGGCGACGGCGTCGAGGCGCGCATCAATTTCGTTGCGATCAATAGCTGGCCGAAGCAGCCACGAGCGTAGCAACCGCTTGCCCATTGGTGTCAGCGTTGCGTCGAGGCAGCGAAAGAGCGTGACGGAGTCGCCGGAGGCCGCGAACAAGGGTTCGACCAATTCCAGATTGCGGACTGTGACGGCGTCGAGCACCAGGCATTCTTGACGTTCGTAGTAGCCAATGCGGTCAACGTGATCCAGTGTGCCGCGTTGCGTCGACCGGACGTAGTGAAGAACGGCTCCGGCTGCTGCAGCGGCTGCGGATCGACCTGCCAATCCAAAACCTTCGAGCGAGAGAACGCCGAAATGATTTTCCACGAGTGGGATGGCGTAATCAGCCGCGAAGATCCAGTCATCCAGCGGCGTTAGCGCCCAGCGCGCTGTTCCGGTGCCGCCTACGCGTGGTGCGCCACTCGGAACGCAGGGAGCACTGTTCAGTTCGAACAAGGGCAGGCTGCTCGCATAAAGAACTTCGCGGGGACGCAGTTGTTCGAGTTCGTCCCATATTCGACGCTCGGCATCTGAGCCGGAGAACTCGGTCGCGCGAAACTCTCCTGTGGAGAGATCAAGCGCCGCGAATCCGACGATACCTGAGCTGATCGACCCACTACGAGCCGGCATTCGCGCGACCGCGGCCAGAAAATTGTTTTCATCCGATCCAAGTGCAGAGTCGGCAGCTGTGCCGGGCGTAAGAACTCGCGTCACTTCACGGCGCACGATTTTCTTTGCAAGCTTGGGATCCTCCATCTGATCGCAGATGGCGACCTTGAACCCCTTGCGAATCAGCTTGGAGATATAGCCTTCAGCAGCGTGATAAGGGACACCGCACATCGGGACCGCGATGCCTTTTTCTTTGTTGCGCGATGTTAGAGTAATTTGAAGCTCGCGGGAAGCAACGACGGCATCGTCAAAGAAAAGCTCATAGAAATCGCCTAGCCGGAAGAAAAGGAGTGCGTTTGGGTGCTGCTTTTTGATTGCGGCGTACTGCCGCATCAGGGGAGTGCCCGGCTCGGTCTGTTGCGGATGCGACGAGTCAGTCATTGCGGAAAGCTGGGCGGATTATAGCAAGGCACGGCTGTGGATGGGCGCGCATTCGCATGTAGTCTGCGGCGCGAAAGTGCAACAAAAGACCATCATTCTCGTTTTGGCGTCTTCGGCGGCTCCCAGAGCTCGATGCGATTGCCTTCAGGATCGGTGATCCATGCAAAGCGGCCGTAATCATAGTTCTCGCGATGTGGGTCGATGGAGACGCCCTCGCGCGCCAGCGCTTCAAGTAGTGCGTCCAGATCGGCAACCCGGTAATTCAGCATCACAGGAGAACTCGAATTCTTGAAGTAAGTCGAGTCGCGTGGGAACAGTGCCCAAACCGTCATTCCAACCTCTTCTGGTTGCTGAGGATCGCGCCATTGGAAGACAGCACTTTCTCCATGTTCCAACCGCTCGATACCGAGGTGACGCTCATACCAGTCGTACATTTTTTGAGGATCAGTGCACTTCAAAAACACACCGCCGAGTCCGGTAACGCGCTTCATGCTGCCTCCGCCGCAGCATTGTACTGCTCCCCGAGATTGACGGGAGGCCCGCTCTCTGGTTTCCTTGTAGCGCGATGCAGCTAAGGAAAGATCCCATAACACGGTCGTGGGTGATCACCGGTGATGATCCCGTTGGGCACGTTCACGAGGACCGTATTTGTCCGTTTTGCCCGGACTCGCCGACCCAGCCACAAGTGATTTCGTCGCAAGCCCCGGTAGGCGGCTGGCCGTGGTCTGCGCGCGCCGTCGTGCATCCGAACCCGGTGTTCCGGGTGGAAGGGGAAGCTTCCCGACGGGGCGAAGGCCTGTACGACCAGATGCGTACCGTCGGCGCACACGAAATTCTCATCGAGAATCCGAATCACAATCGTCAATTGTGGGATGCTACGGATTCCGAGATCGAGCAGTTTCTGCTATTGGCAGCGGGCCGTATTCAGGATCTCAAACAGGACCAGCGGTTCAAGTATGTCACCATCTATAAGAATTTTGGTTCAGCCGCCGGGCAGGACTTCAATCATCCGACGAGCGAATTGACGGCAACCACGTTCGTCCCCCGGCGTATCCTGTACGAACTGCGCGCCGGGAAGGACTACTTCCTGCAGAAGGAACGATGCGTCTTCTGCGACATCCTGGACCAGGAGGAGCGGCAAGCCGTAAGAATTATCGAGAACCGGGGCGATTATGTCGCTCTGTGTCCGTATGCGCCGCGTGTGCCATACGAGACCTGGATCATGCAGCGCAGCCACGAGGCGTTCTTTGAAAAGGGCGTCACTGCCCGCAACTCCGGCGTCAGAGACCTGGCGGCTCTGGTGCGCAGGACCTTGAAACGGATTCGGACGCTCAGCGATGCGTTCCACCTGGTGTTGCATACGGCGCCGAACACCCTGCATCGTTCAGAGGTGCTTGGATATTGGAAGACGATTACCGACGACTATCACTGGCATATCGAAGTCATGCCGGTGTTGCCCGGCAAGGCGAAGTCATACACATATAAAGAGGTGTACTTTACGCCGGTGAGCCCCGAGAGTGCAGCAGAGCGGCTTAGGGAAACGCCGCCAGAATAAGGTGGGTTCGGTTGTTCACTGGTTTCTTCTCCTGTAATCTCAATAGTTCCACCGGAGTTCTGAATGCCTGCCGGCAGTGCCGTGAAGCCCCAATTTCCTTTCCTTGATCTGAAAGCGCAGTACGCCAGCATCAGCGGCGAAGTGGAAGCAGCTGTAAGCCGGGTATTTGAGTCGGAAATTTTCATCATGGGCCCTGAGGTGAGTGCCTTTGAAGAGGAGATCAAGCCTCAGACCGGATGTGAATTTGTCTTCGGCTGCGCGTCGGGATCGGACGCGCTCTTGTTGGCATTAATGGCTCTCGGAATCGGACCTGGCGACGAAGTCATCACTGTTCCATTCACATTCGTGGCCACCGTAGGCGCCATTGCGCGATTGCACGCGCGCACCGTCTTCGTCGACATTGATCCTTCAACCTTCAATCTGGATCCCAGGAAGCTCGAAGCGGCCATCACGCCACGAACCAAGGCAATCATCGCGGTTCATTTGTTCGGACTCTGCGCCGACATGGATGCCATCCTTGAAGTCGCAAACCGAAAAGGTCTTCCAGTGGTCGAGGATGCCGCACAGGCAATTGGGGCTCAATATCACGGCAAGCTGGCGGGAAGCATGGGAACTTTCGGATGCTTCAGTTTCTTTCCGTCGAAGAATCTCGGAGGAGCTGGCGATGGCGGACTGATTACGACCAACGATCCGGAACTCGCGGAAACGATAAAGCTGCTGCGCAACCACGGCAGCAGGACCAAGTACGATTACGTGGTGCTTGGAATCAACAGCCGCCTCGATGCCTTGCAGGCAGCGGTGCTGCGGGTCAAGCGCCGGTATCTGAATCAGTGGACGGATGGGCGACGAAAGAATGCAGCGCGATATCGAGACTTGTTTCGGCAGTCCGGATCAGATAACGCGATTCAGTTGCCGATCGAGCCAAAGGATCGTTTCCACATCTATAACCAATTCACCCTCCGGACGGCACGTCGCGACGAAATGAAGGCGCACTTGGCAAGCGAGGGAATTCCGAGCGAGATCTATTATCCGCACCCTTTGCATCTGGAGCCCGCGTTTAGAGATCTGGGCTATGCTGCCGGAGCATTTCCCGAAGCCGAAAAGTGCGCTGGGGAAGTACTCTCTCTACCCATCTATCCGGAATTGAAAGATGAGCAATTGCAGGCTGTAGTGCATGCAATCGCAGACTTTCACGAAGGGCGTCGCTGATGCCAATTGCAGACCGCGAAAATTGGTATCGGGAACTCCTGGGAAGAGCGCCCTTCGAATTGCCTCTCGTTAATGCACGGATGCTGGCCGGAAAACGAATTTTTGTCACCGGTGGAGCGGGATCGATTGGCTCGGAGCTTGTGAGGCGAGTTCGTCAGTTAAATCCAGCAGAGCTTATAGTTTTTGACAACGCGGAAGATCGTCTGTATCAGCTATACCGCGAGTTTCGAGCTAAGCCCGGTCAGCCCGAATTGATTCTTGGCGACATCAATTCTGTCGACGAACTGGAGTTGGCTTTCACGCGCCATCGCCCCGAGATTGTCTTTCATGCTGCGGCCCACAAATATGTGGATTTTCTCGAGTCTCAGATACTAGCCGCGGTGCGCACGAACGTATTTGGCACGCGCAATGTGTTAGCCGCGAGCGCCGTAGCCGGAGTGGAATGCGTTGTGGTGCTGTCGTCGGACAAGGCGACGAATCCTGCAAGCGTGTTGGGTGCGACAAAACGTGCGGCGGAGTTGATGGTGCTGCAAACTGCAGCTCCGGCAGTCTGCTCCGTCCGGCTCTGCAATGTGCTAGGCACGGCCGGGAGCTTGTTGCCTCTAGTACTCGAGCAGGCAGAACGCGGCGTCGTCACTGTTACCGACAATCAGGCGGAGCGGTATTTTGTGGCGCCCAACGAAGCGGCACAATTGCTGCTCTCAGCAGCAATTGCAAAAGAACCTGGCATCTTCGTCCCTGTAAACACATCGAAGCTTAACATCCGGAATCTAGTGGAGAAGATTCTAAGAGCAAGCAATCGAACCGCGATGATCCAGATCGTTGGTTTGCGTCCCGGAGAGAAGCAGGCCGAAGAACTTTACTCCAACTCAGAGCAACTAAGCGCTGCTCGAGCAGCAGGGTTGTTGAAGGTAACGAAGCCTGTCGAGCAATCCACTCCTCTTTTCGTGCTTCTCGACCGACTGGAGGACGCGCATTCCCGTCGCGATGAAAATGCGGTCATCGACGCTCTGCTGACAATCGTCCCCGAGTACAAACCGAGTTTTGCGTTGCGTAACTCTGTTACGAGATGAAGAGAAAAATCGTAGTCGTGACCAGTTCGCGGGCGGAATATGGCCATCTGTACTGGATTCTGAAAGATCTTGCGGCAGATCCGCTTTTTGATCTGAAACTGCTGGTTATGGGCGCTCATTTGTCTCCGGAGTTCGGCAATACGATTAACGAAATCCGACGAGACGGCTTTGAAATTGAGGCGGAAATCGAATGTCTGCTGAGTTCCGACTCCGACGTAGGAATGGCGAAAACAATTGGCCTGGCAACCCTGGGCTTTGCGGACGCTCTGGCGAGAATTCGTCCTGACTTGCTGCTGCTGATTGCGGATCGCTACGAGATGCTTGCTCCGGCATCAGTCGCGGTTGCCTTACGGATCCCGATTGCGCACATCGAGGGCGGCGAGGTCAGCCAGGGTGCCATCGACGACGCCGTGCGTAATGCCCTCACTAAGCTCAGCCACATCCACTTTGCCTGCACGGAGAAAGCCCGCGAGCGCATCATCAGCATGGGAGAGGAGCCGTGGAGAGTGCACTTCACGGGAACCCCTGCACTGGACGCGCTTCGTCGCCGCGCGCTGCTGACAAAAGAGGAGCTGCAGAAAAAACTGAATCTGGACTTGTCTTCATCAGCCGCCGTTATCGCCTACCATCCGGTAACTCTACTGGACGTTACGACGGAAGAATTCGATCAGTTGCTTGCCACGCTGAAGGTTGTTACCAACCAGTTGGTGTTTACGTATCCAAATGCCGATGCCGGTAGCCGGTTGCTGATCAGGCGAAGCCACGAGTTTGCAACAACCCGGGGAAATGCACGTGTCTTTGTGAACCTCGACCATGTGACATTTCTCAGTCTCCTCCAGCAATCGGCAGTGATGGTAGGCAATTCCAGTAGCGGAATTATGGAGTCCACCTCTCTCGGTTTGCCCGCGGTCAACATCGGTCTGCGGCAGCAGGGAAGAGAGCACGCAGCCAACGTTCTGGATGCTCATGCAGATTCACACGATATCGCGGCGAAAATAAGGACGGCGCTCTCGTCCGGCTTTCGCGACAGTGTTAAAAACTTGCCCAATCCCTATGGCGATGGGTATGCATCGGAGCGCATGTTGAAAATCTTGCGCGAAGTGCAGTTGGGACAGAAGCTGTTGATGAAATATCCCACCGAGGTTCACGGCGCAAGTCATGGATGAGCCGATCCCTCTCGCTCGGCCGGAAGTCACCGACGAGGACATCTCGGCCGTAAGTGCGGTTCTGCGCACTCCTTTCTTAAGTGGCGGTCCGGAATTGCTGAGATTTGAAGCGGCAATTGCCGCCTATGCAGGAGTTCCTCACGCCATCGCCGTAAATTCCGGCACTAGCGCCCTCCATCTGATTCTCCGCAGCTCCAACCTGAAACCAGGAGACGAAGTCATAGTCCCCTCGTTCGCTTTTGCGGCAGTCGGAAATGTTTTGTTGCAGGAGAACCTTGTTCCGGTATTTGCCGACATTGAAGCAGACACTTTCAATCTGGACCTCACTTCCATTCAAAATGCCATCGGCCCACAAACCAGGGCGATCCTGTTCGTGCAGACGTTTGGCATCCCAGCAAAGGTACAGGAATTACGGAAGGTCGCTGACGCGATGCGACTGTTTTTGATTGAAGATGCTTCCGAAGCTTTAGGAACCAGCATCGGAAACCAGCGTGCCGGATCATTTGGCGACGCGAGCGTATTCGCGTTTTATCCGAATAAAATGCTTACAACCGGCGAAGGGGGAGCCGTTGTCACCGCGAACTCGGAAATCGCGGATCGCTGCCGGCGTTTGCGGAACCAGGGACGACAGACCTCGGCTGACTGGTATCAGCAGATGGAAGTGGGATTCAGCTATCGCCTGTCCGAGATGAATTGTGCCCTCGGGCGGTCGCAATTGTCTCGAATTGATAGCGTTCTGCGGCGGAGAAAGAAAATCGCCGAGGCTTATCGAGCGCGGCTGGAAGGGAATCCCGATTTGAAGCTGGTGACCGAGAGGCCTGGTGAAGCAATTGGCTGGTTTACCTATCCGGTGCTGCTATCGGACAGATTCAATCAGAAACATCGAGACCGGCTCTGGCTGGAATTGAACGGAGTGGGCATCGGTTGCGCCCGCTACTTCGCGCCACTTCATAGGCAGCCGGTAACGAAGGGGCGTTGCCGCGTAGCAGATAATCTAACAATCACCGACTCCGTGTCGTCGCGCATCTTTCAGCTACCATTTTTCAATGAAATCACAGAAGGCCAGATCGATCGCGTCTGCCAGGAACTTACCTGGGCGCTTAACAATCTGCGATGCTGAAGTTTTCGGATCCCATACTTGGCAGCCTGCAAAGTTGCCGAAATCGGCTGCTCTATCTAAACTGATGGTTCAATGTATCAGCAGGCAAGGTTTCCGTCCGGCGTTGTTATCAACCGGGCGGGGAGGATTCATGCAGCAGTTTGGAAAAGCGGCCGGATTACTGAGTTTTATCTTTATTCTTGGTTTCATCGGCTGTGGCGGCGGCAGCGTTAACCTCCCTTCTAGCGTCTTTATTTCTCCGCCTGATGATACACAGACCACTCCTTATGCGGTTACCAATACCACGGACACCAGCGGCAACTCGATTCATCTCGCCGGATCGCTGAACTACGGTGACGTGCTATTGCTCGCAGGTACTGTGTTCGGAAATAACGGCACGAACGTTGCCAATGCGACGGTGTCCTGGAGTAGCAGCAACAACACTCTGCTGACGGTTTCCAGTACCTTGCCCAGTGGTTATGGTTGTCCCACTCAGTTTCAAGGCTGTACCCTGCTATGCGCAGGGACGTGGGACAGTGGAAACATCGACTGCATCCCTCCAGCAGCAGGAACGCCGGGTGGTTCCGTGACAGTGACTGCCAAGTCCGGCGCTGCTTCGAATCAAGTCATCGTGTACGTGCATCCGAAGGTAGACAAGGTTGTCATCAGTCCTCCAACGGGTGGTTGCGTATCGCTTGGAAGTACTGCCCAACTCGCGGCAACTGCATACAGCGGGAGTACTGTGCTTCCGAGTTCTGGTGCGGGGGATGTTGTCGGTCCGATGCTCTGGCAGGTCACCACTAACGCCGTAGCTGCGTTCAACAAAGCCAGCCCTAACGGCGTGATTACGACCGTAGCCCCGGGCACGACAACGGTTGTGGCAAGTCTGCAGGAGGGGCTTCCTTTCAGCGCCAGCCTCGGCAGCCAGCCAACAATATCGATTTCCAGCACACCAATGAATTTCGTTACCTGTCCGATTGCCAGTATTCACGTCTACGTGGCGGCGAGTGGCGCTTCGTCAGTTTCGACCACCGTAGCCCCGAGCGGTACCTCTCAATTGGCAGCTGATGTTTTCGATTCCAACGGCAGCCTGATCACGAATGCTCCGCTGCAGTTCTACAGCAGCCAGCCGGCTGCTGCGACGGTTGCATCCAGCGGACTTGTAACCGGAGTTTCCGCAGGAACTTCATCGATCATCGCGGCTTGTAGCGGTACAGGGTGCAACATCGGCCTTACACCGGTGTACAGCAATGTAGTGACTGCAAGTGTCACTGGATCAACTTCAACCACAATTTATGCGCTGAATAACGGTGGCACCAGCCTGATGCCGATCTCGACCGGCAGCAATGCGGTAGGTACCGCTGTCACCTTGCCGAATGCAGCCAATTCGCTGGTCTTCAACCGCGCGGGAACGAAGGCGTACTTGGGCAGTGCCGCGGGTGTGATGATCTTCGATCCGGTTGCGAACAGTGTCGGAGTTTTGGCGGGACCGCCGGTAGGTCAGGTGATCGGGGTTTCTCCCGACGGTAGCCTCGTGGTGACTTATAACACCGCTAACAATCTGGTTCAGATTCTCAACGTGAGTGGAAGTGCGAGCGCCACCGCTGCTTCATTCGCGGTTGGGGCAGTTCCACGCGTAGGTTTCTCTCCCGACGGACAGAAGACGTTTATTACGGCGGGTTCAGCGTTGTATGTGTTTACGACAGCGAGCAATCCGCTCGGCACAATTCCGTTATCAGCCCCGGCAACAGATGTGAGTTTTCTGCCGCAAGGATCATTTGCGTATTTTGCGGGTGGACTTCCCGGCGCTGTGACCGTGCGCACGAATTGCGACAATACCCAGGCTGATAGCAAGGCTGTCCCCGGCACTCCGCAGTTGGTCGCCAGTGTGCCCGATGGATCGCGAGTACTCGTCGCCGATTCACCCGGAATCGATATCCTCGGTGTAAGTACGACCAATGTCGGATGTCCGCCACCTCTTACCGACTCTGGCCCGACCTCCGTGAACTTTGGTTTGGGAGCCTTTACTGCGCAGCAGATGCTTGTCCTGCCGAATAGCTCCAAGGCATACATTCTGACTAACCTTCCCCAGATCCTGGTTTATGATCTGGTGGCCAATACAGCCTCTACGATCACCCTCGCCAATAGCGCGCAACCACTGAATTTAAGTTCGACTCTGGATAGTTCGACCCTGTACGTCGGCGGCAGCGACAACGCTGTACATGTCATCAACACGGGTACTGGTACGGACTCGGCGCAGGTGCCTCTAACGTTTACCCCCAACTTCCTGGCGGTTCGTCCGTAATGGAAAAAAAGAGGTTTGCCTGATGCCATTGGAGATGGCGCACCGCGACAAATACTTTTACAAGTAAACTCGATGGCGTTCAATGCTTGGGCGGTATATGCAGCATAGCGTTTTAGTTACGGGTGGAGCGGGGTTTATCGGTTCGAACTTTGTCCGGTTGTGTGTTTTGGAACGAGGAATTCCGGTTATCAATGTCGACAAGCTGACATATGCCGGGAATCTGGGCAATGTTCGCGATCTTGAACAGAAGAGCGGCTATTCGTTTCTGCAGGCTGATATCAACGACGGCCCGGCTATCCGGGATATCCTGCGGAAATTTCAACCGTCCGCAATTGTGCACTTCGCCGCCGAGAGCCATGTGGATCGCTCGATTCTCGGTCCTGATGAGTTCATCCAAACTAACATCCATGGAACATTTCAGCTTCTGGAGGAAGCCAAAGCATACTGGAACGAATTGTCTGGAACTGCCAAGGCACAGTTCCGCTTCCTGCACGTCTCCACCGATGAAGTATTCGGCTCACTAAAGCCGGACGATCCGGCGTTCAGCGAAAGTACGCCTTATGCTCCCAACAGCCCCTATTCGGCATCGAAGGCGGCTTCGGATCATCTGGTGCGCGCATACCATCACACCTACGCCTTTCCCACGCTGACTACGAACTGCTCGAACAACTACGGACCTTATCAATTTCCGGAGAAGTTGATCCCGCTGATGATTGCTAACGGCCTGAGCGGAAAGAAGCTCCCCGTGTATGGCGACGGTTTGAACGTCAGGGATTGGCTCTATGTGACCGACCATTGCGAAGCGATTCTTCAAGTTCTGCAGAAGGGCCGTATCGGCGAGACCTACAACATTGGCGGGTGCGCGGAAATGACCAATCTCGACGTCGTGAACACGATCTGTCGCACTCTCGACGAACTCCGCCCCCGACCGGATGGAACGAGCCACGCCTCGCTTATCAATTTCGTGAAGGATCGTCCGGGCCATGATCGCCGCTATGCAATGGACATTCGCAAAATCAGGAACGAGCTTGGCTGGTCTCCCAAAGAGAGCTTTGCGACCGGCATTCGCAAGACAGTCAGTTGGTACTTGGACAACAGCGAGTGGGTGGAATCGGTTACCAGTGGCGCATACCGTGACTGGATGAGAACCCAGTATGCCGGAAGATAATACTCAGGTGTGCAGGAGAAGCTATTGAAAGGGATCGTTCTGGCCGGTGGGGCAGGGACCCGGCTTTATCCCATTACCCGATGCTTGTCGAAGCAGTTGCTTCCTATCTACGACAAGCCGATGATCTACTACCCGCTCAGCGTTTTGATGCTTGCCGGGATACGAGAAATCCTGATCATCTCGACGCCGGAGGATACGCCCCGGTTTGAACAACTGCTGGGCAGCGGTGAGCAGTGGGGCGTCAGCTTCACATATGCCGTGCAACCTAAGCCTGAGGGACTGGCGCAGGCCTTCATCATCGGCAAACAGTTTATAGACAGGTCTCCTTCAGCACTGGTGCTTGGGGACAATATCTTCCACGGCCACGACCTGTGGATGAGACTCAAAGCGGCACGTGATCGTAAGAGTGGAGCTACGATTTTCGCTTACCCGGTTAAAGACCCCGAACGGTATGGAGTGGTTGAGTTCGACGCCAACGGCAGCGCGAAGTCGCTGGAGGAAAAGCCAAAGCAGCCGAAGTCTCGCTACGCCGTGACCGGACTCTATTTCTACGACGAGCAGGTTGTTGATGTAGCTGCCGCTATTAAGCCATCCTGGCGCAATGAGCTTGAGATCACCGACGTCAACAACTGGTATCTGGAGCGAAAGCAGCTGAATGTAGAGGTACTGGGAAGAGGTTACGCGTGGCTGGATACCGGCACGCACGAGTCTTTACTCGATGCTAGTTCCTTCATCCGCACCATCGAAGAGCGACAAGGATTGAAGGTTGCGTGTCCGGAGGAGATTGCCTACCGCGCCGGCTTCATCACCGCGGCGCAATTAGAAAGCCTCGCGCGGCCCATGGCGAAGAACGGTTACGGGCAGTATCTGCTTCAGGTGCTGCAATCGCAGGTCTTCTAGACGAGACTCATCTCCATGAACGCGCAACCAACCGCGATTCCAGACGTCCTGATCATAGAGCCGAAAGTCTTCGGCGACTCGCGCGGCTTCTTCTTCGAGAGCTACAACAGCAGGGAACTCGAGAAGATCGGAATTAAGTGCCACTTCGTTCAGGACAATCACTCACGATCATGCCGGAACGTATTACGTGGACTTCATTATCAGCTTCGCCAGCCCCAGGGAAAACTCGTTCGGGTTGTCTCTGGAGAGGTCTTCGACGTCGCCGTAGACATCCGAAGAACTTCTCCAACATTCGGCAAGTGGACCGGAGTGACGCTCAGCGGGGAAAACAAGAAAGTGTTCTGGATTCCCCCCGGTTTTGCCCACGGATTCGTAGTTCTGTCGGATTCTGCAGATTTTCTTTACAAGGCAACCGATTTCTACTCTCCTGCCGACGAGCGCACCATTCTCTGGAATGACCCCCAGTTGGCGATTCAATGGCGGTTGGTGGGCGAGCCGATAATATCGGCAAAAGATGCTGCCGGCCGGCTGTTCCGTGATGCAGAAGTGTTCGAATAGCCCGGACAGCGTTCTGCTGCAGAGACCGTCTTTTACGCCTGAACGGGACAATCGGTCCCCCGCATCAATTCGCTAAAAGCCCGATTTTTTTTTCGGAACCTGTAGCAGGTTGCCTCCGTTTGCTGTACAGTCTGCGATACAAAAATCGACCCCCGGATTGCAGTCAAAAACTTGACCGCGAGGCATGCCGAAATGTTCCACCAAATTCTGACACCGACCGGAAGCATGTGGTCGACCATTGTGTTGGCCCTGGTACCTCTAGCCGTGTTGTTGTTCATGCTCGCAGTGCTTCGAATCACCGCATGGCTCGCCACTATCATTGCAGGCGTAGTCACGGTTGCGATTGCCGTGCTCGGCTGGCACGCACCACTCGCGCACACCCTTCGCGCATACCTTTATGGCGGCTTGCAAGGCGCGTGGGTCATTGACTGGATCACCTTTTGGGGCCTCGTGATTTTCAACACCCTGGTGCTTACCGGTGACTTCGACCGATTCAAAACCTGGATGGTCAATCAGGCCACCGTTGATGTACGCATCCAAACTATCATGCTGGCTTGGGCCTTCGGCGCCCTGCTCGAAGGACTTGTCGGATTTGGTTATCCCTGGGCGGTTGTGGTCCCGATTCTGGTTGGTCTGGGTATTGCCGACCTCGACGCGATCCGCGTCGCCGCTCTCGCCAACAATGCGCCAGTCTCGTATGGAGCTCTGGGCTCGCCAATCCTCGCGTTAGCAGCGGTCACCGGCCTGCCGATGCTGTCATTGTCGGCATCGGTTGGGGACATAGTTGCCATTCTGGCCTTGCTGCCGCCGTTCGTCCTGATCTATCTGGTTAGTGGATGGGATGGACTGGTTGAGGCATGGCCGTTGGGACTTGTGGGATCGCTATCATACATTCTCGGGCAGTGGCCGGTGTCGCATTTTCTCGGACCATACCTGCCGGATCTCGCCGGCGCACTCACATCATTCTGGATACTGTTCTTCTTCGTAAAGATCTGGAAGCCAAAAACCATTCGCGGCTTTGGCGGAAAAGTTATCTCTACTCCGGACGCCGCACCGGTAGTACCTGCACTTGGCGCCGGTGGCGTGTTCCGGGCATGGCTTCCTTACTTGGTGCTGATCATAGTCGTCGTTTTGTGGACCGGGCCATGGTCTCATCTGCCTTCCATCAGTTGGTACAAACTGCAGATTGCGGCGCTCTCGTCTGTCACAAACAAGCCCATGGCCTCTGTTTTTAACTTCAACCCGTTGAGCGGTGGCACCTCGATACTGGTGTCCTGGCTGGTCATGCTTGTCTTGTTGCGTCCGAAGGGGAGTTTGTTGGCGCAAGTGTTTGCCCGCACTTTCAAGCAGATGTGGGGAGCATTGCTCGTGGCCTTTTTCATTTTCGCCATTGCTTACGTATTTGTGTTCACTGGAATGGCAAATTCCCTGGCATTCGGATTTTCGAAAATCGGATGGCCATTTGTGGTCCTGGCACCGGTTCTGGGCTGGATTGGCGTAGCGCTTTCCGGCAGCAATACATCGACGAATGCGATGTTCGGTCCGATTCAGGCTGTCACTGGCCGCCTGCTGAACCTTCCGCCTCTCCTCCTGCCGTCCTTGAACTCTCTCGGCGCGGAGGTCGGGAAGCCAATTGCCCCGCAGACGGCGAGCGTTGGCGTTTCCACGAGTAAACTCGTACGAAGCGAAGGACAGGTCATCCGTCACAACATGATTTGGACGCTGATCGTTTTGGCGTACCTGGTGCTGATCGGGCTGTGCTTCTATCTTGTCGCGCCGCACTCGATGACAGTTTAGTCGCGCATTACGCAACCGGCTGCTTCGCATTGATCGAACGATCAAGCAACTCGATCGTGTGCAGTACGGGGATCCCCTGTCCCTTACGCGTGAGAGCCGACTGAATTTGCATCAGGCATCCGGGATTTCCGGTCGCCACTGCATCCACATGCAAAGGAACGATCAGCGCCGCTTTACGGTCGCCGAGCGCTTGCGCGGGAGCCGGCTGCACGAGGTTGTAAATGCCCGCCGAACCGCAGCAGATCGCCGCTTCCGGCAACTCAACAATCTTCAGTTCAGGGATTTGTTTCAGGACCTGGCGCGGCTGCGAGCGCACACCCTGCGCATGCTGTAAGTGACAGGAATCGTGAAACGCAATCCGCATCGGCAGCGGACGTCGCACGGCTTGAGGTCCCAGCTCGGAGAGAAATTCCACGATGTCGCGGCACTTCGCTGAGAAGCGGCGAGCACGCTCCGAATATTCAGGATCATCACGTAAGAGATGACCATAATCTTTCAGGTTCGAACCGCATCCGGCTGCGTTCGAGATGGCGACATCAACGCCTGCCTGCTCGAATGCCTCGATGGTGCGCCGCGCCAGCTCTAAAGCTGGCTTCTCTTCTCCTGCGTGGATCATCAGCGCTCCACAACAGGATTGTTCAGACGGGACCACCACTTCACATCCCTCGGCAGCCAGGACCCTCACCGTTGCGGCATTCACGTGAGAAAAGAACTCGTGCTGAACGCACCCCAGAAGCAGACCAACGCGAGCACGCCGGTTACCTTGTGCCGGCGTTAGTTCGGAAATCAATTCCCGCCTCGTGCAAGATGGGAGCAGGCTCTCCATCGCCCGCAGTCGCATCGGAAGCAATCTCAGTAAGCCACTTTTGCGTACGATTCTCTGCATTCCGGATCTTTGATAGAGGCCCAGCGGAGTCCGCATCACGTGGAGTGCCTGGGGATTGGTGAACACACGAAAGAGAAATCGACGAAATACCTGTTCATGCAGCGGACGATGGTAGTTGCGTTCGATCTGAGCGCGTGTTGCTTCAATCAGGTTGCCGTAGTCGACGCCGGAAGGACAGGCAGTCATGCATGCCATGCAGCCAAGGCACTTGTCGAAGTGGCCAACCCACTCGGAATTCATAGCGGCAGCGCCTTCCGCCGCAAGTTTCATCAAATAGATTCGTCCCCGGGGAGAATCCATCTCTTCCCCCCACAGCGAATAAGTCGGACAGGTTGGTAGGCAGAATCCGCAGTGTACGCACTTGTCGATGATTTCCGCCGATGGCGGATGATGCTGATCGAACGCGCTGGTTCCAGAACGATTCAGATTCGTCGAGTGTACGACTGCGCTCACGCTCTCAAATACCTCCCACGAACACTCCCGGGTTAAGCGTGCGGTTCGGATCGAAGCGTTCTTTCACTGCCCTCATCAGTGCAAGTGAATCTCCAACACTCCCCCACGCATCGAAATGCGGCATCTGCGCCATCGACCGAAGCAGCGTCAAAGATCCGCCGTCACCTTCGATAGACCTCCGCAAAATCGACAATATCTTCTGCACCGATTCCGGAGAACCGGATGAGATTCGCATCGCTCCCAGTCCTGTCGCTTGGATGACTGCCGCCCATTGACTGGAATTCGAGTCACAGAGTTGCCGAAGTACCTGTAGGCTGGCCGAGATGTCAGCCGGTAACACGCTGAGCTTTGCTATGGCTGCATCGGGTTCCGCCCAGAGTTGCTGTCGCGCTTGCCACACCTGCTCCGAACCATTTTCGAACGTAGCTGGCGAGGCAAGCCCGTTCAATAGCGAAAGTTGAGCCTGTATTCCGGCAGCCGTCCCCTCCAGGAGAATATCGATATCTGCCGATTCGGAGAGGGACCCGTAACGAACTTGCATCGCCACGTGGGCAAGCTTTGAGTCCTGAATCCCGAGCAGAATTCTTTGAGCTTCTTCCATGTGTGAGCAAGCGACCGTCAACGTAACTCGATTCTGAGGAAGTGGGTGCAGACGAAAAACCGCACGAGTGATCACCCCAAGAGTCCCCATTGCGCCAGTCACGAGCTTTGGCAGATCGTATCCCGCGACGTTCTTAACGACCTTGCCGCCGCTCCGCGCGAGCGTGCCATCGGGCAATGCTAGCGTGATCCCGATGATCAAATCGCGCACACTGCCGAAACGCAGTCGGTAGCTCCCGCTGTCATTGGAAGAGATCAGTCCGCCAACCGTGGTTGTGTCCGGCCACAGCGGATCGATCGCTAATCGCTGCCCGTGCTGCGCCAGGCACTTCTGTAGCTCGGTGACCGTACATCCCGCTTCAACGGTCACGGTCAGGTCGGCCCACGCGTGTTCCAGAACTCGATTGAGGCGCAGAGTAGATAAAATAATGTCCGCACGTTCAGGCGGATTTGCCCAGCCAGCTTTAGTGGAGTTTCCTCGCGGCACCACCGCCAGTCGCTGGCTGTTGGCCACGCACAGAACGTCACTCAGTTCAGCGTCGTTGCCGGGCTCGACCAGCAGTTTTGTATTTTCCATGCGGACATGATCGGCTCCGACAATCTTCCGCAGGGAATCTTCGATTCCGCTCTTCGTCGATGCTGGCGAAGTGCTGCTCATAATCCTTAGAAACGTTCTGCGATTCCTGCTATCTCAAGTGGATGAGCTTGAAACTCACCCGGTTTGTCACCGCAGAGCCGCGGACGTGGAAACACTTTCGTTGGGTTTGACAAATTCAGCGGATCGAACGCGCAACGCACGCGCTGCATGGTGTCCAGATCTGGCTCAGCAAACATCTTAGACATCATCATCTTCTTCTCTTCGCCGACGCCGTGTTCACCGGTGATCGAGCCACCCGCGTCGATGCAGATTTGCAGAATCTGATACGACAGTTCTTCTGCCGCTTTCTCCTGCCCAGGAATACTGCGGTCATAGAGCACCAGCGGATGCAGATTG
Source organism: Terriglobia bacterium (assembly GCA_021324365.1). GTDB lineage: Bacteria > Acidobacteriota > Terriglobia > Terriglobales > Acidobacteriaceae > JAJPJE01. The sequence continues at coordinate 210 of JAJPJE010000120.1, read as the reverse complement.
CCGTCGCCCGCATGAAAAACGTTCGCGACGCGTAAGCCAGTTTTAGTACTTAAACGTGCGATTTCATCCATGACACGGGGCAGGGCAGTGCGGGGAATCACCCCGTCCTGCCCGATGTAATTCGGCGATATCCGTCCCCTGGCTGCGAAAGCGGCTTTTCGACCTTCCCAGACCCGCATCCTTTCGCTCTCGGAAACAGCGACTCGTATT
>JAJPJE010000124.1 GCA_021324365.1 Terriglobia bacterium | reverse complement strand
GTCATTTTGCCGAGTACAGCCTGTTCTATGGTTCTCTTGCGGCTGCTATCGTTTTGCTGGTGTGGTTATGGATAATTTCAGTTATCGTTTTGGTGGGGGCTGAATTTAACGCGATTCTCTATCCGAGAACTGTCATTGGAGAAAGTGTTTCGGGCCAACCAACGGCGGCAACCACTTAGCTCGAAATGCAAATGACTCGATGATTTAATAGGTCAATTATGCAGGCTACATTGCCTGCCTGACGTGTAGGAATCTCTGAACAAGGCATGGCGACGACCGAATTTCGATCCAGCACGGAAATGGACACAGGCAGTGCGCACCGGCATGCGGTAACGGGACGACGCGCGAAAATCGTCTGTACACTAGGACCGGCCAGCAATTCCGAAGAGAAGCTCGAAGAGCTTATGCGCCACGGGATGGATGTGGCACGGCTGAATTTTTCCCATGGTACCCACGAAGATCACGCAAGGCTGATACAACGGTTACGCAAGGTTGCTGCCGGCCAGAACCGGACTATCTGTATCCTGCAGGACCTCCAGGGACCCAAGCTACGGACTGGGAAGTTAGCGTCAGGCGCTCCGGTCGCCTTGAAGCAGGGCGAGTGCATAACGCTCACCGGCCGCGAAGTGCCTGGGAACGCCAGCGCGGTCTCGACTACGTTCCCTATTGCGCGGGAAGTACAGCGGGGAGCCGGAATTCTGCTGTCCGACGGCCTCATTGAGCTTAGGGTCAAATCGGTTTCCGGGGAAGATGTCGAGTGCGAAATTATCAACGGCGGTTTGCTTGGCCAACACAAAGGCATCAATTTGCCCGGTACCGCGCTCAGCCTTCCGGCGATGACGGCGAAGGACTGCAGCGATCTCGAATTCGGCCTGAAGAATGGTGTCGATGCCGTAGCGCTCTCATTTGTTCGCTCCGCCAATGATGTGCTGGAAGCAAAGCGGCTCATTCGCCTTCATGGCCGTTCGGCGCTGGTGATCGCAAAACTGGAAAAGCCGCAGGCCATTGATAATCTCGAAGAGATTTTTGACGTAGCGGATGGGGTGATGGTCGCGCGTGGCGACCTCGGAGTGGAAGTCCCGGCCGAGCAGGTCCCGATCATTCAGAAGCACGTGATCCGTCGCGCGCTCGAGTGGCGGAAGCCCGTGATTACTGCCACCCAGATGCTGGAATCGATGATCGAGAACCCGCGGCCCACCCGCGCGGAAGCCAGCGATGTCGCCAACGCTGTTTTCGACGGCACTGATGCAGTGATGCTTTCAGCCGAGACGGCGAGTGGCAAGTATCCGCGTGAGGCAGTGGACATGATGGCGCGCATCATTGTTGAGGCCGAAGCGCATATGCAGGAGAATCCGCTCATTCGGCGCCGGGCCGACCGCCGTGCATTGTCGATTTCTGAAACGATTTGCGAATCCGTAGCACACGCGGCGTACGAACTCGACATGAGCGGAATCGCGGTTTTTACGCAAACCGGAACCACCGCCCGCCTGGTATCGAAGTACCGCCCGCAGTGCAAGATTTTCGGGCTAGCCAACGAAGAGCACGTCTGCAATCAGCTGAACCTGTTTTGGGGCGTCCACCCGACTCTGTGGCCGCATACGCTTACTGCAGAACAGATGCTCTTCGGTGCGGAGAGTATCCTCGAATCTCACGGTGTAATCCGGCCCGGGCAGGTGATCGGCGTCATCTCAGGGACAACGGGTTTATCGGGTTCCACCAACGTCATGCGATTGCATGTCGTTGGTTCCGATCTGCCGGAAACCATGGCAGAGCGAAAGCCAGCTTCGCGATCCGGGAACACGCGCCGCAAGAAATAGCTGTCGTTCGGAGGCAAGATGCAGGAAGAAGTCCTGGCCATCGCGATTGTTCGTCCCTATCCCGGCAAAGATGCTGAAGTGCTTGCCGTCCTCCGCGACCTATACGCTACGCTGGCCGCCAAAGGCTACAGCCGCGACGAGCTCTATCGCGACACCAGCGATGACCGGTTGTTCAACCTACGCTACTGGAAGACAGAAGACTCCCGCCGGCACGCTTACGATGATCCCGATATTCAGCAGTGCTGGCTGCGGCTGAGCCAGGTCTGCGAAGTCGAGCAGGTTTACGGAAAGCTGCACCGACTGACAGAGAATTGGACGAAAGCTGCCGGATCTGAGTGATTTCGTAATCTTGCAATCTGCTGATTGGGTAAGTTCCCAAATCACCAAATTACGCATTTACCAATCTAATTAACCCACGGTCCGCTGCTCTCACCATTATCTTTCTTGTCGTTGGGCTCACGGTAGTTGCCGTGCTCGTCAAAGTACCGCTCCCGATCATATTTTCGCATGTAAACTTCGAACTTCTTGCCGGCGCGGCGGCGCTTCCAGCGATAGTATGCATTGCGGATGCCGTAGAACCGGTCTTCGACGACTCCCAGGACGCTGCTCTTTCGAAACAGCAGCTTGTACCAGCCGTACCCGGCGACGAATCCGAGAAGTTCAACCGTAAAGAACAGGGAGAAGTGGTACAGCAGCCAGTAGGCGCCTTCGACCGCCGCCGCAAAGATCACCACGTATTTCGTTGGAATCGGGATTGGAATTGGAAAGACAAAAATGGGGGCGTTGCGCGAAAGCAGGTAAAAGACCATCAGGATGGCATTGCCGGCGGCTCCTGCGCCGAGTGCCACCCCTTGTGCGAAGTATCCGGAGAACGAAAGCAGATACCCAAGCACGCCAGAGGCAATAATCGACACAAGGTACATCTCGAAAAAGCTTCGCGAGCCAATGTTGTCTTCAACCGAAGAGCCCAGAAAGTAGATCGCGAGCATCCACAGAAGGAAATTTAGGGGATCCTGGTGCAGGAATCCATAGGTCAGGAACTGCCAATAAAAATGATGCTGGATGCCTTCGGGACTGAGGCTACCCAGACCAAAAACCACGGTCGCCAACTCGCGCTGAAACGCCATCAGGAGTAATAGCACGATGTAGACGGCCGTAGTGAACAGGATTAAACCGCGTACTGCTCCCGTAAAGCGCGGCATCCCGAGTTGAAAATCAGTATTTCTTCGCATGCTTATCTTTCCGGTTGCGGTATCACGGGCAAGCTCTTATGACCCTTGTCGTCCACCGCACGAACCGCGAAATAAACATTATCCTTGGAACGATCGAGGGTTGTCCTGGTCCCATGCACCGGTTCCGCGTTTTCCCATTCCGGGGCTGTAGTGACTCTCCAGAGCACCTCGTAACTTGATGCCAGACCACCGGGTGACGGATTCCAAAACAGTGTCGATTCGTTCGTTAGTTGTTTCGTGTCGAGGCGCACATCGGCGGGTTGAGCCGGGGCTGACGCCAAGGAAGCTAGAGTTGCCGCGTTCAGTCGAGTCACATTGGCCACGTAGTCAAAATCCACGTACTTGGGCAAATCTCCATATACGATGCCATTCTCCGTGCGCGGCGTCTGATGTTGATGGTTAAAGTTTTCGCGATATTCGGTAAGACGAACCGCGGCATAGCCCTGATCATTGAAAGAACTGTGATCGCCGCCACGCAGGTAGCGGTCAGGACGGAAGATCATCTTCGCTCCGAGTGCTGGTAATGTGTACTGGCGCGAGATCTCCCGCATGTAGCGGGCCAGTTCACGGGAAGGAGAGTCGCTTTCCTCGCCGAATGCGCGAATGCGCTTAACCTCTTCCATTGTCGCGTTGGCGGGAATACCCTCAGAAAAAACCCGCACGATGTGAGTATCCTGCCCGGGACTCTTGTCGCCACCGACAATGTCGTTGCTCAATACGGCATTGATCTCCCAGTTCTGATCGCGCGCCATTTTGGCAAAATGACGACTCCCGTTTAGACCCTGTTCTTCGCCAGCCACCGTAAGAAAGACGATGGTTGCCGGAAATTTTCTTTTGCTCAGTACCCGTGCACATTCCAGCACAACCGCGGTGCCGCTGCCATCATCGTTTGCGCCTGGAGCGGCGGCTCCGGTGTCCTGGTCGTTAGAGGGACGCGAATCGTAATGGCCAACAACCAGGTATATGCGGCCTGCATTGGCCGGATTCGTGCCTCTCAATACTGCATAGACGTTAACGATTTCGGTAGGTTTCGGAATGCGGCGCATTGGCTGTTCCGTGAAGCTATCGGTCTTTACTTCCAGGCAGCCGTCGCAGGCGTCCGAATAGCGCTGGAATTCCGAGCGAATCCACTCCCGGGCAGCACCAATACCGTGTCCTGCAGCAATGTCCTGCGGCGTTGCCGGGGAGATTGTCAGGCGCGTGTGGAAGCTAACCAGCTTTTCGATCGTGTGCCGGATGTGGTCGGCGGATACGTCTTTCAAGGCCGCGGCGATCTCTGGATCGGGCTGGGCTGTTTGTAGTTCGTCCTCGGTATGGTCGGCAGCCGCCGCTACCTGAGACTTTGGTGCGTGGGTTGGATGAATTGCATGTTGTTGGGCGGCCGCCGAAAACGACGCACCCGCCAGAAGCATCCCAAGAAACGCCAAACGAGATTGAATCATCATCACCTGTTATCTCGTCAAAAAGATTTTCTTTGACGGATGAGGTCGAAATTCTAAATATTATCTTGGGCGTTGGGTATCCAGAAGGAGGCAGAAAACGTGGTTACCTGTCCTGTTTGTGAAAGCGACATCGATGTTGATGAGGAAGAAGTAGACGAGGGCGAAATCATCTCGTGCCCGGAATGTGGCACCGACTTTGAGGTCGTGACTACCGACCCACTCGAACTTTCGAAAATCGAGGAGGAGGAAGACGAGGAACTGGAGGAAGACGAAGAAAACGAAGATGGAGACTACTGACGCCGTGTACCCGGTTGCAGATCCGGCCCGCTCGGCGGGGCTTCTCAGAAAGGCCAGCCTTTTCCTGCTCTTTTTATACGTCCTCGAAACTGGCTTCCTGGTAACGCCCTCGCACCTGTTTGCCGCCCAAGCCGATTCCAATAAGGAGAAGCCCAAACCGGACTACGCGCTCATCTTTGGCACGGTGTGGGGGCCAAATGACCGCCCGGTATATGGCGTCCCCATCAAGATTCGGCGCGCCGATGACAAGCCAAAGAAGGTCCGTTGGGAACTGATGTCCGATCATTCCGGCGAATTCGCGCAGCGGGTGCCTACGGGCAAGGCTGATTACATCGTCTGGGCCGATGTAAAGACAAAAAAAGGCGAGCCCAAGCCCGAAAGCCGTGTCCATGTTGAGAATGACGAGCGTGTGGACATGAGCATTCATCTTCCCCATTAGTTCGCAGAGCCAAGCAGAGCTAAAATGCAGATAGCGCCGACTGTGCCAATCGGTCCCGCGGGAGGGGTTTCGTTGAAATCCGGGAAAACTATCGCCCTGCTCATCTGGTTGCTTTGTCTCGTGAATGCTGCCGCCTTTGCGGAAAAGAAGGATCCTAACGCGAATCTGCGCATTCTTGTCGGCCAGGTCATGAATTCCGATACCAGCGCGCCCTTGCCGGACGCGATCGTGTATTTAAAGAACAACTCTACACAGAGTGTGCACACGTATATTGCCGATAAGAGCGGCAACTACCGCTTCACGAATCTATCGCCTGACGTCGATTACCAGGTATATGCCGACTACAAGGGGCATAAGAGCGATCCGAAGACGCTGAGCCAGTTCGATTCGCGCAAGAATCCGACCATCAATCTGCGGGTCGACTTAACACGGCAGTAAGTCGGTGGGCGGTCGAGTCCGACCCCTTTGGTGAGAACGTTTCAACCAGGAAGCAAACATGAGACTCCTGCTCAACTGGCTGTTGAGTGCCCTCTCCCTGATGATCGTGGCCTATGTGGTTCCCGGGTTTCATGTTGGCGGATTCATTGCGGCCCTGATTGCAGCGTTGGTAATCGGTCTGATCAACGCGACTCTAGGATTTTTCCTGAAGATTGTCACTTTTCCCCTGGCAATTCTGACTTTGGGAATCTTCTGGCTGGTTGTGAACGCCCTCATGTTACGCCTGGCGACCTGGTTCGTTCCTGGCTTCCGCATCGATACATTCTGGGCAGCATTCCTGGGAGCAGTCGTTCTGATGCTCGTCAATCTTGTGCTGAAAAAACTAGTTCGCGAGCCGGCGCGAGACCGCTGATAACATAAGGCGGATCGCCAAGATCGTCAGAATGATCATTGGAACAGGCATCGATATTGTGGAAGTGCCGCGGATCAGCGCGAGCATCGAACGGTTCGGCGTCCGGTTTACAACGCGCATCTTCACTGATGCCGAGATTCGTTACTGCGAATCCAAAGCGAATGCTGACGAGCGGTTTGCTGTGCGCTTCGCCGCAAAGGAAGCCGCGATGAAGGCTATTGGAACCGGATGGCGTGGCGGAATTACGTGGCATGACTTCGAGGTACAGCGCGCCGCCGGTGGACGGCCTACGATCGTCTTTTCCGGCGTAGCCGGAAAGATTGCCGACCGTATGGGTATGCGGCGGGCTTCGCTTTCGCTTTCACACACAGCCCAGCATGCAATAGCGCAGGTGATTCTGGAAGATTAGCTTTCGAAGTCGTTTTCCCTGTTTCAGGTTTCTCGTTTCAGAAACAACTTAGGGCACGTGACCGTTTCGGGCAGGTGAGCTGTTCGCATAAAGCTCACATCGCTTTCCGGCAACACGTGAAGACGAAATCTGATATGGGTTTTCAGGAGAATTAAATGGGGCAAACTACGCTGGTGCCGGAAGTCGTAGCGCCCGCACAGCAAAGCGGCAAGACACTGCTCGGGGGCGTTCTTCTGATGAGCCTCGCCAGCTTGCTTCTCGAGCTTTCTCTCACCCGACTATTTTCCGTCGTCCTCTTCTATCATTTTGCGTTCCTGGCGATCTCGATCGCCTTGCTCGGCCTCGGCGCGGGCGGTGTATTCGCTTACGTGTTCAGGCAGCGCCTGTCGCAATGGAGCATTCGCCAGCTTGGCAGCGCAGTTGGGATCACCAGTTCGGTGCTCCTGCTGATCGTGCTCGAAATCGACCTCCACACACCAGTTGAACTGCATCTGACCTCCGCGAACCTGCTTCGACTGACGGTCATTTATCTCGTTTCATCACTGCCATTCTTTTGTACTGGACTGTTTTTCTCGATCCTATTTGCGCGTGAGACGCAGCGTATTTCGCAGCTCTATGCCGCTGACCTCGTGGGCGGGGCGGCTGCGTGCCTGGTGATCGTGCCGCTACTGGACTTCGTCGGCGGCCCCAATACGGTGTTGACCGCCGCAATCTCCTTTGCCTGCTCAGCACTGATCTGGGCAGACTCGAAGCGCGCGCGCCAGATCGCGGGCGGGCTAGTGCTGATTTTTGTTTTACTGGTGGGGACGAACTATTCCGGGCGCCTCATCGATATCGTTTACGCAAAGGGCATGCGCCGCGATAAGCCGTGGGTAGAATATGCACGCTGGAACGCCATTTCGCGTGTCGAGGTCGACAATCAGGGCGGAGCAAAGGTAATCGTCATTGATGCCGATGCCTCCACTTACATCATGGCGCTTGATCCTAATCAGCCCTTTAAAGGCAGCGCATACCAAAAGAACCTGATGTCGGCAGCCCCGTCGGTTGCGAATATCCTGCGCCCGAAAGGTGAGTACGCCATTATCGGCCCCGGTGGCGGTGTCGATGTGCTCCGTGCTGTTGTGAACGGCAGCCCAAGCGTTACCGGCATCGAGATTAATCCCATTATCGCTACCAAGATCATGCGCGAGCGCTATCGGGATTACTCGTACGGCCTATATGAGCGGCCTAACGTGCACATTCAGGTCAGTGACGGCCGCTCCTGGGTGCGCAACGCATCGCAACAATTCGACGTCTTGCAGATGACCCTTGTAGATACCTGGGCGTCCACTGCCGCCGGGGCATTCGCTCTGAGCGAGAACAATCTCTATACCGTGGAAGCGTTTCGTGAGTACTTCGCGCATCTCCGGCGGAACGGTTTCATCGCGATTACGCGTTGGGAGTTCAAGAATCCTCGTGAGGCGCTGCGGGTGGTGTCGCAGGCGATGCGTGCTCTTGGTGGAGGCGACCTTCGCAAGAACTTCATCATTATTTCCGACGGAGCACTCGACGTCGACGGGCGTCCTGTGACTGTTCTAGCCAAAAAGACGCCTTTCACCGACGACGAAGAACTGGCGGTGAGTGCGCATCTGGCACGCTATCCCAATCTGATTCCTTTATACATGCCTTCGCTCGCCACCACCGTAGGACCGGAGCCTCAGGGAGCGAAGTCCTTTCGCGATCTCATCTGGTCGCAGAACCCGGAAGACTTTGCTGCCGGATACGCATACAACGTCGAACCGGTGTACGACAATGCTCCCTTTTTCTTCTTTACCTTGAAGCCAAGCCAGTTGCTCGGTTTTGGAAATAGCACCGCGATCGATTGGAAGGTAAACATGGGCGTTCTGGTGTTGCTCATGCTTCTGCTGATTTCCGTCTTCGCAGTTTTGGCATTTTTGATATTGCCGCTACTTGCTGTGCGAGTGCCATCCGGTACTCGGCGGTGGCTTCCGCTTCTCTATTTTGTGGCGATCGGATTAGGCTACATTGGGCTTGAGATCACGATGATCCAACGATTGGTGCTGTTCCTTGGCCATCCCATCTATGCGATGACGGTAGTCGTGTTTCTCATGCTGCTTTCCAGTGGGGCCGGCAGTTTCGCCTCGCGGCACTGGTTCCCAGATCCAAGCCACGTCTGGAAGGCGTTAATAGCCGTCGTCGTCCTGCTCAGCGCGTGCTCGTTTGGACTCTCACCGGTACTTCATGCGTTCGTTGGTATTCCGTTCACACTGAAGCTGGTGGTCAGCGGCGCTGTGTTGATCCCTCTGGGTTTTGCGATGGGCATGCCTTTTCCCAGCGGACTGCGGTTGCTCTGCGAGTGGCGCGCTCAGGATAATCTGGTGGAGTGGGCATGGGCGATGAACGCAGCATCCAGCGTTCTGGGTTCGGTACTGGCGATGACAGTTGCGATCCAATTCGGATTGATGGTCACACTCGAAGGTGCTGCTTTCGCTTATGTACTTGCGCTATTGCTGTTGCCACGGCTGCGGAGCGCGTAAAGAACAGCGGCAGTGCTGACTGATAGCACTCCATTTGCTATGATTCGGCTCTCCCCATAAAGTGGGTGAACCGCGTATTTGAGACGATAGAATCGCAGGCAGGGAAGCACTACATGCACTCAGAGGAGCCAGTTGCCTAGTCAACGCCAGGTGCAATGGGCGCAGTTGAGAGTTGGATTGACGGTGATCTTCGCCGTCATTGTTCTGGCTGTTCTCATCTTTCTAATGACTGGCACAGGCGGCTTCTTTACTCCCAAGATTGTTATTAAGTCGTATTTCGATAATGCCGGCGGCATTCGTGTCGGCGCCCCGGTCGCATTGCAGGGAGTAACGGTTGGCAATGTGAGTGACGTCCGAGTTGTTCCGGACCACGGACTGACCCCCGTTCAAATCTCGATGAAGGTGAACAAAAAAACCGCAGTGGGCATTCCCAGAGATGCCGTATCCAGCATTGCGAGTGTAGGGGTGCTGGGCGAAGCCTATATCGATATCGACCGTACGCACGCCACCGGCCCACCGGTAGAGAATGGGGATACGCTAAGGATTCGCGATACACCGGACATCATGGACGTGGTCCGCGCCAGCCAGTCGAGCCTGCAGAACATCGATACTCTCGTGCGACGGATTGATCGTATCGTGAGCTTTATTGAGAGTGGACAGGGCTCTATCGGCCATCTGATTTATGACCAGTCCCTCTATAACCGGCTGAATTCGACATTGACCGAAGTTCAAACCATGGTGAATGAGATCAGTAGCGGACAGGGCACCATCGGCAAACTGGTCGTAAGTGACGAACTGTATCAAAAAGCGAATGCGTCGGTAGACAAATTGAATAACATCATCGATCAGATTAACAACGGCCAGGGTTCCGTGGGCAAACTGATCAAAGATCCCAGTTTGTATAACAATGCGAACCAGACTGTCGCGAACCTTAACCAGCTTACTGCGGAGATGAATTCGGGCAAAGGCGCGCTTGGCAAGCTGGCAAAGGACGAAGAGTTTGCTAGAAAGCTGGATAACAGCATCACCAAGCTCTCGCTGATCATGGATGAGATCCAGTCCGGCCAGGGCACGGCAGGCAGGTTTATTAAGGATCCATCGCTGTATACGAACGCCGATCAGATGCTGATCGAGACGCGCAACCTGATAAAGGCCATCCGCCAGGACCCGAAGAAGTACCTCACGATCAGAATGAAGATCTTCTAAGCTGGCGGCCTAGAGAGCTTCTCGCTGGCTGGCCCGTATAATTCCAAGTTCATCAAAACGGAGTCATTCATGGCTGATTTGCAGGGGCATATCGCATTAGTGACAGGTGCATCGCAGGGCATTGGACGCGCCTGCGCGTTGGAACTCGCCAGCCGCGGTGCTGTGGTGGCGCTGGCTGCACGAAACGAGCAGAAGCTGGCGGAAGTTTGTAGCGAGATTACCGGGGCTGGCGGCAACGCAGCCGTTTTCAAGATGGACGTCGGTAACGAAGAGGAGATAAAGGCCGCAATTAAGGCGGCAATCGCGCAACTGGGAAAGCTCGACATTCTCGTGAACAACGCCGGAATCACCCACGATCAACTGGTGCTGCGAATGAAGAGGTCCGACTGGGACAGCGTTATTCATACGAATCTTACCAGCGCGTACTTGTGCGTCCAGGCGGTTCTCAGTTCGATGATGAAACAGCGCTGGGGACGGATTGTGAATATCACCAGCGTATTCGGCCAGATGGGGCAGATTGGGCAGGCGAATTATGCAGCTTCAAAAGCTGGGTTGATCGGTCTGACGATGGCCCTCGCACGCGAAGTGGCTTCGCGAAATATTACGGTAAATGCTGTGGCTCCCGGTTTTATTGAGACTGCCATGACTGCCGATTTACCAGCAGAGCTCAAGAATAAAGTGGAAACCATGATCCCGCTCGGGCGCCCCGGCCGGGATGTGGAGGTCGCGAAAGCGGTGGCGTTTCTCGCGTCGGAGGACGCCTCCTACATCACCGGGCACGTGCTGAACGTGAACGGCGGTATGCTGATGGGGTAAATCCGCCACCGGCACGGGATTCAACGTTATCGGTTCTTCCAGACTGGTTTTCTCTTCTCGAGTACCGCCCGGAGCCCTTCCTGTGCGTCCTCTAGATCCATTAACTGATTCAGGTAGAGGCTTTGGGATTTCTTCATGGCGGCCTCGAGCGGCAGGCCCATTGTCGTGCTGATGACTTTCTTGGTCATTTCGAGCACGGGTGCGCTGAATTCGCCGATACGGGCAATCACCTCTTCCAGCGCCTTGTCGAGATCCTTCTCAGCTACTACGCGATTGATGAAGCCGAGCGCGAAACCCTCTTCGGCCGAGATCGCCTGCCCGGTAAGAATCAGCTCGTAGGACTTTTTCGGACCGATTAATTGCGGAAGCATGACGGCTGCAAATGGCGGAAAAACGCCCATTTTCACTTCCGGTTGCGCGAAACGCGCATTAGGAGTGGCGATGATGACATCGCCAAAAGCGACAAGTTCTGAGCCGGCGCCGATAGCGGGACCGTCGACTGCGACAATCATTGGCTTCGAAATCTCACTGATTGCGGTGAATACGCGCGTGAACGCGTCGAGGGTCTGGAAGACGCGCTCGGGACGGGAGTCTTCAAGGGAAATACCGGCGGAAAAGGTCTTCTGCGATGATTGCAGTAAGATGCACTTAATGTCGCCCCGGCCATTCAGGCTTTCGATGGCCTCCGCCAATTCAGCCATCATTGGGACGGTCAGAACGTTGTATTGGGGGTGGTTCAGCGTGACTCGGGCTACGAAGGTCGAAGCATCGAACTGTATGTATTTGTAGACTTTCTGTGTCTCCGTGCCGGCTGCGCTCACCTCGGCCTCCCTGACGGCAAGATCTTCCTCGCGCATTATCGGATGGAAAGATGCCTGCCAACAATAGTTTGCGCTGGCTGACAGTACATGTACGTTGGCATTGCTGGTGCTTTGGCGAAAATCCTCTTTTGCAACGGGCTGACCTGTTGCAGAATTCCGCCACGCCCTAACCTAGCAATGGAGGAAATACATGAATTTGAAAAAGTATTCGGGAATCCTTGTGTTCGCGCTGGCCGCCGTAATGATGAGCCCCAGCATGTTTGCAGAAAATCAGCCGCACATGCGCAAAGCCCTGGAGCATCTTGAGGCCGCCAAGGCTGAACTTCAAGCTGCCGAGCGTGACAAGGGCGGCCATCGCGCTAAAGCTTTGGGCGCTACCAACGAGGCAATTGAAGAGGTAAGAGCAGGTATTAACTTTGATAACAAACATTCACAAAAACAGTCGCCCAATATGAAGCCAGTCGTTTCTGGTCAGGCGAACGGGAAGTAAGGGAACATCAAGGTCAGTCCCAGGTTAGCGTCCAAGAAGGACGCGAACCTGGGGCACAAGTTATTAGTTTTGGGCTCGTGGCAGGTTTGCCATACTCCTGCGTCCTCTGCCTCTTCTGTGGTGAAACCATCCTGAAGTCGTAAAATAGGTCTATGAAGATCGCCATTGGGGCCGATCATGCCGGTTTTGAACTCAAGCAGAAAATCAGGGATCATCTGCAAAGCCGGGGAGTAGACGTCCTCGATAAGGGGACGGACTCGCCTGAATCGTGCGATTATCCCGATTACGCACTGAAAGTCACCGAAGACGTCGTCGGAGGCTGGGCTGATCTCGGCATTCTGGTCTGTGGTACCGGCATTGGCATGTCGATGGCGGCAAATAAAGTTCCAGGTATCCGCGCAGCGCGAGCCGTCAGCGAAATCGATGCGCAGCTTAGCCGCGAACACAATGATGCTAACGTGCTGACTTTAGGCGCCCGCGTTACGGGCTCCGATCTGGCTATAAACATAGTCGATGTCTGGCTGAAAACGCCTTTTCTCGGTGGCCGCCATGCACGCCGAGTGGGAAAGATGAGTGACATCGAAAAACTTGAAACAGCTCCCGCCAATCGTACGAGTTGAAGCACACAGACGAACTGATAGACTGAGAAAACGAGAATCCCCCATGAATCGTATGTCCCTTCCATTGTCTGAAGTTGATCCAGAAGTAGCGAATGCCATAGCCAACGAAGAGCGCCGCCAGCATGAGGGGCTCGAGTTGATCGCGTCCGAGAACTTTGTCAGTGAAGCAGTGCTCGAAGCCATGGGTTCCGTGTTCACGAACAAGTATGCGGAAGGCTACCCGGGCAAGCGGTATTACGGCGGCTGCGAGTTTGCCGATGTTGTCGAGAACCTGGCGCGCGATCGCGCTAAGCAGCTCTTTGGCGCCGAGCATGCCAATGTGCAACCGCACTCGGGATCGACGGCAAATATGGAAGCGCTGGGCTCAGTGCTGAAGCCGGGTGACACGGTCCTGGGATTGAATCTCGCTCACGGCGGACATCTCACGCACGGCCACCCGTTGAACTTTTCCGGCAAAATGTACCGCATAGTACCTTACGGCGTAACGCGCGATACGGAGACGATCGACTATGACGAGTTGGAACAGATCGCCGAGCGTGAGCACCCCAAGCTGATCATTGGCGGCGGCAGCGCTTACGCGCGCATTATCGATTTCGCGCGCATGCGCCAGATCGCTGATAAAGTGGGCGCGATCTACATGGTCGACATGGCGCATTTTGCCGGCCTGGTGGCAGGAGCCGTCCATCCCTCGCCGGTACCACATGCGCAGATCGTGACTTCGACGACCCACAAGACGCTGCGCGGCCCGCGCGCCGGGCTTATTCTCAGCAAGCAGGATTTCGCGCAGGCTATCGATAAGACGGTCTTTCCCGGAGATCAGGGTGGACCACTCGTTCATATCATTGCGGCGAAGGCTGTCTGTTTTCTTGAGGCTTTGCAGCCGGAATTCAAAGACTATGCGCGGCAGGTGGTCGCCAATGCGAAGGTGCTTGCAGAGACCATGCAGGCCGAAGGTTACCGCATTGTTTCCGGCGGCACGGATACGCATGTCATGCTGGTGGACGTCTTCTCCAAGGGCATGCTGGGCAGCGAAGCGGAAAAAGCGCTTGGCGAGGCCGCTATCACCGTTAATAAAAACGCCATTCCGTTCGACACCAATCCTCCAATGAAGCCGAGCGGCATTCGGCTGGGCTCTCCGGCGCTGACAACGCGTGGCATGAAGGAATCAGAATTTCGACAGATTGGCCGTTGGATCGCAGATGCGCTGGACCACCGTAGTGATGCACAGTACCTTGCGCGCATCCGTCGGCAGGTGCACGAACTGGCCGACCAGTTCCCGCTTTACGCGGAGCGCCGAGCGAAAGCATTGAGCCCGGTAGCGGTGAGCTAGGGATTTCGACTGGAAACTTTAGTGGCGTGGGCACCCTCACCCGCGGTTCTCTTTTATGGATCTCGCGTTAGTTTTTCGTTCCTCTGTGGGTTAGCCCTACTCTTTGCCACCCTTCGCTCGCAGCAGCGCAGCGGCTTCTTCGTGGTTGCGTTCCATCGCGAGCGCGAGAGGCGTAACGCCGGAATCCATCTTTGCGTTGATATCCGCGCCGCGTGCTAACAGCAGCTCAATTAATCGAAGATCACCATTCGCGGCGGCGCTGTGCAGGGGCACCGATCCGGAACTGCCGCGCGAGTTCACATCCGCTCCGCGATCCATGAGCAGGGCGGCTGCTTCGTGGCTTCCCGAAGCGACAGCCGCGTTGAGCGGAAGGTTCGCCATCTGGTTACGGGAGCGCGCGGACAAATCAGCGCCGTGGTCAAGTAGCAGGGAACAGATCGTCGGATGTTTGAAGAACGCGGCCAGGTGAAGCGCCGTCCAGCCATCGCAGGAGTAGGCATGAACCAGTTCGGGATGCTCGCTAAGCAAATGCCGGACGCGGTCGAGCCGTCCCGTGGCGCTGGCTTCGAAGATATCCAAGTTCGGGTGGCGCTCGATCAGTAAATTCGCGATCAGCGGCTGGCCGTAGTAGACGGCAAGCAGCACGGCTGAAAGACCATTTTCATCTTTCAGCTCGGCGCAAGCCGAATCCGCTGAAAGATTCGCCCGTACCCCATCGATGTCGCCGGCGCGAACAGCGTCCAAAAGGTTCTTCATGTTTCTCCTGGACAGGGTGATATTGTCCTCCGCGAAGCGGCAGCTTGCCAAGGCGGTTATTGGTGACTCAGTCGAATTTCAAGACTAGTCCACCAATTGCCTGAGGACGCGCTTGCTGATGTTGCAGAGGATCTCGTAAGGAATCGTATGCGCCAGTTTGGCGTGGTCCCAGGCGGTTACGCTGCATCCGTTGAAGCCACCAATGAGGCAGACTTCATCGCCGAGCGCAGCCTCGGGAATATCGGTCACATCGACCACGGTAAGGTCCATGGAGACTCGGCCGAGGATCGGGACTTTATGCCCACGTGTATGGAAGCAGCCCTTTCCCGATAGCGCGCGATTTAGCCCGTCGGCGTATCCCACTGGGAGCACACCGATTCGTGTTGAACGGGTGGTCACATAGGTTCCGCCGTATCCCACCGAACGTCCGGATGGTAGATCGCGAAGCGACACAATACGTGTCTTCCAGGAAAGCGCGGGTTTCAGGTCGACGTAAGGGAGAATCGTAGCCGGCGCATGGTTCCGAATGAACGGCAGCGTGTAGCCGTAGAGCGCCAGCCCCGGCCGCACCATGTTAAAGCGCGCTTCCGGGCGGCCGATCATCCCCGATGTGTTGGCAAGGTGCAGGTAACCAGGGTTCAGGCCGTAAGAGACGATCGTTTCTCTGGCATAATCGAAATTCGCCTCCTGCTCGGCCATGGCTGCCGAGTCGAGGACCTCGGCCGAAGCCAGGTGCGAAAATGCCCCTTCGAATTTCAAGTGCGGTGATTGGCGAATCTGTTCCAGCGCCTTCGGCAGATCGTTCATGTTGATGCCGAGCCGCGACATGCCGGTATCAATCTTCAGGTGAAAACGAAAGGGCTCAGCGAGGTTCAGTTTTGCAGCCGCTTGCTCCAGTGCCGCGATCTGCCATAGATCGTACGCGGCAGGAGTCAGTCGCTGGTGAATAACTTCTTCGGCCTCGCCTTGCCAGAAGCCCGACAGCAGCAGGACGCGGCCGCGAATGCCGCCCTCGCGCAAGCGAACTCCCTCTTCGGTCCCGGTTACGCCAAACCAATCTACGCCCTCGGCTTCGAGCACCCGGGCGCATCCGACCGAACCGTGACCATAGGCATCAGCTTTAACGACGGCACAAATGGTGATCTTGTCGCCGATGTGCTGCCGGATTGCTTTCAGATTGTGCCGGAGAGCGCTGCGCGAGATCTCCGCCCAGATAGGACGCATGGACCTTCCATCAACTGACCGAAATTCGATTATAGCGGGCGAGAATGGAAACGCTCTCGGCAGGAAGACTGAGGGGAACCTGGTTAGTCGTCAGGCAGCGTTGTTCGCACATTGCGAGGTCCCACCCATCGGAGAGTTTTGACGATGGGTGGGAGTCGGACTTTGATTTACTTACTGCGGAGCGGTCTTGTCCTGCACTTTCTGGGCGCCTTCTTGTGTCTTTTCGGCGCCTTTGTTTACGCCCTTCTTCGTCTTCTTCTTGCTCGCGTGCGCGGTTTTTTTCGTAGCTTCCTTCGTGGAGTGACCGGCATCTTTCACATCCTGCTTTGCGCTCTGGCCGTTATCCTGCGCAAATACGGCAGTCCCAAACGCCAGCAAGGCGATGAATATCAGCTTCTTCATTCAGATTCCTCCAGCAGGTTCGGATGCGCGGGGCGGCAGAGGTGCTGCCAGCACTCGCTCGGGGGCGAACGGGCTTCACTTAAGGTGATTATTCGCCTGCCTCGAAGTTGTCTCCGCCCATTGCCTGCTCAAAGCGCGTGAACTTCTTCAGGAACACCATGTGAACGGTTCCGGTCGGGCCATTACGTTGTTTGGCGATGATGATCTGTGCCTGGCCGTCCAGTTCAGCTTTCTTCGAATCGTCTTTTTCATAGACTTCCGGGCGGAAGATGAAGGCCACCACATCGGCGTCCTGCTCGATCGATCCCGACTCGCGCAGATCCGAGAGCTGCGGTTTGTGGTCGCCCGTGCGCGCTTCGGGAGCACGGCTCAACTGCGAGAGCGCGACGACGGGCACGTGCAGTTCTTTCGCGAGCAGCTTCAGTCCCCGCGAGATTGCCGAGACTTCCTGGTTGCGGTTCTCGTATCGCTTGTTGCCGATAACGTCCGAGGACATGAGCTGCAGGTAATCGACGACGACAAGATCGAGCGATCCGACCGACTGCTTGAGGCGGCGCGCTTTGGCGCGCATCTGCAGGAGAGAAATGCCGGGAGTGTCGTCAATGAAGAGCTTGGTCTCCATCAGGCGGCCGACAGCTTCCATTACGCGCTGGCGGTCGCCGCGATCGAGGAATCCTGTGCGCATGCGGTGTGAATCGACGCGCGCGTGCGAGCAGACCATGCGTTGCAGCAGCGACTCGGCCGACATTTCCAGCGAGAAGATGGCAACCGTCTTTCCACCCATGACTGCCGCATTTTCAGCGATGTTCATCGCAAAAGCCGTCTTGCCCATGGAAGGGCGAGCCGCCACGATGATGAGATCTGAGGGCTGCAGGCCGTTCAGCTTTTCGTCCAGATCGGCGTAGTGCGTAGAGAGTCCCGAAACACCGTGCCCGCGGTTGACCAATGCATCAATAGAGCCGAACTTCTCCTGCACGATCTGGTTCACATCGACGAAGCCGGTCTGGATGGCATCTTCCGACAGCTTCATCAACCCCTGTTCGGCTTCGCCGAGAATGCTTTCCACTGCTTCGGATTGTTCCAGGGCACGCGAAATTGAGAGATTCGAGAGATTGATAAGACCGCGCAGCAGAGACTTGTCTTTGACGATCTTGACGTAATGTTCGATGTTCGGGCGCGGCGGGACTCCATCGGTGAGAGAGGCGAGATAGGCCACACCGCCGACGGCTTCCAACTGCTGTTGGGTTCGGAGTTCTTCCGAGAGCGTGATGATGTCGACGGATCGATTGGCCTCCATCATCTCAATAATGCGGGCGAAGATGCGGCGGTGCGAATCGACGGAAAGATCGTCGGCACGCAATTTTTGCGAGGCCTGAAAGTAGGCGTTGTTGTCGAGCAGGATAGCGCCAAGGATGGAGCGCTCAGCGTCCATGCTCGATGGTAAACCGCGTTCTAGGCTGTAATCAGTGGTGGCCAAATGGTAAGTCTCTCGGTCGATCAGTCTCTCAGTCGCCGGCTGTCTGCTGTCGGCTTTGCGAGTGAGAGTTTCATCATGGGTTCGAATTCCAAACAAGTCATCCGAAGAAGTGCAAAATCCCTGAGGGAAACTCGTCTGAAATCAAAAAAGTTTTGGACAAACAACGGCGGAGTCATCGCGGAAGAGGTTTGGTTATTATGCACGAAAACGGCCGGGGCGAAAAGAAGACGAAAGAGAAGTTTTGACGTGGCAAGCATGTGCCGCCCCTACGGGGCTCGGTAGATCGTGAGGGGATCTACCCAGCGCTTACGCGCTGGGCTAGCG
This sequence comes from Terriglobia bacterium, assembly GCA_021324365.1. Classification (GTDB taxonomy): domain Bacteria; phylum Acidobacteriota; class Terriglobia; order Terriglobales; family Acidobacteriaceae; genus JAJPJE01. The sequence continues at coordinate 20,228 of JAJPJE010000124.1, read as the reverse complement.
TATTCCGCTCCTCCGGAGCTCTTTTCTGAGACCGAAAGCTGACGTATGCCAAAGGTTGAATACTCGCTGGGAAAAGAAGAAGAGAGCTGAGAGCTGATCGACTGACTAACAAAATCCAAGCGCGGCCGTGCCAGCCACACGACCGCGCTGTAAGGCAGTATCCTGAGCATCCGGTTAGCTGCCGTTTTCTGCCGCCAGGAGTTTGCCCCCGCGACAGATAGCAGCGATGCGGATTCAATTGGCTCAAGCCGTGACCAGTTGGATCTGATCCCGGGTCAACGCGCCGCGAAGCGCGCTAACCGTCGAACTGTCGCTTGTCGCCGCTGTCGGAATTCATTGCTGAAATCCGTTGCCGCTTGCACGACGTTCACAGGATGGACCGCCGAAGTTTTCACCTCAGCAGATTTCCAACCAGTTTCAAGCGAACCTGAAGCCGAACCTCAGCCGTCCTCGCTCGAAAAGGACATGCTCAAGTCATTTCGGCGCTGGCGCACCGGAACAACGCTTTGCATCGCCTTGGGTCCGGCTTTGTCATTCTTCCGACGCAAGCGCCGGAAATCTGACTCTTGAACCCGCGCGAGAAGCTCAGGACATCTGCACTCGCGAATGAGGAGACTTTGAAGTAAGGCTGCCCCAGGAACAAGAGAAAAGGCGGCGAGAGCTGTGCAGAAGTTGTGACCTTTGGGGATTTGCTGTGGAAAGGGGAGGAAAAGCAGGATGTATTGTTCCGCAGAGCCAAGCCTGGGAGACCTTCGTCTACAATTGCCCCAATGTATTCGATCACACACTCGGAGCAGGTGGTGCTCTCGTTTAAGGAAGCGCGCCACACCGTGGAGCAGCACGCGGCAGGAGTTCAGCCGATCGAGAAAGAAACCGTCACTCTCCTCGCGGCTGTCAACCGCGTCCTGGCAGAAGAGATTCATGCGGACCGCGATCTGCCGCCATTTCCGCGTGCGACGCGGGATGGGTTTGCAGTGCGTGCGGAAGGTGTTTCCCGCGTTCCCGCTACTCTCGAAGTCGCCGGCGAGATTCGCGCAGGGGACTCACCGGAGAAGTATGAATACTCAGTGGATGCCAGTCACGCCATCGAAATCATGACTGGTGCGCCTGTTCCACGTGGCGCCGATGCTGTCGTGATGGTCGAGTACACGCGCCGCGCGGGGAGTCGAGTCGAGATTCAGCGCAGTGTAAAGAGTGCGGAAAATGTTGTGCCGCAGGCAGCGGAATGTCGAGCGGGTCAATTGTTGCTCTCGCCGGGGACGCGTTTGAGTCCGGCGGCACTCGGCCTGGCCGCGTCTGTGGGTAAAGCACAGGTACAGGTTTACCAGAAGCCCCGGGTGGCGATTCTTTCGACAGGCGACGAAATCATTGATGTCGATAAGCAGCCAGCCGCCAACCAGATTCGTAATTCAAATACGTATTCGCTCGCGGGGCAGCTACAGGCAGCAGGTGCGGTTCCCGTTCCGCTGGCGATTGCGCCGGATCGACTCGAGCCTCTGCGCGCACTTGTACACGAGGGGCTCAATTCTGATCTTTTGCTGATAAGCGGCGGCGTATCGATGGGGAAGTACGATCTGGTCGAGCAGGTGCTCTCGGAATCAGGCGCGGAGTTCTACTTCACGGGAGCACAGATTCAACCGGGGAAGCCCGTGGTCTTCGGTCGAGTTGGCGGTCGCGGCACCCCAACATACTTCTTCGGCCTTCCGGGGAATCCGGTTTCTACGATGGTCTGCTTTGAACTGTTTGCGCGAGCGATGATCGACGCTCTGTCTGGCGCAGGGCCCACGCCCATGCAGTTTCTTCAGGCGCGCTTGAAGTCCGACGTGCGGACGAAAACAGGATTGACGCGATTCCTGCCCGCGATGCTGTCTGGCGAATTTGGCGAAGTTGAAGTCGAACTGGTGCGCTGGCAGGGCTCGGGTGACATGGTTTCAACCGCGAGGGCTAATTGCTACCTGGTGATTCCGCCGGATCGGGAGCGGATCGCAGAGGGCGAAATGGTGGCGGTACTGCGGACGCAGGCTTGATGATGAAGGCTAGAGCCCATTTGAAAACAGGCTTTGAATTGGAGAACAGGTCGCCCTCGTCAGGATGCTGAGGCTCATTCCTTATCGAGGATGACCCGATTCCCTCTTGCAGATAATGGTGCAAACGACAACGAACGAAATACCCGACCAGATTCCTTTCAGCGTGCGAAGAAAGAAGAAATGAAAAAACTGTCTCACTACGATTCCTCCGGTCGCGCCTCCATGGTCGACGTCTTTCGGAAGAAGGCGACCAGAAGAGAAGCGGTCGCCTCCGCTCAGGTCCTGATGTCTAAGACCGTTCTCGATGCCCTGCCGCAGAATCCCAAGGGAGATCCGCTGGAAGTCGCCCGCATTGCCGGCATCCAGGCAGCGAAGCGCACTTCAGAGCTAATCCCAATGTGTCACCCGCTGCCGCTCTCGCACATTGATGTGGACATACGCGTGTGCGAGAATGGCGTCGCTATTACCTCGCGAGTAACTACCACAGCCGAAACTGGCGTGGAAATGGAAGCACTCGTAGCGGCAAGCGTGGCGGCGCTGACTGTTTACGACATGTGCAAGGCGCTCGACAAAGGCATTGAAATCCGTGAGGTGGTGTTAGAGAGCAAGTCCGGCGGGAAAAGTGGAGAGTACCGCCGCGCTAAGCGAAAGCGACAACTCTGATGGGGCCCGGAAATGGCTGTCACTCTCAAGATTCTTCTGGTCGACGACAATCCCATGGTGCTGAACCTGCTTCGGCGCGAACTCGCCGAACTGGCGCCCGTCACTACCGCTGCGGACGGCGCCGACGCGCTGCTGAAGGCGGTCAACGAGATGCCCGACCTGATCGTTTCTGATTTCCAGATGCCCGGACTCGATGGACGCCAACTGGTGGAAACGATTCGCCAGCGGCCTACGACATCAAACATCCCATTCGTGCTCATGGCGACTCGGACCGATATCAGCGAAAAACTGCGCGGTATCCAGGGGGCAGTCGAAGATCTGGTTGAGAAGCCTTTTTTTGTCAAAGACGCCATGGCGCGGGTGAAGCGTGTGCTCGACAAGATCGCACTCGAGAAGATGGCGCGCGAAGCACCGGGTGAAACTGTACTGCGCGGCACGCTAGCGCAAATGAATGTCATCGACCTGCTGCAATCGCTCGAGATGGGCCGAAAGACATGCGCGTTGACCATCGCCAATAACGGCGATCAATGCGAGTTGTATTTCTCCGAAGGACAAATCAATCATGCCGCCTACGGCAGCGTGCGAGGCGATGATGCCGTCTACAAAGTGCTCACCTGGACGGTCGGAAACTTCCAGATCGATTTCGACGGCCATAGCTCCGAGCAGACCACCACGAAGACAACGCAGGGCCTGTTGATGGAGGGCCTGCGACTGCTCGACGAAGCGAATCGCGACGGCGAGAGCTAGCCCTTCAAGCAATTCCCAACGGCATGCAGTCTCAGTGCGGGTGTTCGTGCTCGTGCGAGTGTTCGTGTTCGGCATCGCTCGAGACCGGCATCATGCAACCGTGAGCAATTTCGCAATCCACGTGTTCAAATTGAATGGTGGTGTGATGGATGCTGAACGCGTTGCGCAGCCGCTCCTGCACATCGCGCAAGATCAGTTCGCTGGCCGACGGCGGGATATCCGCGATGCTGATATGGCACGACAATGCGTGCATGTGACTGCCGATACTCCAGATGTGCAGGTCGTGAACGTCGTTAACCCCAGGGACAGCACAGATCTCACGAGTGACGCGGTCCAGTTGCATGCCGCTGGGCGTGCCTTCCAGCAGGATGTTGAGCGTCTCTCGAATAATGCCAAATGATGACCAAAGGATCAGGGCGCCAATTCCAAGCGACAGAGCCGGATCGATCCAATATTTGCCAGTCAGCAGAATTGTCCAGGCGCCGACAATAACAGCCGCGGTGGACAACGTGTCGCCCAACATGTGGACGAACACGCTACGGGTATTCAAGTCGTGGCTGGAACGATACAGCAGGATGCTGATTACCCCATTTAGCGTGACGCCAACAGCAGCAACCCAGATCATGGTTCCAGCGCCTACGCTCTCGGGTTTGCTGATCCTCTGAGCAGCTTCCACAAAGACATAAAAGGCGATTCCAACCAGCAGCAATGCATTGACAAAAGCTGCCAACACCCCGGCTCGATGGTAGCCGAACGTCTTCGTGGCACTCGGTGGGCGAGTCTGTAGAAAAGCAGCAGCGAGGGATAACAAAAGTGCTAGAAAATCAGACACATTGTGCCCAGCCTCGGAAAGCAACGCGAGGCTGTGTGCTCGCACACCCATCACAAGCAGCAGGATGATATAGGCGAGGGTCAGGAGCAGGGAGGTGCGAAGAACTCCGACCGAGGCACCATGCTGATGATTATGTCCCGCCACAGCTAAAGTCTATACCGCATTTCAACTGCGAAGAAAGTAATGCCAGTCGCGTAACTCCAGAGCTGCCGAATTTTCCGGCATTTCAGCTTGTGTGTATTCCCATGCCCAGCCTAGGCATTGATCGAGCCAGCAAGAGGTTTGTAGCACCCATCCCGAAACTGCAGGACGAAGTTGCGGCAAATAAACGCGCTGAAGTGGCAATCCCCGGCCGCAAGTTGCGGTTCTTAGATGTGGAGCGATGCGTGCTGTCAAGGCAGGCGCAACGGTTCCCCCCTGGCCGAGAACCGGTTGCGCGCCGCTCGCCAGAATGAGGCAAGTGAAAACTCACCATCGCGGTTACAAACCCAGCAACTCGGAGAAGAGTTTATGAAGCAGCTATTCAGAATGTCCGTGCTGGCACTGGCGCTCAGCACGTCGGGACTTCTGCTCGCGCAGAGCCCGAATGAGATGCCGCCGAGCGGCACAGGAACCTCACCCGGCACGGGAACAGGAAGTTCACCCAGCACGCCCTCAACGGGAGGCGGCGACCAGAGCATGCCTGGATCAGACGCACACGCAACGAAAGGGGCGCCCCACGTAGACGACCAGACTCTGCATCGCCAGGTTCACGACCAGCTTTCTACCAATCCTGATCTGCAGAACATTCAGATCGCGGTCGACAAAGGCAAGGTGACGCTCACCGGATCTGTGCCAAACAAGAATGACAAGAAGGAAGCGAAGCGAATTGCTTCCGCCGTTCCGGGCGTGAAGAAAGTGAAAGACAACCTGTCGGTCACAAGTCCTGGCGGAACCAGCAGCGCTGCTGCGAGTTCGATGGGCAACCAGACCGGAAACGAACCCACGGAACAGGGGAACGGTCCCGGTAACGCGGGCAGCATAACCTCGAGTCCGGGGACGACCAATCCGAACAACCCGAATGCGCCTGCGGGACCGCAGGAGCCGGGAAGCACGCCGCACAACAATTTCTTCCCGCAAAGCTCAACGTCATCGAGCAGCAGTTCCAGCGCCCAGGGCACGAACAGCAATCCGGATGCGAACCAGCCGGCAACTCAGCCCGACGCGGCTACGAATACTTATTCCAACGCTCAGAGCTCTCAGAATAGCAACTCACAAAGCAACAGCTCGCAGACGAACAATTCAACTCCAGATAGTTCGTCTACGAACAACCAAGCTCCGAGCAACTCGCCTGACAGCAGTTCACCAGGTAATGTAGGCGCCAACTCCAGCGCAAACCCGGGCGGAACTCCGGATTCGCAGAGTCCACGGCCCCCGGATCAAAACGCACCGATGAACGAGGCACCTCCAACTTCTAACACTCCGGGAACTTCTCCGGACCAGACGCAAACGCCGGCTCCCGAGGCGACCCCGCAGGGTAGCAATCCGCCGCACCTGATGACCGTCGCCTATCAAACGTCGACGCAGCAGCAGAGCACATCTAGTTCAACTAGCAGTTCGCAAGGAACCGTGAACTCGCAGTCGAGCGCGACCGACAGCGGCGCAACGACCAGCAGCAGTTCCACCGCGCCGCAGTCCTCATCGCCGACCAGCAGCGCGCAGGGGACCTCGGCGACGGCGGCCTCAGGCACTACGCCGCAATCGAACGCGACGACTGTCAGCAGCGGATCGCCTTCCAGTGTGGGCAGTCAAGCTGGTTCCGCGCAGGGATCTACGGGCGCGGTGGGCAACACCGCTGCAACCGGTAATGCTGCAGGCAACACCAGTGCAACTGGCGCGAATGCCCAGCAACCGGCCACTGGAATGAACTCAGAGCAGGTGAAGAGCGACATTCAGACGGCATTTAAGAATGATCCAAGCCTGGGCAAGTCGAACATCAACATCAACGTTACCGACAACGCCGTGCAGCTCTCGGGAGCAGTTCCGAGCCAGCAGGACAAAGACATGGCGCGGAGGATTGCTGAATCGTTCTCCGGAAGCCGCAGCGTCGTTGACAGTCTGACCGTTGCGAGCGGCGCCGCGAGCAGCGGTACCCCGGGGGCAATCGGCGGCAACGCCGGAGCTACCGGCACAACCCCGGGCTCGACCACGGGAGCCACGGCGAGCGGTTCCGGCACCACTGGCATGAGCTCGCCTAACAACAATACGACCAATACTCCGGGAAGCACCACAACTCCGGAGAGCACAACGCCCAACACCGGCGCGAGCGGATCGACCAATCCGCCGCGCAATTAGCAGTAACTTTTCTCCGGCCGAAACGAAGACGGGTTCACGCGTGCAATCGTGTGGAACCCGTTTTTGTTTGATTTTTTTCGTCTTATGCAGAGGTCGAGCGGGCGGCGGATAGCTGCGGCTTTCGAAAACAGCTTACGATATGGTCATCGACTAATCCAACAGCCTGCATAAAGGCGTAGCAAATGGTGGTTCCCACAAACTTGAAGCCGCGTTTGCCGAGATCTTTGCTCAAAGTGTCGGAGTAATGAGTGTGGGCGGGAACATCTGCCAGGGATTTCCATCGGTTTACGAGAGGCTTGCCACCGACGAAATCCCAGATGTATTCGTCGAAGCTCCCAAATTCGTTCTGCAATTTGAGAAAAGCCGTGGCGTTGCGAACTGCGGATTCAATTTTCAGGCGATTGCGGATAATACGCACGTCTTTCATCAGCGATTCGATCTTGCGCGCGTTGTAGCGGGCGACGGCTTCCGGATCGAAATTGCTGAACGCGGCGCGGTAACCCTCACGCCGGGCGAGAATCGTGTCCCAACTCAAACCGGCTTGTGCTCCCTCGAGAATCAGGAATTCGAAGAGCAGAAGGTCGTCGTGGACAGGTGTTCCCCATTCGCGGTCGTGGTATTCAATCAAAAGCGGATTCCGTGCCCATTCACAGCGCACCAGTTCAGCCGGCATGGGCGAACTCGATCGACTTCTGACGGCGCCAGACAGCGCCTTCCATGTCCAGTAGCCATTCTTTTACGCTCAGGCCACCGCCATAACCGCCGAGCTTGTGATCGCTGGTGATGACGCGATGGCAGGGGACAATGATGGCGATTGGATTGTCGTGATTCGCCATCCCGACTGCGCGGAATCCGCGAGGACTACCAACGGCGCGTGCCTGGTCGGCGTAGGAGCGCGTTTCGCCATATGGGATGGCAAGCAGCGCATTCCAGCACCGCAACTGAAACTCACTGCCAAGCAAGTCCAGCGGCTCTCGAAAAACACGCAGCTTGCGCGAGAAGTAAGCGTCCAGTTCGCGCTTCCAGCGATCAAGGCGTCTGTCAGAGCGCTGCCATGCATCCCTATTCTCAAGGGCGGCGAGACGTGCGCTATCAAAATCAAACTCCAGAGCGCATAATCCGCGTTCGGTAGACGCGAGCAGTAGCTGTCCGAATGGAGACTGATACGAAGAGTACCAGGTGGTGCTCATCAGGTAAGTTTAATACTAGACCGCCGCCAATGTTACACTCAGCAACATTCTAAGAATGGCGCTGTGGATGCGAATTGAGTCGTACAAATCACACTCGTAGATCGAAATCGTCATTTGCGGTATTGCTCATCACTGACGTGTTCCATCCATTCGACGACCTTGCCGTTTTTCTTTTCTTGGATAGCGATATGTGTCATTGCAGTGGTCGGCGTGGCGCCATGCCAATGCTTCTCGCCGGGGGAGAACCAGACCACGTCTCCGGGACGGATTTCTTCCAACGGTCCTCCCCAGCGCTGCGCCCATCCGTATCCGGCCGTAACTATTAGCGTCTGTCCGAGTGGATGGGTGTGCCACGCAGTGCGAGCTCCGGGTTCGAATGTCACGCTGGCGCCCTGAACCAGCGCGGGATCCGGCGCTTGAAATAGCGGATCGATTCGGACCGTACCGGTGAACCAGTCGGACGGGCCTTTACCGGAAGGCTGTGAACCAGCTCGTTTGATTTCCATTTTCAGAATCCTTCTAATCGGAATGAGGGTGTTTGTCGATCTAAAGATCCGATGTTACCGGCCCGGAGTCCAGTAAAGCGAGAAGAGATTCCTGTTGTGCTTTCGACAATCCGCACCTCGCTATGCATTATGCTTGATGACGATCAGCGTGGGTTTGGCTCTGCCATATTTGAGGACGAGATGCTATCGAACCGGTCAATACCGCGCGCTACGGTGATTCCAGTCCTGGCGTACCCGGATGTGAATCAGGCTGCTACGTGGTTGTGTGATGCATTCGGATTCAGCGTGCGACTGCGTATCGGCAACCACAGAATCCAGTTGCATGCAGCCGATGGCGCCGTGATCGTCAGAGAGTTTCGAGAAGGCGAAAGCAAGGCCCCACTAGGCGTGGGGTGCTCGGTTACGATCCGCATCGAGGATGCAGATGCCCACTGCGAGCGAGCCAGGGCCCACGGCGCCCAGGTTACGCAAGCGCCTACGACTTACCCCTTCGGAGAGCGGCAATACAACGTCGTCGACTTCGCTGGACATTCCTGGACCTTTTCGCAGTCTGTTGCCGATGTTCACCCGCAGGACTGGGGCGGCATCGCGGAACAGCTGTGAACTTACTTGCAGTGCCGTACGACGCAGCTGTGCCGCGACGTGCTATTTCTGATTTGAATCTCCAGCAACCTCGTCGTAGATTTCTCACATGGACCGACTGACGTCGGAGCGCCGAAGCGCGTTAATGTCTCGCGTCCGTACGAAGCACACTTCTGCCGAACTCGCCGTGCGTTCTCTAGTTCATCGGATGGGTTTTCGCTTTCGACTCCACCGAAAGGGTCTCCCGGGCAAGCCCGACATAGTATTGCCGTCGCTCAAGAAAGCTATCTTTGTGCACGGCTGTTTTTGGCATGGCCACCACTGCAGGCGTGGCTCGGGAAATTGAAGTCCCATTCTTCTCGATCCTTTGGCGCTCGAATCCGAGTCAACAGTATGCAAGAGTTAAGCGGGCGAATAAAAGGGAAAGATTTGCACAAGTGCCGAATTTTCAAACGCAAATTGTGGATTCGGGAATGTCCCAAGACGGAATGCGCCTAAAGCAAAACTCCCCACCACGTCCGAAGCGTGGTGGGGAGGTCTGAGGATACAGGCTGTGGCCCGATCCTTACTGCGGCTGCGCCGGGGTATTGGGGGAGGATTGCGGCGCGCCCTGATTGGTGGTTGCCGGAGCGTTCATTGTGCCGGCAGGTGTAGCCATTGCCTGGTTATTCAGCTGTTCCACACCGCTGTTCTTCAGCACGGTGACCTGGACTCGAGCGCCACGGTACGGACGAACTGGCTTGCCGTTGGCGTCGGTTTGCTGGGTCTGGCCCGAAGGAGTCAACTTCGCATTGCCCATGCCTAGCGTGTAGATCCGGTAGACCGGAATCTGGTGATCGACTACCAGGTAACGGACGACCGAGTCGGCCATCTTCTGCGAGGCCGCGATCGAGGCCTGGCTGGCTCCAGGAGCGAAGCCTTGGACTTCAATGATGTAGCCGCGCTGATCCTTCACCGAGTCTGCGATCTGATCGAGCGCTTCTTTCGCCTTGGTGCTCAGAACGCTCTGTCCCGGACGGAAGCGAAGCTCGGCATCAGTGCTGGGCTGGTACTGATCGAGGTTGGTGACAGCCTGCTGTACTGTCTGCAAATGTTGCGTTGCCTGATCTGCGGTGGCCTGTGCCTGTTGGGCCCGGTTGCCGGCATCGACGGCGTGTTGATCAGCCTGGTCGGCCTTCGCCGAAGCCTGGCGGATACCTTCCTGCGCACGCGCGTCCACGTCCTTGATCGCCTTCGAATTTGACGCGGTAAGTTCGTCAAGTTCATTTACGCGATCACGAATCGGTGACATCTGGCGCTGTACATATTTCTTCCGAGCGAATGGGTTCAGATGACCCCAGAATCCCTCATGAGTATCAGGCACCAGCGGCTGGCGAGCCGAGGTGTTCTGATCAGAGCTGGTGGCCGCATTCGAGCTGGACTCGGACGCGGCAGCCGCTGGCTGGCTCTGGCTGCTGTTTGCGGGAGCTTGCTGCGCAAACGCAGGGGCCATCAAGGTGGCTGCGAGCGGAAGCACCATCAAAGTACGAATCTTCATTGCAATTCCTCCGGTTCGACGGGAGCGTTTTCTGTCATGCCGCGAGTGCGGCGCGCTATTGTTCAGGCCAGCTGCCAACTGTCCAATGTCTCTGGCGCTGGAGACGCTCTCGACATGGACATTTACAATCAAAGGGCCAAAAACCGGCACGACAGAGAAGCAACAACTCCTTTGTCATCAATATTTGGATGGTAGGGCGGCAGCTCAGGTTGTGGGCTCGATAGGTAGGAAAGGCTGAATTCGCGTAATTTCTATCAACTGGTTGGCCCGTGGTTATCGGGTATGAAATTTAGGCTTTCCCGACGAAGTCCGCCGCCCGGTACAAGAGTTTCGGGCTACAGTTACGAGGCGGTTGTTAACTGTCAAGGCGACAGCTAGAGAGAATATGTCCCTAAGTACGGATACCTTTTCTTCACGACTATATCGCGCCACATTACTCCTTTCATTCATGGTTGTGCCGCTTTTCGCCCAGGAGACGTTCGCCGGACTTGCATCCGAGAGCATTCCGATTGACAGGGAAAAGCAATATCAAACGATGGCGATCGATTGGATGCAGCAGTACCTGCGCATCGATACAACGAATCCTCCCGGCAACGAAGGCAAAGCAGTCGCGTTCCTGAAGAGCATCTTCGATCGGGAGAACATCGAGAATCAGGAATTCGAATACCGCCCGGGACGCGGGAATATCTGGGCGCGAGTTCCCGCGACAGTTGCAAATCCGAAGCGGCCTTTAATCCTGCTGAGTCACATGGATGTCGTCACCAGCGACGCGTCGCAATGGAAGTATCCCCCATTCAGCGCCACCATCAACAACGGTGTGATGTACGGCCGTGGCGCACAGGACATGAAGAGCGAAGGCCTGGCGCAACTCATGGTGATGGTGATGCTGAAGCGCGAGAAGGTTGCGCTCGACCGCGACATCATCTTTCTCGCCACCGCCGACGAAGAAGTGGACGACAGCGGCACGGATTGGATGATTGCCAATCGTCGCGAACTGCTGGAGAACGCTGAATTCCTGATCACCGAAGGCGGCGAGAATCCTCTCGTCGGAGGCAAAGTTAAGTACGTGGGCCTGGATGTGGCCGAGAAATCCCCATTCTGGTTGCACGTGGTCGCTACGGGAAAGCCGGGGCATGGATCGCGGCCCAGTCCGGATTCCGCACCGAACCGTCTGATACGAGCGTTGTATCGTATTCAGAACTATCAGCCCGAAATCAAAGTGATCCCGGTGATGCAGGAATTCATGCGCGATCTGGCCCCGCTGCAGCCGGAACTGTTGCAGCCGAAGTTCCGTGATATCCGGCGCGCGATGAAAGAGCCTGCGTTCCGGGAAATGATCTCGCAAGATGATTCGTTGAACTTCTTGTTTCGCGACTCAATTGCGATCACCATGCTGAGCGGATCCGAGCAGACGAACGTAATTCCGGCGCAGGCTTGGGCGAATCTGGATGTGCGCCTGCTCCCGGGAGAAGACCCCACGAAATTCCTAGAGACGATCAGAAAAGTCGTTGCCGATCCGAACGTGACGGTTACCCCTATGAAAGACAATTTCGAGGTGCCGAACGCCTCGCCCATCCATACGGACCTGTATCGATCAATAGAGGAGGTTGCGAATCATTACTTTCCCGGAGCGCCCGTAGTTCCTCGTTTGTCCGGCGGGTACACAGAGAACCAACGTTTTCGGCAACTCGGAGTGGTGAGTTACGGTTTTTCACCATTTGCGGCAACCGAAGAAGAAGGATCGACGGAACACGCAAACAACGAGCGTATTCGCGTTGCGGAAGTAGAACGGGGTCCTAAGGTGTTGTACGACGTCGTGGTGAATCTCGCGGGAGCGAAGTAGTAGTCAGTTGGTTGTCAGTTTCTGTAGCCCGAATGTATCCGCTCGGGCGCATCCGGCCCCTGGATCGCGTTACTTTTCCTCCCGCGTAACCAGGATTACGCGCCAGTGAGCCCACCAGCGGCCGTCATCTCGCGTAAACACAAAGAAGTCTTCGCCTGATTCACGGCGGCGTTTGCCGTGCATTTCGTAACTCATGTTCCAGGAGTAAGTGGCTGCCGCCGTGTTGCCGGCGACGTCGATTTCCGCATGTGACAGCTTGCAATCCAGGATGTTCGATTGCTCGACAAACTCCTTGTAGCTGCGGGCGCAGGCTGTCCGTCCCCGGCAGAGTTCGCGCAAGCCTGGCCCCTTAATGATCATGTTTTCGTGGAAGCAGGCGCCAAGCGTGACTTCCATCTGGTCGAGCGGGCCGTTCAGCCATGCGTGATTGATCGTGTCGATCAGCTTACGTATCGCTTGCCGATCCTCATAGAATCCTGGCGACGCCATGCGAGATCTCCTTGCAAGGGAAACCAACTGTAAAGAGCATAAATCGTGCACTCCTGTCCTGGCACGCTGATTTTAAGCGATAAATTTCTGCACCAATGTCGCGATGAAAAATGGTCCGCAACTCAGGTTCGTGCAAAGCGCTCATTTACATCTCTGGAACTAGGCAAAGCATCAACGAAGGTGTGTGAAGTTTCCACATTGTGCAAAGCAAAGGGTGCTTTGGAAGAATGCAAGTTACAGTTGTGGGGTCCGGGTATGTAGGATTGGTCGCCTCGGCGTGTTTCGCAGAACTGGGGCACTGGGTCATTTGCGTCGATAACGACACAGCAAAAGTCGCGGCGCTCGAGCGAGGGGAGACACCGATTCACGAACGCTTCTTGCCGGAGTTGCTCGAACGGCACCGCGGCAAGCGGCTGAAATTCACTTCATCCTTGTCGCAAGCTGTGCAACAGAGCGCCGTAATCTTCATCGCCGTGGGAACACCGTCCACCGACAATGGAGACTGCGATCTCTCGTATGTGGAAGTGGTAGCTCGCGAAATTTCCCGCTCTGTCAGTGGATACAAGTTGGTGGTCCAGAAGAGCACGGTGCCTGTTTGTACCAGCGAATGGGTACGCCGCATCATGGTCCTGAATGGCGCTCCCGAGAACGCCTTCGAAGTGGCCTCGAATCCAGAATTTCTACGTGAGGGAACCGCGGTTAGCGATTTCCTGTTTCCCGACCGAATCGTGATTGGCGCAAACAGTAAACGTGCAGCATGCCTTTTGCAGGAGATCTATCGTCCGCTGACCGACGGGTCTTATACGCGGCGGGAGAATGCAATCCCGGAACCCGACCAGGCTCGAATTCCTGCCCGGCTGATTGTCACGAGCACGCGGAGCGCCGAGTTGATCAAGCATGCTTCGAACGCGTTCCTGGCGATGAAGATCTCTTTCATCAATGCTGTGGGCAACATCTGCGAGGCTGTAGGAGCGAACGTCGAGGAAGTCTGTGACGGCATCGGTTCCGATCCGCGCATTGGCGATCGCTTCCTTAGCCCCGGCATTGGCTATGGCGGATCGTGCTTCCCCAAAGACCTGAAGGCATTTCGTGCTGTGGCTCGCGAATCCGGGTATGATTTCCGACTGCTCGATGAGGTGATCCGGATCAATGAAGAACAGTGCCTGCGTTTCCTGCGCAAAGTTCGAAGCGCATTGTGGACGTTGAAGGGGAAGCGCCTGGCTGTGCTGGGATTGGCCTTCAAAGGCGGAACAGACGATGTGCGTGAGTCGCCGGCAATAACGCTGGTCGAGTTGTTGCTTCGCGAGGGTTGCGAAGTAGTGGCTTACGATCCGGCGGCGATGGTGAAGTCGCGAGAGGTACTCGGCAACAGAGTGACATTCGCGGAGAGCGCCTATGACGCCGCCGAAGACGCGGATGCGCTGCTGCTGCTCAGCGATTGGGAAGAATTCGCGGTTCTGAGCCTGCCTCGACTGCGACGCGCGCTGAAATACCCCATCGTGATCGACGGGCGTAACCTCTACGATCCCCAAATGATGGGAGAGAACGGATTCATGTATTACAGCGTGGGACGGCCGGAGGCATTTCCGAAAGAGAATTCCGAGCAAATGCCGCAGTTGCGCAAGGCGAGCTAAGCGCGCTTGGCTTTTGGCGTTCGCTTAGCTTCCCATGGACGCTTAGGCCGTTGGGTAACAGGCTCTTCACGATCCTTGACGCGATCGTAATGGTAGTTCTCGCTGACGGTGCCCAGAGATTCGTTGTAGAGGCTGGTTGCGCCGATGGCTTCTTTCAACTCTTCAGTGAACTGATGCAAAGTCTTGAGGTGGTCGGCGGTTGCCGCTACCTCCGTTTTAGTGGTCTTGAGGAATTGCTGGTAGCCCTTGTTGACCAGCTTGGAAATTTCACCGCCGATCAGCACGCCGGGATAAGCAAAGATCTTCACACCGCCATCGGGAGTGGCCTCGATGGCTGCAGAACAATTGTTCTTTTTTACGAAAACACGGTTCTGCACGCCGGGAGCTTCGAGGATGTCGAAGCCATGATCTTTCAGCCAGGAAACAGCGTCTTCGTAGGTGTGAGTGGCGATTTGCTTTGCCATTTGTCGGATTAACCTTTAGCCGGAATTCCTACCAAACCATAACATGATGACCTTGTACCCGGATACTGTGCCAACTGCCATCAGTGATCTCCCGAACGTAACATGAAGGACTCAGGGCAAGCCTTCCGGGGTTAAGTGCCTGCACAATTTGACGCTTGTGGCGCTTCAGAGGCATCCATTAAGGCAAGGAAAATCGTGTACCGGCGTTTCGGCCAGCAGCGAAAAACCTAAAAGTTGATGCCAGCACGCAACTTTCAGTAGTCTTTTGACAGAAGCCGGACACGTGGGGTTCCGGCAATCCGATTTCATGCAAGTTGCTCAAAAACACGCCGAGATCGTTGTACCTGCTCGAAAGCTTGGATCCAAGCTGCTGCAAACAATCGGCAATACGCCGCTGTTGCGGCTTGAGCGCATCGGTCAGGAGTACCCCGGAGTCGAGTTGCTGGCAAAAGCGGAATGGTTTAATCCAGGCGGTTCGGTGAAAGATCGCGCCGCTGCCAACATCGTGCGCAACGGCAGATCGTTGGGCCAATTCAAGCCTGGCCAGCGGCTACTGGATTCTACCAGCGGCAACACCGGCATCGCCTACGCCATGATCGGCGCTGCTGAGGGCTTCGGTGTCACATTGTGCGTTCCTGAGAATGCTTCTCCAGAGCGCAAACACATCCTGAATGCCTACGGAGTGGAGATCATCTACACCGATCCGGCCGAAGGCTCTGATGGCGCACTGCGCAAGGCGCGCGAGTTGCATGCCGCCAACCCCGAGACATACTTTTATGCCAATCAGTATGGAAATGAAGCGAACTGGCGGGCTCACTATCGTGGAACTGCGAACGAGATATGGGAACAGACGGCGGAGAGGGTGACTCACTTCGTCGCTATGCTGGGGACCAGCGGGACGTTCGTGGGCACCAGCCGGAGATTGAAGGAACTGAATCCGAAGATTCGTTGTATCTCACTGCAGCCGGATTCTCCGTTCCATGGCATCGAGGGCGCCAAGCATATGGCGACAGCGATTGTCCCTCCCATTTATGATCCTGCAATAGCGGACGAAAATCTGGGGATCTCGACAGAACAAGCTCATTGGATGGTAAAGCGCCTGGCGAGGGAAGAGGGGCTACTGGTGGGGGTCTCGGCCGGTGCAGCTCTGGCAGGCGCGTTGAAGATTGCTCGCCCGCTGGCGGCCGCCGGTCAGAGCGCGGCCATTGTGATGGTGATGCCCGACGGTGCAGACAAATATCTCAGCGAGAGGTTTTGGCAGGAAGAGACCCTGGTCTCGGGTGGCGGTATTTAAGAATCATGCTTGAGTTCAAACAATCGGATTACGAGGAAATCAGGCGCCATGGCGAGGAGACGTATCCCGACGAGTGCTGCGGCGTACTGCTGGGGACGATGAACGAAGAAGGCGATCATCGGATTGTGAGCTCGACCGTCCGGTGCCATAACACTCGCGAAGACCGCCCGCAGGATCGCTTCTACATCGATCCTCGCGACCTGGTTCGCATCCAGCGGCAGGGGCGAGAGCAGGGATTGGATATAGTGGGGTTCTACCATTCGCATCCGGACTGCCCGGCGCAGTGGTCGAAGACCGACTTTGCGGAGGCGCACTGGATCGGCTGCTCCTATGTAATCACCCGCGTGGATAAGGCGCGGGCCGTGGACACGAATTCCTTTTGGTTGCGCGGCACCGAAGAAGAAGACAAGCACTTCGAAGACGAGCCAATTACGTTCGTAGCTGTTGCGCAGAAGAGCGATGTACCGTTATCAGCGCAGGCATCCATGCCGCCAGCTGAGGTTCCCGGTTCCGACAAATAAGTGCGGCGACTGAATGGGTTTTGAGACATTTTGATTGGAGAGACTGAATGAAGGTATTAATTCCGACTCCGCTGCGGCAATATGCGGGCAAGAAGGACAGCGTCGAGGTTCCCGGAACCACGGTTGGCGAGGCGCTTAAGAATCTCACGATTTCGCATCCGGATTTGAAAAAGCATCTCTACAACGAAGAAGGCAAGCTGCGCGCTTTCGTCAACCTATATCTCAACGATGAAGACATTCGTTATATGGAGAAGGAGAACACCCCGGTAGGCCAGTCGGACACACTGTCGATTGTGCCCTCGATCGCCGGAGGGAAGGACGATCGAGTCATTTAGTCATTGAGTCATCGCATCATTGAGAATGCCGTTTGCTTTGAAATGACTCGACGGCTCGATCGCCCGATCACTCAACCGAGAGACATATGGCAACTCTTACTGAAACAAAACCCGCTGTAGCTCTTAGCAATGATGAAGTCCTCCGCTACTCACGCCACTTGATCATGCCCGAGGTCGGCATGGAAGGACAGCTCAAGCTTAAAGCCGCGAGAGTGTTGTGTGTTGGCGCGGGTGGACTCGGTTCCCCGCTGGCCTTGTATTTGGCAGCGGCCGGTGTCGGCACACTCGGCGTAGTTGATTTCGATGTCGTCGATTTCACCAACCTGCAGCGGCAGATCATCCACACCACCGCCGATGTAGGTCGCAAGAAGCTTGATTCGGCTGCTGACAAACTGCGGGCAATCAATCCCAACGTCAACATCGTAAGGTTCGATACCAAGCTTTCCAGCGCGAATGCATTAGAGTTGTTCCGTGACTTCGACATGGTGGTCGATGGTACCGACAATTTCCCCACGCGTTACCTGGTGAACGACGCCTGCGTACTGACCGGCATACCAAATGTCTACGGATCCATTTTCCGTTTTGAAGGACAGATGAGTATCTTCGCAACGAAAGAAGGACCGTGCTATCGCTGTCTTTATCCGGAGCCACCGCCGCCTGGATTGGTGCCTTCGTGTGCCGAAGGCGGAGTGCTGGGGATTCTCCCGGGCCTGGTTGGCGTGATGCAGGCGACGGAAGCCATCAAGCTGATTCTCGGTGCAGGCGAGCCGCTGATCGGACGCTTGTTGCTGGTTGATGCTCTGGCGATGCGCTTCCGCGAATTGAAGCTGCGGAAGAATCCGGACTGCCCAGCGTGCGGGACGCATCCGACTTTGAAGAAGCTGATCGATTACAACGAATTTTGCGGAATACGAGGAGAAGAGAAGCCAGTGGAAACGCAGATGCCCAGCATCACCGTGGAAGAATTAAAGCAACTTCGCGACGCGGGGAACGAGCCGTTTCTGCTCGACGTGCGCGAGCCGCACGAATATCAGATTTGCAACCTCGGAGGATACCTGATTCCGTTGAATGATCTTCCTAAGCGCGTGAATGAACTCGATCCCAGCCGGGAGATGATCGTCCATTGCAAAATGGGGGGGCGTAGTGCCAAGGCTGTGGATTTTCTGCGGCAGTCCGGATTTACGAAGGTGAAGAATTTAACCGGTGGTATCAATGCCTGGGCAGACAAGGTCGACCCTAAGGTGCCGAAGTACTAGCTGGAATCGTCAGGCGGCTCTGTCCAACTCTCCGAGCGCCATTACGGCCAATTCCAGGCGATCACGGGCGCCGGTTTTATCGAAGATGCTCTGCAGGTGACGCTTGACCGTGTTCTCGCTGATCTTCAGGTGTTCAGCGATGTCACGATTGCGCAACCCTGAGGCGACCAGCCCTGCGATCTGGCGTTCCCGCTCTGACAGGCGTTGAATGGAAGTGGGCTGCTGCCTGGTTTCACCGGCCATGGCGGTCAGGACCTGTTGGGCAATCTCGGGCGGAAACCAGAGTTCCCCGGCAGCGACGGCGCGGATGGCTGAAAACAGGTGCTCCAGATCGTCGCTTTTCAAAACCAGACCTCGGGCACCCAATCGAACTACCTGCAGGTAATCCGAATGGCTTTCGGACCCGGTTAGTACGACGGCGGCTACTCGGTTTCCTTCCCGATCAAGAACGCGCAGAACGTCGAACCCGCTTTCCTCCGGCATAAAGAGATCGAGCAGCAGGACGTGCGGATGCGTTTCCTGGACTAACCTGAGGGCTTCGGTGCCATTGGCCGCTTTGCCAGAAACCTCAAAATCAGGATGTGTGGCCAGCAATGCAGCTAATGACTCGCGCAGAACCGCGTGGTCGTCAGCAACAACGATTTGGATCTTCTCCGGCACGTTTATAGTGTCACCCGCACCCTACGGCAGTCACGAAGCAAGTCGGGAGAACTAGTGGTGAGATGTGACTAAAGTGCTACCGGGTTTGCAAAGGAAGTTGGAAAGCCGTGCTATAGTCCGGGCTATCGCCTCCCAGAGGCGCAAATCCGGAGTGCGCTTTGACGGTTGATGAAGAAATTGGGCAGCTAGATGACGCGCTGCGCCGGTTAAAAATCGAATACGACATCTTCTTTGGAGGGGGCTCGAAACGGCCGCCTACAGACCTGGAGTGGCGTGTTCAGTCTCTGCTAAAAAAGTTCAGCGACTCCCAGCGGCTCAGCGTCGCCCAGCGCTTCCGCTTCAACGCTATCCAGCAGAAATATGCAGTTTTCAGCGATTTATGGCGCCAGAAGGCCAAAATCAAGGAAGAGGGGTATCGCCGCTCGCAGGATGCCGTTCTGGGTATCCAGGGTTTGCGTACCGAACAGGAACATGCTGCCGGTAACGAGTTGAAGCACAAAGTCGCAACACTCGATAAGCCATTTAGGGTTGCCGTTTCCGATCCAGCCAAAGAGCAGGAACATCTGAAATCACTATACTCAGCCCTGTCCAATGCCAAGAAGAATGCGTCCGATGCCGGCGAGGCGACCAACTACGACGCCTTTCGTGACTTTGTCATGAAGAAGACGCAGCAGATCCGGAAACAGTATTCCTGCGATGCCGTGGAATACCAAGTCGAACTGAAGCAGGGACGCGTGAAGCTGGTGGCCAGGCCTAAGAAGTGACTAGCTGTTAGTGATTGGTGGTAAGCCACAGCCACTGACCAATACTCACCAACCACTACCTTGTATTCCTCCTCACAGCCCTCCAATTTCGGGTCACGATAATCTGATCGCAGGAGCGGAAGAGCATGGACCACCTCGAGCGCGCGATCGTGTGGCGTAATCTGCTGACAGGCGGAACTGAATACTTCGAGTTGCGGCAAAAGCGGGACTATCACCTGCTGCGCGGAAAAGTCGTCTCCATCCAGGAGCCTGCCCAGCCGTTATTCGTTTCTTACGAGATCGTCTGCGATAAGGAGTGGCGCACACACGAGGCGCAGATCCTTCAGGTCAATGCGGGCGAGCAATGCGAATTGAACGTCAAAGTGACTGGCGTCGATTGGAGTATAAACGGCAAACTTCGCCCGGACCTGCACGGCCTTCTTGACATCGACTTGAGCATCACGCCTTCCACCAACACCCTTCCTCTTCGTCGTCTCAACCTGCAAGGCGGCCAGTCACAACCGGTTACTGCCGCGTGGATACGGTTCCCCAGCCTCGAACTCGCACCGCT